>CAZNQL010000010.1:0-90009 GCA_964575415.1 uncultured Propionivibrio sp.
GCTGGCCATCGCCATCGGTACTTCGCACGGTGCCTACAAGTTCACCAAAAAGCCAACCGGCGACATCCTGGCCATCGACCGCATCAAGGAAATCCACGCCCGCATTCCGAACTGCCATCTCGTCATGCACGGTTCCTCGTCGGTGCCGCAGGAACTCCTCGCCGAAATCCGCGAATTCGGCGGCGACATGAAGGAGACCTACGGCGTTCCAGTGGAAGAAATCATTACCGGCATCAAGCACGGCGTGCGCAAGATCAATATCGATACCGATATCCGTCTCGCCATGACCGGCGCCATCCGCCGCTTCTTTGCCGAGCACCCGTCGAAATTCGACCCACGCGAGTATCTGAAGCCGGCGCGCGAAGCCGCTCGCAAGATCTGCCTGGCCCGTTTCGAGGCCTTCGGCTGCGCCGGACAGGGCAGCAAGATCAAGCCGATTTCAATGGACAAGATGGCCGAACGCTACGCCAAGGGCGAGCTCGACCAAGTCGTCCGCTGATCGCTTCACAGACCCCGGCACGCCCTCAGCGCGCCGAGGTCGCTTTTTCCGGAATACCATGCACCCCCGTTTCAACCTCGCTGAGATCGAACAACACCCGCTACGCGAACGACTGAACATCGCGTTTCATTCACGCTCGCCGGTCCCCCTGAACGGCCCGACGCTGGTATCGCTCCTCGCTTTCCAGCACGAGTTGACCGACAAGCCAGACGAACGCGAACACGTTCTGAACCTCTGCCAGACCAGCGCCTGCCGCTTCATCGAGAATTCGGCCACGCACCTGCTGGTCGATGCCGGTAACTACCTGCTGCGCTGGGAACTGCACACCGAATTTTCCAGCTACACTTTTTTCCGACCGCTGGCGCCCGGCGAACAACTCGACCCGGACGCGACGGCTTTCGACGCCGTTTTCCCCGAATGGCTATCGGCCATTCCCGGCAAACTGATCGTCGCCACCCACGTTGAATTGCGCACAGCCAAAGACATTTCCCCAGACACGGTACTCGCCGGACTGTCACCGACCTCCGGCCGGCAGACAGTCGCCTCGCGCATTGCCAAGGGTGCCGCCTGGGTGTTCACCGATTTCATGTTCGACAACGGCTTCTCGCGCATTTTGCTCATCGACGAATCGATGTCGGGCCTGCAACCGGGTCGCGCCGTGCAGCGTCTACTCGAAATCGAAACCTACCGCATGCTGGCCCTGCTCGGCCTGCCCGTCGCCACGGAAGTCGGCAGCTGGCTGAACCGCGCCGAAGCCCGCCTTGCCAGCCTGATGGAACGCATCGGCAAGGCCGCCTCACCGGGAGACGAACACTCGATTCTCACCGACCTGTCGAACTTGGCCGCCGAGGTCGAAAACTCGGTGGCGCGCACCACCTTCCGTTTCACCGCCTCCTGCGCCTACCATAACCTCGTCCTGCAGCGTATCGACGAATTACGGGAAATCCGCGTGCCGGGCTACCCGATGTTTCAGGAATGCATGCAGCGCCGCTTCCAGCCGGCAATGAACACTTGTGCCGCCATGGCCCGGCGGCAAGAGGATCTCTCCAGTCGAGTCGCTCGCAACAGCCAGTTGCTGCGTACCCGCGTCGATATCGAACTCGAACGCCAGAACCAAGAACTGCTCGCGCAGATGAACAAGCGCTCCCGACTGCAGTTGCGCCTGCAGGAAACCGTCGAAGGCCTGTCGATCGCCGCCATCACCTACTACACCTCGCAACTGGTCAATTACCTGGCAAAAGGCGGTAGCCACCTGTATCCGGCCATTTCGCCCGAAATCGTCACCGCCGTATCGATTCCCATCATCGCCGGCCTCGCCTTTTTCGGCATCAAGCGCCTGCGCAAATCGCTGGCCGACGAAGAAGCCGACCAATAGGCCGATGCCCCCGAAAAGACGTTGATTTAATTTATAATTCCTCGTTTTTTACTCTCCACCGGAACCGAACCATGCCTGACGCCCTGTTTGAATCGACCATCAAGAGCCTGCCGCTTCTTGGCCGCGGCAAAGTGCGCGACATTTACGCCATCGACGATGAGAAGCTACTCATCGTCACCAGCGACCGTATCTCGGCGTTCGACGTCATCATGCCCGAACCCATTCCCGGCAAGGGCAAGGTCCTGACGCAGATGGCCAATTTCTGGTTCGGAAAACTGGCGGACATCCTGCCCAACCAACTGACCGGCATCGATCCGGAAAGCGTCGTCGCCGAAGATGAACGCGCACAAGTGCGCGGCCGCGGCCTCGTCGTCAAGCGTCTCAAGCCGCTACCCACCGAAGCCGTCGTGCGTGGCTACCTGATCGGCTCCGGCTGGAAGGACTACCAGGAAACCGGAGCCGTCTGCGGCATCAAGCTGCCGGCCGGTCTCAAGCTCGCGCAGAAGCTACCGGAACCAATCTTCACGCCGGCGACCAAGGCCGAAATCGGCGACCACGACGAAAACATCTCCTTCGAGCAGGCCAAGATCAACTGTGCCGCCACCCTCGCCGACGCACTGGCCGGCACCGGCAAGAACGGCGCCGACATCGCCACCCTGGCGCGCGATGCCGCGATCGCCTTGTACACCACGGCGGCCGACTATGCGACGACGCGCGGCATCATCATCGCCGACACCAAATTCGAATTCGGTATCGATGCCGCCGGCACGCTGCACCTGATCGACGAAGCGCTGACGCCGGATTCGTCGCGTTTCTGGCCGGCTGACGCCTACCAGGAAGGGCAGAACCCACCGTCCTTCGACAAGCAGTACTTGCGCGATCACCTCGAAACCCTCGACTGGAACAAGAAGGCTCCCGGCCCGAAGCTGCCTGCCGAAGTCATCGACCGTACCCGCGCGAAATACATCGAGGCCTACGAACGCCTGAGCGGCCTCAAATTCACCGCCTGAGAATTATTTCCAGTCTTCCCGGTCAATCGGCGAACAGGCTCGATTGCCTACAGGCAAAAAACTAGCGATTTGGGCGGCTGCGGCCGCCCAACTTTTTTCTCTTTCGAAGATTGAAAACGATGACTGCGATGACCGACAACGCCCTGCTCGACTTTTCCGGACTGCCCCGTTTCGACGCCATTTCGCCCACCGATGTCCGGCCAGCGATCAGCCAATTGCTGGCGGAAAATCGCGCGCTCGTCGACCGGCTGACCGACGATCCGGCAATGCCAAACTGGGGCAACTTCGCCGCCCCCCTCGCCGACAGCCTGGAAACCCTTTCCCGCGCCTGGGGCATCGTCGGCCACCTGCATTCGGTCAACGATGTTCCCGAGTGGCGCGAGGCTTACAACGCCCTGCTGCCGGAAGTCTCGCGCTTCCACGCCGAACTCGGGCAAAACCTCAAGCTCTTCGCTAAATATAAGGCGATCCGCGAGAGTGCCGGCTACGCCGCCCTGAGCACGGCGCAGCGCAAGATCGTCGACAACGAAATCCGCGACTTCCGCCTCTCCGGTGCCGAACTGCCGGAAGCCCAGAAGCCCCGTTTCCAGGCCATCAGTGAAGAACTGACAAGCCTGGGGGCGAAATTCTCGGAGAATCTGCTCGACGCCACCAACGCTTTTGCCGAAATCGTCACCGACGAGCGCGAACTCGCCGGACTGCCTGCCGACGTGATCCAAGCCGCGCGCGAAGCGGCAGAAAAAGACAACAAAGCTGGCTGGAAATTCACGCTGCATATGCCGTCCTACCTGCCGGTCATGCAATACGCCGACAGCCGCCGCCTGCGCGCCACGATGTACCGCGCCTACGCCACCCGCGCCGACGAGTTCGGCCCGTCCGAACTCGACAACACGCCGCTGATCCGCCGCATCCTCGAACTACGCCTTGAAGAAGCACAACTGCTCGGTTACGCCAATTACGCCGAAGTCTCATTGGTGCCCAAGATGGCCGAGTCGGTGTCGCAGGTCCTCGCCTTCCTGCGCGATCTGGCGACAAAAGCCAAACCGTTCGCCGAAAAGGACATGGCCGAACTGCGTACATTCGCCCGCGCCGAACTCGGCCAGGAAACGCTCGAACCCTGGGATATCGGCTATGCGTCGGAAAAGCTGCTGCAAGCGCGTTACGCCTTTTCCGAACAGGAGGTCAAACAGTACTTCACCGAGCCGAAGGTGCTGGCCGGCCTCTTCCACGTCGTCGAAGCGTTATACGGCGTGCGCATCAAGCCCGACAGCGCGCCCGTCTGGCACGAAGACGTGCGCTTCTTCCGCATCGAAACGCCGGTCGGCGAACTGATCGGCCAGTTCTACCTCGACCTCTACGCGCGCGAAACCAAGCGCGGCGGCGCCTGGATGGACGAAGCGATCACCCGCCGCCGAATCGCGGGCGGCATCCAGACGCCGGTCGCTTGCCTCAATTGCAACTTCTCGCGCCCGGTCGGAGGTAAACCTGCCACCTTCACCCACGACGAAGTGATCACCCTTTTCCATGAATCTGGCCACAGCCTGCACCACCTGCTGACGCGCGTCGACGAACTCGGCGTCTCCGGCATCCACGGCGTCGAATGGGACGCCGTCGAACTGCCCTCGCAGTTCATGGAAAACTACTGCTGGGAATGGGACGTGCTGCAGAAATGACCGCCCACGTCGACACCGGCGCGCCGCTGCCGCGCACGTTGTTCGACAAGATGCTCGCAGCGAAGAATTTCCAGAGCGGCATGCAGACCGTGCGCCAGCTCGAATTCGCGCTCTTCGATCTCTTGCTGCACGCCGATTTCGACCTGCTCGACCAAATCCGCCGCGAAGTCGCTGTCAACTTCCCGCCCGAGTGGCACCGCTTCCCGAACAGTTTCTCCCACATTTTCGCCGGCGGCTACGCGGCCGGGTACTTCAGCTACAAGTGGGCTGAGGTGCTTTCCGCCGACTGCTATGCGGCATTCGAAGAAGCCGGCGACCCCTTCGACCCAGCGACCGGCAAGCGTTTCCTCGACGAGATCATCGCCGCCGGCGGTGCGCGCGCGGCGCTCGACAATTTTCGCGCCTTCCGCGGTCGCGAACCGCAGGTCGACGCCCTGCTCCGCCACAGCGGCATGAGTGCTATGATCCCCGGGTGATTTTCGGAGGATCGGACCATGGCCACCAAGCGAATTGCCTTCCTGACCGTCGCCATTCTTGCCGGCTCGCTAGCAACGGCGCAAACGACGTACCGCTGGATCGACAAGGCCAGCGGTCGCACCGTTTATTCGGACCAGCCGCCCCCGCCGGGGACGAAGCAAGTGGTCGAAACCGGCGGCAGCGCGCCGGACGACAGCCCGCCAATGCCCTACGCCACGCGCCAAGCGGTGCAGAAATTCCCGGTGACGCTCTACACCACGGCCAATTGCGTCAATGAATGCCAGCAAGCGCGTGACTTTCTCAACGCCCGGGGCATCCCCTTCACGGAAAAACTGATGACCACCCCCGAAGAAATCGACGCTTTGGCCAGCAAACTCGGCAGCGAAGCGGCTATTCCGAGCCTGTTCGTCGGCCAGCAAAGTTTCAAGGGATTCGAATCCGGTTCGTGGAATAACCTCCTCGACCTCGCCGGGTATCCGAAAACGGCGCCCTACGGCGCGAAACCGTCTGGGGCCTTTGCCCAATGAGGCTTGCCGCCTGGAACGTCAACTCGCTCAAGGTACGCCTCCCACAACTGCAGGAATGGCTTGCCCTGCGCCAACCGGACGTCGTCTGCCTGCAGGAAACTAAGCTAGAGGATCACAACTTCCCGCGCCAGGAAATCGAGGCAGCGGGTTACGAAGTCGCCTTTTCCGGCCAGAAAACTTACAACGGCGTCGCCCTGCTCTCCCGTCTCGGCCTCAACGACGTAAGCCACGGCAACCCACATTTCCCGGACCCGCAAAAGCGCCTGATTGCCGCCACCGTCAATGGCGTTCGCGTCATCAGCGCCTACGTCCCTAACGGCCAGTCGGTCTGCAGCGAGAAATACGATTACAAGCTGGCGTGGCTCGCCGCTCTGGAAAAATGGCTGGCCGAAGAATTGGCCGCGCATCCGCAACTCGCGCTGGCCGGGGACTTCAACATCGCCCCCGAAGACCGGGATGTACACGACCCCGCTGCCTGGAAAGACGAGGTACTCTGTTCCGACCCCGAACGTGCCGCTTTCCGGCGCCTGCTCGATCTCGGGCTAAAAGACAGCTTCCGCCTTTTCGAACAACCCGAGAAAAGTTTTTCCTGGTGGGATTACCGGATGCTCGGCTTCCAGAGAAACCGCGGTTTGCGCATCGACCACATCCTCCTTTCCACGCCGCTGGCCGAGCGTTGCACAACAGCGGAAATTGACCGCGACATGCACAAGCGCGAACGCCCCTCCGACCACGCCCCGGTCACTGCCGACCTCACTCCCTGATTGACCTGAGACGACGTGCGAGACTCCAGGGAAATAAACATCGAAGCCTTGCTCGGGCATGTGCCCCTCTTCAACGGACTCAAAGCCGAAGAAATCGCCCTGATCGCGCAAGGCACCCGCACCGTCAAGGCGAGTCGCGGAGACGTCCTCTTCAACAAGGGCGACCAGCCGACCGGCTTTTACCTTGTCGTCTATGGCCAGATCAAACTGGCGTTCACCTCCTTACAGGGCAGCGAAAAAGTCGTCGACATCGTCAGCGAAGGACGGACTTTCGGCGAAGCCGTCATGTTCACGGAAACCCCGCATATCGTCTTCGCCCAAGCGCTGAAGGATTCCGTGCTTCTGCATATTTCAAAAAAGGTCATTCTCGAAGAACTGGGAAGGGACCCGAAACTCGGCCAAAAAATGATCGCCGGCCTCTGCGTGCGCATTCACCACCTGATGACCGACGTCGAATCGTATTCCCTGCATTCCGGCAAACAGCGCATCATCGATTACCTGCTGCGCGAGAATCTGGATTGCATCGAATCCTCAGCCGCCATCACGCTACCGACGAACAAAGGCGTCATCGCCTCGCGCCTCAACCTCACGCAGGAACATTTTTCCCGCATCCTGCACGAACTCTCGGAAAAGGGGTTGATCGTCGTCGAAGGCCGCCGGATTCTGATCCCGGACGTGGAAGCGCTCCGCAGCCACCCCTGCTGAACGCCGGGAAACAATCGTGCAACATTCCCCTGCCATCATCCGCGACTCGAATAAGGAAACGGTAATGGATCTTTTGTTATGGCGGCACGCGGAAGCCGAAGAAGGCTTCCCGGACATAAAACGCAAGCTCACCGTGCGCGGCGAAAAACAGGCCCGGCAAATGGCCGAATGGCTCAAAAAGAACGGCCCGAAAAAGCTGCGCATCATCGCCAGCCCGGCACTGCGCTGCCAACAAACCGCGCAAGCCCTCGGCCTGCCCTTCGAAACCGACAAGCGCCTCGGCACCAACAGCAACGCCACCAACCTGCTGACCGCCGCCGGTTGGCCGGACGGCATCGACAAAGCCGCCGTCCTCGTCGTCGGCCATCAACCCACCATCGGCCAAACCGCTGCGCTATTGCTCTCCGGCGAAGAAGCCGACTGGACCATCAAGAAATCCGCCGTCTGGTGGTTTTCCAACCGGACGCGGCAGGGCGAAACACAGACGGTGCTGCGAGCGGTGGTTCCGGTCGAGTTTTGCTGATCCGGTTTTTCCAAGAGCCCTCTCAAAACTGGATTGATACTTTATTTGTTGCTATATTTAGCACCTAATAAATACCTTACAGGAATTGACATGGATACCATCTACGCCAACATGACCGTCAGCGTCACTGATTTGAAGCGCAACTTTGCCGACATCATCAAGCAGGCCGACGAATGCCCGGTAGCCATCCTCAACCATAATCGACCCGAGGCCTATCTGGTACCGGTAGCGCATTACGAACGCCTGATGACCCACCTGGAAGAACTAGAGGACGCAAAACTGATCCAGGAAAGGGCTAACGGCCCATTCGTCGAGGTAAGCCTCGATGAGCTATAGGCTTCGCTTTCATGAACTAGCATTGGCCGAGTGGAAAAAACTCGACAACAGCGTACGCGAACCACTGAAAAAGAAGCTTGCCGAACGCCTGACCGACCCGCGCGCGCCGACCGCGGCACTGAACGGAATGCCTGACTGTTACAAAATCAAGCTGTTACGTGCCGGTTACCGGCTGGTATATCGGGTTGAAGACGAAACCGTTTTCGTTACCGTAATTGCGGTCGGTAAACGTGACAAATTGAAAGTTTACGACACAGCAAAGTCAAGACTGTGATTTCGGCTGTCACGAAACAGAGCTGAGCGCGGCTCTCCGACGAAGAAGCAACTGGACGACCAAGAAAGCCGCCGTCTGGCGGTTCAGCAACCGGACACAGCAGGGCGAAACACAGACGGTGCTGCGAGCCGTGATTCCGGTCGAATTCGCTTGAGGTTAGCCAGCTCCCCTGACAATCCCCGGAACCACATGACAAAAATCGTCACCCCAACTCCCGACACACTCGTAAAACACCTTGCAATCAAGCACTCCTGTTTCTATTCTGGTTGGCATGCATGTTGCTGAATGGAAACCGAAGCAAACTTTCTTGTATCAATCGTCGCTAAAAGGAGAAACACCATGAAACGCGTTCAACAAGGTTTCACCCTTATCGAACTGATGATCGTCGTTGCGATCGTCGGTATCTTGGCCGCTGTGGCCATTCCTGCTTATCAGGATTACACCGTCAAATCCAAAGTATCGGAACTTGTTAGCGTCACAAGCCCTGCTCGTTTGGCCGTAGGAGTTGCCTGTAGCGAAGCAGGTGATCTAGCCACACTCACCGGTGCCACTCTTAGCGCTATTCCTACTGCAGTTCCGACTGGATCGCGGTACATTGCAAGCTACACTGTTACCTCTGGTACAGGCGTAGTAACGGCAACTAGCTCGAACCATACTTCGCTACCGACAGATGCTAGAAATACGACTGTTGTTTGGACCCCGACCTGCTCAAATAACGGAACATCTTGGGCCATCGGCGCCGCGAGCACCATGCCAGCAAAATATCGTCCTAAGACCTGATAATTCAGCACACCAACAAAAAGGGGGCAATCGCCCCCTTTTTGTTATCGGCAAACTATTTGCTCCGCTCAGAACAGAACCCCATGGCAAAACGCACCAACTTATTGTCTTTGCTACTATTTATTTTGATTCTGACCGCAATATGCTACTCGGCCGGAATCTCAGGAAATTTCAACCTCGATGATGGTGCCAACATCCGCCTGAATTCGGCCCTGCATATTCACTCACTTACCCCTCAAACGCTGTGGCAAGCAGCCACTTCAAGCAGCGCTGGCCCTTTGGGCCGCCCTATCAGCACCCTCACTTTCGCACTCAACTATTACTTTTCTGGCCTGGATGCTACCTACTACAAGATCACAAACTTGGGGATACACCTCGCCAATGGCGTTGTAATCTTCCTGTTTAGCCGATTGCTTCTTGGTCTGCATCTGCGCCTCAGGAACAAAGAAGATTTACAAAAAGCATCGCTCTTCGGACTCGCTACGGCCTCGCTCTGGTTATTGCACCCATTTAATCTGACCAGTGTTATTTACGTCGTCCAACGTATGACTAGCCTCTCGGCATTTTTCGTGCTCTGTGCATTGTCGGCGTATATCTACGGCCACCAAAAATTAGTCGACGGTAACAAGTACGCCTTATTCTGGATTAGTGTCGCTTTTTTCCTTTTCACCCCCATCGCCATGCTTTGCAAGGAAACGGGGGCGCTCACGCCTTTATTCATTTTCATCACTGAAACAACGCTATTGCGCTGGACCACACCCAGAAAAGAATGGTCACATTGGCTAATAATTTTTGTAGGGCTGGCTGCAGCAGCTCCGATTATTTTTGGCACCCTATATCTTCTAAAACACTTCGAAATACTGATGGGTGGATACGTTTGGCGCGATTTTACGCTGATTGAGCGCTTAATGACTGAGGCACGAGCGCTGTGGTTCTATATACACATGACCCTAGTACCAGCTCTTTCGGAAATGGGGTTACACCATGACGATTTTCTGATATCCAGAGGGCTCCTGCTTCCTTGGACAACCCTTCCCGCTGCTTCAGGAATTTTAGCGCTCGTGAGTGCTGCTTTTTTGTTGAGGAATAAACATCCACTCATTACTTTCGGGATTTATTTCTTTTTAATTGGTCATGCGCTTGAGGGAACGATTATTCCGCTGGAAATCGTTTTTGAGCATCGAAATTATTTGCCGATGATCGGCATTCTTTTGCCATTAAGTTATTACGCGTTAAATGCAGAATTTCACTTTTCGAGTATCCGTTTACGCCGCCCCGCCTTTATTCTTATAATCGCACTTTTCGCCAGCCTTACTACTGTTCGTGCCCACCAATGGGGGATTACGCTTGCAATGCGCACGCTGGAAGTAGAACATCACCAAGGCTCGGTTAGAGCGCACATAGACTTGGCAATCCTTTACGATTATTTACCTCCCACCTCGCAAAAAGACGCGATCGATCTATATCAAAAAGCTCGCTTACATTACCAACAAGCCGCCGATATTGGCACATCAAGTATTTCTGGACTGATTGGCATCCTGGCGATGAATACCCGTAGAGGAATACCGATTGAAGAATCATTACTCGCTTCACTTGAACAACGCCTTTCCACGGTACCGTTTGGCCCCCCGAATATGAACACTCTCATAGGTTTAGCCAAAGACATCGCCAAAGGCAATATCGTGATCAAACAGGACATTATTGATCGTCTCTTCCGTTCGGCTATGTCAAACCCTCGACTCACTATCGCTGACAGGAATCAGATAATCTTGGAATTCGGCAGGTTACCACCTGAAATCAGACCTAAATTGGGAAATCAAGGTAGTCCGTTATATTGAGCGTTATAGGACAGCATGACAGATACCATTAGCATTATTCTTCCGGCCAGAAACGAAGCAGTTAGTCTTCAACTTTTGTTACCGAAAGTCCTGAGTTTGGCTCCCGACACTGAAGTCATTGTGGTTGATGATGGCTCAGACGATAATACGCAAGCCATTTGCGCCAGTCTCGGCGCAAAAGTGCTACGCCACCCGTACCCAAAAGGTAACGGCGCCGCGATCAAGACCGGAGCAAGAGCGGCCAAAGGTGATATTCTCGTATTCATGGATGCCGATGGCCAGCACCGCCCCGAAGACATCCCATCTTTACTTGAGAAATTATCCAAAGGTTACGACATGTTCGTCGGCGCTCGCCAATCGGGATCGCATGCCGGTGTGCATCGTGCCGTCGCCAATGATGTCTTCAGCCATTTCGCGAGCTGGATGGTCATGCAGAATATCGAAGACCTGACTTCCGGCTTACGAGCCGTTCGCGCTTCGCTCTTCCGGCAATTCCTTTACCTCCTGCCCAATGGGTTCTCGTACCCGACGACCAGCACCATGTGTTTTTTCCGCGCGGGCTACAGTGTGGCCTACGTTCCGATCCACACGCCGCGCCGGATCGGAAAAAGCCACATCCGACCAATCCGCGATGGTGTCCGCTTCCTCCTGATCATTATCAAGATCGGCACGTTCTATTCGCCGCAACGGCTGTTCCTGCCGGTCAGCGCCAGCTTCTTCATCACCGGACTCGGCTACTACCTCTATACCTTCCTCAAGGAGGGTCGCTTCACCAACATGAGCGCCCTGCTCTTCATTTCAGCAGTGATCACCTTCCTGATCGGGATAGTTTCCGAGCAAATCTCCGCGCTACATTTCAAGGGGATTGGTGCAGACGTTCGCGATGACGGCTAGCCTAAAACTCCTGCTCACCAGCACGTCGTTCCCGAAAGACGCACAGGACTGGCGCGGACGCTTCATCGCCAATCTGACCGCCGCCTTGGCGCGCCGCGAGGACATCGATCTTGCTGTGTGGGTGCCTTCCGGCGACATGCCAGACGGGGTCAGCGCCGCCACAACGGCTCAAGATACGCGATGGCTGGATCAGCTATCGCAACAAGGCGGCATTGCCTATCTGCTTCGTACCCACCGGCTCATGAGCATCGGCGCCATCCTGACGCTGTTGCGCCGCCTCCGCCGAGCCTACCGAAGCCAGCCGATCGACGTGGCACACGTCAACTGGCTGCAAAACGCCCTGCCGCTCTGGGGAACCCGCACCCCGGCGCTGATTAGCGTCTTGGGAACCGATTTCGGACTGCTCCGCCTTCCTGGAATGAAAACGCTGCTGCGCTCCGTTCTCCGCCAACGCAAAGCCATTCTCGCGCCCAATGCCGACTGGATGCGCCCGCCGCTGCAAGCGGCCTTCGGCGATCTAGCCGAGGTTCGCACGATTCCGTTCGGCGTCTACAAGCCATGGTTTGACGTCGTCCGCCGGCCGCCCGGCGACGACCAACGGCATTGGCTGGCCGTGACGCGGCTGACCCGAAACAAGATTGGCCACCTGTTCGACTGGGGCGCCGACTTTTTCGACGGAAGCCGCCAGCTGCACCTTTTCGGCCCGATGCAGGAACAGGTCAAGATTCCGTCGTGTGTACGTTATCACGGCGCAACCCACCCGGAGGAATTACTGACCCAATGGTTCCCACAAGCCTGTGGCCTGATCACGCTGAGCCGCCACGATGAAGGACGACCGCAAGTCATCCTCGAAGCCATGGCGTCCGGTATTCCCGTCCTAGCGTCCGACCTGCCCGCGCACCGGGACACGATCCTTCATCATGAAACAGGCTGGTTGGCGGCAACCCCCGAAGAACTCTTGCAAGGATTGAATTGGCGAGGAACCAGAAAATAATTCTCGGATTGGCATGAATGCCCGCCGTTGGGTCAAGGAATCATTCGGCGACTGGGACGACTGCGCCGAAAGATATGTCTTGGCTTACCGGAAACTGCTGGAGGCGGCTTGATGGATAACAAGGCGATATTGCTGCTCGGTGGCGGCGGATTCATCGGCGGCGCGCTGGTCCGGAAGCTTGCGAAACAAGGGCGCGAGGTGATCATCCTCGCTCCCAAACCACCTGTTGATTCTACAAATATTTTCTACGTACATGGCAACCTTGATGACCCTGCGTTGCTGGCCAAATTGTTGCCGCAATGCGCGACCATCATTCACCTTGCCTCCGCCACGACCCCGGGCAGCTCCGCCAGATCGCCCGTGCGTTAACTGGAGAATCTGGCGCCGACCCTGCGCTTGCTCGAAGCGCTACAAGCCTGGCCGGAAACCCACCTCATTTTCTTCTCGTCCGGCGGTACAATTTACGGCGACCCGCAACGACTGCCTGTGCATGAGAACGACACAACCCGACCGCTTTCCTACCACGGCGCCGGAAAACTGGCGCAGGAAGCTGTTCTGCATGCGTTTCGCGCCTGCGGCCATGCCGTGACTGTCCTTCGCCCTTCGAATGTTTACGGCCCTGGACAACAATTGAAAAACGGTTTCGGGCTGATTCGCACCTTGCTCGAACACGCCCGACGAGATACCACTTTCGAGGTCTGGGGCGATGGAGAAAGCGTACGCGATTACATCTACATTGACGATCTCATCGAGGCGAGTGTCCGGCTGATCGACATGCCCGGAGACAACAGTACCTACAACTTGGGAAGTGGGATCGGCCACAGTATCAACCAGGTGCGACAGATCGTTGAAGAGATTACCAGCATCACGATCGAGACCAAGTACCGTCCCGCGCGAGGCGTTGACGTGCGCAATGTCGTTCTCGATATTTCGCGGATCAGGCAAGCGCTTTCATGGAAACCGGAAACGACGCTGTTTGACGGAATACGACAAACGTGGGAACAGTTGTATTGCCGCCATGATTGAATCGAATAACGACGATAACACCGTATGCGCAGTCGTCGTCACCTATTTCCCGGCAAGCGATTTTTGTCGACAGATTCGAACACTGTACGTTCAGGCAACAAAAATCGTCGTTATTGACAACACCCCGAGAGAAAGCCGGAAACTACAGCTGAAACCTGCTCTGCAGGCTTTCCATTCAGCTCTTGTCATAGAAAACGATAGCAATATCGGCCAAGCTGCCGCGCTGAATCAAGGTATTACGCACGCCGCCGAGTCAGGTTGCGTCAGGTTGCAAATGGATATTAGTCCTTGATCAAGACACGGAATGCTAACCGGATATTGTCGACACACTGCTACGCGTATCCACGGCCTGCCAGCCAACACCGATGGTCATTGGAAGCAACTATCTTGACCTTCGGAACAATCGAAGCAAAGTATCGGTTGGCAAAACAGATGAATTCCTCGAACAAAAAACAGTCATCACTTCGGGAAGCCTGATAGATATTCGGCTGGCGATTGCAATCGGAGGCTTTCGAGAGGATTACTTTATCGATCAGGTCGATCACGAATTCTGCCTTCGTGCCAGAAGGAATGGAAATAAAGTCGTCATCAGCCGCAAGGTGGTGATGAATCACAGTGTTGGAAACGCAGGCGGCGTCCGACTTCCTTTTCTCGGAGTCATGCCGAATCACCCTCCATTACGCAAGTACTACATTGCACGCAATTCCACTGTGACGATTTTGTCATACTGGCGGAACGACCCTCAATGGTGTTTACGACGAATGACACGTTTGCTTTTGGGATTTGGATTCATGAGCGTCATGGAAAAGCAGCGCCTTCGAAAAATACACGCTTTCATGTTTGGCATACTCGATGGGCTGCGCAAGCGCATGGGGCCATGCCGGAGAAAGCAGATAATTTAGCTTCCAGCGACTTGTACTTTCGACCAGCCCGATAATAATTGAAAGTAATATATTCTCGAATCTGCAAGCTAGCTATCAATTATTGAGTGATACCTGATATTCCAATAATCATGAAGGTAGAAAAAACATGTTGTCGTGTTTGAATAAACTTTTCAAAAATGGTTTTTCGATTATTGGCACAAACAGCATATTAGCCCGAGTAAATAAGGTGTTGAAATATGGCGTTTCATATGCTGACACTACAGAAGTTCTACCCGCTGTTGGAAAGCCTGCCGATTTTTTTGACAGTTCATATTTATCAAAACACGGTTGGTGCAAAGAGAAAGAGCACGATTGGTGGCGAGATGAGCTTAATTGGGAAAATCTTGTAGATCGTGATCGGGCGCCAATTCCTAGCTCCGAAAATCGCGAAGGCTATTTTGAAGATCACCATCTTGGCTTTTGGATTTCTGGTTATAGTGATTATCGTAAAACTCTCTCTGCTGTTGAGCCATACGGAATCCGTGGTGGAAGATACTATGACTTTGGTGGCTCGACTGGACGCGTGTTTCGACACTTCGCATTTCAGAGTGACAAATGGGATGTATGGTCATCCGATTTTAAAATAAGCTCTGTTGAGTGGAATCAGATCAACTTTCCAAAATCAGTAAAAACATTTTTGAATAACTGCAACCCATCCCTCCCCCTACCGGATAACTATTTTGATTTAATCTCTGCTTATTCTGTGTTTACGCACATTAATGAGGCAGAAAGCACATGGCTTCTCGAACTTAGACGAATTCTCAAAGTTGGCGGAATAGCTTACATTTCCATACATGATGAAGCGACTTGGCAAAATAAGGCGCCAATGTTAAAGGACACTGTCGATAAGTTTCGCCCGTATATCGCTGATTGTTTGGAAATGCCAGAAGGTAAAACAGTCATAACATTTCGTGATGATGACCCATACAACTGCAACGTCTTTCACTCTCGTCAATACATAGAGAGGGTATGGGGACGTTACTTCGAAATTTGCGAGGTCAAGTCGCAGAATCACGACCAGCAGGCTGTGGTTATTTGCCGAAGACCTGATTAGTCGGAATCGCCCCGGGATTAGGGAAGAACTATTTGTCTAGCAAACCCTCAACGCATGAGACAAAACTGCTCATTTGGAAGTAACTTTCATAAACATTTCTCCCGCACTTCCCAAAAGCGGCAAACTGTTCTGGATTATTTATCAACCAGGCAATCTTTGCAGAAAGCTCATTTTCCGACTGATTGGTAAAAATCAGGCCGTCCTTTCCATGTTCTAATAAAGCAGAATGACCTATTGCCGATGAACATAGACACACTTTCGAGAACATCAGTCCCTGGGTAATTGCGATTGGCATGGGATCATCTCGTGAGGCTGAAACAACCACATGGGTATCCAGGTAAAACTCATTTAACTTAACTGACGGCATATTCTCAAAAAACTCAATTTCCGGAATTTGCTTAGCCTCAGCACGAAGGCTCCTGTAATACCTGATCGATTTATCACTAGGTAACGGAGAACCAATAACGCGAAATTTCGCCTTACGTCTCAATTCTTCGGGCAACAGTTGAATCGCTCGTAAAAAAATGTCTTGCCCTTTACGATGTTCCACAGACCCGACGATAATAAATATGACCTTCTCGGAAGTATGACAGGTATGCGGAGATGCCACGTCAGGACAGCCGTAAAGAAGCAAGTGTAACTTGTCACTTGAAACGTATTGCGAAGCGAGAGGGAAACAAAGGGGACTACCAAGCCAGACGGAATCGCATGATGCAAACAAAAGAGGCAATTCTGCATTCATGCTGTTGACTGCCGCAAACCCGACTTCAGTTTCGTGTATCCACCACGCCAGATGTTTAATCAATCCTCTAAAACGACCGACAAAACCGTGACAAGCCAAGGAAGTCACAATTACTCTTTCAAAGCCTGTCAAAAAATCGATTACTTGGGAAGAAACCGTTCGACAATCGAACAGTGAGGGTACTACAGCAGTTGTAAATCCCTTCGCATGAAACTCGTCACGTATTGGACCATCCTTAGGGGAAACAACAACTGGGCGAACGCCGCGAATAGCGAACAAAGCTTCGGCCAGATAAAACACGGCGTACGGGGCCCCGGTGCGGGAAAACTCGTGAATGACCAACAACACCTTCAGACCATGCCCCGTGCTTAAGGACTTCAGATCTTCTTCAATAACGCGTGAGCTATCTTTAGTTTCCGCCTGGCCGACATCACGCATAAAGGCGCCAACCAATGCCTCAAACTTTTTTCGGTTTTCGTGGCGCCTAAGCGACCAGAGCAAACGTAACCCGCCTCTTAGCTTACTCATGTGCTGTCCTCATCTAGCCCATGGCAACATCAAGGCCGGCACCGCAACAAGCCGCGTAGCGAAAAGAGTAGCGGCCGAAAGGCCCTTTTCATCTTTTCGGGTGTCAGGATTATGGCCAGCAAATAGAAAACTCTCAGAATTCTACGAACGGAGCGCGGATCTTTCTCGACCGCTCTTTGTAAGCGCAAATACGGAGTCGCCTGCAACGCTGCCAGCTCACGAATTGTATTCTTTAATAATCTATCTCCTTCATTAAGACTCACGGCAACGCTTCCTGCCTCCGACAAACCGCAACCTGCATTCCGGCTCGCAAGATGATGTAGCCCATCGGCGCATCTGCTCGCAGCATCCAAAATCTGAGCAGACTCCCTGAGCCCGAACGTAAAAGGCGGAGACCTATCTCCAACAATTTCCCACCAATCTCCCTTCAGGGCTTTCTCAGCCTGTAATATCCCCAGTTGCCAGTAGTATTCGGCGTCACTTCTGTTTCCAGCCTGAAACGAAATCACGCCAGCAAGCCGGCAAGCATCTACAGTTTTGGTAGCCAGCAAAGGGCTGTAAACCAATGCGTCCGCATCGGCGCACATACGAAAAGAACCAAGGGCGCCTTCAAGATCTCCCATGGATTGGCAAAGTAATCCTTTGACGTACATTAGGGATATTTGCCAACGCCTACACTGTGGCTCCACGCCACTAAGTGTAATGTACGAATCAATTTCGACGATTAAAGCGTTCATGAACGCTGAAGTCATCTCATCGTCAGACTCGAGCAACCCGTAAGCCAAAACACACAATGCGGCCCCGGAATCCGGCGATTTCTTAGAGGAGCAGGTCAGGGTTCGATTTGCTAGTTCTGCTCTTTGACGAGAATTCCGATTTCGCCAACCTATACTAACCAAACTACGGACAAGCCATGGATTCTCGTAGTCACGCGAAAAAGCGGCGACATTTGGAGGATTGCCTGTCCAGCTTAATGCGGTTTCCCGATACGCCACGTTCTTTGCATCAATCGGGTCCTTCATCGCGACCGCGAGCCACCACTCAGCCGCTTCGGGCAACACTCCCTGGGGAGAAAAACCAAATAAAGTCCGATGGCTGTTGGTGAATTTCATTCCCCCACCTGCTGTCTGAGCAAATGCCGCCTTAAGCAGGAAGTGCGATTTGATTTCCTTTTCTAAACGCTGCCAATCGTAAACATGTAAATGATGCGGATTAGGATCTACCCCCTCCTCATTGACCCACTCATTTGGCACACCAACGATTAAGCGTCCTCCGGGCCTGAGAACCCGCTTCGCCTCAGCAATCAATTGTTGAGGTTCCCGCACATGCTCAAGCGTCTCAAAACAAACGAACAAGTCAACGGAATCGTCCTGCAAGAACTCCAGATTGTGGACGTCAGCGACCCGGAATGATAGACGGTCGTCGCTTTCAGTGAAGTTCTCATTGGCGTATTGAACAGCCTCCCGATCGAGATCCGCACCCATCACGCGCTTAGCAGCACTTTGACAAGCCAGCAAGTGGCTACCGTATCCTAGGCCACATGCCGCATCGAGGACTGTATCGCCATCACGAACATAACCGACTGCCAAGTGATAGCGCACCATGTGCGCATCGGAGCGCCGTCCACTTTCACGCGACATATCCATATGCAAATCGCGTTTGTCAAGCAAAGTATTCAACGGATAGCAAGACAATATTTTTTTTTGCAATCTTTTGCAGCGGGATTGCGATGCAATTTCCCTCGCCTTCAAGCGCATGGTACGGCGTGACGGCGTAGTACAAAGGATGCTTGCGAAAGCCCGAAGCGAATGCAACATCTTCCCACCAGCCGCGCTTCTCGACAGTAAGATGCCACTGCCCATCACGATCAGGAAGTGTGGCAACGCGCAAAAACAGATTGCGCTTGCACACCCTATGCATTTCTTGCAATACCCGAGGTATGTCTTCTGGTGCCAGATGTTCGAGACAGTCGGTGCTTACCAGCGTATCGAAGCTTTCATTCGAGAATGGAAGAGCAAGTGCAGAGCCGACTTGAAATCTTCCTGGCATGAAGATATTGCATCTTGCCGCGGCAATTGCTGAGACATCCAAGCCATAGGCATCAGCTCCCTGTTTGACTAGTTCCCTAACCAGCGCTCCCATGCCACAGCCCACATCCAGAATACGACCTGGCCCACAAATCGACAGAACTTGGCGAGCCAGCGCCACAGGATCGTCAAACGACGACTCTCCAATTCTGTCTGGGCGTGCCCAATAATTATTATATGTTTCAGAATAGTCAATCATGAAGAATTGCCCGCCCGCGCAAATCGCAAACACCACCAAATACATAATCGCGCGGATTCATTTCTACACGGAATGAACCGATTTCGTCGCACCAGTGAAGCACCTGTTGCGAACTGTATTGTTTCTCCAACTCACGCGACACTACCGCCTGCACCTCGTAGAATCCGGCTCCTAGATTAGCCTCAATCGAAATTGTAACTGTCGCCCCTTGCCCAGAGTGGAAAACCCTATTCCAAAGCACTTCTCCTGCTTGCCTCCCAGACCACACGGCAATGTCTTGATTGAAGCTCCCCCACGAATATATTTTCAAACCCTGCGCGTTTCTGATGACGATTGCAAAATTGAGCTGATCCAGAAACATTTCGAAACGCACGGACATTTCGAGATTGATTCTTTCGCGCGGATGAAAGACCGTGCATGGATTGCCTGCGCTATCGAGAACTCGCAAGCCGATAATCTTGGCCCCCCCAATTCCGTATTCCCCTTCGCGCCGCTCCCCGGAAGAATCCGGTTTGACCGCGCCAGCTTCGCTCTCGGCGATGCTCCGGGCTTCATTCTCAAACATAATTTTCCGATAGTGGTGAACCGCTTGTCGCGAATCTCCACAGAACACGGCTGTCCCACGGTCAAGAAGCAAGGCTCGATTCGTTAGATTTCTCACGATTTCTTGGTCGTGCGACACAATGACCAAGGTCAGCCCGGCATTTTCCATTTGCCGGATCTTCGCGTAGCAACGCTTCTGGAACAGGAAATCACCGACCGCTAGCGCCTCATCGACTACCAGGATATCCGGTTCAACATTGATCGCCGCCGCAAACGCGAGCCGCACATACATCCCGCTCGAATACGTCCGCACCGGCTGGTCAATAAACTCACCGATATCGGCAAAAGCAGCGATCTCGTCAAAACGTGCATCCATTTCTTGTTTCGCGATGCCCATTACCGCGCCCTGAAAATAAACGTTCTCGCGCCCGGTAAATTCAGGATTGAATCCAGCCCCCAGTTCGAGCAACGCTGAGACGCGACCATTGACCTGCACCGTCCCCGAGGTCGGTTTCAAGATGCCGCAGATCAGTTGCAGCAGGGTGCTCTTTCCCGATCCGTTGCGGCCGATGATGCCAACGGTTTCGCCCTTCCGGATATCGAAGGAAACATCTTTGAGCGCTGTAAACTCTTTGTGGTAACGCAGCCGCCCGAAAGTCAGCGCCTGTTTGATACGGTCGCCAGGGTGGCCGAAGATCCGGTAGGTTTTGGTAAAGTTCCTGACGGAAACAGCGATATCAGACATGGTTCGCCCTTTGCATTTCCGCCCTGCCCTGCTGTAAATCGCGATTACAAGGCTTGATGGTTCCCATGCTATAGCGCATCGGCAAACTCCTCGCGGCTATGGCAAAAAAATGTGTATCCAAGTACCGCTGCCATAAAACCGATGACCAGCGCCGTCAGCCACGGTGACCACATAATTGGTGTCCCGAGTGTCACCGCCCGCGCGGCTTCAATCACGGCGCCCAAAGGATTGTGCTGATAAATCGGTCGCAGCACGTCGGGGACCGCGCTGACCGGATAGAAGATCAGCGACAGGAACATCGTCATCTGCACGAACAGCGGCACGATCTGCGTCATATCTTTGATAAACACGCCCCAGGCTGCCAGGAACCAGGACAGGCCGAGAGCCAGTAACAACAACGGCAGGAGAAGCAAAGGAAAAAGCACGATCTCGGCATGCAGATTGCCGGTCAGGACCAGCGCCGCCAGCAGGATCAGGAAATTGAAGGTCCCATGCACGAGTCCGGCGCCAAGCGGCACCAGCGGCAGAATTTCGACCGGAAAAATGATTTTCTTGACGTAACTCGGGTAGCCGCGCACGGCGGAGGGCGAACGCGACACGGCTTCGGAAAAGATATTGAAGGCGATCAGCCCGCTGTAGAGAAGCAGCCAGAACGGCATGCCTTCCTGTTGCTGTGGCCAGCGCGACTGAAAAATGTGTCCGAACACGAAGGCGAAGATGCCGAGCATCAGCAACGGGCTCAGAAATATCCAGAGCACGCCGAACATCGCCCCGCGATAGCGCAGCAAAACATCGCGCTTGATCAATTGCCCCAGCAGATAGCGATGCTGCCATAAGCCGGAAAGGATGCGAAACGGATTAGCAATCATTCGAGCGTCGGACTTATGTTTGGCGGGATCGGCAACCATCGATCATCGGAAGTTCGAGAAGAAGCGAGGCCATGAAATCCTTTTGCGAATTCGAGTTTCGATGATACCCAATGGAGATTATTTTTTGTGGGTAACCTTACCATATCCGATTGCGACTCTCGCCCTTCGATTCAACAGCCCCTTCCCAAGGCTTGCTTTGATCAAAGGATTGGTGTGCAATTCGATCATTACGACTGAGTCGACTCCCATGGCCGAAAGCAAAAAATACCAGATCGCGGTAAATGCCGCACCGCAATTCGTCGCCGACCAATCCGACCCGGAAGCGGAGCGTTATGTTTTCGCCTACACCATGACCATCGAAAACGTCGGCACGGTGCCGGCGCAGTTGATTTCGCGGCACTGGATCATTACCGACGGCAACTCCGAGGAGCAGGAAGTCCGCGGACTGGGCGTCGTCGGCGAACAGCCCCTACTGCAACCGGGTGAAACATTCGAGTACACCAGCGGCTGTCAGCTCGACACGCCGGTGGGCACGATGCGCGGGAGCTACCAGATGGTCGCCGAGGACGGCACCCAATTTGAAGCTGTGATCGACGAATTCACGCTCAGCATTCCCCGCGTGCTGCACTGAAACGCAAAACGGGCCGACGACGCGAATCGCCTGCCCGCGCATTTCATCTGGATTAAATCAGGGTTTCTGCTGGCTATTCGTTTCCGCCGGCTGTGCCTTGTTGTTCGACTTCTGAGCCAAATCGAGTGCTCTGGCTTCCGCAGGCGTCACAATCTCGAACAAGTTGACCACCTTCTTGACCCCAGCCGTAGTGCGTGCCACGGAAATTGCCGCATCAGCCTCGGCTTCGGTCACCAGGCCCATCAGATAGGCAACACCGGCCTCGGTCACCACCTTGTCATGGACCGGGCTGAATTTACCGTTGTCAAGCGAACGGGTCTTGATCTTGGAGGAGATAAAGGCGTCGTTGCTGCGATCAGCGAATGAGGAAGGCGCAGCAACGCGAATGTGGTTATATACCCCCTGAACGTTGCTCACACTTGCGCTAATCCGCTCGATTTCCGCCTTGGCCTCCTCGCTGGGCGCCTCTCCGGTCATCAGTACTTTGCGGTTGAAGCTGGTGAAATTGATGTGCGTGTTGTTGCCGAATTTATCCTTGAGGCGGCCGCTGGCTTTCCATTCGATCGCTTCGTCCTCGGTCTGAGTCCCGAGCGTCCGGCGATCGACGGCAGCAAGCACGCCGGTCGTAACCCCGGCAGCGACGACCGGAAAGCATCCCTGCAAAGCAGGCAACACGGTGGCGCCGATGAGCAGCGCGGCAATTAGTTTTTTCTTCATTCCTCGACTCCTAGTAACAAGCTGTCGATGCCGTCGCAAAGACAGTGGATGGTCAGCAGATGAACTTCCTGGATGCGCGCCGTGCGTTCCGAAGGCACGCAAATATGCACATCCGAATCGTTCACCAATCCGGAGATGCCCCCACCTCCCTTGCCTGTCAGCGCAATAACGCGCAGGTCGTTATCGTGTGCGGCATGAATGGCCTCGATGACGCTGGCCGAATTGCCCGAGGTCGAAATGGCGAGCAGGATGTCACCGGGCTGGCCGAGCGCGCGAACCTGGCGCTCGAAGACCTTGTTGTAACCATAATCGTTGCCGACGGCCGTCAGGATCGAAGAATCGGTGGTCAACGCAATCGCCGCCAACCCCTGTCGCTCGATTTCGAAGCGGCCGACCAGTTCGGCGGCGAAGTGCTGGGCGTCCGCGGCCGAACCGCCGTTACCGCAGGCCAAAATTTTACCGTTGCCGAGCAGGCAGGCGACCATCATCTCCGCCGCCTGCGCGATGGGCGACGCAAGCAACTCGATGGCGTCGAGCTTGGTCTGGGCGCTGTCCGTGAAATGCTGGCCGATGCGTGAAATCAAGTCCATGAATATCGAAGGTCAAGAATGCTGAGGGCGCTAGTCTACCACTTCGGCATACGATCGGATTTTCGCCACCGGGCAACGACCATCATGCCGCCGAAAAGGCGTCCCGAATCCACTCGACCTTATTCCCCTGGGTATTGTCGAGCAACACACAGTCAAAACGGCAATCGCTGTCCGCGTGTGCATGCGCGGCAAGATAATGTTCTGCGGCGAGAACGATCCTCCGCTGCTTGGCAAGGGTAATGCTGGCACCAGCACCGCCGAACCCGGGATTCCGGCGCAGACGCACTTCGACGAAAATCAGTGTTTTTCCCTCGCGGCAAACGAGGTCGATCTCGCCGCCGCGGCAGCGGAAATTCCGCGCCAGCACGGTAAGTCCGTGCTTTTCGAGATAACGTGCGGCAAGGTCTTCGGCAAGCCTCCCGGCAACCTGCGCCGAAGCGTTCGTGGTAAGGTTAGCGTTCATCGCCCTTTACGACTGCCATGACAGAAGAATCCCCCGCATTATATGTTGTTGCGACACCCCTCGGTAACCTCAGCGACCTGACGCAACGTGCCATCGATGTCCTGCGCGAGGTCAGATGGGTCGCCGCCGAAGACACGCGCCACACGGCCCCTTTGCTTAAGCATATCGGCAGTGCTGTCCGCCTGCTGCCGGCCCATCAGCACAACGAGGAAGTCGCGGCGCATCAGGTGATCGCGAAACTGCAGGCTGGGGAATCGGTCGCGCTCGTCTCCGACGCCGGCACGCCGGCCGTTTCCGACCCCGGCGCACGCTTGGTCGCCCGGGTGCGCGAAGCCGGTTTCCGTGTCATCCCTTTACCCGGGGCCTGCGCGGCGATCGCGGCGCTGTCGGCTTCCGGCCTGAGCGAACCGCACTTCCTCTTTTATGGATTTCTGCCGGCTAAAGCGAAGCAGCGCGAGGACGTATTGCGCGACTTGGTCGACTTACCCTACGCGCTGGTTTTTTACGAAGCGCCGCACCGCATCCTGGAAACGGTCGAATCGTTGGCGCGCGTTTTCGGCCCCGGACGCACGCTGGTCCTCGCCCGAGAGTTGACCAAGCTGTTCGAAACCATCCACACCTGCCCATTGGAAGACGCTCTGGCCTGGCTGAACGCCGACCCGAACCGGCAACGTGGTGAATTCGTCCTCCTCGTTTCCGGTGCGAAAGAAACCGGCGACGACGGCGAAGGTGAGCGCGTACTCAAACTTCTGCTTGACGAAGGCCTACCAGTAAAACAAGCCGCCAAACTCGCGCACGCGATCACCAGCGCCAGCAAAAACGCGATGTACGAACGGGCGCTGAAGATCAAATAACCAACGCAACATGCTTCACCACAGAGACCCCGAGTTTACTGAAAAACGCATTTGTTTTCGGTGTGACCGTTGCGCCCGTTGTGGTTATTGGCTTTTCAACTAGAATCTCCCTATTCATCTCAACGGCAACAAACACCATGCAAATCACGATCACCCGCCCCGACGACTGGCATCTCCACCTGCGCGACGGCGAAGCCTTGACGGCCGTCCTACCGCACAGCGCGCGCCAGTTCGCCCGCGCCATCGTCATGCCCAATCTGCGCCCGCCGGTAACGACGGTGCTGGCCGCCGCCGAATACCGCGACCTCATTCGCGCCGCCCTGCCGAAAGGTTCGGCCTTCGAACCCTTGATGACGCTGTATCTGACCGACAACACCACGGCCAGCGAAATCCGCTTGGCAGTCGACAGCGGGTTCGTCAAGGCCGTCAAGCTTTACCCTGCGGGAGCGACCACCAATTCCGACGCTAGTGTCACCGACCTCGCCAAATGCGACGCCGCGCTTGCTGAAATGGAAAAGCTCGGTCTGCCGCTGCTGGTGCATGGCGAGGTCACCGACCCGGCAGTCGACGTCTTCGACCGCGAAAATGTGTTCATCGACAAAGTGCTGCAACCGCTGCTGAATCGCCGCCCCGGATTGCGCGTCGTCTTCGAGCACATCACGACCGCCGATGCTGCCGCTTTCGTCACCGAATCCGGCGACAATGTTGCCGCAACGATCACCGCGCATCACTTGCTTTACAACCGCAACGCCATCTTTACCGGCGGTATTCGCCCGCATTACTACTGCCTTCCGGTATTGAAGCGAGAAACCCACCGTGCCGCGCTGATCAAAGCCGCAACCTCCGGTAGCCGCAAATTTTTCCTCGGCACCGATTCGGCGCCGCATGCCCGCGGGGCCAAGGAAGCGTCCTGCGGCTGCGCCGGTTGTTACACGGCCTTTGCCGCGATCGAACTCTATACCGAAGCCTTTGACGCCGCCGGCGCTCTCGATAAACTCGAAGCCTTCGCCAGCTTCAAAGGCCCCGATTTCTACCGTTTGCCGCGTAATGCCGGCACGGTCACGCTGGAGAAAAAGGAATGGCCGGTTCCGGAATCCTTTGCTTATGCCGGCGGTGACCGTCTGGTGCCGTTGCGCGCCGGCGAACACCTGCGCTGGAAACTCGTCGACTGAATCAGAACCGCCAAAATCCGGAGATTGCCATGATCCGCCCCCGACTATTCGCCCTCTTGCTTCTCCCGCTGTTGGCCGCCTGTTCGGACCAGCGCGCCACCTTCGAAATCGATGGTAGCGCGCACTCGCTTAGCCTGATCCGGATCACCGGCATGCCCTGGGAAAGCACGGCAAAATTCACGATTGTCCCGGCACGCATGCCCGAATGCATGCGCCGCCACGCTCTGCCCGAAGCGCCCGACAACGCCAAGGTCGAAATCTTTTCGCCAGGCAACAACGCCTGGATCATCAAGCAGAACGGCCGACTCTTCGTCACCGAAACGCGCACTTGCGAGGGCTTTGCACCGCTCGATAAAACCCCCGATGACGGTTTGGGCACGCTAATGGGCGTTTTCGAAATGCGCAACGAAACGCTCGTATTCACCCCAGCGCCCAAGCCTGTCGTCAAGCCGGCACCGCCCCCCACACCGATGACCGACGCCTTGCCGGAGGCCACTGAACCGCCGGCTAGCACGGCAACGCCGCAACCGGCACCGGTGACCCACTGATTTGTCGGCAAGACGCGTATAATCGCCACGGGAAGTCGGTCAGGCAACCGCTGCGTGCTTTGCACGGGGAGGAAAGTCCGGGCTTCATAGAGCAAGATGCCGGTTAACGACCGGGCACCGCGAGGTGACGGAAAGTGCAACAGAGAATAGACCGCCTAAGTCCGGGGAAACCCGGGCCGGCAAGGGTGAAACGGCGAGGTAAGAGCTCACCGCGGACGTGGTAACACGGACGGCACGGCAAACCCCATCTGAAGCAAGGCCAAATAGGGAAGCGTATGGCGTGGCTCGCGTTGCTTCCGGGTAGGCTGCTTGAGCGTACTGGCAACACT
Organism: uncultured Propionivibrio sp.; assembly: GCA_964575415.1. Lineage (GTDB taxonomy): Bacteria > Pseudomonadota > Gammaproteobacteria > Burkholderiales > Rhodocyclaceae > Propionivibrio. The sequence continues at coordinate 26,690 of CAZNQL010000010.1, forward strand.
ACGCCTAGAGGAATGGTTGCCCACGACAGAACCCGGCTTATCGACCGGCTTCCCCCCACTAAAAAACAGGGCAGGCCGAATGCCTGCCCTGAACCCTACGTAAGACGAAAAAATCAGAACGGAATATCGTCGTCCATATCCTCGAAGCTCGGCGTTTTCTTGGCGGGTGCAGAGCGCCCGCCGCCGGAACCCGATGACGGCATGCTGCCACCGTATTCGGCTTCGCCCCCCGAGAACCCGCCACTGGAACGTCCGCCGAGCATCTGCATTTCAGTGGCTTCGATCTCGGTCGTATACCGCTCTTGGCCTTCCTTATCCTGCCACTTGCGGGTACGAATGCGCCCCTCGATATAGACCGACGACCCTTTCTTCAGGTACTGGCCGACGATCTCGGCCAGCTTGCGGTAGAAAACGACACGGTGCCATTCGGTCATCTCGCGCTTCTCGCCGGACGCCTTGTCCTTCCATGACTCGGTCGTCGCCAAGCGGATATTGGCCACGGCGTCGCCATTTGTCATGTAACGGACCTCCGGGTCAGCCCCCAGATTGCCGACGAGAATTACTTTATTGACCGAAGCCATGTTGCCTCCATGATGGGAAAATCGAAACCGCGATTATAAGGATTATGGCGCAGGACGGATACCCGATCTGGGCACATCCAGGGTCAGACCGAGCGCCAGCCAAATGGAGACCAGCAAAGCGCAAACCAGCCACAGGGCATTGGCCCCCAGCGTTTTTGAAAGAACGCCACCGAGAACACCACCAAGAAAAAGTCCGAGCGACTGCGTCGTGTTGTAGATGCCAAGCGCGGCGCCCTTGGCATACGATGGCGCGATTCTCGAAATGAGGGAAGGCTGGACCGCCTCTAGGATATTGAAAGCAACAAAGAAGAGCATCAGCCAGAACGCCAGAGAATACAGCCCGTGCCCATAGAACGCGAACCCCGCCAAAACGGCGAGCAGAAGCACGATTCCCGAATTGAACAACAGCTTCGTCTGGCCTCGACGCTCGGCGAGAACGATTGCCGGCACCATGACCGCGAATGACAGCACGACCGCCGGCAGATAGAGTTTCCAGTGCTCGCCGAGTGGCAAAGCCCCGGCATTGACCAGTGACGATGGCAAAATCACCCACATGGCGGTTTGCACCAGATGCAGGGTAAACACCCCGAAATTCATGCGTTGCAAATTTCGGTCCCTCAGTACCTCAACGAAACTCGCCCAGCCTGGCTGGCAGGGAATCGCTGGCGCCCTGGGAACCACTCGCAGCACAATAAAGATCGCCAGCAAGGAAAGCCCCCCAGTCAGTACAAAGATACCGGACATGCCAACGCCAGCGTAAAGCAACGGCGCCGCCACCATCGACAGAGCAAACACCAACCCGATTGACGATCCGATCATGGCCATCACCTTGGTCAAGTGTTGTTCACGGGTGAGATCGGCGGCAAGTGCAGTCACCGCCGCCGAGATGGCGCCGCTCCCTTGAAGAAGGCGGCCGGCGATAATGCCGTAAATATCGTCAGCAGATGCCGCGACAAAGCTGCCGGCGGCGAAAAGCAGAAGGCCGAAAACGATCACCGGCTTGCGCCCGAAACGATCCGAGGCCATCCCGAAAGCGATCTGCAAAAAAGTCTGCATCAGACCGTATGCGCCAAGCGCTAACCCGACAAGCGCAAGATCGTCCCCGGAGGGCAACTCCCGTGCATAAACGGCGAAGATTGGCAGAATCAGAAACAAGCCCAGCATACGCATGGCGAAAACCGACGCGAGTCCGATTCCAGCGCGGCGCTCAGCGATGCTCATTACATCAATGGTTGGTGAAAGCATTAGCGCGAACGAAAACAGAAAAATGAAGGAGACTATGGAACAAGCGAATGGTTCGCGCGGTCGTATTTGCTAACGTAAATGCGTATATTAGTAAATCAGCTTTCTGCCTCCGGACGATACAAGAAACCCCGCCTCATGGACGGCCATCAACACATCAGGATTCGTGGCGCTCGCACGCACAACCTCAAAAACATCAACCTGGATCTGCCACGCAACCGCCTGATCGTCATTACCGGCCTTTCCGGTTCGGGCAAGTCCTCGCTCGCCTTCGACACCCTCTACGCCGAAGGGCAACGCCGTTACGTCGAATCGCTCTCGGCGTACGCGCGGCAATTCCTGCAGCGCATGGACAAACCCGATGTTGACCTGATCGAAGGCCTGTCGCCAGCCATCTCCATCGAGCAGAAAGCCACGAGTCACAACCCGCGTTCGACTGTCGGCACAGTGACCGAAATTCACGACTACCTGCGCTTGCTCTTCGCCAGAGCGGGCACGCCGTACTGCCCGGAACACCAGCTGCCGCTGGACTCGCAAACGGTCTCGCAAATGGTCGACCATGTCCTGGCGCTGCCGGCCGAAACGCGGTTGATGATCCTGGCGCCAGTCGTCGCCAACCGCAAAGGCGAGCAACTCGAACTGTTCGCCGACCTGCGCGCACAAGGTTTCGCGCGCCTGCGCGTCGACGGCGTCATCCATGAAATCGACGCGCTACCCAAGCTGGCCAAGACGCAGAAGCATTCCATCGACATTGTTGTCGACCGGCTGAAAATCCGCGACGATTTGCGCCAGCGGCTCGCCGAATCCTTCGAGACCGCGCTGCGCCACGCCGAAGGGCGCGCCATCGCCCTAGAGATGGACTCGGGCAAGGAACACCTTTTTTCAGCGAAGTTCGCCTGCCCGGTTTGCTCTTATTCACTGCAAGAACTCGAGCCGCGTCTTTTTTCGTTCAACAATCTGATGGGCGCCTGCCCCACTTGCGATGGCCTCGGCGTCATCCAGTTTTTCGATCCGAAACGCATCGTTGTCCACCCCGAGCTATCGCTCGCCGCTGGCGCCATCCGCAGCTGGGACCGACGCAATCCGTTCTATTTCCAGTTGCTCACGTCGCTTGCCGAACATTACGGATTCGATGTCGAAACCCCGTTCGCCGATCTACCAGAACGCATTCGCGATATCGTGCTTTACGGCTCGGGCAAGGAAGTCATCCGCTTGCGCTACCTTAACGAAAAAGGCACGCGCTTCGACCGCGACCATCCTTTCGAAGGCATCGTCTGCAACTTCGAGCGTCGCTACCGCGAAACCGATTCGGTCGCTGCGCGTGAAGAGCTGGACAAGTTGATCAGCAACAAAATCTGCCCAGAATGCGACGGTGCCCGTCTTCGTGAAGAGGCCCGCCACGTCCATATCGGCGCTGGCCCTCAGGCCCTGACGCTGCATGAAATCAGCCGCCTGCCGCTCGGCCAGGCGCGCACGCATTTCCTCGACCTGCAACTCGCTGGCAACAAGGCTCAAATTGCCGAGAAGGTACTCAAGGAAATTACCAGCCGTCTGCAATTCCTGATCAACGTCGGCCTCGATTACTTGTCGCTCGACCGCTCGGCCGAAACGCTTTCCGGCGGCGAGGCGCAACGCATCCGACTGGCCTCGCAGATCGGCTCCGGGCTGACCGGCGTCATGTATGTCCTCGATGAACCGTCGATCGGACTCCATCAGCGCGACAATCAACGTCTGCTGGAAACGCTTTGCCAATTGCGCGACATCGGCAACACCGTGATCGTCGTCGAACACGACGAGGACGCCATCCGTAGTGCCGATTACGTTGTCGACATCGGCCCCGGCGCTGGTGTTCATGGCGGGCGCATCGTTGCCGAGGGCACACCCGAACAAATTGCCGCCAGCGCGGAATCGATGACAGGCGATTACCTCGCCGGTCGCCGCCGCATCGAAGCACCGGGGCAGCCCCGCCGGCGCAGCCCGGAACGCCTGCTGAAGCTGACCGGTGCCCGCGGGAACAACCTCAAGAACGTGACCTTAGAAATCCCGGTCGGCCTTCTGACTTGCATCACCGGCGTCTCCGGCTCAGGCAAATCGACGCTGATCAACGACACACTCTACGCGGCGGCTGCACGGCATCTGTACGGCTCGACGACTGAACCCGCCGAGCACGATCAAATTGAAGGCCTCGACCATTTCGACAAGGTGATCAACGTCGACCAGTCGCCGATCGGACGCACACCGCGTTCCAATCCGGCCACCTACACCGGCCTGCTCACACCGATCCGGGAACTCTTTGCCGGCGTGCCCGAATCACGCGCCCGCGGCTACGGCCCCGGCCGCTTCTCCTTCAACGTCAAAGGCGGCCGCTGCGAAGCCTGCCAGGGTGACGGCGTCATCAAGGTGGAAATGCATTTCCTGCCCGATATCTACGTCGACTGCGACGTCTGCCACGGTAAGCGTTACAACCGCGAGACACTCGAAATCCATTACAAAGGAAAAAGCATTCACGACGTCCTGCAGATGACCGTCGAGCAGGCGCGCGAATTCTTCGACGCCGTACCGGTCGTCGCGCGTAAATTGCAGACACTGGTCGACGTGGGCTTGTCGTATATCACGCTCGGTCAATCGGCGACGACGCTGTCCGGTGGCGAAGCGCAGCGCGTCAAACTAGCCCTCGAACTCTCCAAGCGGGATACCGGGCGGACGCTATACATTCTCGACGAACCGACCACCGGCCTGCACTTCCAGGACATCGAGATGCTGCTCAAAGTGCTGCACCGCTTTGCCGATCACGGCAACACCGTCGTCGTGATCGAACACAATCTGGATGTCATCAGAACGGCCGACTGGATCGTGGACCTCGGCCCCGAAGGCGGCGATGGCGGTGGCGAAATCCTCGCCGCGGGTACGCCGAAAGTTATAGCAAAATCAACCAGAAGCCATACCGGACGCTTCCTGACACCTATGCTCAGCCCCCGACGTAACCAACAAATCGTCAAATGAGTCGCTTACCGGCGAGAAAAACAACAGATTTTCTGTTTTCTTTACAATTTCCCCGCTTTTCCCTCTTCCCTTCACACCCGTGAAGTGCAAGAATCCCGGCGGAGTACCAGAGAGGCTCTCAACATTCAACAACAGGAGATACTATGAACAAGTCCGAATTGATCGATGCAATCGCAGCAAAGGCTGAGTTGTCCAAAGTTGCTTCCGGCAAGGCGCTGGATGCCGTTATCGAAACGATCGTCGAGGCTGTTGCCAAGGGCGACGGTGTAAGCTTGGTCGGTTTCGGCTCCTTCAAGGCCTCGGCCCGTGCTGCTCGCGAAGGCAAGAACCCGAAGACGGGTGAGAAGATCAAGATCGCCGCTACGACCGTGCCGAAGTTCTCCGCTGGCGCCACCTTCAAGGCCACGGTTGCTGCCGCCAAGGGCAAGAAAAAGAAATAATTAAAACAAGAACGGACCCCTTAAAAGGGCTTGCTGAACGCAAGCCCTTTTATTTTGAAATCACCCCAGCGGTCGGAATTGACGTTGTCTAATAGCAGACGTAGAATTCCGCTTTCCGTGGGGAGGTAGCTCAGCTGGGAGAGCGCCGCGTTCGCAATGCGGAGGTCGGGAGTTCGATCCTCCTCCTCTCCACCACTCGTCTCGTCCTTGCATCATTGCAGCCTTCCCGCCTATCGTCATGCCGTCCCGGCGAAACTGAACGCCACGTCTTCGACGCTTTCAACGAAACGCTAGCACCCGCCGCTGATATCGCAGGAGTGCGATTTCCTATTGCCCGATGCAGTTTACGGTCGCTCTCCGACTATAACTTTCGTCGTATATCCAACAAGGCTCTCGTTCGATAGTATCGACCCTTTCGCTCCCTGCGAAAAAAGAGTCGACAAATTAACGGCTTCAGACAACGGATGCGCCATGAGGGCTTCTCCAGCCAAACCGGAAGTTCGTAGCATCGAACAAGCGCAACTCGTCGAGTTGTCTCGGCGAAGCCGTGTGTCGATTGCTTTTTCGATCCCCGCGCTGATCACCGTCGCTGCCGTGCATTCCGGCCAGTTTCCGGCGGTTCGAATTATCCTGTGGCTCACCGGCATGCTGCTGATCCAGACCATACGTTTTACCATGGCCCGACGGGTGGCCTCCGCGACGGAGGCACAATTGAATCCCCGTCCATGGATCACCCTGGAAATCCTATGCTCGGCCATCGCTGGAACCGGCTGGGGCGCCTGGTTTTTCGTCCTTGACTCAGGCGCCCTCGATTTCCTTTTCCTGTTCAAGTTTATTGCCGTCGCTGCCGCCATGGGCGTTGCCATGAATGCGTTCAGCGCAGTACTGCTAGTCTATGGGGCATTCATTGTTTCGACTGCACTGACGATGGTGGTTTATTTATTGACGCAAGCGCACTTTCTCAACCTGACCGAAAAAATCTCCTTGCTGCTCGGCATTGCCACCTACACGTTGGTGCTCTTCAATGTCAGCAAACAGGCCAACCGCCTCGAGCGATATGCTTTGGTTCAGCGCATTGAGCGGGGAAAACATCATTGCCGCCTACGCCAAAAACACAAGCGCGAAGTCCTGCTTCGCCAAAAATTGGAGATGGAAACGGCGCAACTGGCCGAACTCAATCGAAAACTGGATGAACTCGCCCGGAACGACCCACTCACCGCTCTTTTCAACCGCCGTCACCTCGAAGAACAACTCGAACATGAATTAATGATGGCGCAACGGCACAGAACCGTTTTTTCAACCATCCTCATCGACATCGACAACTTCAAGAACATCAACGATCGATACAGCCATCAAGCGGGCGACAGGGTATTGATCAGGATTTCCGCAATCTTTTCCGCAGAATTGCGTGAAATTGACGCCCTGGCCCGTTGGGGAGGAGAAGAGTTTTTCGTACTCTTGCCCAATGCCGCCACGGAGGAAGCCGCGATCTGTGCCGAACGTTTGAGAGAAATCCTGGCCAACAGGCGCCTCCTGCCCGAAGTCCCGGAACTTCATGTTACGGCCTCTTTCGGCGTCGCGTCCTATCGTCCGGGAGATGACGCGGATTCTCTGATCAAACGCGCCGACGATGCGCTCTACACAGCGAAGTCCTCGGGAAAGAACCGCGTCTATTGCGCCCCAGCAGGATCGGCGACCTTGTTTCCGGAGGCTGTCGTCGAATAGCGCACTCCTGCGCGGCCAGCCAGGCCACATCCATTCCGATGTTAAAATCCGCCCGCCCGAAATGCTGAAAGCAGAGACCATTCACTTCTGGTTTTTGCAGCCGCCCAGAAAGATTGCCTGTTGGAGACCCCTGCGCAATGAGCTATACCGCCGAATCCATTTCCGTACTTAAAGGACTGGAGCCCGTACGCCATCGCCCGGGCATGTATACGCGCACCGACTGCCCCCTGCACATCATCCAGGAAGCCATCGATAACGCCGCCGACGAGGCACTTGGCGGCTTCTGCAAGCGTATTGCCGTCACGCTGCATAGCGACGGATCGGTCTCGGTGCAGGATGACGGCCGCGGCATCCCGGTCGAAATCCATCCGGTCGAAGGCGTCCCTACCCTCGAAGTCGTTTTCACCCAACTGCACGCCGGCGGCAAATTCAACAAGAACGACGGCAGTTCGGCCTATCGTTTTTCCGGCGGCCTGCACGGCGTCGGCGTCTCGGTGACGAACGCCCTCTCCACTCGACTGGAAGTCGACGTCGTCTGCAACGGCGGCCGCTACCGAATCGCCTTTGCCGGCGGCGCCGTCATCGAGCCGCTGCGCCAGACCGGCGACGCGCCGAAGAAAGCCAGCAGCACGAGCCTCCGCATCTGGCCGGACGCCCAATTCTTCGACAGCGCCCAGATTCCGCTCGGCGAACTGGAACGGCTGCTGCGCAGCAAGGCCGTTCTCTTGCCCGGTCTCGAAATTTCTCTTTCCATCGAAGGCGGGAAAACAAAAAGCTGGCGCTTTGCCAACGGCATGCAGCAATACCTCGCCGAACAGATCGACGGCGAACTGGCGGCGCCGTTCTTCGCGGCGGAGAAATACGCCGCCACCGGCGACGAAAATTTCCCCGCTGGCTCCGGCGCCGCCTGGGCGATCGCGTGGAGCGCTGAAGGCAATCTGGCGCGCGAATCCTACGTCAACCTGATCCCGACCCCGGCCGGCGGCACGCACGAGACCGGGCTGCGCCAAGCCGCCTTCGACGCCATCAAGAGCTTTGCCGAGCATCACGCGCTGCTGCCGAAGGGCGTCAAGCTGGCCGCCGAAGACGTCTTCTCGCGCATCAGTTTCGTCCTCGCCGCGCGCGTGCTCGACCCCTCATTCCAGGGCCAAACCAAGGAGCGGCTCAACTCGCGCGATGCCGTGGCGCTGGTTTCACGCATGCTGCGCGACCCGCTCGAACTCTGGCTCAACGAACACCCCGACGCCGCCCGGAAAATCGCCGAACTGGCGATCAAGGCCGCCCAGGCGCGCACCCGTGCCGGACAGAAAGTCGAGAAGCGCAAGCAATCCGGCGTCGCCATCCTGCCCGGCAAGCTTTCCGACTGCCAAAGCGAAGACATCAGCCGCAACGAAATCTTTCTCGTCGAGGGCGATTCGGCCGGCGGCTCGGCCAAATCGGGTCGCGACAAGGAAATCCAGGCCATTCTGCCGCTGCGCGGCAAAGTCCTCAACACTTGGGAAGTCGATCCTGGCAGCCTGTTCGCCAACCGCGAAATTCACGACATCGCCGTCGCTCTCGGCATTGACCCGCACCTCCCGGACGCGCCGGACTCGGTGCTCGACAACCTGCGCTACGGCAAGGTCGTGATCATGACCGACGCCGACGTCGACGGCAGCCATATCCGTGTGCTGTTGTGCACGCTGTTCTACCGCCATTTCCCGAAACTGATCGAACACGGCCACCTGTACTTCGCGCAACCTCCTCTTTATCGACTCGACGTGCCGACGCAAGGCAAGAAGCGCCCGGCACGCAAACTCTACGCCCTCGACGACGTCGAGCGTGCCGCGCAACTCGACCGCCTGCAGATGGAGGGGGTCAAGCCCGAATCGGTCGACATCTCGCGCTTCAAGGGCCTGGGAGAGATGAACCCCGAGCAACTCTGGGAAACCACCATGTCGCCCGACACCCGTCGCCTGATGCGCGTCCGCCTGCCGCAGGAAACCGAAGCGAAACCGGTCATGAACATGCTGATGGCCAAGAACGAATCGGCCGGTCGCCGCGCCTGGATGGAAACCAACGGCGCGCTCATCAGCGCGGAGATCTGAGATGACACACAAGCACTACGACGATACCGCCACCCTAGATCTGTTTGCCGAACTGCCGACGGCCGGCACGCCCAACGATCCGCCGCCCCCGGCGGCGATCACGGTGACGAGCGAGGATGTCGGCGACAGCATCCTCCTGCACGAGACCGCCGCGCGCGATTACCTCGAATACGCCATTGCCGTGGTCAAGGGCCGCGCCCTACCCGACGTGAAAGACGGTCAGAAGCCAGTGCAGCGGCGCGTGCTGTTCGCCATGCACGAACTCGGCCTTGCCGCCGGCGCCAAACCGGTGAAGTCGGCGCGCGTCGTCGGCGACGTCATCGGTAAGTACCACCCGCACGGTGACTCCTCGGCCTACGACGCGATGGTGCGTGTCGCGCAACCGTTCTCGCTCCGCTACCCGCTCGTCGACGGCCAGGGCAACTTCGGCTCGCGCGACGGAGACAACGCGGCGGCAATGCGGTACACGGAAGCGCGCCTGACGCCCATTGCCGAACTCCTGCTCGGCGAACTCGACGAGGGCACCGTCGACTTCCAGCCGAACTATGACGGCTCGTTCGACGAACCGGCCTTCCTGCCCGCCCGCCTGCCTTTCTCGCTGTTGAACGGCGCTTCGGGTATCGCGGTTGGCATGGCCACCGAAATCCCCCCGCACAACCTGCAGGAAGTCGCCAACGCGGCAATCTGCCTCATCCAGAACCCGCAGGCGAACCTCGCCGAGGTTATGCAACATATCCCCGGCCCGGACTACCCCGGCGGCGGACAGATCATTTCAACTTCTGCCGAGATTGCCAACGCCTATGCCACGGGCCGCGGCAGCCTGCGCGTACGTGCTCGCTACGAATTCGAGGAAATGGCACGCGGCGCCTGGCAACTCGTGGTCAAGGAACTGCCCCCCGGCGTTTCGAGCGCCAAGGTGCTCTCCGAAATCGGCGCCTTGATGAACCCGCAGCCCAAGCCCGGCAAAAAAGCCATCGAACAGTCGGCGGCCCAACTCAAGACCCTGTTCGCCTCGCAGCTGGAGCGCGCTCGCGACGAATCGGGCAAGGACGACGACATCCGCCTCGTCTTCGAGCCGGTCAGCTCCAGGCTCAGCCGCGACGAGTTCGTTGCGCTGCTGCTCGCACATACCAGCCTGGAAACCGCCGCGCCGATCAACCTCGTCGCCGTCGGGCTCGACGGTCGCCCATGCCAGAAAACGCTCGTCTACCTGATTGGCGAATGGTGCCGCTTCCGCCTCGCCACCGTGCGCCGACGTAGCGAATTCCGTCTGGCCAAGGCCAACGACCGCATCCATATCCTCGAAGGCCGCCACGTCGTCTTCCTCAATATCGACGAGGTGATCCGCATCATCCGCGAGTCCGACGAGCCGAAGCCGGCGCTGATCGCGCGCTTTGCCCTGTCCGACCGGCAAGCCGACGACATTCTCGAAATCCGCCTGCGCCAACTGGCCCGACTCGAAGGCATCAAGATCGAGCAGGAACTCGAAAAGCTGCGCAGCGAAAAGGAAGAACTGGAAAAGCTGCTGGCCAGCGACACGCTGATGCGCAAGCTGGTGATCAAGGAAATCAAGACTGATGCGACCAAACACGGCGATGCCCGGCGCACGCTGATTGAAGCGGCAGTCATGGCGTCGCGAGGAGAAGTCGCTACCGTTGCCGACGAACCGGTCACGCTGATCGTCTCCGCGAAGGGCTGGGCGCGCGTGCGCCAGGGCCACAACCTCGACCTCTCGGCGGTGACCTACAAGGACGGCGACGGTCCGGGATCGACCCACGAATGCCGGTCTGTTGATTCGCTGGTGATCCTCTCCAATGAAGGTCGCGCCTTCACGGTGCCGATTTCGGCCCTGCCCGACGGACGGGGGATGGGCGCACCGCTGCCTTCATTCGTGGACATGGGCAACAGCAAGATCTCGCATGTGCTCGTCGGCAAACCGGAAGATGAATTCCTGTTCGCCAAAACCTCGGGCTACGGCTTCATCTGCGCTTACGGCGACCTGCTTTCGCGCCAGAAAGCCGGCAAAGCCTTCCTGACCATAGAAGATGGCGCCGTCCTTCTGCCACCTGCGCGCATCGCCGGCATGGATCACCTCGCCGCGCTCTCTGACGACGGTCGCCTACTGATCTTCCCGCTCGACCAGATGAAGAAGCTCTCCGGCGGCAAAGGCGTTCAGATCATTGGCCTCCGCGACAAGGAAACACTGCGCACCGCCATTGCTGCCAGAGGGCCAACCGTCACTGTGAAGGGCGCTTACCGTAACCGGCCGAAAGAACTCTTCTCCGAAGACAAGCATCTTGGCCAACGCGCCCGGCGCGGCGCGACGATCGGCCCGATCAATCAACCCACCCTGGAATCACAATAAGAGAAACCCCCGGTATTTCGCGCAACAAAAAGACTACACTGTCGAAAACCCTTTCACGAAAATATGGTCTTCTTTTAAAGAAGACGATCTAAGTGAAGGACGTGAGGTATGTTTCCCACTGAGAAAGCCATGCCATGATTTATAGCTTGAGCATCCGTTATCGGGAGAAGAGCGATCTGGAAAGATTGCCGGTGCGCATCCTTGCGCACCCGTGTGACCGGATGCTGATCCAGGTTTTCTCGGGCGTCCTTGAGGAAAAGCCCATTCTTGCCCTGATCGACGCGCTGAAAACAGCTTTCCCCGGCGCCTCCATTCTGGGGACCACTACGGCCGGCGAGATTCTCGACGGGCATGCCTTCGACAAATCCATCGTCGTCAATTTCACCTGTTTCTCTGAAACCGCCATTCGCACCGCGCTCGTCTGCCAAAACGACAATCTGACAGCCGCTGGCGATGAACTTGCCGATGCCCTGCAACAACCCGGAATCAAGGCCATCATCGCCTTTGGCTGCGGCATCAAGGAAAAACGCCTGCCTTGTTCCCAAGGCCTGCTAAATGCCCTGCATGCCCGATTTCCCGATACCGTCATCGCCGGGGGGCAAGCCGGCGACAACGGCAAATGCCTTCGGACGCAGGTTTTCACCGCCGAGGGAATAACCGACAGCGGCTTTGCTGCTGTTTCCCTAGCTGGTGACAGCCTCGTGGCCCACAACGACTACACCCTGAGCTGGGTTCCGATCGGAAAGAAATTAACGATTACCCGTGTCGAAGGCTCACGGGTTTATGCCATCGACGGTCAGACGCCTTACGAGATTTACCGGCACTACCTTGGGGATGAAATCGTCGACGACCTGCCGATGTCAGCCGTCGATTTCCCATTGATGATCGAGCGCGACGGCATACTTATGGCCGTCCACGCCATCGGCGTCAACGCGGATGGCTCCTTCGATTACATTCATGACTTTCACCCCGGCGAACAGTTTCGCTTCGGCTACTGTCACACGGGTCTGATTGCCGATGGGGCGGGGTGACTACACGACAGCTTGAAAGATTCTGGCGCGCAAGCCACTTTCCTCTACTCCTGTGTCTCGCGCAAGTGGATTCTCGGGGAAAATGTCCGGATCGAACTGGCGCCGATCCACAAGCTGGCGCCGACATCGGGCTTCTTTTGTTATGGCGAATTTTTTTCCCGGCCCGGCGCTTCCCCCCTATTCCTTAGCCAGACCCTCACCGCCCTTTGCCTCGCGGAAATTCCTGAACCGCAGCTGGGAAGCCCCCCCATAGACCCATCCGTATCCGCCAAAGGGATCGAATCGCATCAATTCAGGACGATGCGCGTCTTGCACCGTTTAGTGGAAACCTCAACCCGAGAAATCGATTTGATGAACGAAGAGCTTTCGCGGCTCGCGCAAACCGATTCCCTGACCGGTCTCAGCAACCGGCGCAAATTCGACCTCGAACTGGAACGGGAAATCCGGCGTTCGGGACGGACACGATCGCCACTGTCGCTGATCATGCTCGATGTCGACTATTTCAAGTTCTACAACGACGCTTGCGGACATGTCATGGGCGATGACTGCCTACGTCAGATTGCCACCGTGCTGCGCGGTTTTGCCCGGCGCCATGCCGACTTGGTGGCTCGTTACGGCGGCGAAGAATTTATGCTGATTTTCCCCGACACCCGGCATGACATCGCGCTCAAAATGGCCGAGGAAATCCGGCGCACCGTCGAAAATCTGAACATCGCCCACCCAAGCTCGCTCATCGCACCGCATATTACGGTCAGCCAGGGCGTCATCACGGCGATCTGCGACAAATCGACCGAAGCGAACGCATTGATCGATGAAGCGGACAAGCAGCTTTATCTGGCCAAGATGAACGGTCGCAACAGCATCTCTGACCACGAACTGCTTTGCCTCTGATTCGTAACAGCTGGCGCGAAAACCAAGCCCATCGGCATTGCCCCTCCCCTCGCCATGTTGCGTTTTTGCAACATGGCACTGCAAAAATTCGTCCCTATTCTGCGCAAGACAAGAATTTTATGTCCAAAAAAACAAATTGTTAGCCAAACAGACAACGCACCAAGGTTCTGTACTTTGAAAACCCGCTTCAAGCGATTAAATTATTCTTATCGAAGCAGAAGCAAACTTCAAAAGAAGGAATATCATTCGACTCCGATAGTCTCCTGTTCAGTTTTTTAACACGCTGTCCAAATCGTACGATAGAGGCTTTTATGAACACTCCTGTCCTGTCCGGAATCAAGGCTTGCATTTTCGATGCTTATAGCACGCTCTTCGATGTCAGTAGTGTGGCACGAGCGGCAAAGGATGCTCTGGGGCCGAAGTGGATCGATTTTTCGCACATGTGGCGGATGAAACAGCTCCAGTACGCCTGGATGCGCAGCCTGACCGGAAACTATGCCGATTTCTGGCAAGTCACTGGCGACGCACTCGACTACACGATAGCCTCGATGGACTTCGAGGACGACGAATTGCGCGACCGACTGATGGGGTTATACCTCGAAATTCTGGCCTACAAGGAAGTTCCGGACACCCTCAAGCAACTCAAGCAGAATGGGTGCAAGATGATCATCCTGTCCAATGCCACTCCGAAAATGCTCGACTCGGCAATCAAGTTCAACCAGCTCGGCGGTTACTTCAGCGCCGTGATCTCGGCCGAGGAAGCCAAAAAATACAAGCCGCATCCCGACTTCTATCAACTCGGTGCCGACCGGCTTGGTCTGCCCAAGGAACAAATCTGCTTCATTACTTCCAATGGTTGGGATGCCTATTCGGCAAAGGCATTTGGATTTACCACCCTCTGGTGCAACCGTTTCGATCAGCGGCCTGAGCATCTACCCGAATCGCCCGACGGCGTCATCGAAAACCTGTCCCAATTACCGGCTTGCCTATACCCGAAAAAATAACTTTCTGATATTGCGGGAAAACCGGGCGTGGCGAGGGGGCGCTCCAACGCCCCGTCAAAAAGGCTTGGCGACGCGCTTACTCGACCGCGCTGTTAACCCAGCGCAAGGATTCGACCAAGCAGATATTGAGATGCGCACTGTCGAGTCCCAACGAGGAAAGCACGGCATCACAGTTTTCGGCGTCTTCGGCGTCGAAGTATTCGAGCAAAGCCAGCGTCTGCCCAAGAATGCCCTCATGAGAAATTAGCGCCCGCGTGATATCGGGTTCGAGAGAAATCTGCGCAATGATCTCATCGAGCGGCAGCCCCAAGGCTGTCGGCATCATTGACATGATGCCCGTGATGAACGCTTGATCGGCCAGCACATTGTTACGCGGCGCCAACGCATCAACCAGCATTTCCATCATTCGCCCGCGCAAGGCGGCAACCTGCAACAAAACCGAACGCCCGAGATTCGAATTCGGGCCTTCCGGTGTCATGAGCAGCAACTGCAACCACCGTTGCAGTTTGCGCCGTCCAAGCAAGGTGATGGCATGACGCAAGGACCCGATCTGCCGCGTCAAGCCGTACCCGGCTGAATTGACGAGGCGTAGCAGATTGACCGCCAGCGCCGGCTCGTGTTTGAAGCCTTTTTCGAGTTCATCCGTATCCGTATCCCGGCCAGCAAGATTGATCAACCGAATCAGGCTGGCCTGGGACGAGGACAAACGCCGGCCGCTGACAATTTCGGTATCGGCAAAAAAATTGCCCTGGAAAAGATGAAAGCCGATTTTCTGGCAGCGCGCCAGACTTTCCCGACTGTCAACATTTTGCGCCAGCAACTGGACGGGAAGCCGGGACAACGAACCGGCCAACCCGACCATTCCGCTTTCATCATGCCGTCCAACGTCGATCTTGACCACATCGACGAGGGTCAGCAAAGGTCGGGTTCGCTCGTCCAGGCCGTCGTAATCGGTCAAAGCCAGCAAGTAGGCTCGCTCACGAAGCTTTCGGCAACGCTCCAATGTCCGCTCATCGGGAGCGGTATGCGGCGGAAAATCAAGTTCCAGCACCACCCCATCCGCTGGCAGCGACTCGATAGCTGCATCATGAATCGATATCGGATCGACAGGCAGATAAGCCCGGTTCAGTCCCAAAGCCCCCGACATCCCGAATTCGGAATACGCCGCGCACACCAGTGTTGCAACCTGAGCGCGATCCTGACCGCACCTATCGTCACACTTCGGCAGCAACGACAATTCATAACCGACCAAATCCTCCTTTCGATCAAGGATCGGTTGGCGACTGACAAACAAATCTTGCAGGGTCTGAGCGTTCATGTATTCAGGATAGTGCAGACCTCAAGCTGAAACCGCCGTTTCTTTCACACGCTCCTGCCCCAGATTGTTTGCCCAGTACATGGCATCGGCCAGGCAGTCGGCAAGGCATTCCGTAGTCAGTCCAGGAAGTCGCGAACACGCCTCCTCCAGCGGATCAAGATCCGTCAATTCGGTACATTCCACCAGATGCAACAGATGCCCGAGCGCACCGCCACGACTGGACAAGGCCTGCCGAACGCGTTGCGCGACCGGCAACTGGTCGAGAATATCCTCCATCGCCATGCCAAGAAGCGTCGGCATCAAGGACATGATGCCAACCATGAATGCCTGGTCGGAAAATTCGTGATCACGAACCTGTACACGGGCAGATAGCAATTCCATCAAGCGCCCACGTGTCGCTGCGAGTTGCTGCAGCGGATTTACCCCCAATTCCGAGCGATCACATCCGGTATAAATCAGAAGTTGCAACCAACGCTGTAACTGCCGGCGACCAAGGACAGTGATGGCATGACGCAAGGAGGTCACCTTGATCGACAGCCCACAGCTGACGAAATTGGTTAAACGCAGCAAATTGACGACCAATCCAGGCTCCAGCTTGAATGCATTCTCGATCTCCGATGTTTCCGCATCCTGCATGATCAGGCTCAATAACCGAAGAAGCGTCACCTGGGTCGGATTGATCTTCTTGCCGACGATCACCACCGGATGGGCAAAAAAGTACCCCTGAAAAAGTTCAAACCCCAGTGCCTTGCACAACTCGAATTGCTCGACGGTTTCCACTTTTTCGGCCAGCAATTTCTTTCCGAAGCACCGCAGTTCGTCGACCAGGGCACGCAACTGATCGGCATCAAGCTTCATGATGTCGACCTTGATGATATCCGCCAAGGCCAGCAAAGGTCGATTTTCCTCCGCGACCTCGATGACGTCATCGAGCACCAGCGTAAACCCCTTGTCTCGCAATTGCTGGCAGCGCTCGACAACCTCCGCCGAGGGCTCGACGCTCTCCAGAATTTCAAGAACCGCCAGGTGCGGCGGCAAGACCTCGATCAGATCGCTGAACAGAAAATCATGGTCGACATTGATAAATCCCTGATAGGGGCCAAGCGCGTCATTCACGGAAAATTCGGCAAAGACATTGGCGACAACGGTCGCCGTGGCATGCGTCGGATTCAGGATATCCGCACGGTTGCCACTTCCCAGCGGCCCATTCCGGAAGAGCAATTCGTAAGCCAGCAATTGCTGGTCACGATCCAGAATCGGCTGCCGACCAAGGAAAGTTTGAGAATTAGGCATTGGCTATTCCGCCCCCATTCAACATGTCAAAAACATCTCAGACAGATTCGCGGCCCAGATTATTGGCCCAGGCCAGTGCTTTGGCAAGGCAAGCATTGGCGGTCCCGGCATCGATTTCAGGCAAGCGTTGCAGGCTTTTCACAGTACTCGCCGAACCATCCTCTTCGAGGGCCTCGACAAGCCGAAGCAAATCCCCGAGTTTGCCCTGACGCGACACCAAGGCTTCATGCACCCCTTTGACCAGAGGCACCTGGACGAGAACATCCTCGACCCTTCCGCCGACCAGCGCAGGCATGAGTGACAGAATGCCGGTCATGTAAGCCTGATCGGCGAAATCTTTCGCTGATTGACTTTCTCTTGGCAGACATTCGGCAAGCAAGGCCATCAAACGTCCCCGTGTCGCCGCCAACTGCAAAAGGGGGTTGACGGCAGCGGAACCAGGCGCACTGCTGTAAAGCAACAACTGTAACCAGCGTAGCAACTGACGACGGCCAAGCAGGCTAATGGCATGACCGATCGACGTAATCCGACTCGCCATGCCGCTTCCCGCCGAATTGGTCAAACGCAACAAATTGAAAGTCAGTACCGGCTCCTGCTTGAACACCGCTTCGATTTCGGCACTATCGGCCTCCTGGCTCAACAAACCGACTAGGCGCAGCAGCGAAAGCTCGGAAGTCTGCAGGCGCCGCCCCTGAATGACCGTCGGCCGGGCAAAGAAATAACCTTGGAACAGGTCGAATCCGAGCCGGCGACAAAGCCTCATCTGATCGACACTCTCCACCTTTTCGGCGAGCAGGGTCTTGTGCAAGGGCTTGAGATTCTGGACCAGTTGCTCAAGCCGAACCGGATCGATCCGACTGATATCGACCTTGATCACCTCGGCCAGCGCCAGCAGAGGACGCGATTGATCGAGCGATTCAGACTGCTCGTTCACAGCAAGGATATAACCGGCACCGCGCAGCTCCTCGCAGCGTGCCAGCATTTCCGGTATCGACGTTACGGTATCCAGGACTTCCAGCACTACAGAATGTGCCTGCAATGCGTAAATCAGGTCACTGGAAAGAAGCCCCTGATCAACCTTGATGAATCCCTGATACGGGCCCAGCGCCTCGGCCATCGAAAACTCGGCAAAGGCGTTGGTGATGACCGTGGCCGTCGCCTGATTCCCATCATGAAAACTGGCGAAATTGCCTTTGTCTGCCGAGCAACTGCGGAAGAGCAGCTCATAGGCGAATAATTTCTGGTCGCGATCCAGAATCGGTTGCCGGCCGAGAAATAATTCCTTAGGACTGTTCTCTGACATGACATCTCCTCGCAAAACGGCAGGCGGCCTGACGCGGCCATGAATACAAGCCGAGGATATTAGCATCGACGCGTCAATCAGGCGCACTCCAGCGCCCCTTCAATAAACCGGTGCGAATACAGAAATAAAGCCTCCGGCTATCCCCTGGCGCCAAGAGGCGCCGCTGCTTCTCCAAAAATGTCACTAGCGAATCGATTTCGAACACCGCCTTTTGAAACTTGGCCTAAGGGTTGGCGCACATTTTGATCTCTGGAACCTCTCCCTTCGCGCCTGCGGCTTCGACAGTTTCCCGTGTCCCGCAAGGCGTAAAGGCACCGGACACCGGATACGGCGTTCCCTCCTCGTCCATTTGCGCGGCCAGCGTATCCCACGCCAGCACCCCCCGCGATCGAGCGTCAGGCGCAGCAACCACCCCCGTTTGCCGGCCGGAGAATCGAAGCCGTCAAAGACGAAATTCCCCAAGCTATAGACAATCAGCTTGCCCCGATAATATTCAGCTCCTTGTGTGATATGCGGATGTCCGCCAACAACGACGTCTGCGCCAGCGTCGATCATGCGGCGCGCGAGTTGCCGTTGCCGCGCATCCGGTTCAGGCTCCCCCTCCCACCCCCAATGCATGAACGGGATCACGAGATCGGCCCCCGCAGCGCGAGCAGCGCGAATGTCGGCGACCACCTGATCGTATTCGCTCCAGGCGATGCCCGGACGATCGGCAGTGGCCTCAAACGATCGCGGCTTGAATTCGTTGTAACCGAGCACGGCCACACGAAGCCCATTCCGCTCAACCCATAGCGGCTCGTGCGCGGCCGCCAGATCGTTCCCCCCGCCGAAATAACGGATTCCGGTCAAAGCGAGATGCCCCAAGGTTTCCTGAAAAGCCTCCGGACCGTAATCGCCTGAATGATTGTTGGCGACGGACACGGCGCCGAATCGTTCCTGGAGGACGGGAAGCACCCTCGGCTCGGCTCGGAAGGTATAAATCATGTTCTCCAACGGCTCGCCGGTTGTCGCAATCGGACATTCCAGATTGCCAATCGAGAAATCGGCGTCACGCAGAATCGCGTCGAACGCAGCAAGCGGATCGCGCCCGGAAGCGACGACCCGGCCCGGGCCATCATCGAGCATGACATCGCCGGCAAAGACCAGCCGCAACGACTCGGCCTGCGCCAACGAATAAGCCAATGCAAAACACAGCATGCATAAGAATCGTTTCATTGTCCGCTCCCCGCGCCTGACGATGGGGCGACCGGCAATGGCTGCGCCAACCGGCACCAATATTGCGACTCGCTGCCGCTCCTCGGTTCATAAATGAAATGCCGTCCGGTAAAACCGTAGCCAGGCGATGATGATTCTGGCGGCGGATAAGGATACGTCGCCTGATGGATCGGCATAAACGCTGGCTCGCGATCGAAATAGACATAGACCTTGATCGAGGCCAGATCGGCCGGCTGATCGCGGAATACCACCCGGAACCGGAAATACGAACCGACCGGGATGCCTTTCACGTTATAGGGAGAACCGACTGGGTCGGCCGTTAACTCTCCGCTTTCGCCACCATAGGTGTAATGGCAAACCACCTGCTCGGCATTCGCGGAAGCCGGCAAGGCGAAAGCGAGCAAACCGCCGACGACGGCACATGCGACCCGTTTTTTCTCAATTATCATCGCAACCTCCATTATTCAATCCGTGCCAGGATCGCTACGAGCAATCGCCAGCAACGCTCGACCGAGGCCAGTTCGACCGCCTCGCCCGGCGCATGCGCGCCGTGGATCGTCGGCCCGAAGGAAATCATGTCCATCCCCGGATACCTGGCGCCGATCAGTCCGCATTCGAGGCCGGCGTGGATCACCTGCGTCGCCGCCTCGTCGCCGAACGTGTCGCGATACACCTGCCGGCAAAGCGCCAGCAGCGGCGAGGACGGATTCGGCGTCCAGCCCGGATAATGCCCGTCCACCTCGACGAATACGCCGGGCTGCTCGAACCCGCTGGCGATTTCCCGCGCCAGTTCGACCCCGCTACGATCGACCAACGAACGCACCATGAAATTGCACGACCCGGAATCCAGCCCGAGATCGACGACGCCGAGATTATTGGACGTTTCGACGATGCCAGGCACCTCCTCGCTCATGCCTTTCACGCCGTGCGGCGCCGCCTGCAAGGCGTCGAGCCAGAACCGCTGCCCGGCAAGGGACATCACGCGCTCGATCGCGCACGGCGCGAAGGAAACACTCACCCCCTCGTCGATCCCGGCCAGTTCCCGGCGCAATTCGGTCTGCATTTCGTTGAGTAGCACCTCAAGGTCGGCTACCGCGGAAGCCGGCAGGCTGACCGTGGCGAAGGCTTCGCGCGGCAGCGCGTTGCGCGCCGTGCCGCCGTGCAGTGCCGCCAGCCGCATCTCCCAGCGGTCTTCGATCCGGCGCAACATGCGCACCAGTAATTTGATCGCGTTACCGCGCCCTTCGTGGATATTGATCCCGGAGTGACCGCCGCGCAACCCGCGCAGGTCGATGCGCACTGCCGTTCCGGCAACGGGAGGCGCTTCAGCCGCCCCCGTACGCCGCACATTGACGTCGACGCCGCCGGCACAACCAAGATAGAACTGACCCCATTCCTCGGTGTCGAGATTGAGTAGCAAATGCCCTTGTAGCGCGTCCGCCGCGAGTCCGCGCGCACCGCCCATGCTGGACTCCTCGTCGACGGTCAACAGCGCCTCCAGCGGCCCGTGCGCCAGACTGTCGTCCTCGAGCGCGGCCAGGGCCAAGGCGACACCGATGCCGTTGTCGGCGCCCAGCGTCGTGTTCTCGGCGAGCAACCAGCCGTCGCGCACGACGGGTCGAATCGGATCGTGCAGAAAATCGTGCAGCGTATCGGCATTGTTCTGGCACACCATGTCCAGATGCGCCTGCAGGACGACGCCGGGGGCCGATTCGCGCCCGGCGCTTGCCGGCTTGCGCAGGATCAGGTTGCCGACAGCATCAACCTGCGTTTCTAGTCCACGCGCACTGGCCCAGCGCAGCAAATGCTCACGCAGGTGCCCCTCCCCTTTGGACGGTCGAGGGATGGCACACAAAGTAGCGAAATGCGCCCAGACGGGTGCGGGTTCCAGGCCCTCAAATAACGTGGAAAGCGTCATCATGGCATCCAAGTCGGAATGGAGAAAAAACCGAAGACGGAGTTTACTTCCGAACCCCATGATCGCGTAAGCCCTCATTGGCACAGACGGGAAACCGCGATGCTGAATTGACCGGAAATTGTCTGTCGAGGATACTTTGCACACCCCCTCAGTTCCCAGCAACATCGACAGGTGAATACGATGAAAGACACCCTCCAACCCGGGCTCCGACATGAACACAAATTTGTCATCCCGGCGACGAAAACCGTCCCGGCACTCTACCCGGAAGCCGAAGAATTCCGGATCATGCCTGAAGTCTTCGCTACCAGCTTTATGGTCGGCCTGCTCGAATGGGCCTGTATCCTGGCCATCAAACCTCATCTCGACTGGCCACAGGAGCAAAGCGTCGGCACCCATATCGACGTCAGCCACGAGGCAGCAACGCCGCCCGGCTTCGAAGTCACGGTCAGGGTCGAACTGCTCGCGGTGGAGGGGAAAAAACTGATCTTCGCGGTCGAAGCGGACGACGGCAAGGACCGCATTGCCAAGGGACGGCACGAGCGTTTCATCATCAACAAAGCCAAATTCGACGCGCGCCTCGCCGCTAAAAAAGCCGCGCTGTAACGACGACCGACTCAGGCGCGGCGCGTCAGCACGACCATCCGACTGAAGTCCCCAAACCATGGCGGCGGCACCCGCCCGCATCGGGGTTCCGGTCTGGAAACCGGCGCCCCATCCGGGTTTAGGCGGCAGTTCCATTCATTCCTCCATCGCGCAAGCTTGCAAGCCATCGACAGCTCACCTGAAACGAACCGGAACAAGACCAACGGGATAACGCGTCGATTTGAAAGGGCGCCAACAATTTCACATCGCAAACGCGGCGGTCGGCGTATAGTGGATTCAGGGTGGTGGAATGCGTGGGAGAACGATCATGAACGCCTCCAAGAATAACCAACTACAGGAAAAGCAAGCTTGGTGTTCGAAAGTCGCCAAGGGGGTTAAGCGCGTATCGCTGAAAGCGCGCCTTTCCATTCTTACCCTGATCGTCTCCATTCCGCTGCTGATCGCGATTACCTATCTGGTCACGCATATCGCCGCGAGTCAGATGCGTCAGGATGCCGACGAGCGTTTACGCCTGCTCAATCAGAAACTCGCCGAAACCGCGCAAATCTGGCTCGACTTCCATGTTCGGACGCTGACCGAAATCGCCAATCACCCTGACATCATCAGCATGAACGCCGAACGCCAAAAACCGCATCTCGAAAGAATCGGCGGCATTTACAAGTACGTTTATCTGGTCAGCATCACCGATCTGCAAGGCAAAAACGTCGCCCGTAGCGACGACAAGCCTGCGGCTGACTATCACGATCGACCTTGGTTCCAGGAAGCCCGGTCGGGCTGGACGGCCTTCCAGAGCCTGCTTGGCCGCACCGGCGGTGAACCGGCGCTGGTCGTCGCCATGCCGATCCGGGACGGCGGCGGCAACATCCTCGGCGTCTGCATGTTCTCCGGCTACCTGAACGAACTGAGCCGCGACGTGCATTCGATGCGCATCGGCAAAACAGGCTTCGCCTTTATCGTCGACGCGCAAAACAAGGTCATCGCCCACCCCGTCGCGGCCTATACCGCCGAACTCCGCGACATTGGCAACAGCCCGCCGATTGCCGCCCTGCGCCAGGGCCGCGAAGGCGCCATCGCCTACATCGATGCCGACGGCGTCCGCTGGGAAGCCTATGTCAGCGCCTTGAACAACGGTTGGGGAATCATCGTCCAGCAAGCGCAGGAGGAAATTCTCTCCCCGCTCTTGACCTTCCGTAACATTTCGCACATTATTCTTGCCAGCGGCGCCATCGTTTTACTGATCCTCTCCGTGATCCTCATCCGTCGCGCGCTCCAGCCGGTCTCTCAATTGACCGAAACGGCCAAAGCGATTGCCTCCGGCGACTTGGCGCGTCGAGCCACGGTCGAACACGAGGACGAGATCGGACTTTTGTCGCGGGCGTTCAACCGTATGGCCGGGAAACTGCAGGGCATCATCCATCGTCAACAGGATCAGGCAAAGCGCCTCGAAGAAACGAACACGCTTCTGCAAGGCGAAATCGCTAGCCGCAAGCTGATTGAAGCGCAGTTACGCGACCTCGCCGAAGTCGATCCGCTGACCGGCGTCCCGAACCGGAGAAAGCTGCTCATGGTTCTGGACAGCGAGATGAAGAAAGTGGAACGCTACAGGCAGCCGCTGTCGCTGATCCTCTTCGACATCGACCACTTCAAGGCGGTGAATGATCGCTACGGCCACGATGTCGGCGATATCGCGCTGAAGACGGCGACAGACATCGTCAGCAGAACCGTCCGCGACGTCGATCTCTTGTCTCGCTACGGCGGCGAGGAATTTGTCGTCGTCTGTCCGGGAACGCAACTGGACGGCGCCCGAGTACTGGCTGAAAAAATCCGTCAGGCGATCGAAAAGCATGATTTCAAAACTGTCGGCCACATTACCGTCAGTTTAGGCGTCGCCGAATTCCGGTCGGGCGACGATGCGAACGCATTCATCAAGCGCAGCGACGAAGCGCTGTACCGGGCGAAAAGCAAGGGACGCAACCGGGCGGAACTCGAAGTCCCGCGCTAGGGCTTCAATTCAGCCACATCCGGCGAATCAGACGACCCCGGAACCACAGGCTGAACGGCGTAGACGATCGGCGACTGCAGCCCAGCGTTCGTTCTGGGGAATCGCCTCGACGAGAATCAGATCCGTCCCGGCCTGGTCGAGTTCGCGCAAGGCCGCGTACAGGCCACGCGCGTAACCTTCCGCATCGTCCGGCAAGCAGCACAGCGCATGCGGCGTGGCGCCTCTGAAACCTTCCCCATGGGCCAACACCC
This sequence comes from uncultured Propionivibrio sp., assembly GCA_964575415.1. Lineage (GTDB taxonomy): Bacteria > Pseudomonadota > Gammaproteobacteria > Burkholderiales > Rhodocyclaceae > Propionivibrio. The sequence goes on from CAZNQL010000010.1 coordinate 50,962, forward strand.
CACAGGTCTTTCCTAAACTTTGCGCTTCATCCATCTCACGCGGCAATTGATCCCGCGCCACGATGCGCATCGGCGTCAGCGGCGCATAGTGCGCATCGAGAGCACCGGAAACGCGCGGCGAGACGCTCCCGGTCTGCCGCCCGGGCAACTCGGGCATGACCCCGATGACTGCGGCAATTTGTTCCGGCGTGACATGCCCCGGACGCAACAAACGCGGGACCGCGTCGTCACGAGACAAGTCGAGTATGGTCGACTCGATGCCGACCGGGCACGGCCCCCCGTCGATCACCAGGGCCACCGCCTCGCCAAGCTCCTGATGCACATGCGCGGCCTCCGTCGGGCTGATGCGCCCGAAACGATTGGCGGAGGGCGCCGCGATGCCGCACATGCCCTTTCGACCGCCGCCGGCCTGAGCAAAAGCGCGGAGTAATTCCAGAGCGACCGGATGCGACGGGACGCGCACCCCGACCGTTTCCTGGCCGCCGGTCACCGCATGCGGCACACCGGGAGCGCGCTTGAGGATCAGCGTCAGCGGACCGGGCCAGAAGGCCTCAGCGAGTTCCCACGCCTGCGCGGGAATATCCTGCGCCCATTGTTCGAGATAGGCATCGCCAGGAAGATGCACGATCAGCGGATGATCGGCAGGCCGCCCCTTGGCGGCGAAAATTTTCGCCACGGCTTCGGGGTTGGCCGCATCGGCCCCGAGGCCATAGACCGTCTCCGTAGGAAACGCGACGAGCTCGCCCGCCTGCAACAACTCGACGGCCCGATCAAAACAATGCGTCATTGCACCGTCGCCCAAGTCAATTCAACCACGAAGTTCACAAAGAAAATCAATTCGATCTTGGTTCTATTCATGCGCTTCGTGATCGAGCAACATACAGCTCAGGGGTGATCCGGCAGACTCTTCGACAGCACCTTATCGGTCTGCGCCGCACGGAATTCGGAAAGTTTCTTCGCCAATCCTGCATCGCCCAGCGCCAGCATCGCCACCGAGAACAGGGCGGCATTGACTGCGCCGGCCTCACCGATGGCAAAAGTGGCGACCGGAATGCCGCCCGGCATCTGCACCATGGCCAGCAAGGAATCCAGCCCCTGCAGATGCTTGGACGGCATCGGCACGGCGAGCACCGGCAACTCGGTCTTGGCGGCCAGCACGCCAGCCAGATGTGCGGCACCGCCAGCGGCGCCGATCAGGACCTTGACACCGCGATCCTGCGCGCTGGCTGCGTAATCCAGCGCCGCATCCGGCGTGCGGTGCGCCGACAACACCTTGGCCTCATACGGAATATCGAATTTTTTCAGCGTCTCGGCACAAGCGCGCATTACCGGCCAGTCGCTGTCCGAGCCCATCACGATGCCAACAAGAGGATGTTTAACCATGATTTTCTCCTAAGAAATCAATATCAAGCATTCACGGCGCGTTCCGCGCTTTCTAAAGTATTCGCGAGCAGCATGGTGATCGTCATCGGGCCGACGCCACCGGGCACCGGCGTGATGAACGAGGCGACTTCCTTCGCCGACTCGAAATCGACGTCGCCGCACAGCTTGCCGTCCGGCAAACGGTTGATGCCAACGTCGATGACGACGGCACCGGGCTTGACCATATCGCCGGTAATCATCTTCGGCCGCCCCACCGCCGCCACCAGGATGTCCGCGCGCAAACAGTGCGCCTTGAGATCCTGCGTCTGAGAGTGGCACACCGTGACTGTGGCCCCGGCGTGCATGAGCAGCATGGCCATCGGCTTGCCGACGATATTCGAGCGCCCGACAACAACAGCTTCCTTTCCCTTGAGACTGACACCGGCCTCTTCGAAGAATTTCATGGCGCCGTACGGCGTGCAGGGGATAAAACAAGGCTGCCCCTGCATCAACGCACCAACGTTCTCGGCGCGGAAACCATCGACGTCCTTCTCGGCGGCGATGGCATCGAGCACGGCATCCGCGTCGAAGTGCTTCGGCAAGGGGAGTTGCACGAGAATACCGTGGATTTTCGGATCGGCATTGAGTTCGGCGATCTTGTCGAAAACCACCTTCGGATCGACGTCGGCGGCATAAACGTGCTTTTCGGAATGGAAACCGGCCTGGGCGCAGGCGTTGACCTTATTGCGCACATAAACCTGCGACGCCGGATCCTCACCGACGAGAATCACGGCCAGCCCAGGACGCATGCCTTGTGCAGCGAGCTCCTCCGCCCTTTGCTTGAAACCGGCCCGCAGTTTTTGTCCGAGTGCGTTGCCGTCGAGAATTTGTGCCGTCATGTCGAGATCCGGAATGCGATAAGAAATATACGTGAGAAGAGGGAAGCCCCCTCTTCGTGAAGGGATCCGAATTTTACCGCAACTCGGTCGGCTTCTCCACGCGCGGCGCTCCGTCAATGCATGCATCGGCCGCCCAGCACAAGATGGCTTCAAAGCCAACGACGCGACCGTCCGTTTCCCGATTACGCAGTTCAAGCTCGGCGTCGTGCAGATCGGCAATACGCCGGACGATGGTCAACCCCAGGCCGCAACCTTCGGCGCTCGCGGACGTACCGCGATAAAAACGTTCGACGAGTTGCGGCAGTTCCGCGACGGCAACCCCTGGACCACTGTCGCGAACACCGAGGCGCAGAACGGTGTTGTCAGCCTGCAGAAAAACGGTAACTTCGCTTCCTGCCGGCGAATAGCGGACGGCATTGTCGATCAGGTTGCGCAAAGCGATTTCGAGCAAATCGGCATCGCCTTCGACGACGCAGACCTTTTCACCGACTTCGACACCGATCCGGGCCTGCGGCGTTGCATCGAGAATGCTAGCGACAACACGCCGGGACAGTTCGATCAGATCGACTTTCTGCGGCGAAGAAAGGCGTGCCAACGGATCGAGTCGAGCCAGCCGCAGCAACTGTTCGACCAGTCTCGTCGCCCGATCGAGACCGGCCACAGTCTGCGTCAGGGCGTGCCAACGCTTTTTCTCGTCGGTGCTTCGCAGCGCCACCTGCGCCTGGATGCGGGCGGCAGCCAGCGGCGTTCGCAGTTCATGCGCGGCGTCGGCGGTAAAACGTCGCTCGTTTTCGAGCGAAAGTCCCAACCGGTACAGTAGGCGGTTGAGTGCCGCAACCAGCGCCTGCGCCTCGCGCGGAATGGCGCGATCGGCCAGCGGCGTCAGGTTGTCCGACGAACGGGTCGTGACTTCGGAGGTGAGATCATCGAGCGGTTTCAGACCCCGCCGCACCGAAAAATAGATGGCGGCCAGCAGCAGCGGGAAGATTAGGGCCAGTGGCTGCACCGTCTTGGCCGCGATCTCGAGCGCCTCCTTGTCGCGCCGCGGAATCGACTCGATGACCTGGATGCGGAACGAGCTTTCGGCAGTTTCCAGGATCAGGCTACGCCACGGATGGCCGTCATGCACGACAGTCGTGTAACCGAGTGCGCCGGAAATCGGTATCGACGGCGCCTGCGCAGAACGAACCAGAACAGTGCCATCAGCCCGTCCAATCTGGTATTCGAGGGTCAGCCGATTGCGCCGCGGATGCAGTCCACGAATCCCGGCAATGCGCGATGGCAAGTCCGCCAGGCGATGCTCGCCATCCATCGCTTCGGCGAGCATCAGCTGGGCGGTTTTCGCCATCTGGTCGTCCATCAACTCCTGCACCTCGTGCCGTGCCCGCCGTGAACTGAGCACAGATGCCAGCACTAGGATCACCAGCGAAGCTACCGAGACGAGCAGCAGCAACCGCCAGCGCAGCGAAAGCACGCGGGGGCTGGCCATCAACAGGCGCCACCAAGCCGATAGCCGATGCCGCGCACCGTCTGAATGAAATCAGCGCCGAACTTCTTGCGCAGGTTGTGTACGAATACTTCGACGGTATTGCTCCCGGTTTCCTCCCCCCAGGCGTAAAGGCTTTCCTCGATCTGGGCACGTGTACGGATGTGATTCTTGTGGCGCAGGAGGTCTTCCAGCAGGGCATATTCACGTGCCGAAAGTGTCATTGGGCGGCCTTGAAACGTTACTTGCCTGGCTGCCGGATCAAGGACAACACCCGCGTGTTCGAGGACCGGCCGCGCCTCGCCGGCGGCACGTCGAACCAGCGCACGCAACCGGGCGAGCAATTCCTCGAGATCAAACGGCTTGGTCAGATAATCATCGGCGCCAGCGTCAAGCCCAGCCACCTTGTCGCTGCTCGCATCGCGCGCCGTCAGGATCAGTACCGGCAAGCGACTGCCTCTCCCGCGCAGTTCCCTCAGCACGGAAAGACCGTCACGCTTCGGCAAGCCGAGGTCGAGCACGCAAACATCGTATTGATGGTCGAGCAACGCCAGTCGCGCAGCTTCACCGTCGCGTACCCAATCCACCGCGTACTCAGCCAAGGCCAAGCCGGCATGGATACCGTCACCAAGCAATGCTTCGTCCTCGACCAGCAATATACGCACGTCTTCAACCCCCTCCCGCTCAACCGACATCACCCGAATCTCCTAGCGTCGGCCGCAGGCCAGTTCGCGGCCAGGGCCGATCCAATCCGGGTGTCACAGACTGAAATTGTCCGCTTTTTTACTTGGCACGGGTAGAGGCAGGATGCCCAGCCTGAAGTCAGGCATTGCACTAAGCGGATCACCCGACAGATAGCACGTATACGCGCCATTTTTCCCAGAATTTCAGCAGATCCATATGGCCGACAATGCTCAACCCTGCGGCAGCGAAATCAGCCTCGATATCGGCGCGCCGGACGACATGCCGGTTGTACGGCCGTGGACCGTTTTCGCGAACCTGCCGCGCCCGTTTGATTCGATGCCGGAAAGCACGGTAGTTGCCATCGACCCACAGCGAGACGATGACGGTACCGGAACTGATGCGCGCGAATTCCTTCAGCATCCTGACCCGATCAGCGCTTTGATCGATGTGGTGCAACAGCCGGAAGCAGAACACGCATTCGACGTAATCGTCGGGCAAACCGGTATCAAATGCCGAACAATGAATGACGTCGCCAAGGCGACGCACTACCTGGGGCGAACGCAGCGCCAGGCCGACATCGAGCATATGCCGGCTGTTGTCCGCGACGTTGATCCGGCGACCGTCCTCTTCGGCCAGTACTTCCCCAAAGCGGCCGGTGCCGCAAGGCAGATCGAGAACCGATCGCGGCCGGCCGGCCATGGCCAGTGCCTGCCGCGCCATGCCCTGCTCGCGCCAGTTTGTTAGCCGCTGGCGCAAGCCGGCGTTGTGTTTCTCGAAATAATTTCGGGCATGCTCGATGTCGTACTTTTCCGAAAACGCGTAATGCGGAACGTGGGTCGCTTCTCTCATATCGTCCTTTCGTGTTGCTGGTTTCAACCCTGCTGCTCAATGAATCGCGACAAGTTTTTCATCATCTCGACCATCACCGGCCGAATCGCCGAGCGAGCTGTTACCGCGTCCTTCAGCGGCCAGTAGTCGCCATCGGTTACTTCGTTCTTGATGGAGCCACTGGCATTGACCGGAAATGAAATCTTCAGCTCGTTGCCAAGATAGGCAATGCGGTTCCAGTCGCCGGCCACCGCAAAGTCGCGCTGATAATCTGGAGCGAGCAGGTTGTAGCCAAGCGAATAATCGGAAGGGGAATTCTTCACACCAAGCAACGGCAGCAAAGTCGCCGGAATATCGAGGTGGCTGGTAATCCCGTTAACGACACGCGACTTCTGGCCAGGCACCCAGATGACGGCCGGAGTGCTCGTCTGAAAACGATTGAACTCGGCGCTATGCCCCCAGCGCGCGCGTTCCATGAATTCTTCACCGTAATCGCCGAGGACAATGACGATCGTGTTGTCGAGCAACTTCTGCTGGCGCAGGTGATCGATGACTCGCCCAATTTGCCGGTCGACATAATGCGCGGCGTTGATGTATCGATTTTTGATCTTGTTGATCTCGGCCGTGAAATCGGTCGTCAGATAATTTAGGTCCTCAAGATACGGCTTGGCGATCACGGATTCCGGCGGGAAGTTATAGTTGGCATGCGTCGACTCGAAGAACATGTAAGTCATGAACGGGCGGTTGGCATCGCGGCGACCGATGAAATCGAGCATCTCGTCGATGTTGGTCCGGTCACGCTGCCACGGCTCGCCGCCGCCGGAACGCTCATGCATGTCGGCCGGTTTCATATTGACGAAGATCGTCTTGTCAAAGGCCGGAAAAGTGAAACGCTGACTGGTGTACAGGCCGAACTGATAGTTTTCCTTCTGCATCACGTCCATCAACACCGGCGAACGGCGGCTGTCGAGCATCGAAAACCAGTAGGTGCTGTACAAGCCGTAGAACATCGAAAACACGCCCATCTGGGTCAGGTTACCGCCGCTGTAATGCTTTTCAAGGCGCAAAGCATCCTGTGAAAAATCCCACAACCTCGGCATGATTTGCGGATCGAGCATGTCGAAGCGCAACGACTCGGCGACCAGCCAAACGACGTTCGGTGGCCGCGCCGGGGGTTCGATGACCAGCGGCGCCAGAGGGTATTTCAGAAAATCGCCCTTGACCTCAATGCCGGAACCTGACAGCGCCCTGTCTTCGATCCCGAGTTTCTTAGCGAGCTTGTGCGCGGTCATCGGCAAGTAGAACGGGTAGCGTTCGCTAGCAAAGACAATCGGCCGGAAATCTGCGGCCGCGCTGTACGCATAGGCCAGGCGCTCGCCAAAGGAAAAGCTGAGCAGGACAGCCACAAACCAGCGCCATTTCAGGCGGGGAAAGCGGGACGTCAACGCCTCAAAACGCGGCGTCAGCCAGAAATAGCAGAAGGCCTGCAGCGCGAGCAACCCCAGAGAAATCACCGTTGCCGTAAGCTGCGTGCCTAGACTGGCGCCGAGAGAAACGATGCCACCCGGCGTCAATACCAGATCGACAACAAAACCGTTGATGTGGAAACCATACATCGAGAAAATCACATAATCAGCGAACAGCAGCGTATGGGTAAGCGCGGTCGAGCCAATGAAGAAGGCAGCGGTTCCGAGGCTAACGGCCTTCGACGGAACTGTCTTTGCGGCCAGCCAGCGGACGAAATGTCCCAGGCTAAAAGCCGGCAAAAGGTAGAAAGCGCTGTAGGTCAACGTCACTGACAGCGTCCATAACGCCGTCCGCAAGTCTCCGTACTGACGAGCGGCAGTAAATGTGCTGACATGCAGCACGAGCAACAGCCAGCTCAGGAGAAAAAAACGGTTGAGGCGCGAGAAAGAGGGAAGAGAATGCACGGCGGAAAACCTGTGGCGAATTCGATTACCGCATGCTCAGATTTTTTCCTTAAGCCGACCTTAAGTCGAATTCGCCAGAACGAACTCCTCCAATCAACGCCCCTTGCCGTACGCCGATCAGATTTTGGCGCAGAGGATTTGCCAGGAGAAGCAGGATAGGAAGACTACCCAGGGCTAACGCGGCCACGGCGATTCGTTCTGCGAGACGACCACGACTTGTGCGTAAGGGCCTCATGGCCCGTTGCTGCTTTGTTTCTCCAGACGGATTTATTCCCCCATGTAAGCCGCTGGCAAACGTTAATTCGCTTTTGACAGGTTTCTGTCAATCTTAGGGATTTCTCGCCCTCGCAAACCACTCCGTGAGAAATTCAACGCATATTTTGCGTCTTGGCAGATACAGAAAGGCTGGACGGAAAGACCGCCCACACATCGGCCTCCTGCGAATAGTCGGGCAGCAGATGAACCAACTCCCCCTTTTTGATTGCCTTTTCAACATCCCATTCGGAACGCAGAATGATGCCGAGGCCTTCAATCGCCCATTGCCGGACGACCTCGCTATTCGCCGACAACGGCCCGCTCACCTTGACGGCGGCCACGCCCTCTGGACCGGAAAACTCCCAACGCCAGAACTCTTGATCTCGTTCCCGGATAGCGATGCAGCGATGCCGTTTGAGGTCGTCGAGACAAGTGGGCGGACCAAAGCGGGCCAAGTAGGCCGGCGCGGCGCATAGAATCCGACGATTGGACGCGATGCGTCTTTTGATCACGTGCCCCTCGCGAACCTGACCGACCCGAATATCGATCTGAAAGCCTTCCTCGATCAAATCGACCGTTCGATCGAGAAGTTCGAGATGGATTTCCAGTTCGGGATAACAACGGGCCAGCTCTGACAGCGCCGGTGCCAAGCGATTCCGTCCGAATCCGGAACTGCTGCAGATGCGCAACCTTCCGCGCGGCGCGGCTTTTTCCTGCAACAAGGCGTCGCTCATCTGTTCGACGTCTTCAAGGATGCGCAGAGCCCACTGATAAACGATTTCGCCTTGGCCGGTCAGCGAAACGGTCCGCGTCGTTCGATGCAATAACTTCGCGTGCACCGCCGCCTCAAGAATGGCCATCCGCTTGCTGACCACAGCTTTCGACACCCCCAATTCGCGGGCTGTGGCGGCAAAACTCCGATGACGGACAACGGTGCAATACAGGCGCAAATCATCGATACCCGGCGTTTTGTTCACGATTCGTATCCACTGAGACAAAAATTTTGTGTATTGTAAATAATTCGTTGATCATTAAGCTTGTTAGCCGAAATATTTTCAATATTTGGAGGACGTGGTGATGAAACACAGAATCGCAGTAATCGCAGGGGACGGCATCGGACAAGAGGTCATGCCGGAAGGACTTCGCGTCCTCAAAGCGGTCTGTCGCAAGTTCAATCTCGAACTTGAATTTACCGAGTTCGACTGGGCGCATTGCGATTACTACCTCCAGCACGGCCAGATGATGCCGGCCGACTGGTTCGAACAGTTGAAAGACTTCGACGCCATCTACTTCGGCGCCGTCGGATGGCCGGAGAAAGTCCCGGATCACATTTCTCTATGGGGATCCCTGCTCAAATTCCGGCGCGACTTCGACCAATACGTCAACGTGCGCCCAGTCCGGTTGATGCCGGGCATTCCCTGTCCGCTGGCCAATCGCCAGGTCGGCGACATCGATTTCTACGTCATCCGGGAAAATACCGAAGGCGAATATTCGTCGATTGGCGGCCGTATTTTTGAGGGCACGGAGAGAGAAACCGTCATTCAGGAAGCCATTTTCACGCGCAAGGGGGTCGATCGAATTCTCAAATATGCTTTCGGTCTGGCGCAACAGCGCCCCAAAAAACATCTCACGTCCGCAACCAAATCAAACGGCATTGCCATCAGCATGCCCTACTGGGACGAGCGCCTTGCCGCCATGGCGGCAAACTACCCTGACGTCCGCTGGGACAAATATCATATCGACATTCTGACGGCACAATTTGTCCTGAGCCCGGATCGTTTCGACGTGGTTGTCGCCTCCAATTTGTTCGGAGACATCCTTTCTGACTTGGGTCCCGCCTGTACGGGAACGATCGGTATTGCGCCTTCTGCGAATATGAACCCGGATCGAAATTATCCTTCGCTATTCGAGCCTGTTCACGGCTCGGCGCCGGATATTTTCGGCAAAGGCATCGCCAACCCCATTGCCATGATCTGGTCAGGCGCCATGATGCTCGATTTTCTGGGTAACGGTAACGCCCTCTACAAGGCTGCCCACGACGAAATCATGCACGCGATCAACAAGGTGCTGTTGTCTGGGCCACGAACGCCAGACATGGGAGGCACGTCAAGTACCTCCGACCTTGGGAAGGCGATAGCTTCGACGATCGAAAGCCATCGCGACTGAATCAGCCCGGACTGATCCCGGTTTTCAGAGAATCTGGGAGTCAGGATGAAATTAGCCCTGACTTCCGCCCCCCCTTCCGAACAGCAAAAAAAGGCCCGGCGCATTGGCCGGGCCCATGATCCGAATGTGATTAGCCGGGAGTGTCAGATGACCGATTCGACCGCCTCGACGACGCGTTGCGCCGTCATGCCGAGATAATCGAACACTTGCGCGGCGGGACCGCATTCACCAAAGCGGTCGATCCCGACGACGGCGCCTTCCAGACCGACATATTTGTACCAACCGGCGGTCACCCCGGCCTCGACGGCAACACGGGGCACACTGCGCGGCAGGACGGCGTCACGGTACGCAGCATCCTGCTGTTCAAAGACAAAGGTCGAGGGCAGCGAAACCACACGGACAGCGACGCCTTTTTCGGCCAGCGCCTGCTGCGCGGCAATGGCAAGTGCGACTTCGGAACCCGTGGCGATGATCACGGCCTGCGGCGTGCCCTCGCAGTCCTTCAGCATGTAGCCGCCACGGCGAATCGCCTTCAGCTGAGCCTCGTCGCGCGTTTGATGCGGCAAGTTCTGGCGAGAAAGGATAAGCGCCGTCGGCGTTTGTTTGTTTTCGATGGCAACCTGCCAGGCTACAAAGGTCTCAACACTGTCACACGGACGCCAGACATCAAGATTAGGCACCAGGCGAAGCGTCGCTGTTTGTTCGACCGGCTGGTGCGTCGGACCGTCTTCGCCGACACCAACCGAGTCGTGTGTGAACACGTAGATCGGGTTGACCTTCATCAGCGCAGCCATACGAATGGCATTCCGGGCGTATTCGGAGAACATCAGGAAGGTACCGCCATAGGGGCGCAAACCGCCATGCAGGGCAAGGCCGTTCATGATCGCGGCCATACCGAATTCACGTACGCCGTAGTGAACGTAGTTGCCGCCTTGTTCCATGGCCACCGGATCGAGATCGCGACAGCCTTTCCATTGCGTCAGATTCGACGGGGCCAGGTCAGCGGACCCGCCAACAAATTCCGGCATGATCGGCGCCAGCGCCTGGATGGCGTTCTGTGACGCCTTGCGTGTCGCAAGGGTTTCGCCCTTGGTGGCAATCACCTGCAGCGCTTCAGCCGTCTCGGCTTCATACTTGTCGTGCAATTTTCCGTTGAGACGGCGTACAAACTCGGTCGCCAGTTGCGGAAAAGCCGCACGATACTCGGCGAACAAGGCCTGCCAGTCGGCCTGAGCCTTGGCGCCGGACGCTTGCGCATTCCAAGCGCTACGCACCTCATCAGAAATCTCGAAAGCTTCTCCGGCAATCCCAAGCGCGGCGCGTGTTGCGGCGACTTCGTCCTTACCGAGCGGCGCGCCGTGAACGTCGTGACCACCGGCCTTGTTCGGCGACCCTTTACCGATGACAGTCTTGCAGCAAATCAGCGTTGGTTTTTCATTCTGAGCCTTGGCGGCGCGGATGGCCGCGTCAACCGCTTCAACGTCGTGACCGTCAACACCGCGGATGACGTTCCAGCCGTAGGCTTCGAAACGCTTGGCCGTATCATCAGAAAACCAACCTTCGACGTCGCCGTCAATCGAGATACCGTTATCGTCGTAAAAAGCGATCAGTTTGGAGAGTTTCCAGGTGCCGGCAAGCGAACACACCTCGTGCGAAATCCCCTCCATCATGCAACCATCGCCCATGAAGGTATAGCTGTAATGGTCGACAATCGGAAAACCGTCGCGATTGAACTCGGCAGCGAGCAACTTCTCAGCCAAGGCGAAGCCAACACCGTTGGCGATCCCCTGACCAAGGGGTCCAGTGGTCGTCTCGACGCCTGGCGCGTGACCGTATTCAGGATGGCCCGAGGTCTTGCTCAGCAACTGGCGGAAATTCTTAAGTTGATCGAGCGGCAGATCGTAACCGGTCAAATGCAGCAAGGAATAAAGCAACATCGAGGCGTGGCCATTCGAAAGCACGAAACGGTCTCGATTGCACCATTGCGGATCCGCCGGATTATGCTTCAAATGCCGATTCCACAAAGCCACGGCGATTTCCGCCATCCCCATCGGCGCACCCGGGTGCCCTGAATTAGCCGCTTGTACGGCGTCCATGGACAACACGCGGATCGCGTTGGCCAGCGAATCGTTGGAAATCATGTCTACTCCCGGGATATTACGAATACGAATGAAACGATAGGGTTGGCGCCCCACATCAACAGCGGAACGTCACTTGCGGTAAATCAAAAGTCGCACATTTTATCGGGATGCGCCTGAGGTGTCAGCACAAACCTTCGCAAAGCGTCGACCACCCCGCCCTCGTCGTTGCTTCCCGTCACCCAGTCGGCACAGGCATGAACCGCCTTTTCTCCGTTACCCATGGCCACACCGAGGCCGGCCAGACGAAGCATGGAAAGATCGTTGTGCTGATCGCCAATGGCGATCACCTCATCCGGCAAAATCCCTTGCTCGGCAATCCACTCCCCGAGGCGATTCCCCTTGCTGTTGCCGGAATGGGTGATGTCGAGAAGAAAGTCTCCGGAGCGGTCGCAGGTCAGGCCAAGTTGCCTTTCAACGGCCTGCATGAACGCGTCAAGCGCGGCACGATCTTCGCTGATGGAGGCAATTTTCCAGATCGATCCGGCCTCCTCTACCAGCTTCTCGAAAGAGTCGACGCGTTCGATGCGGGGCCGCAATTCAGGGGGCAGTTGTGCGGATCATTTAAGAATGTAGTCGAGTCGGGCGTGCATGCCTTCGTAAGCCATGAAGTGCTCAACGTAAACCATGGAAAAAATGCGGTACTCACGCACCAGCTTGAGCAACGCCTCAGCCTCCTCGCGCGTCAGCGGACTACCCATCAGTGCGCGACGTTGGCGGTAATCGTAGAGGTAGGCGCCGTTGCAGCAAATCGCAGGCGTGTCGAAACCCAATTGATGCCAGTACGGATAAGCTGCGACGTGGTGTCGCCCGGTGGCGATAACGGTCTGCACCCCCAAGGAACGGACTTGCTGCAGCACCTCGACAGTTTCTCTGCCGATGCGCAGGCGGCTATCGAGCAGCGTACCATCGAGATCGAGCGCGACAAGTCGGTATTTCATGGCCATTTAGAATAGTCTGGTCGTGGATTTCTTCAGAAACCCGAATCGAAAAAACACGCCTTCGAGTTCGCCAGTATATCGGCCCGCTGCCCCCCTCATTAACCGGAAGAAAGACTTAAGCGCCCAATGGAACCAACAACGATAAGCCGAGTCACATTTCCACAAAACAGCTTCTCGCAATATAATACTGGGTTTCGTATCGTGAAACGCAACAAACTGATGCGCATTCGAAACCCGAACCTGCCTTGTCCTCCGCTTTTCATCCATAATTGACTATCGGCAAGCCGCCTATCCGCAGATCAGGAGACCCCACCATGGCCGCAGCACAGGAAGACCCATCCGTAACCGCCCCTCAAGATACCGATCCGCAGGAAACCCGTGAATGGCTCGATGCCTTGCACAGCGTCCTCGACAAAGAAGGCTCGGATCGAGCGCACTTCCTGATTGAGCAACTGATTCAGCAAGCCCGCGAGGAAGACATCGACATTCCCTACAGCGCAACGACCGAATATATCAACACGATCCCGGTCAACCGCCAGCCCCACTATCCTGGCAATACCGACATCGAAATCCGGGTGCGCAATTATATCCGCTGGAATGCGATGGCCATGGTCGTGCGCGCCAACCGGCAAACCAACGTCGGCGGACACATTGCCTCGTTCGCCTCGGCAGCAGCACTATACGATGTCGGCTTCAACTGGTTCTGGCGGGCCCAAACCGACGATTTCGGCGGCGACCTGGTTTTCTTCCAGGGCCATTCGATCCCCGGTATCTACGCCCGCGCCCATCTGCTCGGTTACCTGAGCGATGAACAAATGGACAATTTCCGCCAGGAAGTCGACGGCAAGGGCTTGTCGTCCTACCCGCACCCCTGGCTGATGCCGAATTTCTGGCGTTTCCCGACCGTATCAATGGGGCTCGGACCGATCCAGGCGATCTACCAGGCCCGGTTTATGCGCTACATGGAAAGCCGCGGCTTCATCAAACCGAGCGATCGCAAGGTCTGGGCTTTCCTCGGCGATGGCGAAGCCGACGAAGTCGAGGCTCTCGGCGCCATCGGAATGGCTGCCCGCGAGAAGCTGGACAACTTGATTTTTGTCATCAATTGCAACCTGCAACGCCTCGACGGTCCGGTGCGCGGCAACGGCAAGATCATTCAGGAACTGGAAAGTGAATTCCGCGGCGCAGGCTGGAACGTCGTGAAACTGCTTTGGGGCCGTTTCTGGGATTCGCTGTTCGAACGCGACAAGAAAGGCCTCCTGAAAAAACGCATGATGGAATGCGTCGACGGGGAATACCAAACCTACAAGGCAAAAAATGGCGCCTACGTGCGCGAACATTTCTTCAACACGCCGGAACTGAAAGCCCTTGTCGCCGACTGGACTGACGCCGACTTCTTCGCCCTGAACCGCGGCGGCCACGACATTTTCAAGATTTTCAGCGCCTTCAAGGCCGCGGTCGAGCACAAGGGGCAGCCGACCCTGATTTTGGCAAAAACCGTCAAGGGTTATGGCATGGGCGGCGCCGGCCAGGCGATGAACATCTCGCACCAGCAGAAGAAGCTCGATCGCGACGAAATCATCGCCTTCCGCGACCGTTTCAACCTGCCGGTTCCGGACGATCAGATCGACGCCCTGCCCTATCTCAAGTTTGCCGAGGATTCGCCCGAGTACAAATACATGCAAGAACGGCGTAGTGCCTTGGGTGGCTACCTCGCCAAGCGCGTCGGCAAGGCGGCTCCATTGGAAATCCCCCCGCTATCGGCATTCGAATCCCTGCTTAAAGCCTCGGGACAAGGACGCGAAGTATCAACGACGATGGCCATTGTTCGCCTGCTCAACATCCTGCTCAAGGACAAGACCATCGGCAAACGCGTTGTTCCGATCGTTCCCGACGAATCGAGAACTTTCGGCATGGAAGGATTGTTCCGCCAATACGGTATCTGGAACCAACAGGGCCAGAACTACATGCCGGAAGACCACGACCAGCTGATGTTCTACAAGGAATCGAAGAACGGCCAGATCCTGCAGGAAGGCATCAACGAAGCCGGGGCGATGAGCGACTGGATCGCCGCCGCCACGTCATATTCCGTGCACAACGAACAAATGATCCCGTTCTATATCTGCTACTCGATGTTCGGTCTGCAACGGACGATGGATCTGTACTGGGCGGCTGCCGATCAACGGGCGCGGGGCTTCCTGATCGGCGGCACCGCCGGACGCACGACGCTGAACGGCGAAGGCCTGCAGCACCAGGATGGCCACTCGCTCGTCCTCGCTGGCCTGATTCCCAATTGTGTCAGTTACGACCCGACCTTCGCTTACGAAATCGCCGTGATCATGCACGATGGCATGCGCCGTATGTTCCAGGAACAGGAAGACGTGTATTACTACATCACGGTGATGAACGAAAACTACGAGCATCCGGAAATGCCGGAAGGCGTTGAAGCCGACATCATCAAGGGCATGTACCTGTTCCGCAAGGGCCAGGTTTCGGACGGCAAAAAAGCAGCGCCACGCGTTCAGCTACTCGGTTCCGGCACCATCCTGCGCGAAGTGATCGCCGCCGCCGATCTGCTCAAGACCGACTGGAATGTCGACGCCGACATCTGGAGCTGCCCGAGCTTCAACGAACTGGCCCGCGAAGGCAATGACGTCGTCCGCTGGAACATGCTCAATCCGGTGGAAAAACCGCGCCAATCGCACGTCGAGAAATGTCTCAATGACACACGCGGCCCGATCATCGCAGCGACCGATTACGTGCACCTCTACGCCGAACAGATCCGCCCGTTCCTCAACCGCCGTTACGCCACGTTGGGCACTGACGGCTTCGGCCGTTCCGACACGCGCGAAGCACTGCGCCACTTCTTCGAGGTCGATCGCCGCTGGGTCACCATCGCGGCGCTCAAGGCGCTCGCCGATGACGGCGCCATTGAACGCGAGAAGGTCGCCGAAGCCATCGCCAAATACGGAATCGACATCAACAAGCCCAACCCGGTCAAGGTTTAAGGGAGAACACGCATGAGCCAGTCTATCGAAGTCAAGTTACCTGATATCGGCGATTTCGACGCCGTTCCGGTCATCGAAATCTGCGTCAAGGTCGGCGACACCGTTAACATCGACGACCCCCTGGTCACGCTCGAATCCGACAAAGCAACGATGGACGTTCCTTCGTCGGTCGCCGGCGTTGTCAAAGACATTCGCGTAACCGTCGGCGACCGGATTGCCGAGGGTGCCGTCGTCGCCGTCGTGGAAACCGGAGCGGCACCGTCGGCAACGCCAACCGAACCACCGGCTGCCCCCATCCGTCAAGCCGAAAAAATATCGGCCCCTGCGGCAGTCACGGCAAGTACGCTGGCCATCGCGGCAACTCCGCCCCCCCCCTTGGCAGCAACGACAACGGCCGCTCCCGGCTCGGCCGCCCACGCCAGCCCATCCGTCCGCCTGTTTGCCCGTGAACTCGGGGTTGATCTTGCCAAGGTACCGGCCAGCGGCCCCAAAGGTCGCATTCTCAAGGAGGACGTTACCGCCTTCGTCAAAGGGGTCATGCAGACGCCCCCGGCGCCTGCGACCGTATCGGCCGCTTCGTCCGGCACCGGCCTTGATCTCTTACCCTGGCCGAAGATCGATTTCAGCAAATTCGGTCCGGTAGACGTGCAACCGCTGTCCCGCATCAAGAAAATTTCCGGACAAAATCTGGCGCGCAACTGGGTCATGGTCCCGGCAGTGACGTATCACGAAGACGCCGACATCACGGAACTGGAAGCTTTCCGCGTGGCAATGAACAAGGAAAACGACAAGGCCGGCGTCAAGATCACCATGCTCGCCTTCCTGATCAAGGCTTGTGAACTCGGCTTACGCAAGTTCCCCGAGTTCAACAGTTCGCTTGACGTCGAAAACGGCGAAATGCGTCTGGTGCTGAAGAAATACTTCAACATCGCTTTCGCCGCCGACACGCCGAACGGACTTGTCGTCCCGGTAGTGAAGAACGTTGACCAGAAATCAGTGAGCGAAATTGCCGCCGAGTGCGGTGAACTGGCGAAAAAAGCCCGCGACGGCAAACTGGCACCGGCTGACATGACCGGGGCCTGCTTCACCATCTCCAGCCTCGGCGGCATCGGCGGCACCTATTTCGCACCGATCGTCAATGCGCCGGAAGTCGCGATTCTCGGCGTCAATAAATCGGCGATGAAACCGGTCTGGAACGGCAAGGAATTCGAACCGCGCCTGATCCTCCCGCTGTCGTTGACGGCCGACCACCGCGTCATCGACGGCGCACTGGCAACGCGCTTCAACGTCTTCATCGCACAACTGCTGGCCGACATGCGTCGCGCCCTGATCTAACCCGGAGACACGCATGGCTCAACTCATTGAAGTCAAAATCCCCGACATCGGCGATTTCAAGGATGTGCCGATCATCGACCTGTGCGTCAAGCCGGGCGACACCGTCAAGGCCGAGGATGCGCTGCTCACGCTCGAATCCGACAAGGCGACGATTGATGTACCGAGCCCGGTCGACGGCATCCTCAAGGCATTCCAGGTCAAGGTTGGCGACACCGTATCGGAAGGTACCGTGGTCGCCGTCATCGAAACCAGTGAATCGGCCATCGCCAGCGAACCCGCGGACAGGAATCCTGCCGCCCCTGCGGTCCCGGCTGACGCTCCGACGCCAACACCTGCCCAGTCCCCAGCCACCGAGCAGTTCAGCGGCAAAGCCGATGCCGAATGCGACGTTCTCGTCCTCGGCGGCGGCCCCGGCGGCTATTCGGCTGCCTTCCGTGCTGCCGACCTCGGCCTGAAGACGGTCATCGTCGAGCGCTATTCGACGCTTGGCGGCGTCTGCCTGAACGTCGGCTGCATTCCGTCCAAAGCCTTGCTGCACGTCGCCGCGGTTGCCGAAGAAGCCGCGCATCTGGCCGATTGTGGCGTCAGTTTCGCGGCACCGGCGATCGATCTCGACAAGCTGCGCGCACACAAAGAAAAGGTCGTCGGCAAGCTGATCGGCGGTCTGGCTGGCATGGCCAAGCTGCGCAAGGTCGAGATCGTGCGCGGCTTCGGTGTTTTCCTTGACGCTCATCACGTCGAAGTGGAGGCCACCGAAAGCAAGGGGCAGGAAAAAACCGGAGCAAAGAAGATCATCCGCTTCAAGAACTGTATCATTGCCGCCGGCAGTTCCGCCGTGCGCCTGCCGTTCCTGCCCGACGATCCGCGCATCGTCGACTCGACCGGTGCGCTCGAACTCCGCTTTGCTCCGAAAAACATGCTGGTCATCGGCGGCGGCATTATCGGTCTCGAAATGGCCACGGTCTATTCGGTGCTTGGCGCCCGGATCGACGTCGTTGAAATGCTCGATACGCTGATGCAGGGCCCGGACCGCGATGCGGTCAAGGTCTGGGAAAAGGAGAACCGCAAACGGTTCGACGGGATCATGCTCAACACCCGGACGACGGCAGTCGAGGCCCGGGACGACGGACTGTACGTCAGTTTCGACGGCGCCGACGCGCCGAAGGAAGCCGTCCGCTACGACATGATCCTGCAAGCGGCCGGGCGTTCGCCGAACGGCCGCAAGATCGCTGCCGACAAAGCAGGAATCCACGTCAATGAGCGCGGATTCATTCCGGTCGACGACCAGATGCGCACCAATGTTCCCAACATCTTTGCCATCGGCGACGTCGTCGGCAATCCGATGCTGGCGCACAAGGCTGTGCACGAAGGACACGTCGCCGCTGAAGTCATCGCTGGTCACAAAACCGGCTTTGACGCCATAGTCATTCCCGGCGTCGCTTACACGCTACCGGAAGTCGCCTGGGTCGGTATCACCGAAGACAAAGCGAAAAAGGAGGGACGTGCCGTTGAAGTTGCGAAATTCCCTTGGACGGCTTCGGGACGCGCCATCGCCAATGATGCCGATTACGGTTTCACCAAACTGATTTTCGATGCGCAATCGCATCGCGTGATCGGCGGCGCAATCATCGGCCCGTCGGCCGGCGACATGATCGGAGAAATCACCCTGGCCATCGAGACCGGCTGCGACGCTGTCGACATCGGTAAGACGATCCACCCGCACCCAACGCTCGGCGAGACCGTCGGCATGGCGGCAGAAGTCGCCCACGGCAGCTGCACGGACATCCCGCCCCCCAGAAAGAAATAAACCGTCCGCTCACTGAAACCCTGACGGCACAGCCCCACTGTGCCGTTTTTATTCCGGCCCACTCTGTCTTGCACAAAATGTCGCAAGCATTGCATCCCGCATCAATCTGGACAATAATTCCGTATTGCTTCGGATGACGGCACCATGGCAAACGTTTCTTCCGGCTTGATCGACGATCGAATGTACGTGTTGCGGACACGGTGGGAACACTATGTCGCGCAAGGCACGTTCGAGCTGTTCATTGAATTCACGGTTGCCGTCAACAGTCTTGCCGAGAATTTCAACCGGATGCGTCTTCCCGGACTCGTCCGCCTGTGTGAAGGCCTTGAAACCCTGGCGCTGACCTGCCTCGGGGACACCCATTCCCACCCGGTCAGCCCCCAGCATGTTTCCGCCCTGCAACGCCAGATTGACACCCTGCTTGGCGCAGTGGCTTCGTCACGCTCGGCACTCCCCGTACGGCGCAGCGAAGAACAAAAATGCGAAACGCTCGAAAGCGAGTGGATCAAACCGCGTTCAGTCTGGCTGGTCACTGCGCCCCACGCCAAGGAAATGGCCGACGCACTCACCCAACAACTTAATTTCTTCGGATTTAGGACGCACGCCATGGCTTGGGGCAAAGATTTTCCCCAAGCCGATACGCCACTGGCCGTGCTATTTATCCCCCATGACTCGCCAACCGGAAACGGAACATTCGACGATTGCTGCCCTGCGCACGCACCGCGCAACAAGCCAGTTCATTTATCTCGGCGCCCTGCCAGAAATCGGTTCCATCGTTAGCCTCATGCGTTCGGGCATCGACACGACGATCACTCAGGAAAATGCATCCTCGAACGTACTTCACTGCATTCTTGACCTCGTGCAACGGCATCATGCTGAGACCTACCGAGTCCTCGTTGTCGAAGACTCCCGCGTCGCCTTGACACTCATCCAGCGCACCCTCTCGGAACACGGTATCGACAGCCATGCCATCCGCAACCCGGAAACCTTGCTCATGGCGATCAACACCTACCATCCGGACCTGATCCTGATGGACATGCACATGCCGCATTTCAACGGCATCGAAGCCACTCGCGTCCTGCGCCAGATGTCGGCCTACAAGTCGCTGCCCATCGTTTATTTATCCGGTGAATCCGATACCGCGATGCAAGTCGAAGCCTTGCGCCTCGGTGGCGACCAGTTCCTGATCAAACCTTTTAATCCTGTCCTTCTAGCGGCCGTCGTCAAGACAAAAATCGAGCGTTACCGGGAAACCCTGCGCTCCTCGCGCATCGACGGTCTGAGCGGTTTGCTCAACCACACGTCGGTCAAGTCGCAACTAAAAATGCTGATGGAAGGAAATGATCTTCATAAGACATTGACGGTCGCCATGATCGACATCGACCATTTCAAGTCCATCAACGACACCTACGGCCACCCTGTCGGCGACCAGGTCATCCGTGGCCTGGCCTGGCTACTCAAGGGACGGTTGCGTTCGTCCGACCTGATCGGCCGCTATGGCGGCGAAGAGTTTCTCGTAGCCCTGCCGGATATCGACCCAAATCAGGCCAGAAACGTCATTGAGCATATCCGCAAGGATTTTGCTTCCCAACCGCACGCGCATTCTAGCGGCGTGGTCTACGCCACCTTGAGCGCCGGCATTGCCTCATGACCGGAATTCGAGAGCGCGAAAAAATTGACCGAAGCGGCTGACAAGGCTTTGCTACTCGCCAAGCGTCATGGCCGCAATCGCATCGAAAAAGCCGTCCCCGAAGCCGATTTCCTTTGCGTCTAGACACAACCCTTCGAACTATCCGAGCAGGATGCAGCTCCAGACCAACACGACATTGAGCAGCGCCAACAAGACTGAGGCGCTACCGATATCCTTGGCGCGCTTCGACAAATGATGCCGGTCGAGGGAGACCCGATCAACGACCGCTTCGACGGCAGAATTGAGCAGTTCGACAATCAGCACCAGTAGCACACTACCGATCATCAAGGCTTTTCCGACACCGCCAACGGGCAAACAAAAAGCCAGAGGGATGAGTACGGCTGCCAGCAACGCCTCCTGACGGAAGGCATCCTCGTGCGTCAAGGCGGCACGCAAGCCCGCCAAAGAATAGTGCAGCGCGTTCCAGACGCGCCGCAATCCGGTTTTTCCCTTGAACGGGCTTTCTTCAGACACGACATTTCCCTTGCGAGTATCGATTCGGCCAGGAGTATACCGCTATCGCGGACAGCAACGAGAAAGCTACCGACTAGACTGCCTGTGGCACCCTCTCAGAGCGCTGATAACCCAAAATCGGCTGTTCTCGATTTGACACGGCCCGCAGCGATCGCCCGATACAACCCGGCCATCCGCACTGCAAGCGCCTCGTCCGACCATTCGCTGGCATAAGCACGCCCTTCGACAGAAAGACGGGAGAGCAAGGCTTTATCTCCTAGCAACCGCACCAAAGCCTGCGAAAAGACCGCGGGATCATCGGAGGGCGTAAGCGCTCCCCGCCCCGGCCCCAGGATATCCTTCGTTCCCATTTCAGCCAACGCGACGACCGGAGTGCCGACGGCCATGGCCTCAAGCAAAACCAGCCCCTGGGTTTCGGTACGCGAGGCGAAGACGAAAACATCCGCCGCAGCATAACAGGCTGGCAACTCCCGGCTCCGCTCCAGATAACCGATGAAGAGAATGCATCCCTGCAACCCTCGCTCGGTTACCGCTTTGCGCAAGGACGGCAGGGCCGGACCTTCGCCGGCAATGACGAGCAGGATACCGGGGATCGATTGCCGCGCTCGTTCGACGACGTCGATCAAAAAGTCGATGTTTTTTTCATGGGCCACACGTCCGACAAAAAGCGCCACAGGCCGCGAAGCTTCAATGCCATGTCTCGAGCGGAAAAGCGCTCTTGCCCCGGAATCAAGGACCGGTAACGATATCCCCGTCGGCAGGATATGCATCGGAGTTGTCACGCCGTAACTACCGAGGCGTTCATGAATTGCTCGTGACGGCACGATCACGGCGTCGAGTTCATTGCATTGCCGACGTGAAAACCCACGCGCCAGCGCCCGTAACCAGGCAACCGGAATCATCGGCGCATAATGTTTCAGGTATTCCTCGAAAAGCGTATGGTAGGTTGCGATAACCGGCACACCGCTCCGTCGGGCGGCCCGGGTTGCCGCGTAATGCGCAACAAACGGGGTCTGGATATGGATCAAATCGACCCCTTCGTCGACCGCTGCTTCCACGGCTTCATGCATGGCACCCCAGCGCACCAGATGGTCCTCCGGGTCCCGTGGTACGGGTCTTGCAGCGACGCGCTGTATCCAGGCTTCCCCGCAAAAGGCGCCATAATCGGGAGCAATCAAACGGATTTCGACGTCCTGCGACAGCAAGGTTCTCCGGTACGTTTGAATGGCCGTCGACACCCCGTTGATGCGTGGAAAATAGACATCCGAAACCATCAGAACACGCATGTTTCCTCCATTTCCTGGAGGGCAGCCTTTTCCGGCAACGCTGCTCCCCATTCGATCAGTTCGAGTCGCCCATCCAGGTGTTCGACGATTGCCGTGCAACTATCGACCCAATCGCCACAATTTTGGCATAAGCGACGCCATTCGTTTCGCGAATGACGGCATAGTGGATGTGCCCACAGATAATGCCGTCGAGTCCGCGCAGCCGCGCTGCCCGCATCGCCGCGTCCTCGAAATCAAAAATGAATTGCAGCGCTTTCTTGACCCGCCGCTTGGCGTATCCGGCCAGCGACCAGTAACAGCGCATACCGAAACGTCGACGCACCAGCGAGACCAGCGTATTCAGGCGCACCAGAACGTCGTACATGACGTCGCCGAGAATGGCGATCCATTTGTGATGGCGGGTGATCTGATCGAAATCGTCGCCGTGCATGAGCAAGAATCTTCGACCGTCGGCCAGTTCATGCTCGTACTCACCCATCACTTGGATTTCACCAAAAGCGATGCCGAGATAATCGAGCAAGGCTTCATCGTGATTGCCGGGGACGAACACCACGCGCTCGCCGTGACGAGCACGCTTGAGAATCTTCTGCACAAAAGTATTTTGCGCCGTCGTCCAGTTGATACTGCGCCGCATAGCCCAGAAATCGACGATATCGCCGAGCAAAAACACATTCTCGGCGGCATAACTGCGCATAAATTCAAGCAATCGGTCAGCCTGACAGGCGCGGGTTCCTAAGTGGATGTCGGAAAGAAAAATCGATCTCACGGTTGGCATACCGTCATGCTGCATCGCAAACATTACAAAACCGCGTCATTGCGATGACGTTTTCGTTCTTGCGACGCTATGGGTCAGCGCGACAATAATTCCGCGCCCTCCCACCAGCATTTCGCTAGAATGGCGCCCTGATTCGTTGAAAGGAACGCTCCTCATGACACAAGATGAACTCAAACAAGCCGTCGCAAGGGCCGCACTGGCCTACGTGATCGAAGGAAAAATCGTCGGCGTCGGCACGGGATCGACGGCCCGCATGTTCATCGACGCGCTGGCCGAAATGAAAGACCGGATCGCTGGCGCCGTCGCCAGTTCGGAAGACACGCGCCAACGCCTGGAAGCGCACGGCATCCCGGTTTTCGACCTCAACGACGTTGACGACATCCCGGTCTACATCGACGGCGCCGACAAGATCACCCCGGAAATGCACATGATCAAGGGCGGCGGCGGCGCCTTGACGCGCGAGAAGATCGTTGCGGCGGTCGCGCAGAAATTCGTCTGCATTGCCGATGGTTCGAAGCTGGTCGACGTCCTCGGCAAATTCCCGCTGCCGATCGAGGTCATCCCGATGGCAAAAGCCCACGTCGCCCGCCAAATCGTGGCGCTGGGAGGCTCCCCGAAACAGCGTGAAGGTTTCGTCACCGATAACGGCAACGTGATTCTCGATGTTGCTGGCCTACAGATCCTCGACCCGGTCAATCTGGAACGGCGCCTCAACCAGATCGTCGGTGTCGTCACCTGCGGACTGTTCGCCGAACGTGCCGCTGACGTCTGCCTGCTGGGCACCGCAACCGGGGTGCGCACATTGACGGCCACCGAAACAAAACTGTAACCTTTCCGGGCTAACATCCACGACCTGCAACCGTTTCGCCCAGCCTCACCCATTCATGCACACCACGCGCGGAGCCCAGACAATGGCCGAACACACCTCGAAAAATTTTGATCTCGACCTCGAAAAATTGAGAACTCGCGTCCTGGAAATGGGCGGCCTCGTCGAACAACAGGTGCGCAAGGCCGTCGAGGGCTTGTACAGTGGCAATACCGCGCTTCTGGAAGCCGTGATTCGTGACGATGCCCGCGTCAACGCGATGGAAGTCGAAATCGACGCCTTGAGCAACCAGATCATCGCCAAGCGGCAACCCACCGCCATCGACTTGCGCATGATCGTCTCCGTCCTCAAGGCCGTTTCCGATCTTGAACGCGTCGGCGACAAGGCTCGCAAGATCGCACGCCTCGGCATTTCCCTGGCCAACGCGTCGACGCCAGGCGCATTAAACATCGAAATGAGCCATATGGCTGAAACGACGCTCAAGATGCTCCGCCTCTCGCTTGACGGATTCGCCCGCCTTGATGTCAACATGGTGACCGAAGCGTTGTTTCTCGACGAATCGGTCAACGCCGAATACAAAGCCATCGCCCGCCAACTGATCACCTACATGATGGAAGACCCCCGCACCATCACCCGCTCCCTTGACATCATGTCGATTGCCAAGGCCATCGAAAGAATCGGCGATCACGCCTCGAACATCGCGCAATACGTGGTGTTCATGGTCAAAGGGGTCAATGTTCGTCACGACTCGGCAGACGAAATCAAGGCCAAGCTGGCCGAACTCTGACGCCCCGCTGCCGCGCCGTGCCTGCCGTAACTGGCAAGGAGGTGGCCAAAGATCGTCACCGCGTCTATCCGAAAATGGCGGCTTGAATCGTCTTCGACAATATGCGATGTTTGCCATGTATCGACAGACGGGGAACAGGCCATGCGCATCGAACAGGACATCAAGCTCGACTTCAAGGACGTTCTCATCCGTCCCAAACGTTCAACACTGACCTCGCGTTCTGAAGTCGACATCTCGCGCGATTACGTCTTTCTCCATTCGCAACGCAAGTACCGGGGCATCCCGGTCATTGCTGCCAACATGGACGCCACAGGAACTTTCGAAATGGCGCGCGCTTTGGCGAGGCACAAACTCTCCGTCGCCCTGCACAAGCACTATGGTGAAGAGGAATTGCTCGCCTTTTTTTCCGAAACCACCAAAAGCGCTTTCAATTTCTATTCGATGGGCATTACCCCGCCGGACTTCGACAAATTCCGGCGCGTTATGGACCGGTGCGACGGAACGATCCAGAACGTCTGCGTCGATGTCGCCAACGGCTACACCAAGGCTTTCATCAAGTTCATTCACGCCCTGCGCGCCGCCTATCCGGACATTACCCTGATGGCCGGCAATGTCGTCACCGGCGAGATGACGGAAGAATTGATTCTCGATGGCGTCGATATCGTCAAAGTCGGCATCGGCCCCGGGTCGGTATGCACCACGCGCCGGATGTTGGGCGTCGGCTATCCGCAACTCTCCGCCATCATCGAATGCGCAGATGCGGCACACGGCTTGAATGGCCTGATCTGCGCCGACGGCGGCTGCACATCCCCCGGCGACTTGGCCAAGGCCTTCGGTGCCGGCGCCGATTTTGTCATGCTCGGCGGCATGCTCGCGGGTCACGACGAATGCGGATCGGAACTCATTGACATCGACGGCCAGCGAAAAATGCGCTTCTACGGCATGAGCTCGCGCGAAGCCATGGATAAGTACGCCGGCGGTGTCGCCGAATATCGGGCCTCGGAAGGCAAGGAAGTCCTGATCGACTACCGAGGCCCGGTCGACGGGACCGTGCAGGACATCCTTGGCGGCCTGCGTTCGGCCTGCACCTACGTCGGCGCCAGCCGGCTCAAGGAACTCTCGAAGCGCACGACCTTCGTGCGCGTCACGCAGCAATTGAACGAAGTTTTCGGACCGGCTACGCCCTGAAGGCCTCAGGATTCGAGCTCGTTGGCAATACGCACGTAATCATCGACGAAGAGTTCTTCTGCACGCGCGGTCGGCGAAATACCGAGTGCTTCGAAGCCCACCTCGTCAAGGATGCCTTTGAGGTTGTTACGGAGCATTTTGCGACGCTGCGCGAACGCGGCAGCAACCAGCGCCGAAAAGCGGGCTTCATTTTTTAATGTCAGTTCACACGCCGGTCGCGGAATCAATCGCACCACGGCCGAATCGAGCTTGGGAGCAGGGTCGAAGGACTCCGGAGGAACACCAAACAGCCAGTCCATGACGAAGCGGTACTGCAGCATCACTGACAGCCGGCCGTAATCCGCCGTTCCTGGCTGCGCGACCATGCGCTCGACGACTTCCTTCTGCAGCATGAAATGCATGTCGAACACCCGGTCAGCGTAGGCTGCAAGATGAAACAATAGCGGCGTCGAAATGTTGTAAGGCAGGTTGCCAACAATATGCATCCTGCCCTTTTCGTCTCCGAGCACCGAGCCGAAATCGAAGGCCAGCGCGTCACCTTCGTGGATGACCAACTTCTCCGGGGCATAGCGCTGGCGGAGACGGGCGATGATGTCACGGTCGATCTCGACGACATGCAGCCGATTCAGGCGGGTGAGCAGCGGCTCGGTCAGGGCGCCGAGCCCGGGGCCGATCTCGACGACGCAGGCCTCGCGCCCGGGAGCGACCGCGTTGACGATATCGGCGATCACCTGCCGATCAACCAAAAAGTTTTGCCCAAAACGCTTGCGCGCAATATGTTTGCTCATGCGACGAACCGATTCTCAAGCGTTACAGTGGAAGCTAACCTGCAACAGCAGGTTGCGCCGGAGCGAAAGCGCTTTCGCGCCACATGCTTACTCATTCGGAGGCCTTTGCGCGTTGCGCCATTTCCACCGCCTGCTCGACGGCGACAAACAGACTGCCGGGATCGGCGCGCCCGGTGCCAGACAGTTCAAGCGCCGTACCATGGTCGACCGAGGTGCGAATAATCGGCAGTCCCAGCGTTACATTGATCCCGTGCCCGAAGCTCGCAAACTTCAAAGCAGTGAGCCCCTGATCGTGATACATGGCCAGCACACAATCGCCTTGTGCCAGCATTGGTGGGGTAAACATCGTGTCGGCCGGCAAGGGCCCCATCAGAACCATACCCTCACCGCGCAAGCGTTCGAGCACGGGCGAGATAATCTCGATCTCTTCCCGCCCGAGATAGCCGCCTTCACCAGCATGCGGATTGAGTCCGGCGACCAGAATTCGCGGCGAGGAAAAACCATACTTCCGGCGCATTTCATCCTGCAGGATGCGTAAGGTTCGCTCCAGGGATGCCTGCGTCACCGCTGCAGGCACCTCGCGCAAAGGAAGATGCGTCGTCGCCAGCGCCACACGCAACCCACCGCCGGCGAGCATCATGACGACCTGCGCTGTCCCGGTCTTCTCGGCCAGGTATTCGGTATGCCCGGTGAAAGACACGCCGGCATCGTTGACCACCCCCTTGTGTACAGGCGCAGTGACTATCGCTGCGAATTCACCGCACATGCACCCCTGCAATGCACGGTCGAGCACGCCAAGCACATAAGGCGAATTGGCCGGATCAAGACGCCCAGGCTGCGAGGCCACGGCTAACGGCAAGTGAAGAACGTCAATCACCCCCGACACCTCCGGCAAACCGGGTGCCCAATCACGCAGGACGCAGGAAAAATTCAGGAGCCGCGCACGCTCAGCCAGCATTTCACGGTCGCCAAGAATCACAAGGCGCGCCGGGGTTGCTGGCTCGGGCCGATCACACAAGCGCAGGCAGAGCTCCGGTCCAATTCCGGCCGGCTCGCCGGAAGTCACGGCGATGAGGGGCAACGCAGCGCTTTTCACTGATCTTCGAGGCGGATTTCAATATAGGCGCGGTCGCGCGCCTGCCGCAACCAGTCCTGATAGGCTTCGTCCATCTTTCGCTCGCGCAACACCTGGCCGGCTGCAGCGCGCTGACGGTCCGCCGAAACATCCTGGACGCGGCGCTCAAGCACCTCGATCAGATGAAAACCGAAAGGCGATTTCACCGGCTGACTCAATTCCCCGGGCTTAAGCTGATTCATCGCACGCTCGAAGTCGGGGACGGTATCACCGGGATAAATCCAACCGAGGTCGCCCCCCTTCGAAGCCGACCCATCTTGCGAATAAAGCCGAGCCAGCTCCGCGAACTTTTCGCCATGCTTGATGCGATCATACAAACCGACCAGTTTATGCTTGGCATCTGCCTCCGAAACCACCTCATTCACCCGGACCAAAATATGCCGGACGTGCGTTTGTTGGACCTGTGGCAAGACTCCGCTGCCACTTTTCGCCACCAATTTGATGATGTGAATCCCATTTGAACTACGCAGCAGCGGCGACAGCTCACCCACTTTCAATCCGACGACGGCTTCGGCAAAAATTCCCGGCAAGCGATCCAGCGGACGACGGCCGAGATTCCCGCCTTTCAGGCCATCCGGCGCATCGGAATAAGCGGCCGCCAGCTGAGCGAAATCCTCTCCCTTGCGCAAACGATCGAGCACTTTTTCCGCCTTGGCCTTGAGGGCCTGCAATTGCTCCGGAGTCGCCGACTCCGGAGCCCGAAACAGGATATGCGCAACTTCATACTCTTCGCCTGCACCGACTTTTGCCGAATCAGCGCTCAGATAGTTGTCAATCTCGCCCTCCGAAATGACGATCCGGTTTTCGACCTCTCGTTCACGGACTCGCGCAATCGTCATTTCATTGCGAATTTCCTCGCGAAATCTGTCGAACAGGATTCCGTCCTTCTTCAGCGCTTCCCTAAACTGCTCCGATGTCATTTTGTTGCCAGCAGCAATCCGCTGCAACGCCTGTTCGAGCTGAGCATCGTCCACGCGAATGCCAGACTCGCGCGCATGCTGTAACTGCACCTTATCCATGATCATGCGCTCCAGCATTTGCCGTTCGAGAACGTCGCGCGGCGGCAAGGCGGTCCCTTGCTTCCTGAGCTGATCGAGTGCCAATTGGAGTTTGCTCCTCAACTCGAAATAGGTAATCACTTCGTCATTGACCACGGCAACAATGCGGTCCGCTGGCACAGGCTCATTCGCCTGAATCGACGAGGGCAGAGCAATAGCCTGCCCGCAAAGCAGTACCCAAACAAACAATACGCGCATAACAATCGTCATTTTTCCATCCTCTATTCTCCGTACGGGGAATCGCTCTCGATCAGGTTGACCGGGCTGTAGCCATGAATATTCCGTTTGAGCACGCTCAGGGGATTCGAACCCGCGCGGGCAAAGTCATTCAATTCGAGTTGAATAAAGAAAGCGGTCTTGGCGGTTTCTTGCGTCAGCGCCACGCGACGGACTACCCCACGCAACGCCCAGCAACCGCCGTTATATTCGAGGCCAGCAATCGACTCGATCAAACGTCCGCCCTGGGAGTCGGACGACAAATCAGTTCCTTCATCGCGGAACGAATAATTGGCCCGCCCCATAACATACCAGCGCCCCGAAATCGGCCACTGTCCAGAAATATCAATCTGATCAACCGGCGCGCTGACATCGCGGTTGTAACGGTAAGCGGCATTGAGAACCTTGCCCGGCTCCGGCCGGTAGCGCATGCCGATAGAATAGCGCTTGGTTTCGCGATCCGCCGGGCTATATTGCCAGGCAAGGTCTGTATAGACGCGCGGCAGAATCTGTCCGCTGAAAGCAGCCAGAAAATCCGATTTATCCCAGTTCTGTTCGGTATCGGTCGTACTCGTCGTCGAGTTGAGCAGAACCTTGTTCTTCGAAAAATAAAAACGCTGCCCCAGCATTGCTCGCATAATTTCGCTGCCGGTTTCCGGCTGCAGCAAGCGTGAAGCGATGGCCGCCGTGAGCTGGTTCGCGTTGCTGATGCGATCCCAACTCGAGAACTGGTTCTCGGAGAAAATCTGCGCAAAATTGAAGTCAGCCAAGCCGGTATCGAACAGCGGGATCTTGCTCTGATCCTTGTAGGGAATATTCAGGTAATAAAGACGTGGCTCAAGCGTCTGCGTGTAATCGCGGCCGAACCAGTGACTTGGCCGTTCGAAGGTCATCCCGGCGTCGAGGCTGGCAATCGGCAAGGTCACACTGATCGAGCCCGGCGTACCGGCAGCGTGCCCATCCAGCCCCGAGTATTTGCGGATATTGACCCCCAGCTTTGGCGTCACATACCAACCCGGCGTCACATAAGGCAGGGCGACTTGCGGATAGAGCACGGCACGGTCGCCGCTGGCGGCACTGAACACTTTGACATTATTGATGTACTGGTTGTCGCGCTTGAAGAACGTGTATTGTCCGAGGACGCTGCTATCCGTCCGATAAAAGTCAGGCTTGCGCGCATTGAACGTAAACTGCGGCAGCAAGCGGTACGGTTCCTGTACGGGATTATCCGGGTCAGGCTGCAGGGTCTGATATTGCTGGAAATTTGCCGAAGCACTCCACCAACCGCCACCGCCATAACTCAGCACGGCCTGCTGCAACAACTGGGTCGTGGCCGACCCGCCGATATTGCTCGACAGATCGGTCAGATAATCGTCATCCGAGACCCGGCTGTAATTGACGGTCCCCGAAAAACCATTCGCGGTTGCCTGGGTATGCTGCAACGAGACGGAATAACGATTGTCCCCGTCTTTGATTTTATCTCCCGGCAAAACCTCAGCCTTCAATTTGCCTTGATACACACCTCCCAGCGCGCGATTCATATAACGGAATTCATTTCTCAACTGGACACCGCGCTTACTCATCAAGTACGGCTCGATTGTCGCGTCCATATTGGGCGCAATGTTCCAGTAATAAGGCACAGAGAATTCGATACCGCTGTCACTGCTGGTTCCGAAGGAAGGCGACAGGAAGCCCGATTTCCGCTCATTGTTCAGCGAGAATGAAAGCCAGGGTGAATAAAGGATTGGCGTTCCTTTGAAAACCACCTTGCCATCCTTGCCTTCCCCAATTTCTTTGTCGTAATCAAGACTGAGGTCGGCGGCAGAGAAGTACCACGAATCATCGCCAGGCTCACATGTTGTATAGGTCGCCTCAGTCATACGAACGTGGTTTTCCCCTTCGAAGCCTATGCGATCAGCATCACCGTAAACATCAATCGTTTTCTTCTTCGGCTTCTCCGATTGGAAATAAGACGCGGCAAATCCGCCGGTCATCCAATCACGTGTCACTTGAGCCTGACGCACCTGATCGGCAAATGCAACTTCGCCATCGGCGCTATTATCCTTCCCGGGTTGGCGCCTAAAATGGTACGAAGGCTGATCGATGTAGCCGATCTGGTCTTCGAGCTTCATCCGCATTTTCTCGCCAATGACCAGACTATCGGGCTGTTCGAACTGCACATTCCCCACGGCCTCGATTTCGTCGTCGATCGGCCAGTAAGTCATATGATCGGAATAAACCACTGTTTCGTCGCGACGCAAGACAACGTCGCCATCCGCCTTGAACTCTCGGTCGATATTCCGTTGCATCCTGTAGGCGCTGAGAAATACCGTTTGCGGCGGATAGTCGGTTTCGCGGATGTCATCCTGAATGCCAGTCGAAGGCACCTCGGGCGGCATCGTCTCATCTCCCGAAGCTAGCGCTAGACCATCAACGGCAGATGGCGCCATCCCTAGCAAGGCGGGATCAACCCGCAGAGGCGGCAATGTCGTTACACCGGCCATTACTGGCGCCTTCGCCCCTGATCGGTCACCGGATCCACTCGCTGACTGAACAGGAGGAAATTTTTTCTTTACAGCCGCCCCACGCCCCGACCGCCTCTCGGCAGACGATAGCGACGCTGCGCGCCCCCGACGCCCGGAAATCTGGTTACGGGAATCCGCTTGCGCTTCAACGACCTCCGCCTCAATCGGCAACACTTCTGCACCAGACGCCGACTGCGCCGTCATATCCTTTGGCGCCCCCAGTGGCGGCAGGCCAAGGAACGCCGGATCGACGCGCAAAAGCGGCAAGGCCGTCACGCGGTCATCGCCCGACTTCGTCGAGGTTGCCGCCCTTGAACGAACTTTAGGATCAATTACGGCAGCAGCCCGAACATTTTCCGACTTTGCCTTCTGAGGTCGAATTCGCCCCTGAGTGCCTGCCTGGGATGGAACGGGTTTCGACGCCGGTTCTGGACGAGACGCCACCTCCGGCACATCAGCCTGGCGGTGATCCACATCAGTATCTGGCGTTGGAGCCGACGCAGGCTGCCGAGATACCGAACGCTCCAGAACTGTTTCGCGCTCGACTGGCTGAGTTTCAACAACATCCGGCTTGACCGGCGTCACCTCGGCAGAGGAAGACGACGCAGGCTCAGGCTCGGGAGTTGGCACTGACTTCTCGGCACGTTTCGGTGCTTCAATGGGCTTCAGCGGCGGCAAGCCAAGCAAGGCCGGATCGACCCGCAAGGCAGCGGGCGACTGCGCATGCGCCTCAGCAAAAAAACCACCGAAAACCACCCCCGCGAAAGCAGTGCAAAGCAGTAGCGCGAGAGGTTTGCGGCGGGCGATGAAATTCATGCAAAACAGTCAGTAAGAGTTACGGCGAATGTGTCGTTATTCCCGGCGCCACGAAGTCCGGCGACACGAGTGCTAAAATCGCATCATTTTAGCACCATAGCTCAAGGAGAAGCGGCATGCCGCGTACGATCCTGCTGCGCGACTGGCTTACCCGCCACCTCTCGCCACAATACCCTGATCCGGCGTTTTCGCTCGACCCCGCTTCGGCCGACGCCAGCTTCCGACGCTACTTCCGCGCCGGCCTGCTCGACGGCGACACCCGCATTGTCATGGACGCGCCGCCGGAGCACGAAGATTGCCGCCCTTTTCTGAAGGTCGCCGCGCTTTTCCGTGACGCCGGCACGCACGCCCCGGAGGTTTTTGCCGAGGACCTCGAACAGGGTTTCCTGCTCCTCTCCGACCTCGGCAGTACAACGTATCTTGATGCGCTCAATGCGGACACGGCACAACACCTTTATCGCGATGCCAACGCCGCGCTGATCGCCATCCAGTGCGCCAGCCGTCCCGGCATCCTGCCCGATTACGACGAAGCCCTGCTCGCGCGCGAGCTTGAACTCTTTCCCGAGTGGTACGTCGCCAAGCATCTGAGCGTCGCGCTCGACGACCAGCAGAACGCGGCGATGCGCGACGTGTTTACCAGAATCCTCGCCAACAATCTCGCGCAACCGAAGGTATTCGTGCACCGCGACTATCATTCGCGCAACCTGATGGTCGTCGACGGCACCTTCCCGGCCAACCCCGGCATTCTCGATTTTCAGGACGCCGTGTATGGGCCAATCACCTACGACGCCGTTTCGCTTTACCGCGACGCCTACATCGACTGGGAAGAAAGCACGGAACTCGACTTCGTCATCCGCTACTGGGAAGCGGCGCGTCAAGCTGGACTACCGGTGCATGCCGACTTCCATGACTTCTATCGCGATTACGAATGGATGGGCGCGCAGCGCCAGCTCAAGGTGCTCGGCATCTTCGCCCGCCTGTATCACCGTGACGGCAAGGACGGCTACCTCAAGGACATGCCCCGCGTGATGGCCTATCCGCGCCGGACCTGTGAACGCTACCTCGAACTGCGACCGCTTGCGCGCCTGCTCAACCAGTTGGAAAACAAAGCCGTCGAAGTCGGCTACACGTTTTAAATTGACCATAACGAACACAACGGGCACGGCGAAATGCTTTGCCTTTATGTTTTCCGCCGTGCCCGCTGTGTTCGCCGTGGTTTGAATTAATATCCGATTATGAAAGCAATCATCCTCGCCGCCGGCCGCGGCGAACGTATGCGGCCGCTCACCGACCATATGCCGAAGCCCTTGCTCATGGCGGGCGGCAAGCCGCTGATCGTCTGGCATCTGGAACGGCTGGCGGCCTGCGGATTCAAGGATGTCATCATCAACCACGCCCATCTCGGCGAACAGATCGAGGCCGCGCTCGGCGACGGACACCGCTTCGGTCTCGCCATCCGTTATTCGGCGGAGCCTCCGGGCGCGCTGGAGACCGCCGGCGGCATCGCCCACGCCTTGCCGCTCTTCGGTAACGCCCCTTTCCTCGTCGTCAATGGCGACGTCTGGTGCGACTGGGATTTTCGCCGCGCCTATACGCTGACCGACCGTAAATCGCATCTCGTCTTCGTCGACAAGGCGCCGCAACACGCCGGTGGCGATTTCTGCCTCGACGGCGCCACTGTGCGTTACGCAAGTTCCGCCATCGGCCCGACACTGACCTACGCCGGCACCGGCGTCTTCGCGCCCGATTTTTTCGCCGACGTCCCCGTCGGCAGCGTCATGAAACTGCGTCCGCTGCTTGACGCTGGCATCGCCCGAGGTATCGTTAGCGGGGAGCGTCACACCGGCCGCTGGTTCGACGTCGGAACGCCCGAACGACTCGCCGACCTCGACAACGAATTATCGTTAGCCGCGAAAGCAAGCGCATGAAACACGGCCCCTTCTCGAACCGCCGCCAGGCCCTGCTCGATCGCATCGGCGACGGTGTAGCGATCATTCCGACCGCGCCGGAGCGCGTACGCAATCGCGACTCGCACCACCCTTATCGCTTCGACAGCTACTTCTGGTATCTGAGCGGTTTTCCCGAACCCGAGGCCGTACTCGTCCTCATCGGCGGCAAGGAGCCGAAATCAATCCTTTTCTGCCGTGACAAGAACGAAGAGCGCGAAATCTGGGACGGTTTCCGCTACGGACCGCAAACGGCTCGGGACGCCTTCGGCTTCGATGAAGCCTATCCCTTCGCCGACCTCGACCACCGGTTGCCCGAACTGATCGCCAACCGGCAAGCGCTCTGGCACACGCTCGGCCACGACGCCGACTGGGACGCGCGCCTGCTCGCCGCGCTCAACGCCGTGCGTGCGCAAGCCCGTGCCGGCAAGCAGGCGCCAGGCGAAATTCGCGACCTGCGCGGCGCGCTCGACCGCATGCGGCTCGTCAAGGACGCCCACGAAATGGCCGTCATGCGCCGAGCCGCGGCGATCGCCGACGCCGGCCACGTGCGCGCCATGCGCGCCAGCCGCCCGGGACTCGCCGAATACGAGCTCGAAGCCGAACTCAGCTACGAATTCCGCAAGCGCGGCGCCGACGGCCACGCCTATGCGCCAATCGTCGCCGGCGGCGCCAATGCCTGTGTCCTGCACTACGTTGAGAACCGCAACCTGATCGCCGACAATGCACTGGTGCTGATCGACGCCGGCTGCGAACTCGAAGGCTACGCCTCCGACATCACGCGCACCTTCCCGGTCAACGGCCGCTTTACCGGCGCCCAGCGTGACGCCTACGAAATCGTCCTCGCCGCGCAACGCGCCGCCATCGATGCCATTCACCCTGGCGCGACCTTCGTCGCCTACCACGACGCCGCCCTACGCGTGCTCGTCCAGGGCATGGCCGACCTCGGCCTGCTCGCCGGCGATATCGACGGGCTGATCGAACGCGAAGCCTACAAACCCTACTACATGCATCGCACCGGCCACTGGCTCGGCCTCGACGTGCATGACGCCGGCGACTACAAAACCGGCGAAGACTGGGTAACGCTCGCCCCCGGCATGAGCCTCACCGTCGAACCCGGCCTCTACATCCGCCCCGCTGCCAATGTCCCCGAACACCTGCACGGCATCGGCATCCGCATCGAGGACGACGTTTTCGTCACCGAGGCTGGCTGCGAGGTCTACACTGCCGCGCCGAAAACGATCGCCGACATCGAAGAAATCATGCGCCTTGACTGACGCCTTGCCATCGCAAACCGACATCCTCATCGTCGGCGCCGGCCCGGTCGGCATGACCCTGCATCTGGCGCTGGCTGCCGGCGGACAACCCTCGCTGCTGATCGATCGCCGGCCACAACAAGCTCATTGCAATGATCCGCGCGCCCTCGCCCTCGCTTACGGCGCCCGTCAGCTGTTGGAGCAGATCGGCGCCTGGCCGCACAACACCGCAACAGCGATCGAGACCATCCACGTCTCGCAGAAAGGTGGTTTCGGCCGCACTCTGATTGCCGCCGCCGATTACCACCTGCCGGCGCTCGGCTATGTCGTCCGCTACCCTGATCTCGCCGCTACGTTGGCCGCACGTATCGATAGCAGCAACGTCCGTCATGGTTGCGAAATCACCAAGCTCATCGACGCCGGTGATCACCTCGCCGTGACGCTGCATCGCGATGGCAGCGAACACGGCTTGCGCACAAAACTGCTGGTGCATGCCGAAGGCACGCCAACCGGCGACACGGACGTCCGGACTTGGATCTACGGCCAGCACGCCATCGTCGCCGAAGTCATGCCCGCCGCTGGCGGACACGGCCACCGCGCCTGGGAACGTTTCACGCCGGACGGCCCGCTCGCCCTGCTACCGCTCGGCGATGCCTGGTCGGTCGTATTCACCCTGCCGCCGGAAAAAGCCGATGCCGTTATGGCGATGAACGACGAGGCCTTCGTCGCCGCCCTGCAGGAACCCTTCGGCCCCCGCCTGCGGCTCGCTCACCCCGGTCCCCGCCACCGCTTTCCACTCGCCCTCAGCATGCGCATCGCGGTCGTCCGGAATCGCGAAGCGTGGATCGGCAACGGCGCGCAAACGCTGCATCCGGTCACCGGCCAAGGCTTCAACCTCGGCCTGCGCGATGCCTGGCAACTCGCGGAAGCCCTGCTCGATCGCGGCCCGGACCCTGCCAGCCTGAAAGCCTACGCCGCCGCTCGCCGTCTCGACCGCACGGCAACGACGGCGTTCACCGACGGCCTTGTGCGCCTCTTCTCCAACGACATTACCCCGCTCAAAGTCGCCCGCGGCCTCGGCCTGTTCGCGCTCGACCTCTGCCCGCCCGCGCGCGACTTCGTCGCCCGGCGCATGATCTGGGGCGCACGCGCCTGGCTGTAAAAATTCTTTGCTCCTCCGGTGTTTGCCCCCTATTGGCCAATCTGAGGATTAGCAGCCCTTAATCCCCGCTCGCGATTTTGACTATTTTTTAGGCGCCGACTCGGGTAGAATTCGCAGCTTCCCCTGCTTTTCCGTCTCGCTGTCCACGCCCATGGAATTCGTCGGCTTTCAACTCCGCAATAATCTATTTGTCGCTCCCATGGCTGGCGTGACCGATCGCCCCTTCCGCCAGTTGTGCAAGAAAATGGGCGCCGGCCTCGCTGTCTCCGAGATGGTCACGTCGAACTCGTTGCTCTACGGTAGCGCCAAGACGCAGCGGCGCGCCAACCACGATGGCGAGGTGGAACCGATCTCGGTACAGATCGCCGGCTCGAAACCCGAGATGATGGCCGACGCCGCGCGGCACAATGTCGAGCGCGGCGCACAAATCATCGACATCAACATGGGTTGCCCGGCGAAGAAGATCTGCAACGTCATGGCCGGCTCGGCGCTATTGCGCGACGAGGCCCTCGTCGGCCGCATTCTCGAAGCTGTGGTCAAGGCCATCCCCGAAACGCCGGTGACGCTGAAAATCCGCACCGGTTGGGACCGGACAAGCCGTAACGCGCTCAATATCCTGAAAATCGCCGAGCAGTCGGGCATCCGCGCCCTGGCCGTGCATGGCCGCACGCGCGCCGATGGATACACCGGTCATGCCGAATACGAGACGATCGCTGCGATCAAGGCAGCGGCGCGGATTCCAGTCATCGCCAACGGCGACATCACTTCGCCGGAAAAGGCGCGCCATGTGCTCGACGTCACCGGCGTCGACGCACTGATGATCGGCCGCGCCGCCCAGGGCCGCCCCTGGCTCTTCCGGGAAATCGAACACTTCTTGAACACCGGCACGCACCTGCTGCCACCACGCGTCGCCGAAATCCATGACATCCTGCTTGCCCATCTGGAAGACCTCTACGGATTCTACGGAACGGAAACCGGCGTGCGCGTCGCGCGCAAGCACATCTCTTGGTATACGAAAGGACTAGTGGGCACGGCGGCTTTCCGCCATCACATGAACCAGTTGCCGGACGTCGCCAGCCAGCGCCAGGCTGTCGACGACTTCTTCCATGGTCTGGCGCAGCATAACGAACATCTGAGCTATATCCACACCGAAAACGACAACAACAGGGAAGGACTCGCCGCATGAAGCGAAGCAACGATATTTCTGCGTGCATCTACGGCGCGCTGACGACCTACTTCGAAGACCTCGACGGCGAAAAGCCCGGCCCGATTTACGACATGGTGCTGAAAAGCGTCGAACGGCCGATGCTCGAAGTCGTTCTCGAACGCGCCAACGGCAACCAGACGCTGGCCGCCGAAATGCTCGGTATCAACCGCAACACCCTGCGCAAGAAACTCGTCGAACACAAACTCGTTTAACCCTTTTTCGTCTTTTCATTTTTCCGCATGACATCCATGAAAATCCGCCAAGCCCTGATCAGCCTCTCCGACAAGCGCGGTGCGCTTGAATTTGCCCAAGGACTCGCCGCCCAAGGCGTCAACCTCCTGTCGACGGGCGGCACCGCCAAATTGCTGCGTGACGCCGGCCTCCAAGTTACCGAAATTGGCGATTACACCGGCTTTCCGGAAATGCTCGACGGCCGCGTCAAGACGCTGCACCCGAAAGTCCATGGCGGCATCCTCGCCCGCCGCGACTTGCCCGAGCACATGACGACACTCGAACAGCACGGCATCCCGACCATCGATCTCGTCTGCGTTAACCTCTATCCCTTCGCCGCAACGATCGCCAAGGACGACGTCACGCTCGAGGACGCCATCGAGAACATCGACATCGGCGGCCCGACGATGGTGCGCTCCTCGGCCAAAAACTACGCCGGCGTCGCCATTGTCACCGACCCGGAAGACTATCCGGCACTGCTCGCCGAAATGCAGGCCAACGATGGCGCGCTGTCGCTGTCCACGCGATTCGGACTGGCCAAGAAGGCCTTCACACACACGGCCCGTTACGATGGCATGATCGCCAACTGGCTGACCGGCCTTGACGAAGGCGTCGAGGCGAAAGCGGCCGACGCCGCGCCGACGCCGTCGATCTTCCCGAACAAGCTGCAACTCGCCTTCGACCGCGTCGAAGTGCTGCGCTACGGAGAGAACGCCCACCAGTCCGCCGCCTTCTACCGCGACACGACCGCCTTGCCGGGCAGTATCGCTGCCTACACGCAACTGCAAGGCAAGGAACTCTCGTACAACAACATCGCCGACGCCGACGCCGCCTGGGAATGC
>CAZNQL010000011.1:0-84024 GCA_964575415.1 uncultured Propionivibrio sp.
ATCCTCAACGCCAACTACGTGGCGCAGAAGCTGACCGCGCACTACCCGGTGCTCTACGTCGGCAAGAACGGTCGCGTGGCGCACGAGTGCATCCTCGACATCCGCCCGATCAAGGCGGCGACCGGCATCGCCGAGATCGACATCGCCAAGCGCCTGATGGACTACGGCTTCCACGCCCCGACAGTCAGCTTCCCGGTCGCCGGCACGATCATGGTCGAACCGACCGAATCCGAGTCGAAAGGCGAGCTCGACCGTTTCATCGCCGCGATGATCGCCATCCGCGAGGAAATCCGCAAAATCGAGCAAGGCGTCTGGCCGGCCGACAACAACTCGCTCAAGCACGCGCCACACACGCAAG
Source organism: uncultured Propionivibrio sp. (assembly GCA_964575415.1). GTDB lineage: Bacteria > Pseudomonadota > Gammaproteobacteria > Burkholderiales > Rhodocyclaceae > Propionivibrio. Next base: position 359 of record CAZNQL010000011.1, read on the forward strand.
CGGATGTTATCGCCGAGTGGAATCGCCCCTACACCCGCGAAGAGGCTGTATTCCCGCTGCCGTGGGTTGCCGCCAACAAGTTCTGGCCGAGCGTCAACCGCATCGACGACGTTTACGGCGACCGCAACCTCTTCTGCGTCTGCGTGCCAATGGAGGATTATTGAAAAGGAATGTGCTAGGCTGAAATCGAGTCTGGCGCAATTTCAGCAGAAGGAATCCGCGGCGGGTGATTTTTCCGCCGCGTGCTTTTCCTGCCGCGGCCGGGCCGGACTTTGATAACCCTATCAAGGAGATGGCGATGGACCCGAAAGTACCAAACACCGAAACCGTCAGCGACAGTGAGCCGGTCAGCGAACTGAACCATCCCGGCTCCCCAGACGAAGCAGTGCCGAGTGACAGCGAGACGGCTGCCGACATGCCACCGGAACAGTCCCGTTTAGCCGCTCTTTACGACACTTTCACCGAGCGGGCACGCGAGGCTTTCGATGCCGGGCAGGAAAAGAGCAAGGAGGCCCTCGAAAAAGCCATGGAAACTGCTCGCGTCCAGCTTCAGGCTGCCGGCGAGGCCGCGGGCGAAGCCGCCGGCAAATTCTCCGCGGAACAAGGCGAAGCGTTCAAGCAATTCATGCGCCGCGACCTCGACCAGACGGCGCGCGATTTCAAAGAAATCGGGAAAGAAGCCGGCGAACGCCTGCATCCCGCCCGCCTCGGCGCCGGCGCCCTGTCCACGCTGGCGAAACTGATGGACGCCACCGGAACGCTCACCTGCACGCAATGCGGAAAAAAACTGCAACTCAAGCGCACCGCTCACATTCCGCCGTGCCCGTCCTGCAAGGGCACCGAATTCCGCAAGGGATACTGAAAGCCATTCGAGTCCGGAAACCATCTCGGGCTCGATGACGCACTGTTCCTGCCGCCGTTGGGAGACTTTGCGCTGTAAAAATGGAGCCGGTTAGAAATCCGGCTCTGATGTTTTTAACGCCTTAACCCCAAGCTTAAGGCTCAGGAATGCCAACGGGTCCGGGGCAATTCAATTTCCGGTGGTTGGACTACTGGAACAATATCGCCTTCAACACTGACAAAGCAGTATATAAACAACACTTAAGAAAACTCCGCCTTGATTGAACGTCCCCCCTTGCGATGATCCTAAACCACTCCGGCGTCGAACCACCCAATTCATCTTTGGCCCTAAGAGCGAAGTTGTCACTGATCGTCGTGGCCGTGGTGGTCACCGTCATGCTGCCCTTCGCTTGGTTCACCGTCAGGGACCTCGAGCGAGCTGCGACAGAAGACGCCGTCAATCAAGTCAAAGCCAGCAACCAGATGTTGCTCAACATGATTGCTGCGAATCAGGACGGCCTCAGAATTGCGGTATCACGCCTGGGTGCCGCCTTTCGCCTTTATTACCAGGGCGATTTTGCCCTGGATCAAACGCAGACCATGCTCGTCGGGGAAACCCAGGCCCCGGTGCTCAAGCTCAACGGCCACCCCCTCGGGCTTGACCAGCGCAACGTCAATCAATTCAGCCGCGAAACCGGCGGCAGTGTCGCCACGATCTTCGTTAAGGTAGGCGACGATTTTTTGCGCCTCTCAACCTCGCTGACACGGGAAGACGGCAGCGCCGCGATCGGCACTTTCCTCGGCAAGGACCACCCGGGCTACGCCAGACTGATTGCCGGTGAATCTTTTCTGGGCTAAGCCCGCCTTTTCGGCCGCCAGTACATGACGGAGTACATCCCGCTGCTTGATGACAGCCATCGTGTCATCGGGGTCCTTTTCGTCGGCATGGACCTGAGCGAGAGCATCCAGTCACTGATCGACAAGATCCAACAATTGAAGATCGGCAAAACCGGCTATGCCTTCGTCGTCAACCTCGCCAAAGGCGAAGGCTACGGGCGCTTTATTGCCCATCCGACCAAGCAGGGCCAGGATGTCGTGGCCTCGCAGGTTGATGAAGCGCAACGGAATCTTGCCAGGAAAAATTTCGAACAACGCAATGCTGTGATGTTCTATCTCTGGCGCAACGAAGAACTTGGCGATCAAACGCCGCGCCTGAAAATTGCCGCGTTTGCCGAATACCCCGAACTCGAGTGGCAAATCGGGACAAGCGGATACATTGACGAATTCGTCCAGCCCTCGCGCGGTGTCAGGAACCACCTGATCCTGGCCACCATGGCGGCATCCCTGTTCGCCATTCTGGCGCTCAATCTGGCGATCGGCCGCTGGGTAATGACCCCCATCCTGCGTCTGCAAGAAAAACTGCTGAGTACCGGACTAACCTTGCGCACGCTGATCAATGCCTTGCCCGACATTATCTGTTTCAAGGACGGCGAAGATCGGTGGCTGCAAGCCAACCAGACCGCTATCGAGTATTTTCAGTTGCTCAGGGTGGATTTCCAGGGCAAACGCGGAACGGAATTTCCTGCTGCCCATGACTTCCATCAGCAGGCATTCCTGGCCAGCGAAACCGACGACGAATTCGCCTGGAAAAGCGGCCAGATGACCCGCCAGGAAGAGAATTTACCCGCTCCGGACGGCTCGACCCGGATTTTTGAGGTCATCCGGATTCCCCTGTTTCATGAAGATGGACGGCGCAACGGCATGGTCATCGTCGGCCACGAACTGACCGAGCGTAAGCGAACCGAAGCGCATCAACGCCTGGCCGCGCGGATTTTTGAAACCACTGGCGAAGCGATCATGGTGACGGACACCCGGGCCCGGATCGTCCTCGTCAACCCGGCCTTCTGCCGTATCACCGGCTATGCGGAATCTGAAATACTGGGGCAAACTCCGAAGATCCTCAATTCCGATCGCCACAGCCAGCACTTTTACAACACCATCTGGCGTTCCTTGCTCAAAACCGGGACATGGGCCGGCGAAAACTGTTGCGGCGCGGCAACATGAGTAGTGATGCGGATTACGGCCTGACCGAACATGGCCGTTCGCGGACCAGGGATTTTTTGCGCAAATGCAGCTATGCCGGACCCGCGCCGGTAACGCTTGAGAGCTATACCAGGCAGGTGCGCAGCCAGTCTTTTTCAGACATGCGCGTCTCTCGTGCCGATGTCGAAAATGCCTACCGTAACCTGGTGATCCGTTCAGAATTGCGTGACCTGCTGGGCTCGGCAATGAATTCGGGCAAGCCGATGTTCCTCTACGGCCCATCCGGAAGCGGTAAGACCTTCCTGGCTGAAAGTCTGATGCGCCTGATTCACGACACAATCTATGTCCCGTATTCTCTGGTCGCGGTCGGCATGGACACTGCGGTACTGACCGCCACATTGAACCAATTATTGCCTTCGGAAAACGATATCAAAATCTCATCGGCAGCCGACTCACTGGTGCTGTCGGGAACTGTGAGCGACGCGGCAGCGGCGGATCGTGTGATCGATATTGCGAGTGCTTATGTGCGCCGGGCCTCCGGCGGCAGACAAATGCAGGGAACGCGCGCCGCCGTTCAAGACCAGATTGTCAATTTGATGTCAGTTGCAGCACCGCAACAAGTGATGCTCGAAGTAAAGGTGGCGGAAATCTCCAAAGCCTTGCTCGACCAGTTCGGAATCAATTTCTCGCGAGCCTATGCCTCTGGCGGAACCATGCGCTTCCTCTCAGGAATTCTTGGCGGCAATTCGCTGATCGCTGGACAACTCTCGGGTATGACGAATGCCACCGTCGGTCTTGGCCAAGCCAATGTCACGCAATATGGCCCAACAGCATCGGGCATTGCCGCCCCAGCCGGCTCGATCACGGCCGAAAACGGTGCTGTCACCGAATGGCCGATAGGCACCGGCAGGGGCGCAACGAGCATTGCTATCGACGCCCAGAAGCAGGATGGTTTGGTCAAGATTCTGGCCGAACCGACGATCATGGCCATCAGCGGCCAGGAAGGACGCTTTAATGCCGGCGGAAAAATATTCATCCCGGTCGCGCAAAATACCGGCGGCGGCACGGCCATTACCCTCGAGGAAAAACCTTTCGGCGTCGGGCTCAAATTTACGCCGACGGTGCTGAGTGATGGACGCGTCAACCTTAAAGTGGGCCTGGTCGTCTCCGAACTGAGCCCTCAGGGAGTCACGATCACTTCGACCAACACTGGCGGAACTCAGATACTGCCGGCCTTCACCGAAAGAACGGCTGATACGACGGTTCAGTTGATGGATGGACAAAGTTTCGCCATCGGGGGCCTGATCAAGAACAATGTGACGGCAAACGTGACGGCTTTCCCGCTCCTTGGCGAACTGCCGATCATTGGCGCTCTGTTCCGCAGTACGAGTTTCCGGAACGATCGCAGCGAACTGGTATTCGTCATCACGCCTCGCCTCGTCAAGCCATTGCCCGCCGACTATGCATTGCCGACCGATGGTTACGTGCCGCCGACACGTTCGGACATGATTCTCCATGGCCGGCTTGAAGGGCAGAAAAGCGATGTACCGGCTCAGAGCGATGCGCCAGACAAACCCGCACCAGCCACCCCGCCGAGCGGCGGCTTCGAAGTCAAGTAAGCGAGGAGCCAAAAATGATCAAATGCACAACAGCGACAATAACGATTGTCGGCATCTTGACACTAACCGCCTGCAACTCGATCAGTTCCACCCCGGATACCGATACCCGCTTCGGCATGGCGACAGGGCTGATCAAGTCTCAACAGACGCTCAACCCCGAAGCTTCGCTCAATACCAATCCGGTGGCAGGAATCGATGGCAAAGCGGCTAAGGGAGCGATGGATCAATATCGCAAGAGCTTTGGTGAAACCAAGCAAGTCGAGGGCAGATCGCCGGCGATATCCGTATCGCCAAACGCCAACTCAACCAACAATTGAGAACGATCGGACCAAGGAGGGATGAATCATGCGCTGGCAAGCTCGCAACCGGGGAAAACAGAACGGTGCGGTGGCCGTCATCGTCGGTGTCACTCTTGCCGTGCTGGTCGGATTTGCCGGACTCGTTCTGGATCTCGGACGGTTATACATCAACAAGACCGAATTGCAGAACGCCGCCGACGCCTGCGCGCTGGCCGCCGCGGGTGAGCTGACCTGCGACCCCAGCGTGGGCGCCTGTCCGGCAAGCAAGCTGCAGAACGCCGAAAATGCCGGCATCTTTGCCGCGAGTAAGAACACTAGCGATTTCCAGAGAGCTTCCGTATCGATAGCCCCCAGCGACGTGAGGTTCAGTACGATGCTGGCACCGAACTCCAAATACGCGATGTGCATCGCGCGTTCGACGGGAATCATCCCTTGGTTCATGCGTGTTCTTGGATTGGGGAATGCCAATTTCGTCAACGCGACCGCCGTGGCGACGCTAGGGCCGAGTCAGGAGTTTTGCAGTTCAGCGCCAATGGGCATCTGTTCGAAGGGAGGGGCCCCTTATTTCGGATATTCGACTGGAGAATGGATTCAATCGCAATTCACATCGGCGGGTAGCGACGACTCCCTGGCCGGAAACTTCAGGTGGGTCGACTTTACGATTCAGGCCGGAGGCAACAGTGAAATTCGCGACCAGTTGGCAGCCGGCAAGGTATGCAATCTAAGGGTGGGGCAGAACATTGAACAGCACGGAACGCAGCAAGGAGCGAAATCCGCATATAACACGCGCTTCGGGATGTATCCCAGCGGAGCGAACGCGTATACGCCTGCCACAGCCCCCCCGATCGCACGGGATACGCTTACCCCAACAAGGCGCCGGGCAGCCCCATCATTCCCATCAACACCAGCGCCTTTGCCGATTACCAATACCGCCAGGGCCTCAACACGCCCTTTATAGATAATGAATATGGAATTAGCGGCCCAGGCGGGAACATTCCGGGCTCTCCGATCTCGCCGGCAGAACACGCTTCGGGAAGCGACCGGCGGTTGGTGGCCGTCCCTGTCATCGATTGCAGCGCCGGGCAAACAACCCCGATCCTGGGCATGGCCTGCGTGCTGATGCTCAACCCCATGTCGAATGGCGCCAGCGGCACGATTTACATTGAATATCGCGAACCGGCCAACACGACAACGGCGCCGACGGCCTGCCGGAGCACGGGCCTTCCGGGCAACAGCAGCAGCACCGGCCCCATGGTGCCGATGCTTGTGCAGTGAGGTTCAACATGAAGTTCTCATTCGATCAGAAAGGCGTCGCCGCAGTCGAGTTCGGGCTGTTTCTGATCCCGCTCGTAACCTTGTCCTTTGGCATCACCGAATACGGGCGTGCCATGTATCAATACAATGCGATCGCCAAAGCCACGCGCGACGCGGCCCGCTTCATGAGCATGCAAACGCCGGGAGATGCTGGCGCCGCGGCAACGTCCAGGTGCCTGGTCATCTACGGAAACAAAGGGTGCTCAGGAACGCCGCTTGCCCCTGGCCTGGATGGTGGGAATGTGTTGGTGACGATCAAGGACAGTTCGACGCACCCCAACACGCACGCGCTGCAACCGGTCTCCGTCGGCGGCGGCCCGGTCACCGGCATGGCCAATCTGGTGACCGTCGAGGTTTCCGGCTTTCAGTTCAATTCACTGGTGTCCTTTGTCGTGCCCAGCATCACCTTCGCCCCAATCGGCACCACCATGTTCGCTTCCCCGCCATCATGAACGCCGCCAGCAAAATCCTTGATAAGCGCCAACGCGGGGTAACTGCCGTCGAGTTCGCATTGGTTGCCAGCGCCTTCTTCATCCTGCTGATCGGCATCATGGAGATGGGCCGCATGCTCTTTTACTGGAACACCACCGCCGAAGTCACGCGGCTTGGCGCACACATGGCCGTGGTCTGTGACAAGAACGATGCGGACATAAAAGCAAAAATGCTCGCGCTTTCCCCCACGCTGAAGGCCGATGATATCTCTCTGGATTACCAGCCGGCAGGCTGCTCGGCGAGTAATTGTGAACTGGTGACGGTCAGCGTTGCTCCGGGAACGCCGATCGACACCTATATCCCATTCGTCCCTTTGAGCCTGACCATGCCGGCATTCACCACCACGCTGACGCGAGAAAGCATGGATAGCGGCGGAGGCAACCCCGCCTGCCAGTGATCGTGCCATTAACATCATCAAGGAATATGAGAAGAAAGGCCAAGACAAGGGAGTGCAAGAATGAAAATCGAAGTCATCTATAAAGACAATGCACGTTTCGAACTGATCCGGCGCACGGCTTCGGAAATGAATCCGGAAGTCGATATTTCAGGCTTGGCACACGCTGGCGAACCCTTGCACACTGTCCTCAATGGCACCATTCCGGATCTGCTGATTGTCGACGAGGCCACGCGCACAGGGCTGAGCGCCATCGAATCGCTGAACCTGGCCTTGCCGAAAATGGACATCTTGCTTATTTCGTCCGACACATCGAGCGAGTTCCTTCTCGATGCCATGCGTTCCGGCGTGCGTGAAGTTGTTAACTCAAGCGCCAGCCAGGAAGCTCTTCAAACCGCCCTGAACCGAATCATGCATAAACGGGGCATGCAATCGACCGGAAGCGAAGGCCGGGTTTTGGCTTTTCTTTCCTGCAAAGGCGGCAGCGGCGCCACTTTTCTGGCATCAAACCTTGCCTACGTGCTGGCCAGGGAATTCGACAAGCGGGTGGCACTGATCGACCTCAACCTTCAGTTCGGCGATGCGGCGCTGTTTGTTTCCGATTCCCACCCGCCAAGCAATATCGCCATACTCTCGGAGCAGATTCACCGTCTCGACGCATCGCTTCTGGCAGCCTCGATGCTCCAGGCTGCGCCCAATTTATTTGTTCTTGCCGCCCCCGACGATCCGGAACAATCGTTGGAAATCCGGCGCGAGCACGTTGAAGCCATCTTGCGCGTCGCCCGGCAAAACTACGATTTCGTCATCTTCGATCTTCCGCGAACACTGGACAACCTCAGCGTACAAGTTCTTGACATTGCCGACGCCATCTTCCAGAGGAGGAGCTAACGTGTCATTACGAGAACGACTCGAAGCCTTAGGCGGGATAAATCCGCCAGAAGCGCGCGTGGAAACGCCCCATCGCGCGCCTTCCTTGCGCAACACTCGCGCCTATCAGGAACTCAAGAGCTATATGCACATGGCACTGCTTGAGCGTATCGACCTCGAAGCAATGGAAAGCCTGACGCCGGACAATCTTCGCGATGAACTGCGCAGGCTGGTTGAAACACTGCTTCAGGAAGAAAATGTGGCGGTCAATTACCAAGAGCGCCGCAATCTGGTTCGTGATATCCAGTACGAGATGCTCGGACTTGGGCCGCTTGAAACCTTGCTTGCCGATCCGACGGTCTCCGACATCCTGGTCAACAACTCACAGCAAGTCTATGTCGAGCGGCGCGGCGTCATCGAGTTAACCGACGTCAGTTTCACTGATGATGCGCACCTGATGAAAATCATCGACAAGATCGTTTCACGCGTCGGTCGGCGCATTGACGAGTCAAGTCCGATGGTCGATGCGCGACTTCCCGACGGTTCGCAGGTCAATGCCATCATTCCGCCACTGGCGCTTGATGGCCCCGTGCTGTCGATCCGCCGGTTCGCGGTCATCCCGCTGACCATGGATAACCTCCTGGAATTCAAGACACTGGTGCCCGAGATGGCGGAGTTGCTCTCTTCGCTGACCCAGGCCAAGGTCAACCTCCTGATCTCCGGAGGAACAGGCACCGGAAAAACCACTTTGCTGAACATCCTGTCAGGTTTCATACCGGCGCAGGAACGGATCATCACCATTGAGGATGCCGCCGAGTTGCAACTCCAGCAACCGCATGTCGTACGCCTGGAAACGCGTCCGGCGAATATCGAGGGGCGCGGGGAAGTCACCCAGCGCGCATTGGTCCGCAATGCGCTACGGATGCGTCCGGATCGCATCATTCTCGGCGAGGTGCGCGGCGCAGAAGCACTAGACATGTTGCAAGCGATGAATACCGGCCACGAAGGCTCGATGGGCACCATTCACGCCAATTCGCCTCGCGATGCGTTGACCCGGATCGAAAACATGCTGGGAATGGCGGGCGTTGTTTCACAACCCAAAGTGATGCGTTCGCAGATTGCCTCGGCGATCAATGTCGTGGTGCAGGTCGCCCGGCTGACGGATGGCAAGCGAAAAATCGTCAGTTTGCAGGAAATCACCGGCATGGAAGGCGAAATGATTACGATGCAGGAGATTTTCAATTTCCGTCAGACCGGTATTGGCGAAGGTGGCGCAGTCCAAGGGTATTTTGCGGCGACGGGCATCCGCCCGCGTTTTTCCGATCGCATACGCGCCTACGGTCTCCCCCTCGCCGATTCCTTGTTCGATCCTTTACGGCGTTTCGAATGATCTATTCATAAGGAGCCGAAAATGTTCGATACCTTTTTCCTGTTTTTCGCCATTGCGTTATTCGTCGCGGTGGTGCTCGGAATCGAAGGGTTGTTCATGTGGTGGAATTCCGTGCACGGCCCCGAGGCCAAACGCATGGAACGGCGTCTCCGAGAAGCATCGGCCGGAGGGCATGGCATCGAACAACTATCGATCCTCAAGCAGCGCGTACTCAGCCGATCGGAAGGCATGCAACGTATTCTGCTTAGCTTGCCGCGTGTCCATTCGCTCGACAAATTCATCGTTCAGTCAGGCGTCTCAATGACCGTCGGTGATTTCATCTTCCTTTCCCTGCTGTTCGGCGCCATCGGCTTGTTCGCCCCTGTCTATATGGGGCGGGGTATCGCCATCGGTATCGCCTTGGGGTTTATTCTCGCGTTACTGCCAACCTTTTATATTTTTCGAGCACGAACGAAGCGCCGACAACGGTTCGAAAACCAGTTGCCCGATGCCATTGATTTGATGGTGCGAGCAATGCGTGCGGGTCACGCCTTCCCCAATGCCCTGAAGATGGTCGGCGACGAAATGTCCGATCCGGTCGGCGTCGAGTTCCGCACGCTTTTCGACGAAATCAATTACGGCGTAAAACTTGAAGACGCCTTGCTCAACCTGCTTGAACGCATGCCGAGCACCGACTTGCAATACTTCGTCGTGGCCTTGCTGATTCAGCGCGAAAAGGGGGGCAACCTGGCTGAGTTGCTCGACAACATCAGCGTGATTATTCGTGCCCGCATCAAGTTGATGGGAGAAATACGCACGCTCTCGGCTGAAGGCAGAATGCCGGCCTGGGTTCTGTCGCTCTTACCGTTTGTCGCGGCCTTGACGATTAATCTCCCCAGCCCGGGCTTCATGGACGTCTTGTGGGAAGACCCCTTCGGACTGAAGTTGATCTACGCGGCTCTATTCATGATGGCTTTTGGCATCTGGTGGATGAGCAGAATCATCAAGATCAGAGTCTGAGCCATCGCCACGCGAGAATTCTTGCAGGAGAACAAAAATGACCCTTATGCAAGCAATCTTCCTGGTCCTCATATTCCTTTCGGTTTTCGCCGGCGTCACTTTTGCCATTACGTATTTCCAGCCGACGGCCGAACAAGAGCGATTACGCGAACTTGCTCCACATTCGCCGGAAAAGAGTAAACCCCCACCGAATCAGTGGATCGATCGCGCAGCGCGACTGACCGCACGATTCAGCAAATTGTCAGTCCCGGAAGAAGGCTGGGAACAGTCCGGAATACGCACCCGGTTCATGAACGCGGGCATTCGCAACGCCTCCGCCCCCATGATCTTTTTTGGCACGAAAACCATTCTGGCGCTTGGATTCCCTGGACTGGCCTATTTTTACCTGATTCTTTCCGGCAGTTCGATGCCACTCAACAATATCCTGCTGGTTTTGCTCATCGCCGCCACCGTTGGCTACTATTTGCCGAATCTGATCCTTTCTCGCCTGGTGATGGTGCGCCAGCGCGAAATTTTCGAGACGTTCCCCGATGCTCTTGACTTGATGACGGTATGCGTCGAGGCTGGACTTGGCGTCGAGGCCGCTATCGACCGGGTCGCCGAGGACATCCGGCACAAAAGCGTGGTGCTGAGCGAAGAACTCAGCATGGTAGGCCTGAAACTGAGAGCCGGTAGCGATCGTGAACGCGCCCTACGGAATCTCGCGACGAGAACAGGCGTGGAAGAAGTCGAAGCGTGGGTAGCACTGATCATTCAGGCCGAACGATTCGGCACCAGCATTGCCTCGGCCTTACGCATCCATTCCGAGATGCTTCGCACCAAGCGTCGCCAGCGCGCAGAAGAAGCCGCCGCGAAAATCGCCCTGAAACTGCTCTTCCCGCTGATTTTCTGCATTTTCCCGTCCCTGCTGCTGGTATTGCTCGGCCCGGCATTCATTCAGATTTACCGCGTGCTCCTGCCAACGATAACCGGCGGGGGTTAATCGAGGAAAGTGAATTCGACTAGCCAATACAAGTTGAAACGAGATTGAAAGGAGTCGTCATGAAGCTGCGTATACTCGTCATTGCCTTGACCACGGCGCTCGGTTCCGGCTGCGCCTCCCTCGACAACTCCCGACTGACTTACCAGATCGCTCCCGATTCGACAATCCGTCATGGCATGCCGAACGCGCAGTCGTATTATCATCTCGGGCGCTATTATCAGGGGCAGAAACGCTTCGAACTGGCCGAGACCGCCTACAAAAAATCCATCGAGATCAATGCCAACCAAGAGGATGCCTATAACGCGCTGGGTAGCCTTTATGCCGAACGCGGGGATCTCTACCGGTCAGTGCAGCAATTTGAAAAAGCTTTGTCGAACGCGCCCGGCAAAGGCTACCTCTACAACAATCTTGGCTTTGCCTATTACCTGCAAGGACGGATGTCCGAGGCTTACGAGGCCCTGCGCCAAGCTGTGACGAAAGACGCATTCTTAGAGCGCGGATGGGCTAATCTGGAGCGAATCGCCACGGAGCGAAACGAAACCTTGCTCATCGCGGCGGTAAAATCGCGGCGGATCGAGTCGCTGCCGCCGACGCTTCTGGCCAGCGCCCCCCCTGCCCCGGCCACACCCAAAGCCGCAGCACCGATACCGGAAAAAACCGCCGTTACCCCCCCTCCCCTAAGCGTAGAGGCATCACCGGCGCCAACCGTGGGAAAGAAGGGAACCCCGACCTCGGCGCCAGAGATCGGAACCTCTGTATCCGCTGTGAACAGCCCCACTGTAACGGTTAAAGCAATGACGGCAGAAAACGACGACCAACGTCTCCAAGACGGGAAATTCATGTTGGCTTCAACCAAGCGAGAAATCGTGAATCTGGCCGAACCGGTCTCGACCGAAACGATGCGGGCTGAACCTGTACTAGCCGAACCTGTGCTCGCCGAACCCATCAGAATAGCCAAGGCGGAATCTGCCACGCCGGTTTCCAAAGCATCGGCCAATTCCAGCACCACAAAGGCTTTTGACTTCAAAACCTCCAAAGTCAAAGTCGAAGTTACGAACGCCAACGGGGTAACCGGTTTTGCCAAAAAATTCAGCGCTCAGCTCCGCACGGACAATATCCCGGTCAGTAGAATCACCAACTATATTTCATATGCGCTCAAGGAAACGGTCATCGAATACCAACCTGGTCACGAGGACGCCGCCCGCGCCATGGCAGAGCATTTGCAAATCAACGCCCGCCTGGTCCCCGCAAAATTCCGCTGCCTCCGTTCTGACATAAGGATACTGCTCGGCCAGAATATCAATTTTGGAGACAAGAAAGCTTCGTAGGCTCTCTCACTATCATCCGGCATAATGAATTAACGGGGCGGAAAAGCGGGTTATATTTGATATGCATAACCACCTTCCCAACCTCGATAAGCGCACGAGGTTGCCTTGACCCGGTCACCTCAAACCGATTATCTATCCCACGGTAGCAAGGCCATTACCTGTTCTCGGAGATGCGGTGCTGAGGAAGGAGCAAACGCGACCCCCAACGTGCCAACCCAAAGTCCCATCCTCTACTGTTTACTGTGGTCCTTCGCCGGATGCCGGCATCTCCTTGCTACCAATCATGGTATCGCCATACAGACAGACCTCAGGCGCACGGCGAAGATCGAGGGTGAAAGGATAGCCCGGATTGCGGCCTTCGCGCGCGACCTGCATCATCCCCGGCGTATGGCCGTGCTCCCAGAAACGGGCGAAACGCCGCGCCTCGGCTTCATTGGCGTTGACCGGGAAAGTGTCGTAATTGCGCCCGCCGGGATGGGCGACATGGTAAGTACAGCCGCCAATCGAGCGCTGGCTCCAGGTATCGACGAGGTCGAAGACGAGTGGCGCCTGCACGCCGATGGTCGGATGTAGGCCCGAGGGCGGACTCCAGGCGCGATAGCGCACACCGGCCACATATTCACCGCGCACGCCAGTTGAAGTCAGCGGGAGCGGCCGACCGTTGCAGGTGACAACGTGGCGCTTGTCGTTCATGTGGCGCACTTTGACCTGCATGCGTTCGAGCGATGAATCGACGTAGCGCGCCGTACCTCCGCCCGAAACTTCCTCGCCGAGAACATGCCAAGGTTCGATGGCCTGGCGCAGTTCGATCTCGACACCGTGGTAGACGACACTGCCGTAGCGCGGGAAACGGAATTCGAGGAAAGGCGCAAACCACTCGAATTCGAAGGGATAACCTGCGGCGCGCAGATCGAGCACGACGTCGCGCATATCCTGGGCGACAAAATGCGGCAGCATGAAGCGGTCGTGCAGTTCGGTGCCCCAACGCACGAGCTTACCCGAGCCGAGATATGGCGTCGTCCAGAAACGCGCGACGAGCGCCCGCAGGAGCAACATCTGCAATAGCGACATGCGGGCGTGTGGCGGCATTTCAAAACCGCGAAATTCAACGAGGCCCAGACGCCCGGTCGGTCCATCGGGCGAGTAAAGCTTGTCGATACAGAATTCGGCGCGATGCGTATTGCCGGAGAGGTCAACAAGCAGGTTGCGTAACAGCCGGTCGACCAGCCACGGCTGCTCGCACTCCTTGCCCGGCACGAGTTTCTCGGCCATCTACTGGAAAACGATTTCGAGCTCGTAGATCCCTTCGTGACGCGCTTCGTCAACGCGCGGCGCCTTGCTGGTCGGACCAATGAAGAGGCCGGAAAACAGGTAGGAAAGCGCCGGATGGTGCTGCCAGTAGCTGATCAGGCTCATCAGCAGGTCGGGGCGGCGCAAGCACGGTGAGTCGGCGGGCGTCACCGCGCCAAGCGTAATGTGATTGCCGCCATCGGTTCCGGTGTGGCGGCCGTCGAGCATGAATTTTTCGGTGCCGAGGCGGCTCAGGCGCGCCTCTTCATAAAGCGTCTGCGTGTTGACAACGAGTTCGTCCCAACTGGCGGCCGGATGAATATTGACCTCAATGACGCCGGGATCGGGCGTGATGGGGAAGGACTTCAGGCGGGCATCGGATGGCGGCGTGTAACCTTCGATGCGCACCGGCAGCTTGAGCGCAGCGGCGGTCTTTTCCAGGGCGGCAACCAGCCCGACGAAATCCTCGAGGCGATTGACGGGGGGCAAAAAAACGTACAGAACGCCCTCGCGAACCTCGACGCAAAGCGCGGTTTGCACGATTTCGCGCGGTTCATAGCGCTTTTTCGGTGCCGCAGCTTTCTTCTTCGCCGGCATGGCATCCGCATCCGGCAATGCGCCGGTTTCCTCGAAGGGGTCTCGCTCGAATTCTTCCTCCCGGTCCTCAGGTTCAACCCAGGGCAGGGAGTTCAGCGGCAACCGGAGTCCAAGTGGCGAATCGCCGGGAATCAGGTAAAGATGTTCGCGGCGCAGCGGCCAACGACTGGAGCGGAAACCCGGCGCTGCCGGCTGCTTGCTTTTTCCGCACTTGGCCTGACCCGCATCCAGCGGTTTGACCGGCAGGACATAACCCACCGCTTCACCCAACCCTCTCTCAATCGCCAAGGCAACGCGCAAACGCTCGTCCGGCGAAGTCAGATCGGCCTGAAGCGGGTCGAAGTTCTCCGGCCAGCGTCTTTCTTCCAGAACGCTCGGCACCACGTCCTCGTAGGCGGGAATGACAAATTCCTCATGCAGCCCCAGATTGCCCGCCAACTTTTTGATGAACACCAGAGCGTCCGCGGACGTCCGTTCGCCACGGATTTCCGAAGTTGCCAGCAACGACTTGTCTTTCCACAGCGGCTGACCATCCGTGCGCCAGTAACAACCGAGCGCCCAACGCGGCAAAGGTTCGCCCGGATACCACTTACCCTGCCAGTAATGCAGCAGCGCGCCGGGCGCAAATCGCGATTGCAGGCGCTTGAGTAGATCACCGGCCAGTTCATGTTTTTTGTCTGAGAGAGCGGTGAAATTCCACTCCGGGCCATCCATATCGTCGATCGAAACGAAAGTCGGCTCCCCGCCCATGGTCAGGCGGACATCGTTTTTTTCCAGTTCGGCGTCGACACGATGCCCAAGATCAAGCACAGCCTGCCACTGCGCATCGGAAAAGGGCTTCGTCACGCGGGGATCTTCGTGAATGCGGGTGACGCTCATCGCAAAATCGAAAGTCGTTTCGCAAACCTCGGTCGCGCCAATCACTGGCGCCGCCGAAGACGGCATCGCAGTACACGCCAACGGGATATGCCCTTCCCCGGCCAGCAGCCCCGAAGTCGGGTCGAGGCCGATCCAGCCGGCGCCGGGAATAAACACTTCTGTCCACGCATGCAGATCAGTGAAATCGTGATCGGCTCCCGACGGGCCGTCGAGTGCCTCGATATCGGCTTTTAGCTGGATCAGGTAACCGGAAGCAAAGCGTGCCGCCAGACCAAGGTGACGCAGGATCTGCACGAGCAGCCAAGCCGAGTCGCGGCAAGAACCTCGCTTGAGTTCAAGCGTTTCTTCCGGCGTCTGCACGCCAGCTTCGAGACGGACGATGTAACCGACGTCCAGATGCAGCCTTCGATTGATCTCGACCAGCATGTCGATCGTGCGCAGCGGCTGGCCGAGCAATTCCCGGCGCGTCCGTTCCAGCCAGGCGGCGAGCAGCGGTGTCGCCGGGTCGGCCTCCAGATACGGACTCAGTTCGTGCTTCAGCCCCTTGGGATAGTCGAAAGGATAGTTCTCGGCGAAATCCTCGATGAAGAAATCGAATGGATTGATCACCGTCATGTCGGCGACAAGGTCGACGGTGATTTCAAGCGAGCGCGCCTTTTCCGGAAAAACCAGGCGGGCGACCCAGTTGCCGAAAGGATCCTGCTGCCAGTTGAGAAAATGCCCCGCCGGCTCAACCCTCAACGAGTAGCTGTGAATCGGCGTGCGCGCATGCGCCGCCGGCCGCAAACGGACCTCATGCGGCCAGAGCTTTACAGGATGATCAAATGTGTAGGAAGTCCGGTGGTTGAGGGCAACGCGGATGGTCATCGAAAGCCTTTCTCGCCTGGAAAATCAGATTCTGCTCGCGCCGTGCCGGAACCGGACTTCGCCTCACATGACGATTACCATTCCAGGCTTGGCAGTTCGGTGAAAGCACGCCGCACGCCCTCGCCCCAGCTCTGGCGCAAGCGCTGCATGTAATGGTCTTCTTCGTCGAAACGGTGAACATGCCCAAGTCGCAAAGCATTGTTGTCGTAACACGCCATGTCGATCGGCATCCCCACGGTGAGGTTCGACTTCATGGTCGAATCGAAAGACACCAGCACGCATTTGACGGCGTCTTCCATGCTGGTATCGGCACGAATCACCCGATCGATGATCGGCTTGCCGTACTTGACCTCGCCGATCTGGAAATATGGCGTCTCGGGCGTCGCTTCGATGAAGTTGCCCTCGGAGTAGACCATGAAGAGACGCTGATGCTCGCCGGCGATCTGGCCGCCGACGATGAAATTAGCGCCGGCATCGACATTGTTCTGCATCAGGAACGGCCCGTCGCGATGCCGCACCTCGCGCAGGGAATGCCCAATCAATTCGGCCACCTCGTACATTGTGCACACGTTCAGCAGGTGCGGGCCGGTATTGTGACGGATGGCCTGTTCGAGAAGATTGATCGTCGCCTGGGTGATCGCCAGGTTGCCGGAACAGAGGATCACCAGCACCCGTTCGCCGTGGTTCTCGAAGGTTTTCATCTTGCGGAAGGTGGAGATGTTATCCACCCCGGCATTGGTGCGCGAATCCGACGCGAAGACGATCCCGGCATCGATCATGGTTGCAACGCAATAAGTCATAAGCTCTCAGGTTCCGTGTTCATACCGCCGATTTTCGGCGCGAGGCGCGCATCATGCAGGAATCCCGACGGCGGAGCAAGCATGAAATATCGTGTAAAAACAAAGTCATTCATCCGTCGACCAAAAGTAAGTGGTATTGATCAAATCACCCAGATCGTAAATCCGTTCTAGGAACGCAGACAGGTATTCGTGCAAACCGTTCGCAAAAATCTCGTCGATGCTGCCGTAACGCAACTGGGCGTAAAGCATGCCGCAACGTCGCTGCAATTCGTTGGCGCGGGCGCCACCGATCTCCTGCAACAATCGGTTGACGGACTAGATACATGCCATCAACGATCGCGGCATGTCGGGACGCAAGATGAGTAGTTCGGCGACCCGTTTCGGGGTGATCTGGTCGCGATAAACCTTGCGGTACGACTCGAACGCAGAGACCGAACGCAGCAAGGCCCCCCATTGGTAATAGTCCGCCGCCCCCCCCACCTCGCTCGGACTGGGCAGCAGGATGTGGTATTTCACGTCGAGAATGCGCGCCGTGTTGTCGGCCCGTTCGATGAAGGTTCCCAGCCGCAGGTAGCGGAAGGTATCGTCGCGCAACAGGGTACCGTAGGCGATCCCGCGCGAGAGGTGCGAACGTTCCTTGACCCAGTCGTAGAACCGCGAAACGCCCTGCTCGGTCACCCCTTTGGGATGGATGCGCTTCATTTCGAGCCAGGTCTGGTTCAGCGCCTCCCACATTTCGGAAGTAATCGTACCGCGTACGGCACGCGCATTCGCGCGCGCGTTGAGCAGACTGTTATAGATGCTGCCCGGATTCTTCTTGTCGAGCGCCATGAAGTACATCACGTTGTCGGCGGTCGGCTCCGGATAGCGGGCTTCGAAATCCTCATGCAGGCCGCTGATCGAAATCATCGCGCGCCATTCGTGGTGCGGCTCCATGAAGATCTGTTTGAGCAGCGACATGCGATAGGTCACGTCCAGCATGCGCGCGGTGTTCTCGGCGCACTCCATGCTGCGGGCCATCCAGTAAAGATGATCTGCGGTGGATGAAAGCATCTCGGTTTCTCCCCGTTAGTATTCGAGCACCCGGGTGTCCTTGGTGCCGCCCCCCTGAGATGAATTGACGACCAGCGACCCTTCCTTCAGCGCCACGCGCGTCAACCCGCCCGGAACCATGGAGATGGTTTTTCCGGAAAGGACAAAAGGTCTAAGGTCGATATGTCGCGGCGCAATCCCGCTTTCGACGTACGTGGGGCAAGTAGACAATGCCAGCGTCGGTTGAGCGATGTAACCTTCCGGCGCAGCGACTATCTTTTCGCGGAACTTGGCAATCTCTTCGACAGACGCCGTTGGTCCAACGAGCATGCCATAGCCGCCTGAACCATGGACCTCCTTGACCACGAGTTCGGGCAGGTGATCGAGGACGTACGCCAGATCGTCCGGCTTGCGCAGCTCCCAGGTCGGCACATTGGACAGGATCGGCTCTTCGCCGCAATAGAAACGGATCATTTCGGGAACGTGGATGTAGATCGCTTTGTCGTCGGCGATACCGGTGCCGACCGCGTTGGCCAGGGTGACGTTGCCGGCACGATACGCCGAAAAGAGGCCAGGAACGCCGAGCATCGATTCCTTGTTGAAGGCCAGCGGATCGAGATAATCGTCGTCGATGCGGCGATAGATGACGTCGACGCGCTGCGGCCCCTGCGTGGTTCGCATATACACAGTCTCGCCACGCACGAAAAGATCGTGCCCTTCGACCAGTTCGACGCCCATTTGCTGGGCGAGAAAGGCGTGCTCGAAATAAGCGCTGTTGTACTGTCCCGGTGTCAGCACAACCACATTCGGATTGAGGACGACTTGCGGCGCCACCGAGCGCAGATTGTTCAGCAGCAGATCCGGATAATGGTCGACGGGAGCAATCGACTGGCGACCGAACAACTCCGGGAAAAGCCGCATCATCATCTTGCGGTCTTCGAGCATGTACGAGACGCCGGATGGTGTACGCAGATTGTCTTCGAGGACGTAATATTCGCCTTCGCCAGCACGCACGAGATCGATGCCCGCGATATGGGCATAGATGCCTTCGGGAACGTCGACGCCGATCATTTCCTTGCGGAATTGCGAATTTGCCAGCACTTGTCCGGGCGGAATGCGCCCGGCCTTGAAGATTTCCTGATCATGATAAACATCGTGCAGGAAGGCATTGAGCGCCCTGACCCGCTGGCGCAATCCGTCCGCAATACGCGACCACTCATGCGCCGGGATGATGCGCGGGATAGTGTCGAAAGGAATCAGGCGCTCCTGCCCGGTATCTTCACCATAAACCGCAAAGGTAATCCACATCCGGTGAAAAGTGATTTCTGCTTCCTCGCGCTTACGGGCGATCACCTCATCGGGTGTCGCCTGCAACCATTCGCTATAGCTTCGGTAATTCTCCCGTACCGAACCATCTGCCGCGTACATTTCGTCGTAAGGGGGTTTCATCGTCGGCCCTTCGGTTATTTTTCGGTTACATCAAAACAGGAAAAGCACGAAGCAGGCCACATATTAAAGCTCGCCGAAACATCGAGTTATGCAGCGCCACTTCCCCTTTATACACCAAAGCGAGGCTCCCAAGCCCATTTTTGTGACATCAACCTTCCGAAACAGGCATTCAAACATGCGGAAAATTTCAAATGAATATGAGGCCCCTTTTGTTGGATTATCGTCTTTTCGGGCCTTCTGACAAGGGTTTTCAGAACGGCGCAAATGAATGACAATGTTCAGATTCCGGATTCAAATTCTTTTCCGCCCGACAAGAAAGCAAAGCCTTTCTGCCCATGGGCATGCGGTAACTGCCGGTAGCCCTCCATCATGAACGAACCGCCAGAAATCCTTGAACTGCGCATTCCGAAATTTCCCGAATGCTGGGAGTCCTGCGGTAATTGCGCCGCCGGCGAAGTCATTGTCGACGACGTATTAGCCTTCCCGGGAGACTCGGTGGCGCGTGACGATCCGCTCATCGTGCTGGAAACGGGCAAGGTCGCCCTCGACATTCCCGCGCCGCGTTCCGGCCGCATCATCGAGGTTTTCGTCAACCCCGGTGATAGAATCGGCGAAGGAGAAATCTACATGACATTATCCGTATCCGCCGACAAATAACAGTGCTTGCTGGCGGGCATGTCCGCAAATTGCCACCCGGCGTACAATTCTTTCGACAATCCTCCCGGAGTCCATCATGAGCAGCAATGAAATCTCTCTCGTTCTGACCGCTATCGGCGATGACCGCCCCGGCCTCGTTGAAACCCTATCGACCGCGATCAGCCGCCATCAGGGCAACTGGCTCGAATCATCGATGTCCCACCTGGCCGGGAAATTCGCGGGCATCGTCAGCATCCGCCTGCCTGCCGAGCAGCTTGATCCGCTCAAACAAACCCTTGCCGGGTTGAACGGCCTGCGCGTCGTCGCCGAGGATTCGACTGCGACCGTCGGTGAAAAGGGCAACCGGCGCCTGAAATTGTCGCTGGTCGGCCACGACCGCATCGGCATCGTGCGCGAGGTGTCCCAGGTTCTGGCCCGCCACGCAATCAACGTTGAAGCGCTGAGCACACACACGGCGAGCGCGCCGATGTCGGCCGAAATCCTGTTTCACGCGACGGCCGAACTGACGGCGTCGCCTCAACTCGATAGCCGCACGCTGACCAGCGAACTCGAACAGTTGTCGAACGACCTGATGGTCGACATCACGCTCGACGAAACCATTCGCCGCTGAATTTCACGGAGAAACCCGCATGGCCGTCGGTTGGCTCACGGTTCTGAAAAGCCTTCCTTGGGCGGAAGTCATCAGCAATGCCCCTGCCGTTGCCGAAGGCGCCCGGAAATTATGGAAAGCCGTCGCCAGAAAATCGGCTCCGGACAAGGTAGCGCGCAACGCTGCGGATTCTCAGGCAAACACCGCCGGAGAAAAGACAGCGCTGGAAACACGGACCATCGCTCTGGAAAATGCCGTTACCGAGTTACGCGAGCAGATGCTGGCCTCATCTGAACTGATCAAGACGCTTGCCGAACAGAATGCCCAATTGGTCCGGCACATCGAAACGAACCGGGTGCGCATGCTGTGGCTGGGCGCCCTGACCGCCGTTGCCGTCATCGTTGCCGTTACGGCCCTCTATCTGGGCCGGTAACGAGAAGCCAACCCGCTTCAGCAACGAACCCCGGCAAACAGTTTTATTATTCAAAGGGTTTAACGTTGCGCGACCACCAGCACTCCGGTTTTCTCAACCACCGCGTGCAATGCGCAACAATAGTCTCTGGCATGTCCGCTCAACCGTTTAATGGCCAGATTTTTCTTCAGCGTTGCCGCCTGATATTTTGCAAGGGCGTCGACAAAGGCCTTCTGTGCATTGCCCAGATTATGTTTGGCGTTTCTCATGTCACTCTCCTTGTTAACATTTGTAGCGCAGCTTAGTTAAAAAACATTACCGGACTATTACCAAAGCATTTCGAATTATTTCAAAAGCATTTTCCAATATACCCAAAGCATTTTTAACCCGGCCAAGCAACACCTAGCATGAGACGTGCCAGAAATTTCCCCCTTAAATTCGTGCATTTACAACCCAACCCCATCACTTCACGCACCAAAGCAAGACACAATGGACCATTCATGCACCAAACGCCCCTCTGAATGCACCATTCATTTTTTTCTTGTCCGTCATGGCGAAACGGACTGGAATGCCTCACAACGCATCCAGGGACATCGGGATGTGCCCTTGAACGACAGAGGATTAGCGCAAGCAGAAGCCGTTGGTCGCTATTTCGTGGGACGACACATCAACGCCCTGTACTGCAGCGACTTGGTTCGTGCTCAACAGACGGAGCACGGCCTATCGCTGGCGCCTTGAATCTGCAGGCAATGCACAACGCCGATCTGCGCGAAAGAAACTATGGACGCTGCGAAGGATTGACCCGCGAACAACTGGTCACCGATTATCTGGAAGACGCCCACGCGTTAAAGGCGCGCGATCCCGACTACGTCCTTCCTGGCGGGGAAAGCCTAAACCAGCATCGGCAGCGAATCTTCACCTGCCTGGAACAACTGATCGCATGTCATGCCGGTCAGACCGTTGTCGTGGTCACACACGGCGGTGTGCTTGACCTCATCTACCGCCACACCACCGGCATGGCCCTCGACAAACCCCGAAATTTTCCGATTCCGAACGCCGGCATCAATCTACTTACGGTCAACAACGGCCAGTGGTCGATCCAGCTTTGGGCAGAAACGACCCATCTGGGTGAATAACGAAGCGATCTAGCACGGTCGATAACACAAGCGCATCAAGCTCAGCAATCCGCCCCCAAGATAAGTCGAGGCGAAAGATGGATTTGCCCCTTCTCACCAACGATCAACGCTTCGCCGTCCTGAATCGTGCATTGCAGGCTCATCGAACGCTCGACCAAACCGGCCAAGACCTGCGTATCGTCGGCCGACAGCCGATAGACCGTCAGATTGGGCAGCTTTTCCAGCGCCGTCCGGTTCTGTTCCCACCACACGTCGGCAGCACGGTCGCCGTAGGCGTAGACGACGACCCGAGACGCGCGCCCGGATGCTTTCCGCAGCCAGCGCTCGTCGAGCAACCCAACGTAGATCCAGAGATTGACGGCGCCGGTCAGATCCTTGAGCCAGAGATCCGGTTCGTCGTCGGTCGACAACCCTTTGCCGAATTCGAGCCGGGCGTCGGCGTGCTGCATGAAAGCGAAGAGACGCACCATCATGCGCGCATCGTTCTCGGACGAATGCTGCGCCAGCCGCAACGAAAAATCTTCATAGACGTTGCGGTCGAGATCGGCAACCGAAAGGTCGACACGGAACACGGTTGATTTGAGCGCCATCGGGAATCCCTGCGCCGGCGACAGTTTCGCCGGATGAAATATTTGCTAACGGATCGACCCAAGCAATTCGCATCGGTCGATTTGAAGGCCGCTATACTAGCCGAAAACTTCTCATGGCTTGATGCTTGTCATGTTTCGCGGAATCGACACTGTGCCCCTTCGCCGCCTGTCACAATATGCCCTGGCAGTTCTCGCCACAACCCTGAGCTCCGGCGCATCGGCTTTCGGTGCGATCGATCCCTTCGACACGTCCGCCGCCACACCGCCGTCGCCCCGGCTCACGCTGGTCGCCAATCCGACCTTCACTCCCTGCCAACCGCTCCCCGCAGACACCACCTACGGCATCGTTGACGTCGTCGACCAGGCTTTGTGTAAAAATCCAAAAACCCATGAAGCCTGGGCCAACGCACGCGTCCAGGCGGCTCAGGTCGGCGTGGCACAATCGGACTACCTGCCTAACCTCGACGGCAAAGCCGCCGCCAACCGCCAGCGCAATGACGGTGATAGCAGCCGGACCCGCAGTGCCTCGCTGACGCTATCCTGGCTGCTCTACGATTTCGGCGCACGCTCGGCCAATCTCGAAAACGCCCGCCAACTGCTTAGCGCCGCTGCATCGACACTCGACGCCACCGTGCAGACCGTCTTCCTCGCCGCTGTTCAGTCCTACTTCAACGCTCAGGCGGCGCGCGCTGCGGTCTTCGCTGCGCAGGAATCGGAGCGCGCCAGCCGCGAAAGCCTGACCGCCGCCGAAACGCGTTATCGCGTCGGCGTCGCCACGCCGGCCGACCGCCTGCAAGCGCAAACGGCCCTGTCGCAAGCGACACTCAACCGCATCAAGGCCGAGGGCACGCTCAGGAACACTTATGGCACCCTGGCCAACGCCATGGGGCTCGATGCCGGTCAGCCGTTGAAGCTCGACGACATTCCCGAGGCCGTCGCCGACGCAGCCTTCGAGCGCGACATCGCTGCCTTGATCGACGAGGCACGTGCGAACCGGCCGGATCTGAAAGCCGCCGAAGCCCAAGTGAAGGCTGCCCAATCGGGTGTCGATTACGCCCGCGCCAACGGCCTACCCACCCTGTCGCTTTCCGCCGGCCCCGCCTGGCAGAGCACCAAGACAGGCGGCAGCGAGATCAATTCGCACGACAAAGTCATCGGCCTGACGCTGACAGTGCCCATTTTTTCCGGCTTCGACACCGCTTACAAGGTCCGCACGGCGCAGGCCCGCGCCGAAGTCGCCGGCGCCCAGCGCGACGCCCTGCGCCTGCAAGTGGCGCTCGATGTGTGGACAGCGTACCAGGGCCTGACCACGGCGACCCAGACGCTGAAAACCAGCGCCGACCTTCTGGCCAGCGCCACACAATCCGAACGCGTCGCCCTCGGCCGCTACAAGGCCGGCGTCGGCAACATCCTCGACCTGCTCAACGCCCAAAGCGCCCTGGCCACCGCCCGCGTGCAGCGCATCCAGGCCGGACTGGACTGGCAGGTATCGCGTGCCGCACTGGCCCGCGCCGCCGGTCGTCTCGACAGCAGCCTGCTCGAACCGGCCGCCCAACCCCAATCGACGAACACAACGACCGCGCCATGACCCCGATGCTCAAGAAAACCCTCATCGTGATTTCCATCCTGGCCATCGCTAGCGGTAGCTACTATTTCTACCGCCAGCATCAGCGGCAATCGCCGGAGCAGCGTTTCCGCATCCAGACCGTCGAGAAGGGCGATCTCGTGCAAATGGTTTCCGCCAACGGCACGCTCAACCCGGTCGTGCTGGTCAATGTCGGCACGCAGGTTTCGGGCACGGTGACCAAACTCTACGTCGATTTCAACGACAAGGTCATCAAAGGCCAACCCTTGCTTGAACTCGACCAGTCGCTTCTCTCGGCGCAATCGCGGCAATCTGCGGCCAACGTCGTGAATGTGAGCGCCGCGCTCGATCTCGCCCGTGCCAACGAAGTGCGCATGAAAGCGCTATTCGAGCAGGAATACGTCTCGCGACAGGAACTCGACCAAGCGGTACAAGCGCGCAAATCCGCCGAGGCGCAACTGGCGCAGGCGAAAGCGGCCGCCGACAAGGACCGCGTCAATCTCGGCTATACCGTTATCCGCTCGCCGGTTTCCGGCATCGTCGTCGATCGCATCGTCGATCTCGGCCAGACCGTCGCCGCCAGCCTGCAAACGCCGACGCTGATCAAGATTGCGCAGGACCTCTCCGAAATGCGCATCGACACGAGTTTCGCCGAAGCCGACCTCGGCAAGATCAAGGAAGGGCAGAAGGTCCGTTTCACGGTCGATGCTTTTCCTGATCGCAGCTTCACCCGAGAGGTGCAGCAAATCCGCATGAATCCGACGATCACGCAAAACGTTGTCACCTACAACGTGCGCATCTCGCTGGAAAATCCCGACCAAATCCTGCTGCCGGGGATGACGGCCTACGTCAACATCGCCGTCGCCCGGCGCAAGGACGTCCTCACCGTTCCCAACGCCGCATTGCGTTTCAAGCCGGCGGATGTATCCGATCGCGAACCCAAGCCCGCCGCCGCCATACCCCCCCATCCCCGGCCCCAGGCAACGGCGGCCAGCAGCGAGGCGGACGCAGCAAGAAGCGCGATACCAATAGCGGCACGGTTTATGTCGTCGACGGCCGCGAACTGCGTCCGGTCAATCTCCAGATCGGCATTACCGACAACCGCAACACCGAAGTCGTCGGCGGCGATCTCAAGGCGGGTGACCGCATCGTTGTCGGTGAAAAACCCGTCGTCAACAGCAAACCGAGCAGCGTCGGCATGAGGCTGTTCTGGTGCCCCAGCAAGCGCCCAATGAGGTCATCCGCGTCTGCGGACTGGGCAAGGACTACGTCACCGCCGCCGGCCCCTTTCCGGCGCTCAAAGGCGTCGATCTGACGATCCGGCGCGGCGAGTTCGTCGCCATCATGGGACCGTCCGGCTCCGGCAAATCGACCTTCATGAATCTGCTCGGCTGCCTCGACCAGCCGACCTTCGGCGACTACTTCTTGGTCGGCCGCAACGTCGCCCACCTTCCCGGCGACGAGCTGGCGAAGCTTCGCAACCAGACCATTGGTTTCGTCTTCCAGGGATTCAACCTGCTGCCGCGCATCAGCCTCGAAGACAACGTCGCCATGCCTTTGGTCTACGCGCACATGGAACGCGCCTCGCGCCGGGAAAAGGCGCGGCAGATGCTGGCGAAAGTCGGCCTGGAGAATTACGCCGGATCGCTGCCGTCGCGCATCTCGGGGGGACAGCAACAGCGCGTAGCGATCGCCCGCGCCCTGATCAACTCACCGAGCCTGGTTCTCGCCGACGAACCGACCGGGAACCTCGACAGTCATACCAGTGAAGAAATCATGGCGCTGTTCGAACAACTCAATCGCGAAGGCATCACCATCGTGCTGGTAACCCACGAGGCGGACATCGCCGCCCACGCCAAACGCCAGGTGCGTTTTCTCGACGGCCTGATCGTCAGTGATACTCTAACGCCCGGCCGAACCACCGCGGAGACCGAAACATGCTGAAGGCCATGCTCGGCGAAGCCTGGCACGCCATGGGCGCCAACCGCCTACGCACCGCGCTCACCATGCTCGGCATGGTCATCGGCGTCGGCTCGGTGGTGCTCATGATGGCCATCGGCCAAGGCGCGCAATATGCCGTCGAGCAAACCATCAGCACCATGGGCAGCAACCTCTACGTCATTCTCTCCGGCTGGACGCAGGCATCCGGCGTCCGCTCGGGAAGCGGCTATGGCTATACCCTGCGCGTCGCTGACGGCGAAGCCATCGCCGAACTCGACGACGTCACCTACGTGGCCCCTGTCCATCAGGGAACACGGCAGATCGTTTATGGCGCGAAGAACTGGAGCAGCGTGGTCGTCGGCACCACCCCATCGTATCTCGACGCTCGCGCCTGGTCGCTAACCAGCGGAAATTCTTTCGGCGATTCGGATGTGCGTTCCGCAACGCGCGTCACCTTGATCGGCCAAACCGCCTTGGAAAACCTTTTCGACCCGGGCGAAGACCCGGTCGGCAAAACCATCCGCATCGGGCAAACCCCCTTCACGATCATCGGCACGCTTGCCGCCAAGGGCCAGAACCTCGATGGCCGCGATCAGGACGACACGTTGATCATTCCGCTCACCACCGCACAAAGCAAGGTCTTCGGCGTCCCCTTCGCCGGCTCGGTGCGCGCCATCATTGTGCAGGCCGCTTCGGCCGAAGCCATGCCGGCGGTCGAGAAGTCGATCACCGCCCTGTTGCGCCAACGCCACAGGTTGCGCGACGACCAGGACGACGATTTCCGCATCCGCAATCTGGCGGCAGCGGCGGATACTGCCGCCGCGACCACCCGCGTCATGTCCTTGCTTCTCGGCGCCATTGCCTCGGTATCGTTGCTCGTCGGTGGCATCGGCATCATGAACATCATACTCGTCTCGGTCACCGAGCGCACCCGCGAGATCGGCATTCGCATGGCGATCGGCGCACGGCAGAAGGACATCCTGACCCAGTTCCTGCTCGAGGCCATCATGATTTCGGTCACCGGCTGCCTGATCGGACTGCTTCTCGGCATCGGCGGCGCCCTGCTCGTCAATGCCCTGACCGACATGGTGATCGTGATTTCCGGCAGTTCCGTGCTCGTAGCCTTTGCAGTTGCAGCCGGAGTTGGCGTATTCTTCGGTTTTTATCCAGCCCGGAAAGCTTCACGACTCGATCCGATCGAGGCTCTGCGCTACCAGTAATCCCAACCATTCGATATTGACCACGCGAAGAACACGAAGAGAAGCAAAGCGAAGAAAAGCCCCCCATCTTGTCAGGATGGTTTTCTTCGTGTGCTTCGTGCCCTTCGTGGTAGATCTTTTCCTTTCTGTCAAACCATCCATCATGCCTATCTACAAACTAGGAGAGTTCACTCCGGAAATCGATCCGCAAGCCTGGGTCGCCCCCAACGCCACCATCATCGGCAAAGTCCGTCTGGCGCGTAATGTCTCGATCTGGTGGAACTGCACGCTGCGCGGCGACATCGAGCTGATCGATATCGGCGAGAACACCAACATCCAGGACAACTGCGTGATGCATACCGACCCGGGTATCGTGCTCCGTATCGGCCGCGACGTTACCGTCGGTCATCGTGCGATCCTGCACGGCTGCACGGTCGGCGAATGCTCGCTGATCGGTATGGGCTCCACTTTGCTCAACCGTTCAGTGATCCGCAAGAACTGCCTGATCGGCGCCAACACGCTGATCCCGGAAGGCAAGGTCATTCCGGACCGTTCGCTGGTCGTCGGATCGCCCGGACGAATCATCCGTGAGCTGACGGATGAAGAAGTCGCCAACCTGAGGGAAAGCGCAAAACGCTACGTGGCCAATGGCCAGCGTTACGGCAAAGAACTTCAGGAAATCTGACGCTCCGTTACCGCAGAGAAACAGGCACAAGAAAAAGCAAAAACTTGAGCGCCGGCCCACTCTTAGAACCAGTGACGGTCATTCGCGCGGCAAGGTTTTGCTCTTCTGTGCCTCTGTGCCCCAACGGGTTCTCAGGATCATTCCGCCCCCAATAGCCGGGGAATCGAAACCAGTTCGAATCCGGCCTTGAGCAAGCCCTCGCGAATCGCTTGCGCCGTTGCCACAGCCTCGGCGTTGTCACCATGCACGCAAATGCTCTGCGGATTGACCGGGATGCGTTTGCCGTTGATCGAAATCAGCGCGCGCTCCTCGACCATACGCATGACGTGCTTCAGGCTGGCTTCGGCACCGTGCACCATCGCCCCTGGCTGGCTGCGCGGCACCAGATTGCCGTCATCAAGATAAGCCCGGTCGGCGAAGATTTCCTCGACCACCGGCACCCCCAACTCTCGCCCGGCCGCAATCAACTGCGACGCCGCTGGCGCCAGCAGAATCAGCGCAGGATCGAGCCGATGAACAGCGCGCGCGACGGCATCGGCGACTTTACGATCAGCGCAGGCGATATTGCTGAGCGCACCGTGCGGCTTGACGTGGGTAACGCGCATGCCTTTCACCCGGGCACAGGCTTCCAACGCCCCGATCTGATAGACGATCATGGCCTCGAGTTCAGGCAACGGCACATCCATACGCCGCCGTCCAAAACCCTGCAAATCGGGGAAGGAAGGATGCGCGCCAACGCTGACTCCCCGCGACGCCGCAGTCGATACCGTTTCAAGCATCACCAGCGGATCGCCGGCGTGGAACCCGCAAGCGACGTTGGCCGAGTTGACGACGTCAAGCATGGCGGCATCGTTGCCCATCTCCCACGGGCCGAAACTCTCGCCGAGATCGGCGTTGAGATTGAGGAGGGTCACGTTCATGAATGATTCCTGCGAATTTCGTGAAATTACTGGCTTGCCGAATCGACGCTCCGTACCCGATCCGCCCAAGAAGCCCACTGGGCTTCGCGTTCGAGCAACGCCATCCGGGCCTGCGAGGCACCAACGGCCTGGAAACGCACCTTTTGTCCGACCTGCAATTGGCCAAAACGTGGCACATCGGCCGAAATGACCGTGGCGATCTTCGGATAACCGCCGACGGTCTGGCAATCGGCCAGCAACACGATCGGCTCTCCATTGGCAGGAACTTGGATCGCACCGGGTGCGATCCCGTCGGAAACGATGTCGGCATGTGCGGCCGACAAGTGTTCGAGTGCCGGACCGTCCAGACGCGCCCCCATCCGGTCCATCTGCGATGTTGCGTGATATTCCGAGGACAGGAAGCGCTCAACGGACTCGGGCTTGAAATGCGAATCCTGGGGGCCGGCGACGACCCGGATCGGCTCGTCGCCATATACCCAAGGCACTGCCGCAAGATCAGGCGCAGGCTCAGACACCAGGAGTTTGACCGGCAATTGCTGACCCTTCGCGATCAAACGCCCGCCGACACCGCCAATCATTGCTCGCATGTAAGTCGAGCGGCTCCCCAGCTGGCTGGGGGTTTCAATACCGCCGGAAACGGCCAGATAGGCGGTGCCGCCTTTGATCGAAGACACTTTCAGCGTATCTCCCGCGAGAATCGTTACGCTGCACCAGGGTTGAACGGCAATTGTTTGCCCATCGACACGCGTCAAATTAGCGCTTACGTTACCGGCCAGCGCCACCTTGATTCGGCCCTGCGCCAACCGCAGGGTCGGCCCAAGCACGCGGATTTCGATGCACGCCGCACCCTGATCGTTGCCGCCCAGCGCATTCGCACATCGCGCGCTATAGGTGTCGAGAAAGCCGGAAGCGGCAATCCCCATGTGCCGGAACCCGAATCGGCCTTGGTCCTGGATGCTGTTGCCGAAACCACCCTCGATCACTTCAAGCAGTCCCGGCATCATTGCCCCCCACCGGGCAAAAGAAATTGCTTGCGATCGAAACCATCGTTTCGTGCCTCCGCCTCGATCCGGTCGTATTCGGCCCGATCAATAGCCTGCCAGCAGACGCTATCCCCGCTGGACAACAGTGCCGGAAACTCGCTGTCCGCTGCCGAAAAGAACGGCACCGGCGTCCGGCCAAGCAAACGCCACCCCCCGGGACTTTCCCAGGGATAAACAGCACACATGGCACCGGCAATCGCCAGCGAGCGTGCCGGCACGGCCTTGCGCGGCGATACCAGCCGCGGCATCTCAAGGACTGAAGGCAGGCCGCCCATATAGGGAAAACCCGGCATAAAACCAATCATGTACACCCGAAACACCGTGCTGGTCAGCAGCGCAATCACGGCATCCCGGCGCATCTCTTTGGCATGGGCCAGTTCCTCGAGATCGGGGGCAAATCCATCATCAAAGCACACGGGAATCTGCCAGTGACGCCCTGCCGTTTCGCAGATTCCGGCTTCGACCGCCAGCCGCAGCAAAGCCTCGCCCAAGCGCGTTCCTTCAGTCAACAAGGGGTTGAAATGCACGGTCAGGGAACGAAAGGTCGGCACCACGTCGACAATGCCGGCGAATTCCGGCATCCCCGTTGCGCGCGCCTCGCCAAGCGCATCCGCAAGACCAATCACCCGACCATGCAGTAGCGGGTCGATACTGTCGCCGAATTCGACGGTCCAAGCCGCATCGCCGAGCGCCAGCAGGCGCGGCGTCGCCCGATTCTCGGGCCAAACCTCTCCCATTGCTCCCCCGTGCAAACTGAGGTTCAGCGCGCCCGATAGAGCAGCGTCGGATGCACCTCCTGCAAAATCTTCTGCATCCCTTTGCGCGCCTTCAGATTCAGGATCACCGGCGACCGGGTATTCGCCGCAATGCGACCGCCCTGCGCTTCATCGCGATAGACGATCACGACAACGACGGCCTCATCGGCGCTTTGCAATTCGAGCACGCCGCATTCGTCGTCCGACAGTTCGATCTGGTATTCAATATCGAGAGCGTCCGGGGTCACGATCGGAAACATGAGCGTCGAATCGTCGATGGATTGGAGCCAGAACACGGTGTTCTTGCCTTCTTCGTGAAACAACTTGAAGCGCTTGCAACTCTCGAAGCCGGCGATTCCCTGTGGAAAGGTAAACAAGGACTCCGGATCGACCTGCACATTCTGCAAGCCAAGACGTTCGATATCGATTTTCATGCAACCCCCTTGTTGTTGAAAAAGCCGTCCAATCGGCCATCGCCCCATTAGACCCGAATCGGATACGAGCTGCAACACGACAATGTCAATTACCGGCCGAGGCTTGAGTTTTGGCGCCCGATTGCGTAGTGTTCGCCCTTTTTTCGCAGCGAAGAGTCCCGATGGCATCCAGCGCAGAACAACGCATTCTTCAGAAAATCGCCGAGGAAACCGGCGCCCGACGCGAGCAGGTCATTACCGCCGTCGCCCTGCTCGACGAAGGCGCAACGGTGCCCTTCATCGCCCGCTACCGGAAGGAAGTCACCGGCGGCCTCGACGACACGCAACTGCGACTGCTCGACGAGCGCTTGACCTACCTGCGCGAACTCGAAGACCGGCGCGCCGCGATCCTCGCTTCGATCGACGAACAGGGCAAACTGACGCCGGAACTGGCGGCATCGATCAACGACGCAGAGACCAAGCAAAGCCTCGAAGACCTTTACCTGCCATATAAACCCAAGCGCCGCACCAAGGCGCAGATCGCGCGCGAAGCCGGCCTCGCGCCGCTCGCCGAGGCCCTGCTCGCCGACCCGATGCTCAAACCCGAGGACGAAGCCGAAAAATACCTCAATGCCGATACCGCAGCGGCAGGATTCGCCGACGTCAAGGCCGTGCTCGACGGCGCGCGGCAAATTCTCATGGAGCAGTTCTCGGAAGACGCCGTCCTGCTCGGCAAGCTGCGCAAATATCTGGAAGCGCATGGCGTCGTCAGATCGACCGTCGTCGATGGCAAGGAAACCGAAGGCGCCAAATTCCGCGACTACTTCGACTATTCCGAACCGTTCGCCGCCGTGCCATCGCACCGCGCCCTCGCCCTCTTCCGCGGCCGCAACGAAGGCATGCTGCAGGTGTCGCTGGTGCTCGATACGGAACTCGACAACGCCAACAAACCCGTCGGCCACAATCCCTGCGAAGCGCGCATCGCCAAACGCTTCGACATCGCCGACCAGGGCCGCCCCGCCGACAAGTGGCTCGCCGACACCGTTCGCTGGACCTGGCGCATCAAGGTCTTCATGCATCTCGAACTCGACCTGATGAACGCCCTGCGCGAACGCGCCGAGGAAGAAGCGATCCGCGTCTTCGGCAGCAACCTGCACGATCTCCTCCTTGCCGCGCCGGCCGGCCAGCGCGCGACGATGGGCATCGACCCCGGCATCCGCACCGGCTGCAAGGTCGCCGTCGTCGACGCCACCGGCAAGCTGCTCGACACCGCCACGATCTACCCGCACGAGCCGCGTCGTGACTGGGACGGCGCACTACATACCCTGGCCGGGCTGGCGAAGAAGCACAACGTCGACCTCGTCAGCATCGGCAACGGCACCGCCTCGCGCGAAACCGACAAGCTCGCCGCCGACCTGATCAAACTGGTGCCGGAACTGCGCCTGACCAAGATCGTCGTCTCCGAAGCCGGCGCCTCGGTGTATTCCGCCTCCGAATACGCCGCGCGCGAATTCCCCGAACTCGACGTCAGCCTGCGCGGCGCCGTCTCCATCGCCCGCCGCCTGCAGGACCCGCTCGCCGAACTCGTCAAGATCGACCCAAAGTCGATCGGCGTCGGCCAGTACCAGCACGACGTCAGCCAGACCAAACTCGCCCGCGCGCTCGACGCCGTCGTCGAGGACTGCGTCAACGCCGTCGGCGTCGACGTCAACACCGCCTCGGCGCCGCTGCTCACCCGCGTTTCCGGCCTCAACAGCACGCTCGCCGCCAACATCGTCAGCCACCGCGACAAGCACGGCGCCTTCGCCAACCGCCAGGCGCTGCTCGACGTACCGCGCCTCGGCGAGAAGACCTTCGAACAGGCGGCCGGCTTCCTGCGCATCACCGGCGGCGACAACCCGCTCGACGCCTCGGCCGTGCACCCGGAAGCCTATCCTTTGGTCGAGCGCATCCTCGCCGACATCAAGAAGGGCATCAAGGACGTGATTGGCGATTCGCGCCTCGTCAAATCGCTGCAGCCGACGAAATACACCGATGACAAGTTCGGCTTGCCGACGGTGCAGGACATCCTCAAGGAACTGGAAAAACCCGGCCGCGACCCGCGCCCGGAATTCAAGACGGCGGCGTTCAAGGACGGCGTCGAGGACGTCAAGG
The DNA here is from genome assembly GCA_964575415.1 of uncultured Propionivibrio sp. Taxonomy (GTDB): domain Bacteria; phylum Pseudomonadota; class Gammaproteobacteria; order Burkholderiales; family Rhodocyclaceae; genus Propionivibrio. Next base: position 33,919 of record CAZNQL010000011.1, read on the forward strand.
ACCTGCGCCCCGGCATGCTCCTCGAAGGCGTCGTCACCAACGTCGCCAACTTCGGCGCCTTCGTCGACATCGGCGTGCACCAGGACGGCCTCGTGCACATCTCGGCGCTGTCGAACAAATTCGTCAAGGACCCGCGCGAAGTCGTCAAGGCCGGTGAGGTGGTCAAGGTCAAAGTCGTCGAGATCGACCTGCCGCGCAACCGCATCGCCCTCACCATGCGCCTCACCGACGATGCGCCAACCACCCCGAAATCCGGCGGCGTGCCGATGAGCAACAAAGCCCGTCAACAGCAATCGCGCCAAGCGGAACCGGCGGGTGCCATGGCGGCGGCGTTCGCGAAGCTGAAACCGTAACAACCCCGTCACCCCGGCGGGGCCAGGGTTCGGTTCGTTGAATTTTCTGGATTCCGGCTTTTGCCGGAATGCCGAATCTTGGACTCTTTCAATGTTTCCTGCAGTTTCCATTCGCGAATCGCGAATGGGAGCCACATCCAGTGAAAAAGGCATTGCAAAGTCCTGCCACTAGGCATATATTCGCTATTCGCGAATAGCGAATGAAGGAGCCGATCCATGCCTCGTGCAAAGTCCAACCCGCAAATCGTGCTACGTCCGCAAGACCTGGTCGTGCTGCTACGCCTGGCATTGGATCGAGGCCCTGCCCCCACCTACGCCGTACTGGCGACAGAGCTGGTCATGACGGCCTCTGAGGTACATGGTGCTGTGGAACGCGCGATAGCGGCGCAGCTGGCGCACAAGGACATAAACGGAAAACCCGGTGTGATCTTCGCCGCACTCCGATCATTCATTCAGCACGGCGCACGCTATTGCTTCCCCGCCACCCGAGGCAGCCTCACACGCGGCGTGCCCACGGGATATGCGGCACCACCGCTAAAAGAAACGATCATGCCGGGTACCGATCCCGTACCGGTATGGCCGCACAAGAATGGTGCCGTTCGCGGCATTGCCTTCCAACCGCTCTATCCGAGCGTACCCGAAGCCGCCGGACGCAACCCGGCGCTGTACGAATTGCTAACCTTATTTGACGCCGTACGCGGCGGAAGCGCCCGCGAACGGGCCCTCGCAATCGAGCTGCTGGACAAGCGCTTGCAGCCATGAATGCCAACGATCCCAATGTTGCTCTGCTGGAAATCGTCGCCGAGCGATTGGGCGATGATTTGCGCGGCGAAATGGTGTTTGTCGGTGGCGCGGTCGCGGGATTGCTAATTACCGATCCGGCGATGCCAGCAATCCGCCCGACCGAGGATGTCGACCTCGTTTGCCGTGCAGTTGTGCTCGGGGAATACCATCATGTCGAAACAGCCTTGCGCGTCCGCGGCTTCGTGCAGGACATGCGACCCGATGCGCCGATCTGTCGCTGGCGAGTCGGAAACGTCGTGGTCGATGTCATGCCACCGCTGGAGGAAGTTCTGGGCTTTGCCAATCGCTGGTATCCGCTGGCTCTGGAGACCGCCGAGCAAGTCGCGCTGCCCAGCGGCCGACGGATCCGCCTGATCCCCGCGCCAACATTCCTGGCGACCAAGCTCGAAGCCTTCGACGGGCGAGGTAACGGCGACTATCTGTTCAGCCATGATCTCGGCGACCTTATAGCCGTCATTGACGGCCGCGCCACATTGTTGGACGAATGCCTTTTTAGCCCTTCACAGCTTCGAGCTTACCTCGGCGGGCGTTTCCGCACGCTACTAGCCACCCCTGCTTTTGTGGAAGCACTGGCTGGGCACCTGCCAGGCGACACAGCCAGCCAGGAACGCTTGCCGGACCTGATCGAAACACTGCGTCGTCTTGCCGGATTGGCCGACACATAGCTGAGTGCTGCCAGCAGATCACCGTACAATCCCGAGCTATCACCTCCAGCAAAAAACTCCGCATGAACCCCGCCGACAAAGCCGCTCCCAGCGAACGCGACATCTGCACCAAGTTCATCACCCCGGCCATCGCCGCCGCCGGCTGGAATACACACAGCCAGATGCGCGAAGAAGTGGACCTCACCGACGCCCGCGCCGTGCAAGCACGCCTCGCCAGCGAGCTGGTCGAGGAGGTCGCGGCATGATCGTCTTCAACTGCACCCAAGCCTTCGCCGAGTTCATCGAACCGAAGCAAGCCGGCCTGTCGCCGCTGGTCGGCGAGGCACCGTCGCCGCATCCGTCGGAGGACGGGCCGCATTTGATCGACGTCGACGGCCAGCCGCCGCGCCACGTGCAGCAGTGGCTGGTGCATTTCGTCCGCGTCCAGCGCAAGCCGTGTGCGGTGGCGATGGATATCGACACGCGTTACGCGATGGTCTTTCCGCACCTCAAGAAAGGCGATCCGGAGGGATTTCTCAACGCCTTTGCCACACGGCTGATGAACGAGATGGTGCTCGCGGCCACCAGCGTCGCCATGCTGGCTGATTTCGAGACGATGCTCGCGCGCTTTGTCGAGACCAATGAACGCTTTCTGTTCGTCCACCGCACGGAACGCAGCACGCAGTCGCATTTGAAGGAAGCGGTGTGGGATTTCATGGATCACTGCCATGAAATCGGGCAAATTCCCGAAAGCCATGAGGACTGCGCCATCATCGATGCGCGCATCAATCAGACGCCGCGCCGTACGAAGGCGCGAAAGCATGGATTCTTCGCCGACGAGGAAATGCTTTGCACATGGCTGCGCTGCGTCGGCGGCCTGACCGAGGCTGGAGAAGCGACCGTCCGCGAGCGCTGGCGCGACAATATCCGTCGCCAACGCCGCGCACCGTGGTTCGATGCCCCGTAAGGCTCAAGCCGCACTTTCCGGTAAAATGCCGGGCCTCGACACCGCTCCGGCGTTACCCCCCTAACTTACACAAGCAGATCATGAGCGCATCCTTCAGGATTTACGGCATCAAGAATTGCGACACGATGAAAAAGGCCTTGGCCTGGCTGGACGGCCAAGGTATCGCCTACGAGTTCGTCGATTACAAGAAGGCCGGCGTCGCCGAGAGCCATCTGCCGGACTGGAACACGCGCGCCGGCTGGAAAACCCTGCTCAACACGCGCGGCCTGATGTGGAAAAAACTGTCCGAGGCCGAGCGTACGGATGTTGATGAAGCCAAGGCGCTGCAGCTCATGGCGACCTACCCGGCACTGATCAAGCGCCCGGTCCTCGATACGGGAAAGACACTGTTGGTCGGATTCGATCCGGCCGTTTATGAATCGGAATTGAAGCAATGAACAACTACGTGCAACGCTTTCTGTTCGACGACCTCGACATTCGCGGCGCCATCGTGCGCCTCGACACGGTCTGGCAGAAGCTCCTGACGAATCGCAACTATCCGGCGCCGGTCGTCAAGCTCCTCGGTCAGATGACGGCGACGACGGTGCTTCTCGCCGACAACCTCAAGCAAGCCGGTCGGTTGCCCCTTCAGTTGCGAGGCAACGGCCCGGTATCGCTGCTGGTCATTGATTGCAACGAGGCGCTCAACGTGCGCTGCATGGCGCAGCATGGCGACGATCTCAAAAGCGGTTCGGCTTCCGATCTGCTCGGTCATGGGCAATTGTTGATGTCGCTGGATACGGAGTCGATGCGCGAGCCTTACCAAAGCGTCGTGCCGCTCAACGGCAGCAGTATCGCCGAAATTTTCGAGCACTACCTGCAGCAGTCGGAACAACTGGCCTCCCGCTTTTTCCTGGCCGCCTCGCCGACGGGCATTACCGGCCTGTTCCTGCAAAAGATGCCGACGACCGACGAACGCGACACCGACGGCTGGTCGCGCATCGAGGCGCTGGCTAGCACGGCGAAGGAGGACGAATTGCTGGGACTCGCCAGTGAGCAAATCCTCACCCGCCTTTTCCACGAGGAGACCGTGCGCGTCTTCGAGCGGCAGCCGGTCACCAACGACTGCCCCGAGGATTGGGAAAAAGTGCGCAATATGTTGCGCACGCTCGGCCGCGAGGAGGTCTATGGGGCCCTCAAGGAGCACGGCGCCATCCTCATCCGCGACGACCTCGCCAACCATGAATACCGTTTCGACAAGGCGGCCATCGACGCGCTGTTCAGCAACGTCCCCGACACGCCGCCTTCGGTGCACTAAACCTTGGGAAAGAGCGCTTTTCGGGTTGAGCTGAAAAAGCAGTCAACCACGAAGCTCACAAAGAAAACGGAGAAAGACAATAACTTGCCGAATCGGGGCGCCCAAACCATCGGGTGAAACAACAAAGAATTGCCAGTCTTGCTTTGTAAACTTCGTGAGCTTTGCACTTCCCTTCGGTCGTCTTCGTAGTTAGGTAAAGGTTTTCAGGTTGAATCTCGTCAGCCGGCAGGGATCTTGAACAGTTCGCGCGTCGCATCGAGCAGTGCCGGCCGACGCTCCGCAGCAAACGAAGGCAGCGCGTCGATCAGCCAATCGAGGGAAACCCCGGGGATCAGCCTGGACGCATCGCTCAGATCGGCGGCCAACACCAACGTCGACGTGTCGGATTCGTCAAGAAGATGCCGTGCTGCATTCGAGCAGGTGCGAACCAGTTGGGCGCGGACTGAATCGGACCCGCGCAGGAGTTGCATGACGAGAGCCGGCAGTTTCCAGCGCTCGGCACAACGCATGGTCAGTTGCTTGAACGTGAATCCGCACGCTTGGCTTTGCGCTTGTTCGCTGCGTCGGGCGCGTCCGGATCGCAACTCGTCGTCCGCTTTCAGGGGCAATTCAGGGGCATAAAACCAGAGCAACAAATCGCCGGCCCCGGCTAGCAAGGCGGCCACCGCGACTTCCTCCGGATTGAGATCCATCCGCCCCTTGGCCCAGACAATCGCAATTTGGGCGGCAACGCAGGCGCCGGTTTCGACTCGAAGCAAGCCGGCATTGGCTTCCTCGACTTCCGGACTGGTCAGCAAGAGCTCGCTGAATTCGTCGACACCCAGCTGGAGGATCGCGGCCAACGCCGTGGTGGTTTCGTGATCCAGCCGGTGCGACTTGCGGCGTTCGGCCTCGCGCAATAAACAAAGACACAGCATGGGGTCCTGGAGAACGATATCGGCAAGTTCGCGCGGGGAAAGCCGGTCGCCCTCGGCACTTTCCAGTTGCAACAAGCGCTCCTTTGAACGACGCATGACCGGCAGGGCCTGATTCTCGAAGTAGGCCGACTATTGTTCGACTCCCCAACGATACTTCCATGCGTCCATGTCAAGCCTCCGCAGAGTATAGCGAAGCACAATCCGGCTTGTCCTGCCGGAACAAGGCTTGACTTGATTATAGCCCTATCCAATCATCATGAACCGACTTTCACTCAAAACGCCCCCCTTCCCCATCTTCGCAAATGCCCGCGACTGCGCCCCGGGAGACTTCGCCTGTGCAGCCCCCCAAAAAAAAAAAAACGTCAGGATTTGCCGACATTGAAATGACCGGCCAACCCTTCCAGCTTATGCACGGCGGCGGCGGTTTCATGGAGGCTTTGTTCCGAATCTTCCAAGGCCTGGCGCATAGCATCGGCGGTCCCGGCCACCGACTCGATGTGCTGGCTGTGTGCACGACTCGTCGCGGCGATTTGCCGGATGGTTTCCAGCACGGAGGTCACCATCGATTCCGTACCGCTGCGGTCGGCGGCGCTTTCCACCGCCAAATTGAGGCCGGCCTCCAGCTCGCCCATCCCGCGGTTCATGGCTTCCACCGCCAGGTTGGCCTGGGTCTGAACGCCTTCGATCATGCCGCCGATCTGCTGTGTCGCATTGCGCGTCCGTTCCGCGAGTTTTCTCACCTCGTCGGCAACGACCGCAAAGCCGCGCCCGGATTCGCCGGCACGCGCGGCCTCGATCGCGGCATTGAGCGCCAGAAGATTGGTTTGCTCGGCAATCTCCTTGATGACATGCACGATCTGATCGATTTCCGTCGTTTTTTGCTGTAAATCGCCAATAGCGCCCGCCGAATGCGAAATCCGGTCGCGGATGGTGTGCGACATTTCCTGCAGCGACTCGAACTGTTTCTGCCCTTCAGCGAAAGTGTGAGACAGATCACTGCGCATGTCGTCCGCTTGACGGGAAGCGTTATCGATTTCCTGCATCTGCTGATGCATGGAGGCCATGATCCGGTGCATGGACTCGATCACTTCCTGGGCACGCGCACTGGTCGCCGAACTCGTCCGGGTCTGGGAAGTGTTCGCCGCACTGACCTCGCTGGTGATCGCGATGACCCTGGCCAACACCCCCTCCATGCTGTCGATCAGACTGTTGATTCACTGCGCCGACGCCGTCACCTCGTCGCGGTAGTCGCCCGGTTTCTCAAGCCTCAGTTTCAGGCTCCCGCCCCCTTCGGCGACGGTCTGCACCGCTTCCGCCGTCGCCGCCACGCGCCGGGACAGCTTCGACAAACCCAGGCGATGAAAGGCGAGCGTACCGACCAGCAGCAGGGTCGCCTGAACCGCCATTGCCCCGCCAGCGCTCAGGCCGAGGCCGAATACGGCGGCCCCGCTTGCCGCCGTCACCAGCGCATAAAGTCCGAGCAAGGATTTGCTGACGCGATAACTCAGGGGCCTCGACCGGTAGACTTCTTCCAGATCGGCCTCGCACATCATCCCCCAGGTATCGAGCGATCCCGGCATATTGAAGGTCACGCCCTTGCCGATCACAGGAATGTGCCGGTAATCGGAATAGCCAGGGTACTTGACATACAGATTGCTGCCGGCACGGATGGTCTCGCGCACGCCGGGATGCAGCTTTTTGGTGGCCGGGTCGTTGAAGACCAGCTCGAATTCGGTGTGATCCTTGACGAGCACCACGCCGTAAGCGGTATTGACCCCGTCCTTCAGGTTATCGCCGAGCGAAAACGAGCGATCCTCGAATCGCGAGCGCGACAGGGCCACCCCTGGCTTGATTGTCGGATCAAACTCCGCCCGGGCCATGAACAGATAGTTGTCACCCGACTCGTGATAAACGTGACCGCCCTCGCGCTGGATGAGATCGCCGACGACGTCGTTGGGCACACGTGCGCACAAGACCGCCAGCAAACGCCCTTCCTGCATCACCGGCAGCATGAATATCAAGGTGACGGCATCGTGGAATTTCGACGTACTCGGGCCGATCTCCAGCGTCAACGGATCGACGAACGGTCCCATCAGGAAGCGTTTCCGGCGTGCGATATCCAGCGCCTTGCGCGGCACGTCGCTCCGCCCCACATGCGCCGGGTAACTCGACGCCATGACCTTCCCCTGATCGTCCACGACAAATAATTCGGAGCAATCGCCGCAAATGCGCAAATGCGACGAAAACCAGTCGTTTCCGGGCACACCGCTGAACGCCATGGCCTGGGCAAAGCCCTCGAGATGCGCCCATTGCTGCTCCGCCCAATCGGTGAGAATTCTCACCCGCGTCTGCGCGATGCCTTCGAAAGCCGCTTCGAGAAACGGATAATTATGCCGATTCAGCCAGGTTGCCCAGCGCATAGACAATTTTCCGGTCTTGCCGAACCAAGGCAACCATTTCCGCTCGTCGTTCGACAACGCCATCGAATCGCTTTTCATACCACTTCACCCCTCAGTCATTGACGCAACTTCATGGTTAGCGTCATCCGGCGCAACGCACGGGATGGTTCAAAAATTCTCGATCCTCAGCGGATCAACAACTCGTCGGCAACCGGAGGCCAGCGGAAATCTCCACAGATCACGCGGACCTCCCCCTGGAACCTGAAACTCACCGAAACGGTGACGCACATGCTGGCGCTCGTCGCCGACAGATAGGGCCGTGTCACCTGGACCTTGCCGAAATTCTCGGTGGCGCGGCGGAAATAGGGCGCTCTCGACCAGCGGGCGTTGCGCGTATCCGTCAAGGGTTCGAGACGGGAATCGGCCTGCGGAAAGGCGTCATTTCCCCATTGGTTCAAACCTATCTGATGCCCCCGATCGTCGAGTAGGTAACAAATCGAGGCGCCTTCAAGCTCGAAAAACGAAGCGCAGGATTCGCGCATCGAACGGCCGGCCGACAACAGGACGGAAGCATTCCCGATCGCATTCATGTATGGCGCCAGAACCCGTTTCTGCTGGCTCCATTCTTTTCCGAGGCGGCCGTCGAATTCCTCCCAGACGGCCTCCAATGCCGCACGAGCGGGGGAAGTATCGGCCAGAGCAGCCTGCGGACATCCAAAAAGGAAACCCTGAACAAAATCGGCATTGGTATCCAGCGCGATATAGGCTTCCTCGGCCGTCTCAACGCCCTCGACAAGCACCATCGATCCCGCCTCATGCAGTAGAGAAACGAGTTGGGGCAGAATTCGGCGTACCCGGGAATTCATTGCCGCCTGCTTGATCAGGCTGCGATCCAGCTTCACAATTTGCGGACGGATTTTCCAGACCCGGTCGAAATTCGAGCTCCCCGCACCAAAATCGTCGAGCGCGATCAGACACCCCAGTTCGCGAAAGAAAGCCACGGCGGACTCGAATTCGGCGGTATCGCGCACAGCCTCTTCGAGTACCTCAACGACCAAGGCCTGCGCCGGAAACCCGGTTTCAACGAGCAAATCAGCAAAAGAGTGACCTGCAGGGGCATGCCTGGCGTTCAAGAAGACCTCCGGAGTCATGTTCAGGAATAGCCAGCGGTCGCTATCGAACTGTGCCTTTGCGTTCCGCAAGTGCATACGATGCGAGAGACAATCCAGTGCGCCACATTGCTCCGCGTCGACCTGTTTGAAAAGCTCGCACGGCGGCACAGCGAGACAAGCATCGTCCACAGCGCGCATCAGCGCCTCGTAACCGACGGGCCGACGCATCGATAAACTGAATACCGGCTGAAAATGGCTGTTCAGAATGTATTTCCCGAACCGCTCTCCACGCCCAGACTTCGGAAAAAATGGTGCCCGAGGCAGAAGATCCGGAAAAGCGCTGACGGCAAGATTATTATTGGTCTGAAACATTGATCATGGCGGATTAGAACTCGTATCCACCAAAAAGCAACATCAATGCCAGGAACGATGAAGACAAACCAACACCATGTTAACTAAGAAAAATATTTAGCCCGTCGCAAGCCGCCTCGGCCACACTTTTGCAGATTGCACCATTTTCGTGCCCCCACTCACCACGAAGGAGGATGAACGTCCCGAAAGTGTGCGCAAAAGAACAAGCGCTAAAACAGAGGTCCCGCGTTCAGGCGGCACGACCGAGACGCCAGAGCGAGGTCACTTCGGCCGAACGCGCGGCATGCAACGGGTCGTCGGCATCGAAGGCGCGCGCATGCGTCGGTCGCGTATCCAGGCGATTGAGAACCTTCAAGCCGGCCTGTTCGATCCAGCCGAGCAATTCGCGACGAGAACGCAGCCCAAGGTGCTCGGCCAGATCGGAAAGAATCAGCCACCCTTCGCCCCCCGCTTCGAGATGATCCGCCAACCCGGCGAGATAGCCGCGCAGCATGCTGCTATCGGGATCGTAGATGGCATGCTCGAGCGGGGAAGCCGGCTTGCCCGGCAGCCAGGGAGGGTTGCAAACGATGAGCGTCGCATGCCCTGGCGGGAAAAGATCGGCCCGACACACCTCGACCGCATTAGCCAAACCGAGACGCTCGACGTTCTCACGGGCGCAGGCCAGCGCCCGCTCGTTCATGTCGGTGGCGACCACGTGCGCCACGCCGCGCCGGGCCAGTAGGGCGGCCAGCACGCCGGTTCCCGTGCCGATATCGAAAGCCAGACTCTTGGCCTTGAGCGCATCGGGCAACGGCGCCTCCGCCACCAGTTGCACATACTCGCCGCGTACCGGCGAAAACACGCCATGATAGGGATGAATGCTTGCGGCCAGCGTCCGAACCGGGACCCCTTTCCGCCGCCATTCGTGCGCGCCGATCACCCCGAGCAATTCGCGCAGGGACAAGACGTACGGCGCATCCGCCGCGCCGAAGGCTTCTTGACAAGCCTTGCAGACATCGGGTGCCCGGCGCAACGGAATGACATGACCGGCCTCGACAGGCACCAGCAACATGCCGAGAATTCGCGCCCGCTGCGCCTGTGCCATCCGGTGCCGATGAAACACCTCAGCGGAGGCCGCAGGAAGCGTTCCGCTTCCCGCCCCGCGCTTCCGGCGCGGCTTGCGTTCTAGCCGTCGCGCCATCGCCTGCAGCAATTGGCGAGCATTCTGGAAATCGCCGCGCCAAAGCAACGCCGTTCCCTCACAGGCCAGACGATAAGCCGCATCGGCGCTCAAGGTATCGTCAGCCGCCACGATGCGCCGCGGCAACGGCACACCGGCCTCCGAACGCCACAACGCGGAATGCGTCTCCGCGCCCTCGGTCCAGATCAGCGTCGCGCCTCCGGTTCCTTCATGCCGCACTTGCGGCGATCGATCATTGCTCACGAAAATTAACCGTCTGGCCGCGATCATCGTGCGGCCTCATGTTATTGAGATAGGGATAAAACTTCCGATCCTCGCCCAACATATGCCGAAGCACAACGTCGTTGGCCAGGAAAGACACGAGATCGCCGGTGTTCACTTCGCCGGCACGCAACAATTGACGCAACTGCAGCGCCTCGCCGACCAGCCGCTGATGTTTCAAACGGTGTTCTTCAAGGCCCGGGTATTGGCATTGCTCGAGGACGGTTTCTTCGTTCGCGAAATGATGCGTCACCACTTCGATCAGATCATCGAGCGCTTTGCCCACCGCGACAGACGCCGCATCCCCGCTCATGCTGGCGTGGATCAATACATTGGCCTGGTCGAAGAGCTCCTTGTGCTCCTGGTCGATCGACGGTTCGCCGCAACGATAGGCTTGATGCCAAACCAGACGGACGATTTGCCGATCCTGTCGGCCGGCATGCTGCACCATGCCGACACCGTCGAAGAGACTGACGCTGTTCCGCCCGTGCTCCTTGGCCAGATACATGGCGTCGTCGGCGCATTTGACCAGGCGTTTCTCATCCTTGCCGTGCTCGGGATAGATGGCCACCCCGACGCAACAGGCGATGGAAATCTTGTACCCTCCCTCGATGTCGAACGGTTCGTTGAGCGCCAGCCGGATTTTTTCGGCAGCATGCAACGCATCGTCCGCCACCTCGATCCCAGAAAGAATCGCGACAAACTCGTCACCGCCAATACGCGCCAAGGTATCCGAGTCGCGCAAACAAGACTGCATGCGTCCGGCAACCGCCTTCAGCAATTTATCGCCGATGGCATGTCCGAGATTGTCATTCACCGGCTTGAAGCGGTCGAGATCGATCAACAGCAAGGCCAGACGCCCCTCCTCCCGCTTGGCTCGCGTAATGGCCATCTGCATCCGGTCATGGAACAACCGGCGATTGGGCAACTGCGTCAAATAATCGTAGTAAGCGAGGCGGGACATTTCCGCCGCCGTCCGCGAACGCTCGGTAATATCAACGCAACTGACGACGCACGCCCAGACATGCCCTTCGCCATCGACGACCGGTGCCCCCATCACTTCGAGAATGGTTTCCTGGCCCTCGGCGTCAACAAGCAGCAGGTCATCGATATGCGAGCACTCCCCATTGAGTCCGCGAATCAAGGGCAGCCTGTCCTCGGGATAGGGCGTCCGCTCCGGCAACTGGTAGAGCGAAAGACTTCCGCAAACGGCAAGACCATCGGTTCCCTCGAAGGCCTTCGGACCAAGCAACCTCCGCGCGGCATCATTGGCCACCAGCAATTTCCACGACGGCGCCTCGACCATGAAAACCCCGGCCAGAATCGTGCCGAGCAGCGTGGTCAAGAGCTTGTTCTGCTTGGCCTGCTCCTGCTCGCCAAGCATTCGCGCCTTGACCGCCTCTTCGAGCAACTCGAGGGCTCTCCCGATCTTGTCGAATTCATCCGCGGCAGAGCACCGGCGAGACAGCTTCGCCGCCGGAGCCGCATGCGCCGCCAGCAGGGTATTGACGCGTATGGCAATCTCGTTCAGCGGCCGGGTAAAACGGCGCATCAGCAACCAGATGACCGAGGCCGCCACGACCAGCGCTAGCACCATGCAAATGACGGCAAACAGTTGGCGCTGACTGGCCGCCTGCAAGCGCTGAGTTGCCGTTGTCGTCGCCGCCCGGTTAATGCTCTCTCCGAGTTCCGAAGCCAAGTCCAGCACGGGATACGACTTGGCAAAATAATCGTTCAGATCGACCCGCGTTTTCTGGTGGCTTTCGCCAGCGGCAAGAATCTCATCCTGCAAGGGGCGCAAGCCGGTGCGCAAGGCGAGGCGCAGGTTTTCAAACGCGATGGTAAGGTCGGGGTTCAAAACCTGTGAGAGGTGCTGTTCGAGTTGAGCACCAAGTTGTGCCGATCGGCCCAGCAATTGATTGACGCCGGCCATCGCTTGGTGAGTCAGAGGCTGTCCGGAAGACAAGCCAGAAGCGATGATGCTCGACTCGAAGCCGAGAACATTCCTGAATTGCATCGCCAGCAAACGCAAGGCGCCTAAACGGACCACCTGAGCATCGTGACGACCGGTAAGACCGGAAGAATCGACGACCAGATTTTCCAGGCTCAGGATCAGCCGGTCTGCCGCCGCCGGCCAGCGTTCCGTAAGCGAACGATCGCGTTGGACCAACGTCTGGCCGACATTGCGGTCAACCTCGGTACGTAACGCATGGACTCGCTCCCACGCCTGGCGCAGGATGTCGAGATCGCCTTGAATGTCGCTGTCGGCACGGGAAAGAATCGCGCCGATAGATTCATCCGCCTCGCTTCGACGCCGCTGGATGAAGTTGACCTGATCCTGCCGAATGACATCCCCGCTGTGCAAGGCAACCAGACTCCGCCCCCACTCGAAGACGAAATTCCGGGCGGCCTGCACGCAGAGGTCGGCCAAAGCGTTGCGCTCGATCAGCGTTGACGCATTACGATACGCCGCGCGACTGCGCTGGAATTCGTTGACGCCAAGCAGAAAAGCCAGCAAGACGAGCACGCCGATCAGAAACATCAGCAATCTGCGAAGCGGCATCATCAACGAACATTCCTCGAGTGCCGGACAAGACGCCGGTCTGGGTTTTCAAAAGCACGAGAAGAGTATCCCCGAGACCTTGCGCACTATCAAAACGTCCTTTGACGCCGAACTCAGGAAACCGCAAAAAAAAAACGGCGCGCGAGGTCGATCTGTGCCTCGTCCATGAACATCGGCGCATGACCGACGTTCGGCACTTCGACGACTTCGGGACTCGGACCGCGCTTGGCCATCGCCATCACGGTCTCGTGCGTCAGCAGATCGGATTCGGCACCGCGAATAACGAGCGTCGGGCAGCGGATGCGGTCATACAGCGGCCACAAGTCGATTTCACCGTCGGCCGTCGCCCGACGGAAAGATTCGGCAATGGCCGGATCGTAATTCATCTCCCAGCGCCCGTCCGCCGTCCGGCGCAGATTGGTCAGGGTCAGATGCCGCCACTGTGCATCGGTCAACACACCGAAGGGAGCGCTCACCAGCCGGATGTATTTCTCGGCCGACTCGATGCTGTCGAACTGTGGGGCGCGACCGATGTAGGCGCCGATACGCCGGATGGATTCGAGCGAAATCGCCGGACCGACGTCGTTGAGGAGCAGACGCGCCACCGGCGTGTCGTCGAGACTGGCCAGCACCATCCCGATCAAGCCCCCCATCGACGTCCCCAGCCAGCTCACCTGTTCGACATCGAAGCGGGCAATCAGCGTCACCATGTCGGGCACGTACTGGCGAAGGCCGTAATCCAGCGGATCGCGCAGCCAATCGCTACGCCCTCGCCCGGCAACGTCGGGGCAGATCACTCGGAAATCCGCCGCCAGCGCCCGCGCCAGGTCGTCGAAATCGCGTCCGTTGCGCGACAGTCCGTGCGCGCAAATCAGCACGTTGGGATTATCGTGCGCCCCCCACTCCGAATAAACCATGCGGTGCAGACCCGAAGGCGAACTGCACAAGACCTGCCGCTCGCTGAATCCACCTTCATCATCGATGTCCATCACCCCGCTCCTCTCACTGGCCCTGCCAGTACCGCCGACGCTCATCGCGCCAGGCCGAAATTTCGAGACTACCGGCCAATCCGATGCGGATGGCGCCGTCGCGATCCGTCCGCCAATGGCGGCTGTCGGCGTAACGCTCAAGCACCTCCGGACGCGGATGCCGGAATGCGTTGCGGTAACCCGCCGAAAAAACGGCCTCACGGGCACCGACGGCCGCAATAAATTCGGGCGTCGATGAACCGCGCCCGCCATGGTGCGGGACGAGCAAAACATCATGGCGCAACTCGGCGGCGTCCCGCTGAATCAACGACTTTTCGTCCTTGGCCTCGATATCGCCGGTCAATAGAACGCTACGCCCCGAGGCGGAAACCCGCAACAAGCAACTCAGATTGTTTGGCTTCTTCGTCTTCACCGAATAATCCTCAACCTGAGGGTGCAGGACGGCAAAGCGCACACCGTCCCATTCCCAAGCCTGCCCCGCCGCACATCGTGCGCCATCAAAATCGTCGATCGAAGACATCGTCCGCACCACCGGCACGTTCGTCCTGACCGCCTCTGTGCCGCCAGAATGATCCTTGTCGCGATGTGAGACCATGAGCATATCCAGTTGCTTCACCCCAACCGCGCGCAAATAGGGAACAACCACGCGCATGCCGGCGTTGGCATAGGCATCGGCGCCGTACTGTGGACCAGTGTCGTAGAGCAGCGTATGGCTGGAGGTCCGAACCAATACGGCCAAACCTTGCCCGACATCGAGCACATCGATCCAGGCTTGGCCGGCCAGCGGCCGCGGCGGCGGCCAGAACAGCGCCGGCAGCATCAGGTACAAGCCAACGGGCGGGAAAGCCTCGCGGCAACAACAGCCAAACGCCCCCCAACAGGGCCAGCGGGACGGTCGGCCACGGTGGCGCTGGCTGCTGCCAGACCGGCCAAGCAGCCAATCCGTCGAGCAACTGCATGAGTTGCGTCATTACCCAATGATCGAACTGCAGCAAAGGTGGCCAAGGCAGTACGGCAAAAATCAGGGCCAGCGGCGTCACGATAAAACTGACGACGGGGATCGCGACGGCATTGGCCAGCGGCGACACCAGCGAAAATTGCTGGAAGAACAGCAATAGAAGGGGCAGGCTGCCCAGCGTCACCGCCCATTGTGCCGGCCCCCCAGCGCAGAATGATCGCCCGCCATCCCGTCTGCGCGCCATCCCCCTGCCCAAAGCGAGCGCTACCGACGAAAAGCAGGACGGCGACAGCGCCGAACGACAACCAGAATCCGGTCGCCATGACGGCCCAGGGATCGCGCAGCAGTACCACGAACATCGCAAGAAGCAGGATACGGCTCGCCCCGAAATTACGCCCCGACCACAGGGCCAGGGCGACAACGCTGAGCATGAACAGGGTTCTCTGGGCCGGCACCTCGAAGCCGGCGAGCAGCGCATAGGCGAATGCCGCCAGCCAACCGGCAGCGACCGCGGCCTTCTGCGCCGGCAAGGCCAGCATCAAGCGGTCGTTACGCCGCCAGAGCGCATTGATCAGCGCGGCGCAAAGCGCCGCGACCATCGTCACGTGCAAGCCGGAAATGCTGACCAGATGGGTCACCCCGGTGCGATTGAAGACCTGCCACTGTCCGGCCGGAATCGCGCGCTGATCGCCGACAGCCAACGCCGTCAATACGCCGACGTAAGGGGCATCGGGCAAAACGGCGAGAAAACGGTCGCGAATCTGCTCCCGCGTCCGCTCCACCAGATAAACGGGGTGCCAGACGAACGCATCGAGACGCTGCATATCCCGTCGGGAGGCGACTGTTCCTGTCGCCAGAATCCCGCGTTCGAGAAGCCAGGCCTCGTAGTCGAAACCGTGCGGATTGGCGTTGCCGTGCGGCCGCTTGAGGCGGACCGTCAGCACCCAGCGTTCTCCCGGATGAACTAACTCCCTATCGTCGACCGCAACGATCACATCCGCGTCGCTATCGTCACGCCGACCGTACCAGGAAAGCATGATCCGGCTCGGCACGAGCGCACCCGGCGTATCGACGGACTTGACATCGAATACAAAACGCTCGCCGCGTTCGAAGCGCTGGGGCAGCGAAGCGACGACACCGCTAAGCTGGACTTCCTTGGCCTCCCAGGCTTCTGGCAACTGCTCGGCGAGACGCCAGTGCGCCATGGCGCCCGCCCAAGCGAAGCCGATGACGGCAGCAGCACACAGGGAAACGAGACGAAACAGGCCCGGCCTGCATCGCGCGCTCAGGTAAATCGCCGGCGCCGCGAGCGCGACACCAAGCGCGAGCAGCCAAGGCGCGGGCAGGGTGGCCTGCATCTGCAGGCAAACGACGCCCCCGACGAAGGCGAGAACGGAAAGGCGCATGACATCGGGATTGCCGCACGCCTGGGCCGGCGCGCAACGAAAGATCAGCTTTCCAGGACGCCGAGACGGGCCGCCAGGAGCTCCTCGAGCGACACCAGCGCCTTGGTGAAACCGTCGATCCCCTCGGCAAGCTTGTCGTTGGCCATGCGGTCTGCGATGTGCATGCGCTCGAAAGCCGACTGATCCACGTGGATTTTTTCAATGGCTATTACCGCGGCTTTACCCGCGTCGAGCTTGCGCGGCAATTCGCCCTGCGCCGCCTGCAATTCGGCGAGCAAGGCCGGTGAAATCGTCAACAGATCGCAACCGGCCAGTTCGGTGATCTCGCCCATATTGCGGAAACTTGCGCCCATGACCTCGGTCTTGTAACCGAACTTTTTGAAATAGTTAAAGATTTTCGTCACCGACAACACCCCCGGATCTTCCTGCGGCGGGTAGGCATCGCGACCGGTGTCCTTCTTGTACCAGTCGAGAATCCGGCCGACAAAGGGAGAAATCAATGTCACGCCGGCCTCGGCGCAAGCAATCGCCTGATGCATTCCGAAAAGCAGGGTCAGGTTGCAGTGAATGCCCTCTTTCTCGAGAATCGACGCGGCCTGAATGCCTTCCCAGGTCGCCGCGATCTTGATCAGGACACGTTGGCGCGAAACGCCGTTGGCTTCGTAGAACGCGATGAGTTCGCGCGCCTTGGCGATCGTGGCCTCACCGTCATAGGAAAGACCGGCATCGACCTCGGTCGAGACCCGCCCCGGAATAATCTGGAGAATCTTTGTGCCAAAAGCAACCGCCAGACGCTCGAAGGCATGCGTGACGACCGTGGCTGCCGACGCCGCCGTTCCGCAATCCTGACGAGCCTGCCTCAAGGTCTCATCAACGATCCCCTGATACTGCGGCATCTGCGCCGCTGCGGTAATCAGGGAAGGGTTAGTTGTCGCATCTTGCGGCATGAAAGCCTCGATGGCCTGAATATCGCCGGTGTCGGCGACGACAACCGTCATTTCGCGCAATTGCTGGAGCAAATTATTGGACATGATGATTTCCCGATTTCTGATTGGAAAGAAAAGCGTCGAAAACCGATGCCGGTCCGACTGATGCGTCGATTCTAGCAAACCTGGATGACAGTTCAGAGAAGATAACAATTTGAGGCGAAAGGAACGGAATCGACGCAAGCGAATTGCATGCGGCCTATAACGAAGGTAATATCCCCGATCAACGTTGTTCAACGTTTCCAAAAAAGCATTTGCAGTCTAATGATTCATTATAAAAACAGAATGAGTCTTTTGGAGGGAAAAAATGCGTCTTAAAACCCGGGTTCTCATCATTGTCACCGCCTCCCTGATCGGCTTGCTGATCATGGGTATCATCGGCCTTTACAGCATGCGCGTCAGCATGCTCGACGAACGCCGCGCCCAGATTACCCAGCTGCTTGATTTTGCGGATTCGCAGCTGCGCTACTTCCAGAGTCTCGAAACCTCGGGCAGATTGTCCCGTGAAGAAGCCCAGACGCGCGCCAAGGAAGCTATCGGAGCGCAAAAACAGGGAGACAACAATTACTTCTTCATCCGCAATCTGGACAACGATTATTTCGTCATGCACCCGCTCTCCCGGATGCTCGGCAAGCCGAATGATGGCGGGCGCATCGATGATGGCCGGACCGTGGTTCAAGCCTACCGCGACGCGCTGGCGACAAGCAAGGACAACAAGGGATTCCTCGAACTGAAAACCTTCAAACCCGGGACCAACGACGACAAACGCTACCCGAAGCTGAACGGCGTCCTTAAATTTGAGCCCTGGGGCTGGATGCCGGGGATTGGCTTCTATCTGGATGACATCGACGCACGTTTCTGGAAACAGGCGACGTTCTTGTTGATCGTGGGTAGCGTCGTGGTCGTCTTCCTTTCCGTCCTCATCTTTCAGATGCGCACGGTTATTCTCAAGCAGCTCGGCGGCGAACCGCAGGACGCCGCCGAAAGCATGCGCCGGATCGCCAACGGCGACATGAACGTCGATATCGTGCTAGCCAAGGACGACAACAACAGTCTCATGGCATCGCTCAAGCTGATGCAGATGAAACTAAAGAACATGACGGCCTCGATTCAGGAAAACACGACGGCCCTCACAGAACAGGTACAAGTTTTCGACGAAGTAGCCAAATCCTACGCCGAAACAAAATCGGAAGATGAATTCACCGCGCTGATGCGTTGCGTCAAGAAACTGGGCAAAACAGCCGACATCCTTGGAAAATCGATTTCCAGATTCAAGCTGTAACGTGATGTCTTCTTGACATCATTTTGCGCCTTGTCGCAATTCAACGAACAGTTGAGGTGAAAAGTGAATGCAAATACGTCAGCCTATCTGAACCTCACCGCCAAAGGCCGGGAAGAAGTCGAACACCGGGCATACAAGCTCGACATCAAAAGGCGCAGCGTGTTGCTGCTGCTGGACAAGCCGCACACAATCGCGGAAGTGTTGCGTACGACGGTGTTTCCCGAGGAGGAAATCCTCGAAGGCATCCAGTTGCTGGTCCGCGACGGCTTCATCGAGCTCGCCCGTGAAGGCGCACAGCCTCCTGCGGCAACACCGCCGCCTTCACCACCTCCGCATGCCCCAGCCTCAGCCGGCGGCCTCCGTCTCGATGACGAAATCATGCTTTCCGAAGCCAAATTCCTGCTCGTCGACTTCTGCGTTGATAGCTTCGGAACAGACTCTCAAGCCTTCGTCGACCAGATCCGCGCTTCCAAGACGGTTCGTGAACTCGAAAGCTATCTGAAACAAGTTTTCGACGCCACGAAAAAGCTCTGCCCCGACCGCTTGCCGATCCTGGCCGGCGTGGTCAAGGAAATCAACGAAACGGCCTGAGTCATCGCCAAAGGAACGACCGCGCTTGCCGATTCCGGTTTGCGCGGCTCCGGCCGGGACTATTCAGGGCTGCCCTGAATACGTCCATCGCGCAGGGTCAATATCCGGTCGGCCCGCGCCGCCAGATCCAGATCATGGGTAACGATCACGAAACTGGTCCGGTGCGTACGATTGAGTTCGAGCATCAGTTCGAACACGCCTGCCGCCGTTTGTCGGTCGAGGTTCCCCGTCGGCTCGTCGGCCAGCACGCAAGCGGGTCCCGTAACCAGCGCCCGCGCGCTCGCCGCCCGTTGACGCTCGCCGCCCGAAAGTTCAGCCGGGGTGTGGTCGAGCCGGTGCGACAGGCCGACTTCTTCCAGTACCGCTGCCGCGCGCGCTTCCGCCTCGGCTTTCGGCATGCGCCGGATGTAGAGCGGCATGGCGACATTTTCCAGCGCTGTGAATTCCGGCAGCAGATGATGAAACTGATAGACGAACCCCAGATGCCGGTTGCGTAGTTCGCCGCGCTCGGCATCGCCAATTTCAGACAAATCGCGCCCCATCAGCCGGATCGATCCACCGCTCGCGGCATCAAGCCCGCCGAGCAAATGAAGGAGGGTGCTTTTTCCAGAACCTGAAGCGCCGACGATCGCCACGCGTTCGCCAGCCAGGATTTCAAGGTCGACGCCGTCGAGGACCGGCACTTCGACGCCCGCGCCCTGCCGATAGATTTTCTGCAAGCCCTGGCAGGCCAGAACGGCTTCTTCCCTATCACTCATAACGCAGCGCCTCCGCCGGATTGACGCGCGATGCACGCCAGCTGGGATAAATCGTCGCCACCAGCGAGAGCACGAAAGAGACGCTGGTAATCGTCGTCACGTCCCGCCACTGCAATTCGGAAGGCAGCGTGGAAATGTAATACACCTCCTTGGATAAAAACTGAGTGCCGAGCAGGCGCTCGATGAACGGCACGACGACATCGACGTTGAGCGCCAGCGCGACGCCGCCGGCCACGCCGAGCGCCAGGCCAATGAAGCCAATCAACGCCCCTTGCACCATGAACACGGCCATGATGCTGCCCGGGCTGGCGCCGAGGGTGCGCAGGATGGCGATGTCCGCCTGCTTGTCGGTCACGGCCATGACCAGCGTCGACACGATGTTGAACGCTGCCACGGCGACGATCAGTGAGAGGATGATGAACATCATGTTTTTCTCGATCTGCACGGCGCGGAAAAAATTGGCATGGCTGCGCGTCCAGTCGCTGAGATAGGCCGGGGTATCCAGCGTATTGGACAGTTGGCGTGCGACCAGCGGTGCCTTGAACAAATCGTCCAACTTCAGACGCACGCCGGACACACGGTCGTCCATGCGGTACAAGCGCTGCGCGTCCTCCATGTCGATCAGCGCCAGGCCACTGTCGTACTCGAACATGCCAACCTCGAAGAGCCCCGTGACGTTAAAAGTCTTTAGGCGCGGGATGACGCCGGCTGGCGTCACGACGCCTTGCGGCGCGATGACAGTCACCTTGTCGCCGACGAAAATGCCGAGCGCGCGCGCCAGTTCGCTGCCGAGAACGATGTTGAACGCGCCCGGCGTCAGCGAATCGAGCAACCCTTCCTTCATGTGCGACCGAAAATCGGCGACCTTATCCTCGAGATCGGGAACGATACCGCGCACCATCGCACCGCGCACCGACGGCCCGAACGACAACATGCCCTGCGCCTGCACGTAAGGCGCTGCGGCAAGGACATGGGCCTGGCGCGTAGACTGTTCGGCGACACGTTGCCAGCCGGCCATTTGGCCGGAAGCACCGCTGATCTGCACGTGCGAGACAACCGAGAGGATGCGTCCGCGCAGCTCGGTCTGAAAACCGTTCATCACCGAGAGGACGACGATCAGCGCCGCGACGCCAAGTCCGATACCGAGCATCAAAATCAGCGAAATGAACGAAATGAAATGATTGCGCCGCTTGGTACGCGTGTAGCGCAGGCCGATCAGCAATTCATAAGGGAGAGCCATCAGTCAGCAGATGCCATGCAATGTTTCAGGTGGGGGGACACGCAAAGTCGCTATGGTACACTTTTTCCCCTTCATCATCGCTCGTCCCCGACCCAGCCAGACTTCATGTCCCTCACGCTGCTCATTCCCGAACTGCTCTGGCCAGAGCCTCAAGATGACCGCGCTTTTGATGGGCTTTCTTGTCCGTCGCTGTCAACGCTGCTGGCACGCAGCCGTTTCCTGCGCGAACCGAGTCAGGCCTTTGAATCCTGTCTCGCGGGCCTCTGCGGGCATTTCGGGACAAGCGGTCTGGCGGCACTGCGCCGGCTCGGCGAAATCGCCCCCGCTGCGGATGAAGAACCCCCATCTGGAACCTGGATTTGCGCCGACCCCGTGCACCTCCACTTCCGACAAGAGCGACTGATCCTTGCCGACGCTTCACGCCTTAACATCTCGCCGGAAGAAGCCGGCCAGCTTGCCGCAACACTCAACGAACACCTCGCCGACACCGGAAACCTGGTCGTCGCTACGGCCGACCGTTGGTATCTGCGCATGGCCGGGAATGTGGCGTCCGAGCTTGCCACAATACCGCCGCTCTCTGCCGTCGCCGGACGCAGCGTCGAAACGATCCAGCCCGAATCGCGCGAATTGCGCCGGCTGCTCAACGAAGTACAAATGCTGCTGCACGCCCACCCCGTCAACTGCCGACGCGAAGAAAACGGAAAGATGACGATCAACAGCCTCTGGCTCTGGGGTGCCGGCAACCAGCCGGAAAAAACCGAGAACCCATTCGATACCATTTGCAGCAACAGCCCGCTGGCGCGCGGCCTCGCCCGGGCTGCCGCAATTCCTGCCAGCCCCGTTCCCGCCGAGGCGACTGCTTTGCTGCAAGCAAAGGGAAACAACACCAACTCGCTCGTCGTCATTGAAGACCTGCTCGCGTCCGCACAATACCAGGATGCCGACGCCTGGCGTACGGCCCTGAATGAACTTGAAACCCGCTGGTTCGCGCCGCTGCGTTCAGCGCTGTTTTCCGGCCGCATCCGGCAACTGCGCATCGCGGCCCCAACGGCATACGGTTCGCTTTTCTGGACGATCCAACGCCACGATCTGTGTAAACTGTGGCGGAAACCGCAAGCGCCGGAAGCGCTCGTCAAATCGCTCACCGGAAGCTGATCACCGCATAACACCTTCAAAAATGACCCAACTCAAACCCCGCCGCGTCCCACCGCACATCCAGTGGCAGCTCGAACAGCAAGGCGTCCATCCACTGCTCGCCCGCATCTACGCCGCGCGCGGCGTGCAGACGAAAAGCGAACTCGACTACGAACTCAAGTCGCTGCTGCCGCCGGCGCAGCTTTCCCGGGCCGACGAGGCCGCCGTCCTGCTTTCCGATGCCATCGAAGCGCAGGCGCGCATCCTGATCGTCGCTGACTACGACTGCGACGGCGCCACCGCCTGCGCCGTCGGCATCCGCGCCCTGCGCGCCCTGGCCGGCGACAGCGGCGCCGTCATCGACTATCTCGTCCCCAACCGCTTCACCTACGGCTACGGGCTGTCGCCCGAGGTCGTCGACCTCGCGGCGACGAACAACCCCGACCTCATCGTCACCGTCGACAACGGCATCGCCAGCATCGAGGGCGTCGCCCGCGCCGCCGAACTCGGCATCGCCACACTGATCACTGACCACCATTTGCCGGCCGAGACCTTGCCGACTGCCGACTGCATCGTCAACCCGAACCAGCCGGGCTGCAATTTCCCGAGCAAATGCATCGCCGGCGTCGGCGTCATGTTCTACGTCATGCTCGCCTTGCGCGCCGAACTGCGCGAGCGCGGCTGGTTCGCCGACGGACGCCGGGAGCCCAATCTCGGCGCCCTGCTCGACCTCGTCGCTCTGGGCACCGTCGCCGACGTCGTCAAGCTCGACCGCAACAACCGCATCCTCGTCGACCAAGGCCTGAAGCGCATGCGCGAAGGCCGGCTGACCCCCGGACTGCGCGCGCTCTTTCGTGCCGCCGGCCGCGACCCGGCCAAGGCGACCAGCCTCGATCTCGGTTTCATCGTCGGCCCGCGCCTGAACGCCGCCGGCCGGCTGTCGGACATGTCGCTCGGCATCGAGGCGCTGATCACCGACGACGAAGGGCGCGCGCTGGCCATCGCCCAGCAGCTCGACGCCCTGAATCGCGAACGCAAGGACATCGAAGCCGGCATGCAGGAAAGCGCGCAATTGCATCTCGAAAAATTCGACGACGCCGACGGCCCCGGCATCGTACTTTTCGACCCCGATTGGCATCAGGGCGTGATCGGCATCGTCGCCTCGCGCATCAAGGAAAGGCTGCACCGGCCGGTCTTCGTCTTCGCGCCCGGCGACAACGGCCAGCTCAAGGGATCGGGACGCTCGATCCCCGGCCTGCACCTGCGCGACGCGCTCGACCTCGTCGCCAAGCGCGCGCCCGGCCTGTTGCTGCGCTTCGGTGGCCACGCCATGGCCGCCGGCGCGACTATCCTGCACGACGACTTTCCGCGTTTTCGCGAACTCTTCGCGCAGATCGCCGACGAACTGCTCTCGCCCGCCGATCTGACCCGCACGCTGGAGACCGACGGCAACCTGGAGGCCGGCCATGTCTCGATCCAGACCGCGCGCCTGCTCGAAAACGAGGTTTGGGGACAAGGTTTCCCGCCGCCGCTGTTCGAAGACGAATTCATCGTCGAGAATCAGCGCGTGCTCAAGGAAAAACACCTGAAACTGCGCCTGCGCAAGGATGCGCTGCGCATCGACGCCATCCAGTTCAACTTCAGCGTTTCGCCCGGCACAAAAAACCGCGCCGCCTACCGGCTATCGATCAACGAGTACAACGGCGTGCAGACGCCGCAGCTGATGATCGAACACCTTGAGAACTGCTGATTATCCTGAAAATTCGATTTCACCACGGCGAGCACGGCGATCACAGCGGAAAAACAAAAGCTTGTGCGGTTTTGTTTAATCAGCCATAGGGTAAGCACAGAAGAACGCCAATAACTTAAGCTTTTCGCTGTGCCCGCCGTGCTCGCCGTGGTTAACTGTTTTTTTCACGTTGATCATTCCTCGTCGCCGAAAACCGCCTCATAGAGGCAAGCCAGCGTATCGGCCGCACCCACCGGGATACGGCAATCGACGTGATTGGAAAGCTGGGTGATCGCCGGATTGATCTCGACCGTCATCACGCCGGCGTCGAGCGCCTGAATGACCGGCTCGACGATGTACGGAAAAACCGCGCTGGTGCCGACGATGAACACCATGCCGAAACCGCGCTGGCATTCTTCGGTGAAGCGCTGCAACGCTGCCTCGGGCAGGACCTCGTTGAAAAGCACGACCTTCGGCCGCACGATAGCGCCGCAAACCGCGCAGCGTGGCGGCACCTCGGGATCGTCGGCACGCGCCTCTGTACCGCACTTCGGACAAAAACGCTCCCGCAGCGTACCGTGGATTTCGATCACATTCGTGCTGCCCGCCGCCGTGTGCAAACCGTCGACGTTCTGCGTCAGCACCACCACTTCGACGCGTTTCTCCAGTTCGGCAATCACGTAGTGCGCCGCGTTCGGTTTCACGCCCTCGCAGTTGTGCTGGATCTGCGCGAGATACTTCCAGGTAATCTCGGGATGCTCGGCAAAACAGCCGCCGGACATCGCCTCCTCGATCGGCAGTCCGTCTTCTGTCGTTTCGCTGTTGTACAGACCACTGACGCCGCGATAGGTCGGCAAGCCCGAATCGGCCGACACGCCGGCGCCGGTGATGAAGAGCACCCGGCCCGCATCCACAAGCTGGCTGGCGATCTCGTGACAAATCAGTTCAAGGCTGGCTTCATTCATGGCGATCCCTCACGGCGGCAATTGAAGATAGCGCTTCCAGTCCGCCGCACGCGACCGAAACCCCTGTTGCCCTTCCGAGTTCCGGCTCGGTCGGATTGATGCGGATAAGTTGCCCCGGACCGATTCGCCCATCATGCGTACCGTCGGAATGCTCGTCCCGGCGCCGACCTCGACCACCACCAGGCGCTCGACCTGGCGTAGCCAGGAACGCATGCGCGCGTCTTGTCCGGCAGTGCGGCTTTCCAACCAGCCCCAGTCCCCGAACATCAAGATGTTCGGCCGCGCCATGCTACCACAGCGCGGGCAGACCGGAAAATCCGATTCCAGCAGACAGTTCTCCTCGTCGACCGCGGGAACGTAATCGTCGGCCGGCCAGATGTCCTCACAACACCCGTCGACGCATTGCAGATGATGGATCGAGCCGTGGCACTCGTTGATCCGGCTGTCGTCGAAACCGGCCTTCTGGAACTGGCCGTCGACGTTGCTCGTAAACACGAAACAGCCATTCTCCATTCGCTCGCCCAACTCGCGCAGAATGCGGAAGCCGTCGTGCGGCACCGTGCGCCGGTAAAGATTGAGGCGATGCCCGTAAAATCCCCAGGCCAGCCGCGGCTGGCTCGCGAACGCCGCCGGGCTGGCGATGCTTTCGAAGCGGATGCGCGCCCGGCCGAGCGCCGGATATACACCCCAGAAACCCTGCGGCCCGCGAAAATCCGGCAGCCCGGAATCGATGCCCATTCCCGCACCGGCGGTAATCAACAGGCCATCGGCCTGGTCGATCAGGCGCGCGCAGCGCGCAAAATCAGCTGGCATTGAGGTCTTCCATGGTCGTGGTTGCGTTGTCTTAGCGAATGATTACGGCAAGGATCATTTATCGACGCGAGGGATGAATACCCAAGCACGACAGCCTTCCCGAAACGAAGCCGAATTTAACACACGGCAGTCACACCCAACGAACGAACATCGACGGGCAACAGGTCTCAAGGACAAAAAAAGTCCGGCCAATGAGGCCGGACCACCGTCTTTCGCATCAAGCGAGACTCAATTCAACTTCGAGGCTGGGGCCTTCCCGATTAGTAACGAAAAGGCTGCCGCGGTAACCTCGTCAGGCAAGAGCGACGACCGTCATGCGGTTTCAGTCGCCGTTTTGAAGCTCAAAGCCTGCTCTTGCCCGGCAACGGCGGGCGATTTCAGAAGCGCCCCCAAGACCGCTGCAAAGAAACAGAGAGTCGAGGCAATGAGATAAGTCGCCTGATAACCGCCAGTCAGGTCGAGCAGATACCCCGCTGCAAGCGGCCCCGAAAACCCGGCGACGCCCCACGCTGTAAACAGGATCGCGTAATTGAAGCCCATGTTCCGCATGCCGTAGAAATCACCGATCGCCGAAGGGTAGACCGCAAGCATTGCGCCGTAAGAAAAAGTGACGATCATCGAACCGATCAGAATGCTCGCAAAACTGTTCAGATCCGAGAACAAAAACAAGGTCATCGCCTGCAGGATAGACAGAATGGTCATGGTCTTGCCACGACCGATGCGGTCCGAGACGAAACCGGCTACCGGAGGTCCGAGGGCATTGGACAAGGCGATCATGGCAACGAGAGTCACTCCCATGTTGATCCCGGTCTGCAGGACAGCGATCTTGGCCAGGTGGCCGATGAGGATCAAACCGGCCATCGAACCCGAAAGGAACATCAACCACAGCATCCAGAATTGCCGCGTCCGCACCATCTCCCGCCAAGTGCAGTCGACGGCGCCGATCGAAGCGCTTGCCGCAGCCCCCGTCGGGTTAGCCGTCACTTTGGGAACCGCGAGAAATTGCGCGAAGCCCATGATCATCAGCCCGAAGACAATGCCCAGAATGCGGAAGGTGTCAAAAACGCCATAGCTCGCGATGAGCGCCTTCGTCAGCGGCGCAATGTACAAGGCGGCGAGGCCGAATCCGGTCACGACGACCCCGGAAATCAACCCTTTCTGCTCTGGGCGGAACCATTTGACGGCTGCCGGCGTCGTCGCCGAGTAGCCCATGCCAATTCCCGCCCCAGTCAGAACGCCAAAACAGACGATCACCCCTTCCAGGCTAGTAAAAAAGCTGGAAAGCACCAGACCGGTGCCGGTCAGCGCCCCACCCATGGTGGCCACCAGGCGCGGACCAAAACGGTCCTGCAACTTCCCGCCGACCAGCATGACCAAAGCAAACATCACGATCGCCACCGTGTACGGCAAGGAAGCCTGAAAGCCGCTCCACTGGTACAAGCTGCTCAGGTTGGCCGCAAAGATACTCCATGCATAAAGCACACCGAACATCAGGTTGATACACAATCCGGCCAGAACAACAATCCAGCCTCGATTCCAGGACTTAGTCACGCTCGTCTCCTCATCTCTCTTTGGTCTTCACGGTCTGAGCCGTCTGTGGTGATCCGGATAAAACCTCCGGGATTCGTCCTGAAGCCATAGCAAAAAGCCCTCTGATCGCAGAACGAAACGTCGTGAATTCTAGAAACCATTCATGTTAATAAAAAGTTAAATTTTTTATTGTTTATATTAATTTTTATTTTCGCATTAACATGGTAAGGTGCGCGCATGCCAGCGCATTCCCAAGGTGCACGGAACTGGCTCAATACCGGCAACGGCATAACCATTCTCCGTGCTATTGTCTGCCAATGAACTTCCTCGCTCACGCGTTTCTCGCCGGCCCTTGCGCCGCAGACCGCATCGGCGGCCTGCTCGGCGATTTCGTCAAAGGGCCCCTGCCGGCAAGCCTGCCTGTCGATCTGGCAGCGGGCGTAGCATTGCATCGGGCCATCGACGTTTTTGCCGAATGCCATCCGACCTTCAAGGCGAGCCGCGCTCGTATCAGCCCGCTGCGGCGGCGGGTGAGCGGCATTCTCGTGGACATGTTCTACGACCACCTGCTTGCCCGCGATTGGCTAACCCACGCATCCGGTACGCTCGACTCATTCGTCGTCCGGCTGTATGCCGAACTCCCCGAGTATGAAACCAAGCTATCCGCGAGCGCGCAGGACATCGCCCGCAAAATGCGCCGCGAAGATTGGTTGGGGAGCTATCGCGATGCCGTTGAAACGGGGCGCATCATCGACCGCATGGCGGTCCATCGCCTGCGCCAGCCGAACACGCTGAGCGGCGGCATCGAGGAATTTCTGGCCGACGCCGAAGGTTTCGCGGCCGATTTCCGCACCTTCCTGCCGGATGCCTTGGACTTTACCGCCGAGTGGCGCGCTTCGCGCCGCGCCTGATCAGCGGCTACTTTGACGCTTCTTCGGCGGCGGCGTTACGTTCCTGCCCGGCTTTCGCCGCCGCGTCGAGGTCGGCGCGCATCTTGTCCATCGACTGCTTGCCTTGCTTGGCCTGCTTGGCCTGCTCGGCCTGGAGCTTGGCACCGACCGCCGACGTGCTCGCCACATCCGCCACCCCGCAGGCCGACAACAGTAGCAATGACGTCAAAACCATCCATCTCATGGCACACCTCCCGAAATCAGCCTACCCCGGAATCGTTGCTCCCGAACACAAATGGCGCCTCGACCAATAACTCTCGGAGTCTTGACACCCAAGCGCCGTCCGAGGCCGTTGGAAACAGCGATTGCGCCTGATGTCAGGCACCAAGACCTCTGTGCATGGCACGAACCTCGACCGCAACGGATTGACCGTCATGGAGAACCAATGTTAGCAGCCCTGGCACTTGATCTTCCAGCCTGAAAACACATGGATTTATTGGGGCGCATAGTATGTAGACGCTTTCCCGCCCGTTTCATATACTGAAAACGAAAAGATTCGCAGAGAAGAAGCGCCCCGAAATTTACAGGGAATTCGTTGCGGGAGGAAAAAGTGCCCAACACACCAGCGCAAAACACGATACGCAGAGCACATTCTCTCGCCATCGAAGCACGCCAAGCCGTCCGCGAATTCCATGCCGAAGTCGTTCAACCGAACATGGAGTTGGTCGTATTTTTTTGCGCCAGCGACTATGATCTCGACGCATTGGCGGATGAAATGTCTCAGCAATTCGCCGGAGCCCAGGTTGTAGGATGCACCACGGCAGGCGAAATCGGCCCCGCCGGTTACTGCGAACACAGCCTATCCGGCGCCAGTTTCGCTACGGAGCAGTTCAGGGCCGTCAGTGGCCTGATCAGCCATCTCCAGCAGTTCAGGATCGGAGCGGGCCAGTCCTTTACGCTTCAACTGATGCAACGACTGACAGAGAAGGTTCCCTACTCGATGCTGGACAGCAGTTTCGCTCTGCTGCTGATTGACGGACTATCGATTCGGGAAGAGCCGGTTAGTCGGGCAGTGCAAAGCACGCTCGGAAAAATCCCGCTGATTGGGGGTTCCGCTGGCGACGGTGCGAATTTCAAACGCACCCGCGTTTTCTCCGGAGGCCGATTCCATGATGACAGCGCCGTCCTAACGCTGATCACAACAACCCTGCCCTTCCGCCTGCTGAATACACACAATTTCACGCCCACGACCGAACGTCTGGTCGTCACTGAGGCCGATCCAACCCGCCGCATCGTCATGACAATTAACGGGCGGCCAGCGGTCAGTGAATATGCAAGAGCCATTGGCATCGATGAAAACAACCTGAATCTGTCACATTTTGCGTGCTGGACGATGGTTGTCCTGATCAATGGTGCAACCCATGTCCGCTCGATTCAGAAAGTCAACGCCGATGGTAGCCTGACCTTTTACTGCGCCATTGAAAAGGGACTTGTTTTACGCGTCGCCCAAAGCGCCGATCTTCTCGGCAACCTTGCTCAAGCATTCGCGCAACTCCATGATCAGATCGGAATCCCGCAACTGGTCCTCGGTGGCGACTACCTGCACCGCAAATTCGAAGCCGAATGGCGCAATGAAAAGGAAGGAATTGCCGCCTTGCTGAAAGCCAACAACGTCACGGGATTCGCCACCTATGGCGAACAGTTCCGCGGGGTCCACATCAACCAGACCTTTGTTGGCATCGCCATCGGGGAAACCCCGTCAAGAGGGACATAAAGCCATGCCTGATGACCTCGAACACCTGGAAGCACGGGCGCTACGAGAAGAAATCAAGCGCCTCAACACGATCATTACCGCTTTGATGGATCGTGCGGAACAAGGAACGACACTTCAGGATTCGGATTTCGGCCTGTTCCAGACCGGCATCATGCGGGAGGACCAGGTAAAACTGCGTACCGCAGAACTCGAACGCGCACTGCGCGAGAACGAGTCGGTCAATCGTGCGCTGCGAGAATCCGAAGAGCGCTTCCGCACACTGGTCAATCAATCGATGGTGGGGATCGCCATCATCGAAAATGATCGTTTCAGCTATACCAATGACCGGTTCAACACCATTTTTGGTTATGACGGGAAGGAAATCAAAACGCACGATCATGCTGACCTGCTGACTCCCGAATCACGTCGGCAACTCAGTAGCCTGACGCAAAACCCGCAGTCAGAATCCACCCCCGGCGAAATCGCAATGCTGCAAGGGCTACGCAAGGACGGCACGATTATCGATATCGAGATGCATCACCGCATCGTGATCATCAACGGAAAACCCGTCATCATCAGCCTGGTCAATGATGTCACCGAACGTACCCGCGCTGCCGCCGAGATTGATCGGCTGGTCCGCGAGCAAACGGCGATTCTCAACAGTCGTGTCATGGGATTTGTCAAAATCCGGCAACGCAAATTCGTCTGGATCAATGCGGCTTTCGCTGAGATGCTCGGTTACTCGAGAGAAGAACTGATCGGACAGCCAACCCGTATTATTTATACGGACGAGCAGAGTTACGTCGATTTCGGCAAAAAAGCCTATCCCGCCATGCAAAGCGGTGCTATCTACAAAAGCGAAATGCAATTCCGGCGCAAAGACGGCTCGCTGGGTTGGTTCCGACTCGACGGCGAAGCGCTCTTTCCCGGCAGCGACGAATCGATCTGGGCTTTCGGCGACATTTCGGAACACAAGCAAACGCTGGAAGAACTCGAACAACATCGCAACCATCTGGAAGAACTGGTTCAGTCACGGACCGCGGAGCTGGCCGAGGCGCGCGATGCCGCCGAGTCGGCCAACCTCGCCAAGAGCGCCTTTCTCGCCCACATGAGCCATGAACTGCGCACACCGCTGAACGGCATCATGGGCATGAATGCCTTGGCCTTGCTTGCGGCGAAGGACCCCAAGCAGATCGATCAACTGAACAAAAGCGCACAGGCAGCCAAACACCTGCTCGCCATCATCAACGACATTCTTGATCTCTCACGCATCGAATCGGGGAAACTTCGCCTGGAACCCAGACCGTTCACGTTCCGGCTGGCGATCGGAGAAGCCTTGCGTATCCACGAGGACCGCGCCAAAGCCAAAGGGCTGAAGCTGACGCTGAAATTCGACACGCGAATTCCGGGCACGGTCTTGGGCGACGATCTGCGCCTCAAGCAGATGGTGATCAATCTTCTCGACAATGCCATTAAGTTCTCGGACTCCGGCACGATCGCGCTCAGAGCAACCGTCGAGGAGGAAAAGACCGGGGACAGCTGCGGCCTGCTGGTGAAGATCGCAGTCATCGACCAGGGCATCGGTTTGACGGAAGAACAACAGTCCCGGCTGTTCCAGCCCTTCACCCAAGCTGACAATTCGGATACGCGCCAGCACGGAGGAACCGGTCTGGGCCTGAGCATTACCAAACGACTGGCCCAATTGATGGGAGGGACCGTCGGCGTTGTGAGCCACCCCGGCAAGGGCAGCACATTCTGGTTGACCGCTCGTTTTGAGCCGGCCGCGCCGGTTAAAAACGTTCCTGCGTCAACGCCTCGTCCCGCCAAGGAAATTGCGCTCAGGCACCGGGGTGCCCGGATTCTCGTTGTGGACGACGACCCGCTCAATCGTGAAGTCGCCTGCCTGCTGCTTCAGGAAGCCGAACTCGCAACGGAGGTTGCGACCAACGGTCAGGAAGCCGTCGAACACCTTCAGACCCACCCGGTGGCCCTGATCCTCATGGACATGCAGATGCCCGTCCTGGACGGCATATCGGCAGCGCGCGCCATACGATCCCGTGAAGAGGCAAATAGAACCCCGATCCTCGCCATGACCGCCAACGCCTTCGACGAAGACCGCGAACGCTGTCTCGAGGCTGGCATGGACGATCATCTCGGCAAACCGCTCAAACCGGACGACTTCTTGAAAAAGATTCTGTACTGGCTGAACAAGCGGGGGGACGCCCCCCGATAGCCGCGGTGAAAAAACGCGTCGGTACGATCCGGGTCAAGCATTGCCGCTTTCCCAAATCCAATACCGACTGGAGCCTCCAGGAGATTCCTTGGCATCACACCCCGCGCCGACAGTACTTGAGCCATCTCATAACTTCCCGTCCCTCCAGGCATGTTACTCAGGAACACAGATGGCGCCTCGGCGAATAGCGCCCAAGGTCTTGGCGACCAGAACCAGCACGATCAGGCTGAGTATCCCGAGCAGAACCACTCCGAAGCCGTTGAAAAGCCCGATCCCCGAACGATGGGCCATGGCAAAGGTCGCAATCGTCATCGCCGCCAGCGGGAATGAATACGCCCAGGCCGAAAGGAAAAAACAACTTTTCAAAAAGCGCAGCACATTGCTGCCGAGCAACAAGACCAGGAACAGCGCCTTGTAGTAAAGCACGCGGGCAAACGCGTCGAACTCCGGCACCAATGCGCCGTAGGCGATGAAACCGACCGATGGCGGCGCGAGCAGGATGAACAGGGGCGGCATCAGCTTGGGGGGAATGGGATCGTGGAAGATCACGCGATACACCACAATGGTCTGCAGAACGATCCAGAACACCAGCCCGATGCTGAGAAAAAACCAGGACAATTCCGTCGGGGCAAAATGCACGCCACTAATCGGAACGATGAGATTGCCGACGACAGGGATGTATCAGGCAGGATTGGCGTGCTTGATATCGTAGTGCGTGTGATGAATCCAGCTGCTCAGAATCGCCAGCGTGAAGCAGAGATGAATCGCCGCCCCGGTGCCCCACAAGACATGCGCCACCGACGGAACAGCTTCCCGCCAGACGATGCTGAGTAGCAACAAGCTGATCGAAATCGTCGGGAAGAAATTCACCCTGATCGGATGCTTCCATTCGCCACCGACCGCCTGCGGATGACGCAGCACTTTGACGCCATAGATCACGAACAGAGCGACAAAAACAGCACTCGCCGCCAGCGCGGCGACATGCCAGACCAGCGCCGGCAGGCCGAAGAGGTGACGCGCCTTCTGCCAGGCGATAGCGAGGCCGGATAACCCCATGACCGTGGAAAAAAATGAAACCGGAAAGTGAACCAGCCGGGATTCCTCGTGCAGGACGGCCTCGTTGCTCATCGTTGACTCCTTGGCGTGATCAGCGGACGGGCTACACGGTGCAGCCCGTTTTGAATATTAGCATAATCTTATGATTAACCTATGCCAACAAAAGCCAATTTCGGGACGATATATAGCAATACTGTTTCGGATTAGGCACCCTCAAAGTCGCAAGAACTTGCTGCCTAATTCCACACGGCTAGTTTAGAATTCTCTCCCGAAGTAGGCACAAACAACCGCGAACAAGCGCCGAATTTCGATGAATGTGCGCATTAATGACCTATCGCACCAGCACGACGCCGAAACAGCGCCACCAGACAGACGCTCTCGCAAACGAAGGACCTCACTCCACCGGAAATTGACTTGCTCCCATGCTCCTAGAATCACGCCCACGTGCGCCGGGAGGAATCCGGCTATTCCTAGCCTTGCTCCCCGCCTTTCTTTGCACCGGGGCCTCAGCCGAAGAAAAGGACCTATCTCCGAACAGAGCGACCGAACTTGCCTTGTCGCCTGCCGCCAACTGGGAAGGGCCTTATCTCGGCGTGCATGCCGCCTACGGCAGAGGCACCACCCAATGGGGCGTCCTGAATAGAAGCGGTCTTTCCCGCAACAATGTTCCGGCCACCGGATACAACGACGGACTGCTGGGCGGACTGCAACTGGGCTACAACAAACAATACGATCAACTGGTCGTCGGTATCGAAGGCGATATCAGTTTCGGCAAGTTGTTCGGCTACGCCACTTGCGGCTCGACATGGGGAGTCGGCGGCTCCGGAGACAGCTGCCAGAACCAGAGTGACAGGATGGCGAGCCTCTCGGCCCGTCTCGGCTACGCGACCGGCCGCTCGCTCGTTTACGCCAAAGCGGGCGCCGCGTACTCGCACGACAAAATCCAGGTTACCAACGACTTGTTGACGCCGATGCCACCAGCTTCGACATCGACCGGTCATCTGGGCTGGGTCATCGGCGCCGGACTCTCTTACGCGCTCGATTCAAGGTGGTCGGTCAATGCCGAATACGACTACTACGACTTCGGACGACATACTTATCATCTGACGGCAAACGGCGCACCTGCCTCGGTAGCGATCGCTCATACCCAACACGTCGCCAAGCTCGGACTCAATTACCGGCTGGGCGACATTGGCAATCAAAGTGTCAAGGTGGCCCTCGGCAACGATTTTCGCGCCGAGTTCGGGGCTCGCCTCGGCTACTCGAGCGGGCGATTCCAGAAACACTTGTACGACTCGTATCGGCACGGCATCCTGCTTTCCATACTCACTTGGTCCGAACAAAAGGGCACGGCGCTCGAAGCCTTCGGTCGCCTCGACCACAAAGCCGGCTGGTTCGTAAAAGGAACGCTCGGCCGACTTAATCTACGCTCTAGCCGCATGCATGACGAAGACACGGAGGCTGCCATGGCACCCACTCCTTACTCGAATACTGTCTCGACGACCAAGAATGGCCGTACCTTCTACGGCACCCTCGATCTGGGCCTGATGCTGGCGCAAAACGCCAAATGGGACTTGGGTGCTTTCGTCGGCTATGGTTACTACGGCCAACATCTCAACGCTTACGGTTGCCAGCAAGTCGCCAGCAATCCGTGGATGTGCTATCCCGGACAAATCGCGCCGGGCACCTTGGCTTTGAGCGAGAACGAAGAATAGAACGTTTTTCGTCTCGGTCTGGCCGGAAGCTTTACCCCTGCGGAACGCTTGAACGTATCGGGAGAAATTGCCCGGCTTCCCTATGCGCATTTCTACTCGACCGATAACCACTGGTTCCGCCCGGACATCAATCCCATGGAACAACGCGGCCACAGTTCACGAAGCTTTCAGGTCGAAGCCAGTCTGGCTTATGCGATCAATCGACAATGGTCGTTCGGAACAGGTGTGCGCTATCTATCCCTTGAAGCCGACGGGAGCACCCGCTTCCCCGGCGAGCCGGAATCTCCGTTGCGTTTCAGATCGTCGCGCGCGACGGCGTACCTTCAAACCGCCTATCGCTTCGATCTGTAATTAATTCACGGCAAAGATCGAATACCGAGCAAACCAATCGCTGGAAATCCTCAACAATCCACGGCGCCCAAACCGGCAACCCCGCTTCAGACCGGCCCGATCGCGCCGTGGCGAAGAATCACGCTCTTCCCGGACTGGCCGACCTCCGAAAAGCCGCGTCGGAGCAGCATCTGGTGGAATTTTTCGGAAGCCGGAAAACAACGTGCATAAACGCTCATCGTCGGCAAGTAGTGGTTCATGAGCACGTCCAGCATATCCGGGCCATAACCCTTTCCCCGATGCTCATTCTTGAGCGCGATCAAGGCAATCTCCACACCAGTATCCGGAGTCCCGATGGCCTTGGTCACCACGGTGGCGCCAACACGGGATGCGTTATCGTAGGCCACCATGACATGGGTCGAATAACCGCGCAAATCCGTTTGATAGGTAATCGCCGAGTTCAGGTACACCCGGTACGCCTCTTTTTCCGTGCTGACTCTCGAGTCGAAATGGCCGTGACGAGCGCCATTCAGGGCAAGGCTCATGACAAAACCCAAATCCTTGGTTGTTGAATTTTTCAGCGACAACGTCATAAGTTGATCTACACATTGCGACCATCGAATCGTCAGCCTCCTTCCCCTGCTTGCACAAATCGAATCAATGAACGATCCATAAAAAAATCAGATGGAAAACAAATCCATTTGACGGACAATTAAAAGCATTTGATGCAATCACGATTATTTGATGCTGAAATAGCTCCCCTTTGTCGCCGAGGCCTTCCCCGTGGAACTGAACCTGATCAGAACGTTTCTTGAGGTGTGCCACACCCGGCATTTCGGCCGTGCCGCTGAGAACCTGCACCTGACCACCTCAGCGGTCAGCGCAAGAATCAAAGCGCTGGAAGAACAGTTGGGCGTCAGCCTGTTCCTCAGGCTCCGTAACGGGATCGAACCGACGCCGATCGCCGAGCGATTGATGACCCAGTTCCGCGGCCTGGTCACCACCTGGGACCAGGTCAGGCATCAGGTTTCTGCGGAAACCTCCCCTCGCCCCACCCTGACCGTTGCCGCCTCTTTCGGGGTCTGGGAAAGCCTCGATTCGGGCTGGATCAAGTATCTGCTCATCTTCCGCAACGAAACCAGACTGTCGCTGGAAACGCTCAACCCGAACGATGTGCTCAGGAAGCTTCAGCAAGGCTCGGTCGATCTCGGCCTGACGACTGAGCAGCTCTCAGAAACGGAAATCGTCTCGAAAAAGATCTTCAATCTCAAGCTCAGACTGATGAGCGACGTGCCCGGACAAACCGTCGCCCAAGCGCTGTCCTCCGATTACCTGCACATCGAATGGAGCACCTCCTTCAACACCCAGTTCCAGAGTGCGTTCCCAGACTACGTTGCCGCGAAGATCAATGTTTCGAACGCCAGACTTGCTTCAATACTGCTTGCCGACTTCCCTGGCGCCGCTTATCTCCCCACGCGAATCGTCGAACGAATGCAACCGCAGGTCGAAATGCACCAAGTCCTCGACGCGCCGGAACTCTGCATTCCGATTTTCGTTTCCTACGTCAACTGAACGACAAAATTAGCGGCAATCCAGCCGGCGATCGATTTTTTGTCCCCATCGGAAACTGAGTAGAAACGGGGCAAGACAACGGCGGTCGGCCTCGAAAACGGCCTGAGCGAAACTACAAAAAACGAGCCAACACGCGCTGCCTTGCCTTTGCCATTGGGGATCGTCGCCGGCAATTTGGTAATGCTCGAAGCACTCACCTTATGCTTATGAAATACGATTGCGATGACAATGACTGAAACAATCCTCGTCGATATATCTGTGTAGCGACGTAACCCTGACGGAGCAACACTACCCGTTTTGTGATGCTAAACGAATCCGTGTTTGCTCATAAGGGCTACCCCTTATGAGGCAAAAGAAGGGGTTCCGTTGGTTGCCCAGAGCGAAAAGGCCGGAGTAATATCTGCTCGAAAGATGGCGCTCTGGCCATACCCCGCGCGCATCACATCCGACGGATACCCGCATGGCCTTGAAAGAGTTCGTTCTGCATTCTCTGAAAACCAGAATTACGCTCGCTACGCTGGCCATCTTTCTAGCGAGCCTGTGGGCACTCTCGTTTTACGCCATAAGCATATTGTATGAGGACATGGAACGACTGCTGGGGGAGCAGCAGTTATCGACGGCATCCTTGATTGCGGCTCAGGTCAACCGTGAATTGGAGGACTGGATCGCCGCCCTGGAGAGGGTGTCCCGGCTGATCGACAGAGCTTCGCATGCCAAACCATCACGAGTGCAATCCGTCATCGATCAGCGCCCGGATCTGCACGTCCTGTTCAATAATGGCGTCTTTGTCACATCGATTGATGGCACGGTGATCGCTGACTTTCCGCTGTCAACGGGTCAAGTCGGCCTCAATCCCATGGATCGGGATTACGCGGTCGGCGCGCTGAAGGAAGGCAAGGCGACGATCGGCCGCCCGGTCGTCGCAAAGAATACTCGGATGCCGATTATCGTCATGGCAGTCCCGATTCGAGACAGTCAGGGACAAGTGATCGGTGCCCTTGGCGGTTCGATCAACTTAAATATTCCCAACTTCCTCGATGGAATTACCGCGAGTCGCTACGGCAAAACCGGCGGTTATTTGATATTCGCGCCGCACCATCGACAGATAGTTACCGCGACCGACAAGAATCGCATCATGGAAACGCTTCCCGCCCCTGGCATCAATACAACCTTGGACCGCCTAGTCGGGGGCGATGAAGGACCTGCCATCCTGACCGCCCCTCGCGGGATCGAAGTACTGGTGGCATCGAGAAGCGTTCCGGTGGCCGGCTGGAAGATCGTTGCCCAACTGCCCACCGCCGAAGCCTTTGCCCCGATCCAAGATATGGAGCAACGCATGCGGTTTGCCACCGCCCTCCTGACCGTGTTGGCCGCCGGGGTGACTTGGTGGCTCTTAAGACGGCAGCTTTCGCCGCTGACCGTTGCCGCAAGTACGCTGGCGAGATGGCCGAAAACCGATTCCCCCTTGAAACAACTGCCTATTGTCCGGGCAGATGAAATCGGACAACTCATCGTTAGCTTCAACCAGTTGCTGACAACCCTGGGCGAACGCGAAACGGCTTTGCTGGAGAGCGAGGAGCGGTTTCGGGCACTCCATGACGCCTCGTTTACCGGCATTCTTATTCATGCTGATGGATATGTCATCGACTGCAACCAAGGCTTGTTGGATCTCACGGGATATGAAAGCGAAGAACTCGTCGGTACGGATGTTTTTGAAAAACTGATCGCACCGGATTGGCGCGAATTCGCAAGGCAGAACAGCCGAAGCGGCTTGGAAAAAATATACGAAGTCGAGGGCCTCCACAAAGATGGTAGCCGGTACCCGCTCGGCCTTCATGGCAAAAATTTCTCCCACAAGGGTCGCGCTGTCCGGGTGGTCGAATTCAGAGACATCACCGAACGCAAGCAGGCCCAGGCAAAGCTCGTGGACAGTGAATCAAGACTGCAAATGCTGCTTCAGGCCATCCCTTGCCCTGTTTTTTACAAGGATGCCGAAGGTATCTATACCGGAGGCAATAGGGCATTTGAGCAGTATCTCGGTCTATCGAAAGAGCAATTCGTCGGCAAAACCGTGTATGACATCGCCCCCTTCGATTTGGCCGAGAAATATGATCATGCCGACAAAGAGTTGCTGAACAATCCCGGCGTTCAGGTTTACGAGGCGTCTGTCGTCTATGCGGACGGAACACGTCACGACGTTATCTTCAACAAGGCGACCTTTGCAAATTCCGACGGCAAGGTAAAGGGCTGATTGGCGTCATCCTCGACATCACGGAACGTAAGCAGGCAGAAGTTGCTCTACGCGACAGCCACGAAGTCTTGCGCAGCATTCTTGAGACAACGATGGATGGCTTCTGGCGCCTTGACATAGCGGGGTATCTCATCGACGTCAATCCGACCTACTGCCAACAGTCGGGTTATGCCCGCGATGAACTGCTGGGCATGCACATTTCAGATCTCGACGCGGAAGAAAGCGCCGCCGAAACAGCTGCGCGCATTCAACGTATCAAGGAAAATTTCGGCGAACAGTTCGAATCGATGCACCGCCGCAAGGACGGATCAGTCTGGCATGTCGAGGTGAGCACCACTTATCGTGATGGCGCGGCTGGCAAGTTCTTTGTGTTCCTGCGCGACATCACTGAACGTAAACGGGCAGAGGATCAGCTACGCAAGCTCTCTCTTGCGGTCGAACAAAGCCCGGTCAGTATCGTCATCACCGACCTGGACGGCTGCATCGAGTATGTCAATCCGGCGTTCGGCCTTGCCTCGGGATACTCGGCCGCGGAGGTATTGGGAAATAACTCACGGGTGCTCAAGTCCGGTCGCACACCGCCCGAAACCTACACGGACCTCTGGGCCACGCTGGTCGCCGGGAAAGTCTGGCGCGGCGAATTCCTGAATCGACGCAAGGACGGTACGGAGTACCTTGAAGCGTCCACCATATCCCCCGTCCGTCAGCCGGACGGACGAGTCACGCACTATCTCGGCGTCAAGGAGGATATTACCGAACGCATGCGGACCATGACTGAATTGCGGCTGAGCGAAGAACGCTTGCGACTGGCGAAGATCGCCACCGGCCTCGGCATCATCGATTGGGATATTGCCAACGGTAAAGGCGAGTGGGATGAGCATGCACGCGAGTTTTGGGGGTTTGGTCCGAACGCCCCCATCACGATGGAAATGATCGTTGCGGGCATCTATCCCAATGACCGTGCAGCCATGCAGGCCAGTATCGATCAAGCCCTCGACCCGGGCGGAACGGGCGAATACCGCGCCGAATTCCGCGTCGTCAGCCGAATTGATGGTCGCGTCCGTCGGATCGCGGCCAACGGACAAGTGTTTTTCGATGTTGGCCGTTCCGTCCGCTGTGTCGGCACGGTCAAAGACATCACGGAACAGAAGCTGTTGGAAAAAGAGATTCAGGAGCGACGCAACGAGATGGAAAACCTCGTCAATCAGCAAGTGGCCGCCCAGACAGCAGCCGCCATTGCCCACGATCTGAACCAGCCGCTGGTTGCCGTCTCTGCTTATAGCGAGGCGGCGCTACGCATCCTGCGCGGAGGCATCAAGGATCAGGAAAAACTGGCGCGCGCGCTTCAAGGCGCCATGGAACAAGCCCAACGCGCAGGAATGACTTTGCATCAACTCCTCGACTTCCTGCACAAGGGCGAAGCCACGCCTGAGACGGTCGATCTCAACGACGTCGTACGGGAGGCGTTGGCCATCGTGGACGAAAGCGGTTACGGTGGTTTTCAGGCGGTGCTTGAACTGGAACCGGGCTTGCCCGCAGTTCTGGCCAATCGACTGCAATTGCAAAAGGTGCTCGTCAATCTGCTGCACAATGGGGTCGAGGCGATGCACGGCGCGAATATCCCGCTGGCGACTATCACCATCACGGTACGAACCGCCTCCGAGGGCAACCTGGCCCAGGTGACGGTACAAGACAGCGGCCCGGGTCTCGATTCGGAAACCGCTCACCGCATCTTTGATCCCTTCTTTACGACCAAGCCCAAAGGTATCGGCATGGGATTGGCGATCAGCCGGGCACTCATTGAAGCCAACGGTGGGCAGTTATGGGCCGATATCAACGCGACTCCGGGTGCCACTTTTCATTTTGTCCTTCCCTTTGCCTCATGAATACGATCCCGACCGTCTTTGTAGTCGACGACGACCCCGCCGTGCGCGAAGCGCTGACGCTGTTGCTCGAACAAGAGGATATCCATGTCGAGTCCTTCGAAAGCGCGGAAGTCTTTCTGGCCGCTTGCCGGTCTGTGCCATGCAGTTGTGCCATTCTGGATATCCGCATGCCAGGAATGGACTGCATCCAGTTGCAGGCCGAACTGACGAAGCGCGGCAATCCGTTGCCAATCATCTTCCTCACGAGCTACGGCGACATTCCGTCGAGCGTGCACGCTATCAAAGCGGGCGCGGTCGACTTTCTGACCAAACCGATCACTGGCGCGTTGCTGTTGGAAAGTGTCAAAGAGGCGCTACGCGAGAGCGAAAGGCTGAACTCGCAAGCCGCTGAGAATCTGACAGCCGCAGCCCGGGTTTCGACGCTGACCGAGCGCGAACACGAAGTCATGGTTCTGGCCGTCAAGGGGCTGCCCAACAAGGAAATTGCACGTCACCTCGGCATCAGCCATCGGACCGTGGAGATTCACAAGGCCCGGATCATGCGCAAGACTGGGGCAGAAACCTTGCTTGACCTCGCTCGCATCGCAAATGCGTGTGGAATAGTAGCCTGAGAACTTTCTGGGCGAGGACATTGCGCCAAGAAGCCGAGCCGTTAGCTGACGAAGCTGTCGTCAGTTCGTTTCCACCACATTGAATGTGAATGCCTTCTCCGATCGCTGGATGCGCTTGCTCATCTCAAAACCGAACCTCGATGCATGTCTCTCGACTTCTGTTTTGAGGTGAGCGTGCACATCTAGTGCGGTCTGGTTCTTCTTGTTGATGGCGTTTTGATGGATACGATGCAGTATCGTACGGATTCTTTCGTGATCGGCAATGTGAAGACAAATGGTTTCTTCTGGAACCTGGCATTCACGCAAGAAGGTCTCTTCACGTGCCATGAACCCTTCAATTGCGGCTCGCACGGCGGCAAACCGGTTCAAAAAATAGTCACTGGCAATTGAATACAGCGGTCTGATTTCTAGCAGCTCAATAAGCTTTATTACATTCCTTCTTTCTTCATCGAGCTCCGAAATGGCTATTGCCATAGATTCTGGGCGTATTGGTCTCGCTTCCTTTCCGGTTCTCACTTCAGCCTCCTCAGTGAATAGCTTGGGCATCCCGAAACATCCATCGGACATGATCAACGGTATTGCCACTACGGCAAAGCATCGACAACGATATGCGTAAGCTCGGCGGTTGACCCAACGTCGAATTTCAGCATGATCAGGTGCTTGTAAGTCTCGATCGTCAATTCTCCGATGTCGAGTTGTTCCGCAATCATGGTGGTTGTCTTGCCCTCGGAAATTCCTTGCAGGACCAACAGCTCTCGCGGCGTCAACAGGGCAAAGCGCTGTTCGAATTTCTTTTGCTCCGCGGACATCTGGCTCGGCTTCTTGCCTGTATTGGTCTTGTTCGTGACCGACGTTGTCGTCCGCATGGACTGTCTCATGCAGTTTATGTTGTCCGCTCCTTGAAGCGAACCGTCTCCGACATTCCGATTGCTGGCCATGCGTTATCTCCTGAGATGAACTACGCTTGAATTGCCTTCAAAAGCACGAAATAGAACGGTTTGTCTGAATGCTACGCACTTTTTCTATGCGAAAGCATCCGTGCGACCACGTAAGCGCTTGCCCTTATGGACATGCAAAAAACGACGTGCATCAGGCATGTCCGTATTCTCGTCCGGAGTAATTCGCCAAATAAGGTCACCCCGGTACGCGCTTGCACGTATTGGATGTCCCCGCAGTGACGTGTAGCTTCGTCAGCTGGCGGATCGAACATCACTAGAGAGGCGCTGAAAATGAAAAACAAATTGAATCGATATATCGGACGTAATGTTCGCTTGGAAGATTCGACTTTCAGGAGAGTTTCGGATAGCACCGATAAGCGTTACCACCTAGAAAACATTTTCGTGGTCGCTACCGTCACTCACGGCACGAACAAACTCATCTGCTATGGAGCAAACCGCCGGATCGCTGTCTCGTTATCCGAAGTGGTAATGGTCTAGGAAATGAAAGCCTCGATCATCCTTCCCGGGCCAAGCCTCCAACGAAAAAGCCAACCGGATTTCGGTTGGCTTTGTGTTTTCCTTTCAAAACAAGGCTTCAAGAGATCAAGCCGTTCAATGCCGATTCATTTTCGCCAAACCCATGAGGGGACAGGATTTTCAGCGGCCCATAGGCCAACGTGATTCTTTCGAGCGTTGAATTCTGCGTCCTCATAATTGACGCGCTGATGCAGACTTTGCTCCTTGGTGTGTTTCCGGGACCACCAGGCCATGCCCGTCTTGATTTGTTCCAAGCCGACATCCAG
Source organism: uncultured Propionivibrio sp. (assembly GCA_964575415.1). GTDB lineage: Bacteria > Pseudomonadota > Gammaproteobacteria > Burkholderiales > Rhodocyclaceae > Propionivibrio. Next base: position 77,210 of record CAZNQL010000011.1, read on the forward strand.
ACCATCCACCATGACGACGCAAGCCTTGTACCGATATTTATCGGTCTTCCTGCACTCCAAGGTGACCATCCGGTTAAAAGCCAATGCTGAAAGATTGGCCTTCGACCGCTGCCCGAAATCCTGATTCAATTCCGGGGCGTCGACACCAGACAACCGGATCTTGTGAACAACGCGCTTGGCGTCGAGAACTTTCAAGGTATCGCCATCCGTAATGCCGATGACACGCCCAGTCAGGGTTTCGGCCTGTACCGGGAGCGCCAGAAAAAGTATCAATATCAGTATATTTCGCATCCGTGAAGGATACCTGAGGAAATCTAGCCGTTTGTTTCGTTCTATGTTGATCCTGTAACAAATGTAAATTCGGGAGTGATGCTCAGCTCCCCCTGGCGGACCCGACTGGCGCCTTCACGAACAAATCGATTTCCAAAACGCCATTGGCATTTTGGAAACAAAATCGGACGATTGATCCACCTACCCACAATTACCATCAGCAACTCTGTGGATAATCATTGGAAAGAACGCCTAACTGACTCAGCCGAAAGGAGTTACAGAAGGCGCCTAAAAATCAGGCAGCGATTCGGCATTGACTGACGCGATCCAGCTCGAAATCGCAGGGACGTCAGAGCATACTGACTAACTTGGTTTGCGTTACGCAACTAACGCCACCTACCCACAATTGCCGTCAGCAACTCTGTGGATAATCATTGGAAAGAACGCCTAACTGACTCAGCCGAAAGGAGTTACAGAGGGCGCCCAAAAAACAGGCAGCGGCGCGCATTGACTAACGAAATCCACGCCGAAATTGTAGCGGTGCCAAAGTATGCTGGCCTATCTGGTTTTGCGTTACCCCCTTAACGCAGGATAATGCCGGACAAAGCAACACCAGAAGAGATTTTCATGACACGACGTTCCACCCCGCCGATGACGCTTCCCGAATACGAGCGACTGTTCCGGACGATTCATGCCGTTGCGGTGACCGGCGCCTATTTGCTCAAGCGGCATCACAAGCTCGCTTCGGCCTGCCCGGTTGCCGGCGTGGCAGGATACAACCTGCGACCGCAAAGCAACATCTCGCTCGTTTTCGGGAAGCCGGAAAACGACACCATCATCTCCGATGCCCGTGTTTTCCATTGCTGGATTGAAGTTGACGGCTGGGTAATCGATCTCATGGCACCGTTGTTCGACGATATGGCAGCAAACGATCGCGAAAGAGAAAGCATTCCCCGATTCATGTTCCAGAAGCCCGTGATCGCGGACGCGAACACGGTCAGCCTCGACACGCCCGGCGCATATCTTCACATCCCGAACGACCGGCTGACCACCGAGCTGATGAAGGGCTTTACCGACCAGCCCGCCTATGCAGATCTCGTGCGCATCTGCGACCAATGGTACGCCCGGCCGCCCAAGAAGATCGCCGCAAGTGTCGGCATCGAGGATCAAACGGGGCAGATTGACCAAGTGCTTTTGTCCCCGATACAGATTGCCGGCATCTGGTGAAGCGTTTCTGCGAAGTAAAAAAGCCAAAGGCCAACCGAAACCCGGCTGGCTTTGACTTGGAAGCTGTCCCGGGAACCATAATATTGCCGCTCCACTGAACCATGTCTTTGCCGGATCACGCCCAATAACGCCCCTTGCTTAGAGCGCAACTCCATTACGCGTTACTGGCCGAACACGCCTGTACTTTAACCTCGGAGCATCTACGAAACCCGGGGCGATTCACCCTTCTGCAAAGCCGCAAAGTTGAGCGTTGTAGATCGCGTAGCTATGTAGCTCCGAATCGCGGACACATCTACGCCGCCCAAACTGGAAAAGATCCTTTCGAAGCATAGGAACGTGACAAACGCGTGGTTCGCGCTCCCCGAGAGAGAACGAAGGGATGCTAGTGAGCACATTCGTGCAGCGAAGGCTCCCACCACTCGGGAACGGCGCACGATGGCGATCGTGGAGAGACTACGAGGCAAGTTCGAGCGATGACGCCTAACTACGGCATTGAGCGTCAGCTTTCCAAGAGGCTGACGGGCCGATTGAGGTCGGTAGTACGTATTCGCAGGGGCAGAAAGCTGCCAATCGCTGTGAGGTGTGCCCCAACCTCAGCTTACCGCCAGACTGCTAACCGACATTACGCGATCAGCCAACTGCTGCAAAGGCTGATTTCTAAAATTTGTTGCTTTGTCAGCTTTCGGCTTAATTTGGATGGGACTGCCGGCTTTAATCCGGCAAGTCTTGCGGGAGCGGTGCGGCAACTGCCCAGAGAGGCTGACCGCTGATTTCCATGTGGCTCAGGCAAGCGCGCAGATCGAACTCAATTTGATGGTAGTTGGGTTCCATATGCCGGCAGAGCTGATAAAACGCCTTGTCATGTGCTCGCTCCTTCATGTGGGCTATCTCGTGCACCGCTATCATGCGTAGAAACTCGATCGGCATGTCCCTGAAGATCGACGCAATCCGAATTTCACGTTTTGCCTGCAGCTTGGAGCCCTGAACCCTAGAAATGCTAGTGTGCGTACCCAAGGCATGCTGGATCACCTGCAGCCGGCTATCGAACATCACCTTGCCAACTTGCCCGACATTGCGCAGGTACGTGTTCTTGATTTCCGAAACGTAGTCATACAGCGCCTTGTCGGTGCGCACCCCGTGGGTGATTGGATATTTCTGCAGCAACATCTCCGCCAGCCGACCTTGCTCAATGAGCTGGTGCACCTGCTTCACTAGCGCTGGTGGATAACCAGTTAGATATTTGGGCAGAGTTTTCGGGGACATTACTTCGGTTTTGGACAGCGCAGGGTGAAGAATTCTACCAGCCATCATATCGAATCTGCCGTTTGCTGCCTCTCAAAGCTGAACGGCTGGTAAGAGACATCTTGCCGCCCCAATCAGAGTCACAGCGGAACGGCAGCAAAGGCCGATTAGTCGTCTGTTGCCAACAGCATCAAGCAGTTTGTCGGCAATTGCTGCCGTTGAGATTGAAAGCCAGACAGTTCAGCTATCAGTAGAGGATCGGTCACTGGTTAACCAACAACCCGATTAAACTAACCTGCCTAACAGCAACGAATTTCCGTATGATTTCCGTACAAATAAAAAAGCCACTTTAAAAGTGGCTTAACTATTTGAATCTATTGGTGGGCGGTACTGGGATCGAACCAGTGACCCCTGCCGTGTGAAGGCAGTGCTCTACCGCTGAGCTAACCGCCCGATAGAGGGGGCGCATTAGACCACAACCGGCGCCTCTGGTCAATTTCTCAGGTGATTGATGCGCCGAAAAGATGGCCGATGCCAAAGGTGATCGCCGCCGCGACGCCGCCGAACAAAATCTGGCGAGTAGCCGAAAAAGCAAAGCTTCGCCCGTTGAACAATGAGGTCACCATGCCGACGGCGCCCAATCCGAGCAGGCTGAGGACGATACTGAGGATGATCGCGTTGGAATTCTCCAGCCACGGGAAAGGCAGGACAGGAAAGATGGCGCCGAGCGCGAAAAGCAGCAGCGAAACGCCAGCGGCACTCCATGGGTTGCCGCCGAGCTCTTCCGGATCGATGCCGAGCTCTTCGCGCGCCAGTGTTTCCAGCGCTGTGTCACGGTTTTCCATGACCTTAGTGGCGATCTGCCAGGCTTGTTCGCGTTCGATGCCCTTGGCCTGGTAGATCAGCGCCAGTTCCTTCTTCTCGGCTTCCGGCGTCTGTTCGAGTTCTTCGGCTTCCTTGTCGATCTGGGTGCGCGCCAGTTCGCGGGCGTTGGTCACCGAAAGCCATTCGCCGAGCGCCATCGACAACGCGCCGGCGACCAACCCGGCCAGGCCGGTGAGCAAAACGGTCGCCGAGGCCGCGCCTGCGCCGGCAACGCCCATGACGAGACAGAAGTTGGACACCAGGCCGTCGTTGACGCCCAGCACGGCAGCCCGCAATTCATTGCCCGAACCGCCGCGATGCCAGCGCTCCGCGCCAGCGATGTCGGCGCCGACGACCGGCCCACCATGGCCGGCGGCCGCCCGGGTGAGCAAAACGGTCGCCGAGGCCGCGCCTGCGCCGGCAACGCCCATGACGAGACAGAAGTTGGACACCAGGCCGTCGTTGACGCCCAGCACGGCAGCCCGCAATTCATTGCCCGAACCGCCGCGATGCCAGCGCTCCGCGCCAGCGATGTCGGCGCCGACGACCGGCCCACCATGGCCGGCGGCCGCCCGGATCACCGCCGCATGCCCCTGTTCTTCGGCCGACATTTCAACGGCATCGGCCTGCCCGGCGTATTTGTTGCGGTCAGTGTATTCGTTGGCGGCAACCACCGGCAGGACGAAGGCCGGCCCGAAATAGCGCGCCAACCGGATCAGCAATCGAGTCTTGAAGGACGCCCCCAAGGGGAGGTCGCTGATCCCTGCGGCCATCAGCTTTTTGCGCCAGACGTCGGCATGTTCGTTCTCAGCCTGCGCGAGTTGCAGGTATAAATCCTTGCGCACCTCGTCCGTCTCGTACCCGGACATCGCCGTATAGAGGGCGGCGCCGTCGATCTCGTCCTGCAGGTTGTCGCGATAGCGTTGAATCTGGCTCATTTCTTTTTTTCGTCCGCTCCTAGCAGGATATTGAGCATCCGGTCGAGTCTACCCCAATCGCCACTTATCGTTGGTCAACCTTTTGGAGCCACGACCGTTTTGTGAAGAGCATTGGCATCGGTAATCATTCATAACAATTCGTCACACAAGGATTGTGGCACCGGCCAATGAACCAGTTCAGAATACTGTGAATATTCGATAGGCAGACAGACATCATGAAAAAGACCATCTATGCGATCGCATTTCTTCTGCTCGGGATTGGCAACATCGGCAACGCCCTGGCAGATCACCGGGTACATAGCCATGTTGGTGTCGTCATCGGCGGCCCCGTCTGGTCGCCTTGGTACTACCCCTACCCACCGCCTTACTACTACCCCCCGGTCGTCATCGAACGCGCACCGCCTCCCGTCTATATCGAACAGACGCCGCCCCCGCCGCCACAGACCAGCTATTGGTACTACTGCCGCGAAGCAAAAGGCTACTACCCCTACGTGAAGGAATGCCCCGGCGGCTGGCAGAAGGTGTTGCCGCGACCTTCCGATCAACCCTGACCTCGACGAGGTACAATCATGACCAAGACACTCACCGGCATCATCCTGGTTTCGGGCGCTTTGCTTGTCGGCGGCTGCGCCTCGGTTCCGACTGGCCCGAGCATCATGGCCCTACCCGGCACCGGCAAGCCATTCGACCAGTTCCGCGCCGATGACGCCGAATGCCGTCGCTACGCCTTCCGCGAAATCGGCGGCCCCAACGCCGGAAAAACCGCCCGTGAGAAAGAAATCCGCAACGCTGCGGTCGGCACGGCCATCGGTGCCGTGGCCGGCGCTGCCATTGGTGGAAAACAAGGCGCCGGCGTCGGCGCGGGAACGGGCCTCATCGTCGGCAGCATGACCGGCGCGGAAGCCGGCGAGCGTTCGTCCTACGGCGATCAGCGCGACTACGACCAGGCCTACATCCAATGCATGTATGGCCGCGGTCACCGGGTTCCGGTTTCTGCCTCGATGGCCAAGTCGCTGCAACAAATGTCCGGAGGAACCTACTCGCCGCCGCCCGTCGGCAACGACGCTTCCATCCCGCCCCCGCCCACCGGGACGCCCCCGCCTCCCCCGCCAGGATACTGACCCCGAGCCGCTGCCTTCGCGCAGCGGCTTTGTCTTTCAGGCGGCGGATCGTGGGCCGGGCCGGTGCGCTTCATTTAACCCGGATTATCCATTAGGGCGCGAGACGACCGAAGGAAATCCCCGTGGGATGATGGCGAGGCGGTTTGCTAGTCAATTTGTCACTTGGGAGAAGTCCATGGTCGTCCCATGAACGCCGAGCAAGGGGCAAAAGGGGCCGTAAAGCGTCCGCCAGCACTCGCGCAGTCCCGCAGGGACACCTAATAGATAATCCGGGTTTAAAATACGCGCTTTCCGTTTTCCGGCCTCAAACAAATGATCCGCACACGTTTCGCTCCTTCGCCCACCGGCTTCCTGCACATCGGCGGCGCCCGCACCGCGCTTTTTTCCTGGGCCTTTGCCCGTCATCACGCCGGCGAGTTCATCCTGCGCATCGAGGATACCGACGTCGCCCGTTCGACACCCGAGGCGGTGCAAGCGATCATCGACGGCATGCAATGGCTCTGCCTCGCCCATGACGAAGGCCCGTTCTACCAGATGCAGCGCATGGATCGCTACAAGGAGGTGATCCAGCAGATGCTCGCTGCTGGCACGGCGTATTACTGCTACACGTCGCAGGAAGAACTCGACCGCATTCGCGACGAACAGCGCGCCAAGGGACTGAAGCCGCGTTACGACGGCACCTGGCGCCCCGAACCCGGCAAGACCCTGCCGACGCCGCCGGCTGGCGCGCAGCCGGTGGTCCGCTTCCGCAACCCAACCGAAGGCGTGGTCGCCTGGGACGACCTCGTCAAGGGCCGCATCGAGATTGCCAACGCCGAACTCGATGACCTGATCATCGCCCGCCAGGATGGCACACCGACCTACAATTTCTGCGTCGTCGTCGACGACTGGGACATGCGGATCAGCCACGTCATCCGCGGCGACGACCACGTCAACAACACGCCGCGCCAGATCAACATCCTGCAGGCGCTCGGTGCGCCGGTGCCGATCTACGCGCACCTGTCGATGATCCTCGGCGACGATGGCCAGAAGCTGTCCAAGCGCCATGGCGCCGTGTCCGTCATGCAGTACGAGGATGACGGCTACCTGCCGGAGGCAGTGCTCAACTATCTGGCGCGCCTGGGCTGGTCGCACGGCGACGAGGAAGTGTTCA
>CAZNQL010000012.1:0-82248 GCA_964575415.1 uncultured Propionivibrio sp.
TTCATGCCGACGTAACGGTTCTCAACGAGATCGAGGCGACCGACGCCGTGCTTGCCGCCCAGCTGATTGAGAAGCGCCAGCAGACGGTCGGCGGGCAGGCGTTGACCATTGACCGACACCAGATCGCCCTTCTCGAATTCGAGATCGACGTACTCAGCAGCATCCGGAGCCGCTTCGGGAGACACTGTCCACCGCCACATCGACTCCTCGGCTTCTGCTGCCGGGTCTTCCAGGTGGCGGCCTTCGTAGCTGATGTGCAGGAGATTGGCATCCATCGAGTACGGGGAACCGCCCTGCTTGTGCTTCATTTCAACCGGAATCCCGTGCTGCTCGGCGTAAGCTAGCAATTTCTCACGTGATAGCAGGTCCCATTCGCGCCAGGGCGCGATGACCTTGACGTTTGGCTTCAACGCATAGGCGCCGAGTTCGAAGCGCACCTGATCGTTGCCCTTGCCGGTCGCGCCGTGCGAAATGGCGTCGGCGCCGGTCAGGTTGGTAATCTCGATCATGCGCTTGGCGATCAGCGGGCGCGCGATCGAGGTGCCGAGAAGATATTCGCCTTCATAGACCGTGTTGGCACGGAACATCGGAAAGACGAAATCGCGCACGAATTCCTCGTGCAAATCATCGATATAGATGTTCTCCGGCTTGATGCCGAATTTGAGCGCCTTGGCGCGCGCTGGCTCCAGTTCCTCACCCTGGCCGAGGTCTGCCGTGAACGTCACGACCTCGCACTGGTAGGTATCCTGCAGCCACTTGAGAATCACCGACGTATCGAGGCCACCGGAATAGGCCAGGACCACCTTGCTGACATCGCTCATTTTTACCTCTTGCTTACGAATTGACATGGCCGAGGAGCAGAAACTCCATCAGCGCCTTTTGCACATGCAACCTGTTCTCGGCCTCGTCCCAGACTGCGCTTTGGGGGCCGTCCATGACTTCGGCGGTCACTTCCTCGCCGCGATGGGCCGGCAGGCAGTGCAGGAACAAGACCTGCGGATGCGCCACGCGCATCATGTCGGCGTCGACCTGCCAGTCGGCAAAATCGCGTCGCCGCTCCTCGTTCTCGGCTTCGAAACCCATCGACGTCCACACATCGGTCGTCACGATATCAGCGCCTCGCGCAGCATCCATCGGATCGGCGAACTGCTCGAAATGATCAGTACCGTAGAGGCCGGCGCGCTCGGGCTCGACCTCGTAACCCGGCGGCGTCGACACATGAACGTTGAAATCGAGAACCTCTGCCGCTTGCAACCAGGTGTTGCAGACATTGTTCGAGTCACCGATCCAGGCTACCGTCTTGCCCTGAATCGGGCCGCGCTGCTCGATATAGGTATAGATGTCGGCCATGATCTGGCAAGGATGATATTCGTTGGTCAGGCCATTGATGACCGGCACTCGCGAGTTGTTCGCCAGTCGTTCGACAATTTCCTGTTCAAAAGTACGGATCATGACCAGATCGCATATGCGCGATATGACCTGGGCCGCATCCTCGACAGACTCGCCACGGCCAAGCTGCGAGTCACGCGTATTGAGGTAGATCGCCGCACCGCCGAGTTGCTGGATGCCCGCCTCGAATGACAACCGCGTCCGCGTGCTGGCCTTTTCGAAAATCATCACCAGCGTCCGGTCGCTCAGCGGCCAGTAGCGGTTGTAAGACTTGAACTGTTCCTTGATCCAGCGCGTGCGCGCGAAAAGGTAGTCGTACTCCTCGCGGCTGAAATCCTTGAATTGCAGATAATGCCTGAGTGGCTGCTTGGCGGTTGTCATGATCCCCTCCCTCAAGCCGACAGGAATTCGATGATCAGTGGCGCAAGGCGCGAGACCAGCTCACGCCCTTCTTCTGCGCTGAAGGTCAGTGGCGGCAAAAGCCGGACGACCCGCTTGGCTGTCACGTTGATCAGCACGCCGGCGTCCAGGCCGCGCTGAACCAGTTCGCCGCACGGCCGGTCAAGTTCGATCCCGATCATCAACCCTTGGCCGCGAATATCGACGACGCCCGACTGCCCGGCAAGCGCTTCGCCCAAGGCTTCGCGAATCAGGCGGCCAACCGTCGTCGCATTGGCCATCAGATGATCCTTTTCGATCACGTCGATCGTCGTCAATGCCGCCGTCGTCGCCAGTTGATTGCCGCCGAACGTCGAGCCGTGATTGCCTGGGCCGAAAAGCCCGGCCGCCTTCCCTCCCGCGATACAGGCACCGACCGGCACGCCGCCGCCCAGCCCCTTGGCCAGGGTCACCACGTCGGGCACGATAGCCGCATGCTGGAACCCGAACCACGTCCCGGTCCGCCCCATGCCACACTGAACCTCATCGCAAATCAACAACCAGCCCTTTTCATCGCAAATCTGGCGCAATTCCCGTTGAAAATCGAGGTCGGCGATGCGAATTCCGCCCTCACCCTGGAGCACCTCCAGCATGACGGCGACCACACTCTGGTTATGCTCGACAACGTTGCGGATCGCGTCCATGTCGTTGTAGGGAACGCGCACAAACCCGGTGACCAAGGGTTCGAAACCGGCTTGCGCCTTACGATTACCCGTGGCCGACAGCGTTGCCATGGTACGTCCGTGAAAGGCGTTCTCCATGACGATGATCGACGGATTCTCAACGCCGAGCTTGTGGCCGTAGAAACGCGCCAGCTTGATAGCTGCCTCGTTCGCCTCGCAACCTGAATTGCAGAAAAAGACTTCATCCATGCCGGACAAGGTCGCCAGCTTGTCGGCGAGATCTTCCTGCTGCGGCATCCGATAGAGATTCGACGAATGCAGGATTCGCCCTGCCTGCGCAGCGATTGCCGCCACCAGCACGGGATGGTTGTGGCCCAGCGTCGACACGGCAATTCCCGACAAGGCATCGAGATAAATCCGGCCTTCGGTATCGGTAACCCAACTCCCGTCGCCATGGCTGAGCGCAATCGGCAGTCGGGCGTAATTGTTCATCAGGTGAGACATCGTAACCCCCTTGATTAGGCCCTTGAAACTGAAACGGCGGCTTGCGCCGCCGGTATGGTCACTAATCAGGGCCAGATCGGTAACTACTAGCACATCTACGATCGCTTGCGCTAATAGAGCTAGGTTTGGAATTCTAGGGGAAAACGACCCGAATGTATATAAATCCCGGGCATAACAGTCACTTCCCCTAGACCGCGAGGACAATTCCCCCAACCACTACAGGCTTCGCCAAAGATATTCGCGACTCGAAGCCAACACGTTACAATTAAGTATGCGTATCGCCGTATTCAATCAAAAGGGTGGCGTTGGCAAAACCACAACGACACTGAACCTTGCAGCCGCATCCGTCCGCGCCGGCGGTCATCCGCTTCTGCTCGATATCGATCCGCAGTGCCATCTTTCCACGATCAACGGGATCGCGCCACGCGATTCTGCCCGTAGCCTGTTTGGTTTCTACCAGGGTCATTTCGCGCTCGACGAACTGATCGTCCCTTGGAACGGTATTGGCCGCCTGATTCCTTCGCACCAGCAATTGATCAAGGTGGATTCGATTTTCGGCAAAGGCCCCGCCATCCTCAACAAGCTGCGCCAAGGATTGGACCGGATCGACGAAACCATCCCCGGCAACGCAGCCCAGAATACCCTAATCGACTGCTGCCCCTATATCGGCGTCCTCTCGCTCAACGCCATTTTCGCCTGCGATCTGCTGATCATTCCGATTTCGACCGACTACCTTTCCCTGCAGGCAGCCGATCAGATGACACGGACGCTTGCCTCTCTTGAACCCGTACTCAAGCGTCGGATCGAACGCCGCTACCTGCTCACGCGATTCGATCGCCGGCGCCGGATGAGTGAGGACGTACGGAAAAAGTTGCGTGAACGGTACGGGGAAGAAGTCTTTGCCACTGCCATTTCAGAAAACGTTGCGGTCGCAGAAAGCCCCTCGCAACGACGCGACGTGTTCAGTCACAACGCATCGAGTACCGGCGCCAAGGATTATTCCGCCTTATTTGACGAACTCCGGCAACAGGGCTTCCTGTAACACGGGAAGACCGCCCTTGGCGCATCCTCCGAAACCTATACCTTCGGCTCCGACGGATCATCCCCGGCAATCAAATCTACGATATCTTCGTAGTTCACCGGGTTCATTCTCGCCGACCGGGCAATAACATGCCGGGTCTCGAGAATTTTGCAGCCGTGGTAAATCTGGCGCAATTTGCGTTCAGCGTCCGGCTCGTCCCTACCGGATATCGAAAGGTTATCGACCACCACGCCACTACGCGTACGAATCCGGAAACCATATTTTGGCGAAGATGAAATCTGCATAAAACACCTCAATTTCAATAAGATGCACTAACTATATGCAGTAAATTATATAAACTCTGGCCAAGTGTCTATTTATTATCGCTTACCGATACGCAAAACCCACAATCCGATAAAATTCGTAAGTTTGTTGCAACAAAACAGAACGGCGCCTATAGGCGCCGTTCTGAGATTCAGCAAACAACTGATTCAAATCAAGCGGCAAGCGCCTTGATTTGAGCCGAAAGACGGCTCTTGTGGCGAGCAGCCTTGTTTTTGTGAACGATCTTCTTGTCAGCGATACGATCGATCAACGCCACGGATTCCTGGAAGATGCTTTGCGCAGCAGCCTTGTCGCCAGCAACGATCGCCTTCTGCACACGCTTGACGGCCGTGCGCAACGAAGAGCGCAGGCTGGCGTTGTGGGCGCGTTGTTTAACGGCTTGGCGGGCGCGTTTGCGAGCTTGTGCGCTGTTGGCCATGTATGTCAGTCTTATGATGCGTTATTGGAAAACGTGGAATTGTACAGATTCATACCTCAGGATGCAAGCCGTTTCGAATCATTGCTCAAGAATTATTTGAGGCAGTTTTTCATCGCCTGCTAAACGGCTAAGATGGCGGATCTTACGCTTCGGGCGCACCAAAAACACCAATGAACCTGCTTAAAGCCCTCGCCACCGTCAGCGGAATGACCCTACTCTCACGCATTCTCGGATTTGTGCGTGACTTCGTCATCGCCCGGAGTTTTGGCGCTGGCTTGATGACCGACGCTTTTTTCGTCGCGTTCAAACTCCCCAACCTGCTGCGCCGCCTGTTCGCCGAAGGCGCATTTTCGCAGGCTTTCGTGCCGATTCTCGGCGAATACAGAAACAAAGGCGGGGAAGCCGAAGCGAAGCGTCTCATTGATCGCGTCGCCACCTTGCTGTTCCTGGCGCTTTTGGTCATCACTCTACTCGGCATGATCGCGGCACCGGTACTGGTCTACCTCTCTGCCCCTGGATTTGCCACCAACCCCAACAAATTCGCGCTGACGGTTGAGCTGACGCGCATTACTTTTCCGTACATTCTCTTCATGTCGCTGGTCGCGCTTTCTGCCGGCATCCTCAACACTTGGAGCCGATTCGCGATTCCGGCATTCACACCAGTCCTGCTCAATCTCGTATTCATCGCCATGGCGCTGTTGGTCGCACCTCACCTAGAGCAACCGATCATCGGCCTTGGGTGGGCAGTCTTCATTGGCGGCGTTTTGCAATTCGCCCTGCAGATTCCCAGCCTGAAACGCATCGGCATGCTGCCGCGTTTCTCGCTCGACTGGAAAGACCCTGGCATCCGTCGCATTCTCAAGCTGATGGGCCCGGCAGTCGTCGGCGTTTCAGTCACCCAGATCAGTCTGCTGATCAACACCATCTTCGCCTCTTTCCTTGAAACCGGCAGCGTTTCCTGGCTCTATTACGCCGATCGCCTCATGGAATTCCCAGCCGGAATGCTTGGCGCCGCGCTGGGGACAATTTTGTTGCCGTCGCTCTCCAGATATCACGCCAGAGAGCAATTCGAGGAATATTCGAAACTGCTCGACTGGGGACTGCGCCTAACCCTCCTGCTTGCCGCACCAGCCGCCTTGGCGCTAGCGATCATTGCCGTGCCTTTGATTTCGACGCTCTTCCAGCATGGCGCGTTCACCCCCGAAGACGTTTTCAGGACACGCGATGCGCTGGTTGCGTACAGCATTGGACTTCTTGGCCTGATTCTGGTCAAAGTTCTAGCACCCGGCTTCTATGCCCGACAGAATGTACGCACACCGGTCAAGATCGCACTGATCGCACTGCTCTTCACGCAGATGCTCAATTTGGCGCTGATCGGCTGGCTAAAACACGCCGGTTTGGCGCTGGCGATCGGACTGGCCGCATGTTTGAATGCCTTCCTGCTCTACCGCGGTCTGCGCCGTCACGGCATTTACACACCACAACCGGGCTGGCCGATGTTTTACGCCAAACTGGCCATCGCCTTGCTGTCCATGGGCCTAACGCTTTGGTGGGTCAGCGGCGCCCCTGCCGAATGGCTGCACTGGAACTTGGCGGAACGATTGCTGCGCTTGTCGGTCATCGTCATCATAGGCGCGGGAACGTATTTTGCTGCACTGTGGCTCGCCGGTTTCCGCCTGAGCGATTTCAGACGCCGAGCAGCCGAATGATCAATCAGGAGGAAAACACATGAGACTTAGCACGACCAGCTTCAATGAAGGACAAGCCATCCCGGGAGATTTTGCATTTTGCATCGCACATCCTGAACATCACGTTTGCTTGGGGAAAAACCATAACCCGCAACTATCGTGGAGCGACGTTCCCGAAGGCACTCGTTCGTTTGCGCTCCTCTGCCACGACCCGGATGTACCGAGCAAAGGTGACGACGTCAATCAGGAAGACCGCACGGTACCGGCGGCGTTACCGCGCGTCGATTTCTTTCACTGGGTCCTCGTGGATCTGCCTGCTGACCTGCGCGAAATCAGAAATGGCGAATTCTCGAACGACGTCACACCGCGCGGCAAACCCGGACCGGCAGCTTTGCACGAAGCCCGCCAAGGCATCAACAGCTACACCGACTGGTTCGCTGGCGACGGCGACATGCGCGGCGACTATTTCGGCTACGACGGCCCTTGCCCGCCGTGGAACGACGAAATCCGCCACCGCTATGTTTTCACGCTCTTCGCGCTGGATATCGACAAATTGCCCGTGAACGGCACCTTCGACGGTCTACAAGTGCGCGCCGCAATGCAAGGCCGCATCCTCGCCCAGGCCAGCGTTTTAGGTACGTATTCGTTGAACCCGAACGTTCCGGCCTGATCTAGACCCATCTAAAGACAAAAGGGCAGCCAACGCTGCCCTTTTACCAATATCAAAAAAACTTCGATCAGCGAAGTGCTTCAAAAGCGGCCTGTTTGATTTCCTCGACGCTGCCGACGCCGGCGATCTTGCGAAATGCCGGTGCTTTGGCGTCGCCGGTGGCCGCCCACTTGCCGTAGTAGTCGACCAGCGGCTTGGTCTGTGAGTGATAAACCTCGAGCCGCTTCAACACGGTTTCTTCTTTATCGTCGTCGCGCTGAATCAAGGGTTCGCCGGTTTCATCATCCTTGCCTTCGACCTTCGGCGGATTGAACTTGACGTGATAAGTTCGGCCGGAAGCCACATGCACACGGCGCCCACTCATGCGCTCGACGATCTCGGAGTCGGCGACATCGATTTCGAGAACAAAGTCCAGACGCACGTCGGCAGTCTTCATTGCCTCGGCCTGCGGAATCGTGCGCGGAAAACCGTCAAAAAAGTAGCCCGCCTTGCAATCGTCCTGTTTCAGACGATCCTTGACAAGCTTAATAATGATGTCGTCAGAAACCAGGCCACCGGCATCCATCACCTTCTTGGCCTCGATCCCGAGCGACGCTCCGGCCTTGACAGCAGCTCGCAGCATGTCGCCGGTGGAAATCTGCGGAATACCGTATTTTTCGCAGATGAATTTTGCCTGCGTTCCTTTTCCGGCGCCCGGAGCGCCCAGCAATATCAACCTCATTCTTGATTCGTCCTTGAAGAAAAATGAAAATCTTAAAACCCTGAAGCCGGCACAACTGCTGATGGCTTAAGCTCCCTGACTCAAACGATAGATTTGTATCCAGATCAACCGCGCCCTAAACATCAAGCCTTGGCAAACCACGCCTGCATGCGCGCCGCATCCTCCGGCGTGTCGACGCCGGGCATCGGCAGATGCTCGGAAATCAGTACGCTGATCCGGAAACCATGCCAGAGCGCGCGCAGTTGCTCGAGGGATTCCATACCTTCCAGCGGCGACGGCGGCAATTTAGCATAAGCGCGGAGAAAACGCGCGCGGTACGAGTACAAACCGACATGTCGAAGCGCCGGCATGCCCTCCGGCAGGCTGGTCTTAGCTTGATTCTGCGCAAAATGATCGCGCGCATAAGGCACCGGCGCACGGGAAAAATAAAGCGCATCGCCGACACTGTTGCACACCACTTTAACCACGGAAGGATTGAAAAAATCCTCCGCAGCCGTGATCGGATGGGCAACCGTCGCGATGTCGGCCCCGCTCTCGACAAGCTGACGCGCAGTGGCGGCAACGAGATCCGGGTCGATCAGCGGCTCGTCGCCCTGCACATTGACGACGACAGTCTCATCGTCCCAGCCGCACTGCTCGACCACTTCGGATAGACGGTCGGTCCCCGTCGGGTGATCAACACGTGTCAGCAACACGGATAGCCCGTGCGCTTCGGCGGCCATCCGCACCTCGGCATGGTCGGTGGCCACCCAGACCTCGCCGGCACCAGAAAGCGTTGCGCGTTCGGCCACCCGGGCGACCATGGGCTTGCCACCCAGATCGAGCAACGGTTTGGCGGGCAGACGAGTCGAGGCGTAGCGCGCCGGTACGACAACTTTGAAGCTCATGTAAACCCCGACTCAGATCTCTTCGGACTCGAGACGGCGCGCCTCGTCCTCGAGCATGATCGGAATATCATCCCGGATCGGGAACGCCAGCTTGCAGGGCTTGCAAACCAGCTCCGCCGTCTCTTTCCGATATTCAAGATTGGCCTTGCAGACCGGGCAGACGAGGATGTCAAGCAGGCGGGCGTCCATTGATTTTCTCCAGAATTGTGGCAAGCAGCGTCGGGCCTTGGGGCGGGGGGTCAATGTGGGCGACGACGGGCAGCACCCACGCCTCGCCCAACTTCAATGCGGCGCATTTTACCGCATCTTTCTCAGTCATCAGCAGCACCCCGTCCCGGGCGAAGGCCAGACTTTCCTCGCTGTAGGCAAAGTGATCGGGAAACGGATGTGCATCGAACGCCAGCCCCATGGCCGTGAGTTGCGAAAAGAACCTCTTCGGGTCGCCTATGCCGGCAATCGCGTACAGTCGCTTGCCGCGAAGATCGCCGACTTTGACTCGGACCCTGACATCCACGAGCGAAAAAAAATCTCCACCGACAAGATGCATCTCGTACTGGGGCAGGTTGATTTTTTCCTTCATCCGCTTGGCCTGACCATCCCCTGCCGAATTCCACACCACGGCCGTAACCTCAGTCAATCGGCTCAGCGGCTCACGCAAAGGCCCTGCGGGAAGCAAAAATTGATTACCAGCGGCGCGACCGTCAAAAACGACAATCTCAACCGAGCGTTGCAACCGGTAGTGCTGCAAGCCATCGTCAGACACGATGACGTTGCAGTCGGGGTACGCGGCAAGCAGCGCTTGTCCAGCAGCCACCCGATCGCGTCCGATAAAAACCGGTACGTTACTGCGCCGAAAAAGTAGCAATGGTTCGTCGCCGACAACCGCCGGATTGGACGCCGGCACAACCTCACGCGACTTTTCGTTCTTTCCGCCATAACCCCGGCTAATGATTCCTGGTCGCCACCCCTGCTCGCACAATTGTTCGACCAGCCAGAGAACCAATGGTGTTTTGCCACTGCCACCTACCGTCAGGTTACCGACGACGACGACGGGAACGGGCAGGCGGTACGAAGGCAGCGCGCCACATCGATACAAACTACGCCGAACTGCCGTAATCCAACGGAAGACACCTGCCAAGGGCATCAAGGGAAGCAGTGCCAGCGACAGTTGCCGCCGAAACCACTGGCGAGTCAGACAGTGGGCGATGCCCGAGTTTTTCATCAGGATTCAGCGCGGCGATTGCGTGGCGAACGAAATACGCGGAAAACCAGCCGTTTGAGATGCCTGCATGACGTCAATGACGCTTTGATGGGTCGCCTTGGCATCGGCATTGATGACGATAAGCGGATCCTTGTTACCACCGGCAGCGCGGCGCAAAGCCTCGCTGATCGATGCCACATCTGCAGCGCCCAGAGGAGCCTTGTTGACCAGGATCTGACCGCCTGCCGTCACCGCGACATTGACCTCGTTCGGCTGCTCAACCTGTTTGCCGGCATCCGCCGTTGGCAAATTGATTTCCAGCCCTGAGAATTTGGCGTAGGTCGTCGTCATCATCAGAAAAATGATAATGACGAGCAGCACGTCGATCAAAGGAATCAGATTGATCTCCGGTTCGTCGCACCCCCGGCCGCGTTGAAAATTCATGGTACGTTCCTCAGGCCTCGCGCTCGCCGTGCACCACCTCGACCAAGCGCACCGCTTGCTGCTGCATGTTTATCACGAAACTATTCACTAGCGCGCGGAAGTGGCGCCAGAAGATCATCCCCGGAATCGCAATGAGGAGGCCAAAACCCGTGTTGTACAGCGCCACGGAAATACCGTGCGCGAGTTGCATCGGATTGCTGCCCGACGGCGACTGAGAGCCGAAGATTTCAATCATACCGACGACCGTGCCGAACAAGCCCATCAGAGGACTGATCGAAGCAATGGTTCCAAGTGTCGTCAGATAACGTTCCAAGCCATGCGCCACGCCGGCCCCGACTTCTTCGATCGATTCGCGCATGATCTCGCGAGAACTACCGACGTTGCGTAAGCCGGCTGCCAGAACGCGGCCCAAAGGCGACTGCGCTTCAAGGCTGGCGATCATCGACTCGCTGACCCCGTTTTTTTTGTATTCGACGATCACCGCCTGCAAAAGACCTTCAGGCAGAACTTTTGACCGGCGCAAAGCGACTGTACGCTCGATGATCAACGCCACGGCAATGATCGACGCGAATAGCAACGGCCAGATGGGCCAACCGGCAGCCAGAATGATCGAGTACACACTTTCCCCTTCAGGATTTCAGCAACGCTAGACTTTAGCCTGACCAGCTGCCAGCGGCAAGTCCCGGACTCGAAGTTTAGGAAAATTTCTTTTCCACAAAAACTGTGGATAACTTTGTGCATTAACCTGTAAAATGGCCAGCAAACCTTGCTGGGACAAAGAGTTACCGAGTTTGCCCAGAAAACGAGCACAAGCAAATAGTCCTTATTTTTCAAGGTAATACACAAAATCAACGCAAACACAAGCCTTCCAGGCCGTTTCTGCCCGCAAGCCTAGCCAGGGTGTGCATGAATTGGTAAGGATGTAGAATTGGCGCATGTCCGAGAGCCTTTTCCAGAGCGCAAACCTTGCCCTGTCTAGCCCAGTCATTTCAATATCCGAACTCAACAGGATAGCCCGCGAGCGACTCGAAAGTGCCTTCCCCTTATGCTGGATTTGTGGCGAGGTTTCCAACATCGTTCACGCGTCTTCCGGACACGTTTATTTTTCGCTGAAAGATGCGAACGCACAGGTTCGCTGCGTCATGTTCCGCAATTGTGCACAACTGCTCGGCTGGCGACTGCAAAACGGCCAGCACATCGAAGCGCGCGTTCTTGTCACGCTTTACGAGGCGCGTGGGGATTTCCAGTTGAACGTCGAAACCGCCCGCAAGGCCGGTGTCGGCAACCTCTACGAACAGTTTCTCCTGCTCAAGGACAAACTACAACGAGAAGGACTGTTTGCCGCGGAAAACAAGCGCCCGCTGCCGTCATATCCATCACAAATCGGAATTGTGACCTCTCTGCAAGCCGCGGCCTTGCGAGACGTGCTCACCACACTAAGGCGTCGAGCCCCGCAGGTCGCCATCATCCTTTACCCGACACCGGTACAAGGCGAAGGCGCCGCCGCCCAGATTGCCGACGCCGTGCGCTCCGCCAGCGCGCGCAGAGAATGCGACATACTGATCCTCTGCCGCGGCGGCGGCAGCCTTGAAGACCTTTGGGCTTTCAACGACGAAACCCTGGCCCGCGCAATCCGCGCCAGTGCCATTCCGGTCATCAGCGGGATCGGCCACGAAACCGATTTTACAATTGCCGACTTTGTAGCCGACCAACGCGCACCGACGCCAACGGCTGCTGCCGAACTCGCCGCGCCGGAACAAGCCGCACTCCAGTCCAGACTGGATCAGCTTGGCGCATTGCGCGACCGTTGGTGGCGACAGACGACAGAACAAAGGTATCAACTACTCGACACGCTATCGCTTCGCTTGCAGCCGCCGGCTCAGCGCTTTGCGCAAAAACGCGGCGAACTGCTCAACCTGCGGCGACGCATGGACTCCGGCCTCCGACAATCTGCCATGCTCGGCCGCCATCGGCTTGCCGACCTGACCCAACGCCTCCTGCTGGCGCGACCCGACACCGGCCGATTGGCTCAACGTCTTGGCGCCCTCGTACCAAGACTGCATGGCGAATGGCAACGCAAGTTGTCGGACAAGTCGGCCCAACTTGCCCAAATCGCCGTCAGCCTCGACCACCTTAACCCTCATGCGGTACTGGCGCGAGGCTACAGCATCGTCACCGACGAAACCGGAAACATTTTGCGTGATACGCTGTCTCTTAAACCAAGCGACCGGATTACAGTCACCTTCCACTCCGGTCATGCTCAAGCCACTGTGACTACAGTGAGCAAACCCACGAAAAACAATGGCTAAACACCGCCGTGTAAATATCATCAGCTAGGAGAGATCATGGAACACAAACTGCCGCAACTGCCTTTCGCCATCGATGCACTCGAGCCCCACATGTCCAAGGAGACGTTCGAATACCACTACGCCAAGCACCATCAGGCCTACGTGACCAATCTGAACAACCTGATCAAGGATACCGAGTACGCCAACCTGGACCTTGAAGCCATTGTTAAGAAAGCGCCGGCTGGCGGCATCTACAACAATTCCGCCCAAGTCTGGAACCATACTTTCTTCTGGAACTGCCTGAAACCCAACGGCGGCGGCACGCCGACAGGTTCCTTGGCCGAGGCGATCAACGCGAAGTGGGGATCTTTCGACGAATTCAAGAAAACCTTCCAGACTTCCGCCGTCGGCAACTTCGGTTCCGGCTGGACCTGGCTGGTCAAGAAAGCCGATGGTTCAGTAGATATCGTCAACATGGGCGCCGCTGGTACCCCGCTGACCACGAACGACAAAGCCTTGCTCTGTATCGACGTCTGGGAACACGCTTATTACATCGATTACCGCAACCTGCGCCCTAAATTTGTCGAAACTTTCCTTGAAAAACTGGTGAACTGGAGCTTTGCCGAAAAGAATTATGCGGCCTGAGGTTCCTTAAATCACAAAGGCAAAACGGCAAGAAAGCAAGGGAGCACAGATGTTCTGTACTCCCTTGTTTTTAGCCCGTTATTACCTTACCCCTTCTTAATCTTGGACAGTCCGAGTAATCCCCTCAACCACCCGTTCGAGCTCCTGCAACGCCGGCTCGGTCAATTGCGTGACGATTTCACTCTGACGTCCAAGACAAGCCGCTTCCAGTTTGCTGGCGAGCTCACCGAGATTTTCCGCACCGATCAAGCGTGCTGAACTCTTCATGGAATGCGCATAGCGCGTCGCACTTTCCCAGTCGCCCCGATTTATGGCGGCATTAAAATCCGCTGCGAAAACCCTGCCGTGGGTATCAGCGAAGGTATGCAGCAAATGGCGATAATGTTGCTCACTCCCCCCGATGTAGCGCAAACCCACCTGTTGATCGACGCCGGGAATATCCTGGGTTTCCCCTTGAGTTTCCGCCGCAACCATTTCGATATCGCAAGTGAGCGACACGTCCGGAGAGTAGCCTGACAGTTGAAACAAGCGCTCGACCAGCGCGGATAACAACTCATGTTTTCTGATCGGCTTGGTGACATAACCATCCATCCCGGCATCCCGGCACCGCTCCTGCTCAGAAACTAGGGCATTGGCGGTAAAAGCGATGATCGGCAAATCTTGACACTGATCGAAACCTCTTATGATTCGCGTCGCTTCATAGCCATCCATGACCGGCATCTGGCAATCCATGAGAATGCAATCCGGCCGATGTGCCATTACGGCGTCGATGGCTTCTTGCCCATCGCCGGCAAAACGGATTCTTACCCCCGTGTTTTCCAGCATATCGCGAACAACCTCTCTATTCAGCGCCACATCATCGACAACCAGAATTTCCCGACCGCGCAAGCGCTCCAGACCCGCGACCGTATGTTTTTCAACAACACGCACCGCCCGTGGAACCACGCCCAGAAGCGGCGCCAACTCGGCAAACAGGCGTGTAGCACTTGTCGGCTTGATCAATACGCCGTCAGCATCGACCTCGCCCCCCCAGCTTCCGGTTCGTGGCTGGAAACCGTCATCAACAGCACGGGAAGTGAATGCGCTGTCTTCGAGAACTCGCGTAACCGCCCCAGTCCCCCACCCTCTGCTTGCGCAAGACGGAAATCAACCATGACGGGCAGAAAATCTGGCGCATCATCTCGCGCTACCGCAGATATCGCTGCCTCGACCGAAGGATACGACTCAGAGGCCAAACCAAGTTGCCCAAGCTGAGCTTCGAGCGCAACCCGACAAGCCTCATTAGCGTCCACGACAAGCACCGGCCGTTGAGCGAAAGACCTAAGTTGCTGCATCATTTCCTGGATCGGCGAAGCGCGGCGCAAATCAACGCCAAGACGAACGTCAAACCAAAAGGTGCTGCCTTTATCCGGGCGACTAATGACCCCAATCGAGCCATCCATCATCTCGACCAATCGTTTGCAAATCACCAGCCCCAACCCGCTGCCACCAAATCGCCGGGTTGTCGTCGCATCGGCCTGGGTGAACGGACTAAACAAACGCGCTTGTTGTTCCGGAGATACGCCGATCCCTTCATCGATCACCTCGCAACGCAATCGTGCCGAACCACTATCGACCATTTCACTACGCATGCGAACCACCACATTGCCGCAATCAGCAAACTTGAGTGCATTACCAATCAGATTGGTCAAGACCTGCTCAAGGCGCAACGAGTCACCGATGAACATCGGTGTTACCGAAACATCAACATCAAAGATTAATTCGATGCCTTTGTCCGCCGCCTTGTCTGAAAATAACGCGCCGACCCCCTCAAGAACACGATCCATATCGAAAGGTATGCGCTCGATCTCCAGCTTGCCTGACTCAATTTTTGAAAAATCGAGAACGTCATTGACGATTCTTAGCAACGCATCTGATGCGCGCTGAATCTTGCTCAGGTAATTACGACGCTTTGGATCGGATTCGCTGTCAAGGCACAAGCCGGTCATCCCGATAATGGCATTCATCGGCGTACGAATCTCATGGCTCATATTGGCAAGAAAATCGCTGCGCGCCTGTGCCAAACGTTCCGCCTCAATCCGGGCTTGCTCACGCAGAAGCTCCAGCCGACGACGCTCCCGGACATCCATGAAAACCAGCAGCAGGACGACAATGGGAATGACCCCCGCCGCGACAAGAAAAAACCGGGAAAAGACAGTCGCCCCGGCATTTGTAGGCGAAATCTCGACATACGACAAGGGCGTTCCCTCGATATCGATTCGATTAACCGCCAGCGCCCCCTCCTCAGAATCTTCTAGAACGATCTGCCCTTTCCCTCCACCGGCCCCAGCAACAGTCTTAAGCGCACGGGAATAAGCATCGCTCAGTTTGGGCTTATCGCTTCCTGAACTGAGCATTTCGCCGCTCATGCGGTCGACCAGAAAAAAATTCCCGTCGGCAAGTGATCCAAACTGGGCCAAACTAGCCTGGATGTTCACCCATGCCAGCAATTCACCCCGATGGGCTTGACTGATCCACACCGGTGCCTTGATCAGCAACTCGCCCTTTTTATCGCCGCGCGAAATTGTCACTTCATTTTTATTGGAATCGGCACCTATTCTCACCGACCTGCCGCTTCCGGAACGGTTCCAGCTGGCGACACTAACCCCATCGTCATCAAGGAGGACGAACCCCGAATACGCCGGATAATCCCCAACGCGCTTCATGGCAACCATGCGTTCGAACCGCGCCTCGATCAATTCAACATTGACACCAAGGCCGTACTGAAAGCTCATGCCCATGTCACGGTTATTGAAAAAACCTCCAATGACTTCGGATTCCGCGAGATCTCGAACATCATCCTGACGGGAAGAAAAATAATAGGCGATAACCGAGGCACGCTTCTCGCTCTCCAGCCGTTGCTGAATCGAGGCGTTTTCCTGCAACTTTTGCAAGAATTGATAATTCCCCCAAAAAACCACAGCGGCATAAGAGATAAAAATCAGGAATGTGAGCAAACTCCTTCTGTATTCCTGAAACACTGCGGTCATATAAAGTCTTTCCTGATGACTAACCGGCGAGACCCGGATCGGTCATACCCTTGAAAAAATCGGGCACATATCGCGGGGCCGAACGATAGTATTTCCGGATCAGCCGCATGTAAGTGCCATCATTCCAGATCTTCTCTAAAAATTCGTTAAAGGCCTGGCGCAAAGCCGGCGAACTCTTGCGGAATCCTGCCCCCATCAGCTGCGCTTCCGAAATCGGACCGATGACCGTAACGTGTCTCGACCATTTTTCCATGGACACAATGATGTCAGGCACATCGAGCAAAGTCATTTCGCTCTCTTTCTTGACCAGCGCGGGTACGATGTCATTCAGGCTGGCCTTCGTTGAGAATCTTTGCAGTCGGTAACCTTTACCTTCGAGGTCATACAATCTGGGATCGATGCAGGAGTTATCCATGACAAAAGTTCTGCCCTGCTTCAACCGACTCTTGGTTGCTTTGATATCCTGAGCCAAATTCCCGCTCGGCACGATCGGTTTAATGCCCGAATCGGCACGCGCCAGCAACCAGACCGCGGAAGGGAAAGTCGGCTCCGAATAATCGATGACTTTCTGCCGACTGGCAAGAATGGTCAAACCGTTGCCGATAATATCGCCGCGCACCGGTCGGTGCCCGTAAGCACGCATTGAAGGTCTGAATTCCAGCTCCTGTCCAATCAGATCCTGGATAACCTCTGTCCATTCCGCAGGTACATATTCATACCTCACGCCAAGATGACGCAACACACCGCGCTCCTTGATTTCACCAAGATCTTGCGCCCTGCAAGCCCCGACGTATGCCAGCAACAGGAAAGCGCAAAGAAGCCTGGACACCGTGAAAATATTGTTTTTGATTATGGCACTCTTCACTGCACCGCTCCTGGATAAAGAAGAAAAGCCTCGATCATGGTTTGGCTTTTAAATATAACATTCCTTGCGAATATTACTTCTGCACGAATTAGCAAATGAGGCGACAAGTTTGTTTCATTTTCACCTCAGCACTGGAACGAGCAAAGCTCGCTCAAAA
Source organism: uncultured Propionivibrio sp. (assembly GCA_964575415.1). GTDB lineage: Bacteria > Pseudomonadota > Gammaproteobacteria > Burkholderiales > Rhodocyclaceae > Propionivibrio. The sequence goes on from CAZNQL010000012.1 coordinate 17,334, forward strand.
CTGACACGCCGACCGAGCATTCCACCGGACTGAATGTGTCAACTCCGTAGTTTCCGCAATTTCTTGCACAAACTACGGATACACAATCCAGTCGATCTTTGTAAACATGCGATCAGGATTCAGCCCAACCCTTTAGAGTTTTATAGACTACCTTACGCAAGGATTAAGGCAATGTGCTCTTCCGCCAACCCATCCGCCTGCTCTTCAGTCCCTGCAGAGCCGCTGACCAACGCGAAACTCGCCATTAAAAACGTCCGCGTCGCCGAAGCCCTTTCCCGATTTGCCGGAGACGAAGCTCGCTATCGGCACTGGCTCATTGAATTTATCGGCCACGGCCCGGCAGCAGCATCCCAAATCCGGATGGCCGTCGCCAACGGTTCTCATGACACGGCAATCCGCCTCGCGCATGCATTCAAAGGCCGCACCGGAATGCTCGGCATGGCTGAGTTGCACTCTATTGCACGAACACTTGAAATGGCGCTGAAAAACTTCGAGCCCACCGCGTTCTGGCTTGACGAACTCGAGCGCACAGCAGAAGAAATGAGCCGCGACATTTCTGCCGCCTTAAATGAAAGTAGCAGCTGAAGCGATTGTCCTAATCGGACATTTACCCGGCAACAACACGTATTTCGTATCTGGAGCAAGCCATGAGCCAATCTTTCAAGGTATTTGCCGTTGACGATGACCCAGTCGTTCTTGACGTCATCGCCTCGATACTGGATCCCCATAGCAAATTACAAACCTTCGCCAGTGCCGAGGAATGTCTCGACAAACTTGAATCTGAAAAGCCGGACCTTTTCCTTCTGGATGTCAGCCTCCCCGGAATGGACGGCTACAGCCTTTGCGAGCACATCAAGGCTGATGCCTCCTTCCGTAATGTTCCGGTCACGTTTGTTTCCGGCCACGACACGATCGAGGAGCGTCTTAAAGGCTATGATGCAGGCGGCGAAGATTTCATTGTCAAGCCGTTTGCCCCCGAAGAATTGTTGCGCAAGCTCAAAGTCTCTCAACATCTGGTGCTCAATCAGCGCTCGCTGGCCGAACAGATTGCCAAGGCTGAACAGCTCTCATCGATCGTCATGGCCAGCATGGATGAAACCGGCATCCTGTTGCAGTTCATGAGCAAATTGATCGCCATGGAAAGTGCCGCTGAAATTGCGGAAGGCTTACTCGAACTCATGCAACGCTACCGACTCGACGGGGTCGTGCAAACCCGTCTAGGCCACGAAACAGAAACGCTCAGTGCGGCAGGAAAAAATCTACCGCTTGAAATATCGATCATTGATCATGTCCGGCAGCAAGGGCGAATTTTTGAGTTTCGTCGCCGGAGCGTGCACAACTTCGAACGAGTCACCCTGATGGTCAACAACCTGCCACTCGACGATCCTGACTATTGTGGCCGACTGCGTGACAATCTTTCCGTTGCCGCGCAGGGGGTCGACTCAAGGCTAAAGGCCATTCACGCCGAAGAAAGCAGCCGTCGGGCACAGGAAGGCATTCTCTCGGCACTGGAGGGCATCCGGGCCACCATGTCGGAACTACGTATGACCCACCAGTCGAACAGCACGGCCTGCGCCGATCTCATCGGCGAACTGCAGGACACCCTCCTAAACTCCTTCTACCGTCTTGGCTTGACAGACAATCAGGAAAGATTTCTCAAAACATGATCGGTGATTTCATGACCCAGATGGCCGAATTGCTCAATCGCGGCGCAACCACGGAAACCACACTGCAACGGCTCAGCGAAAGCCTGGCCCATTTGCGGAATTATTAGAAGCGTCGGATCGCAAGAAAAGACTCCTTGGACTACGCCAGCCTTCCGGCCAAAGATCTGGAGCGCTTTGCGCGCAACGTTCAACCTGGCGCGTGGGCCGTTGATACGCAACAGCCCTTGTCCACGTTGTTGGGTTCATGCGTTGCCGTCTGCCTGTTTGACCCGCTGCTGAAAATCGGCGGCATCAATCACTTCATGCTGCCGGAAATTCACCGAAGTAAATACGGCGACGTCGATTCGTTGCTTTCCGGAAACTTCGCCATGGAGGCGTTACTCAACGCCCTTCTTGTCAAAGGTGCCAAAAAGGTTCGCCTTCTGGCCAAGGCGTTCGGTGGCGGCACCATCATCGACACCAAAGACAGTTCGCTCAGCATCGGCATGCGCAACGTCAGCTTCACCAAGGAATGGCTGGCGCGTGAAGGCATTCCACTGAAATCCTCAGATTTCCTCGGTCCCTGGTCGCGCAAGATCATATTCCTGCCATCCAACGGCGAAGCTTTCTGTAAACGCATGGTCACCAACATGGCGAATGCTGAAGTCATCGACCGCGAAGAACGCGCTTATGCAGAATCGTTACTCCACAAACCTCAATCCGTCGATAAGAAAGTCGAGCTGTTCTGATGATCGAGGCCAACATCACTGATGAAGAATTTAGCCTCTTCCGGCGACTGATCTACAAAATTGCCGGCATCAGCCTGAACGACTCAAAAAAGGTACTGCTTGCCGGTCGGCTGGGCAAACGACTTCGACAATACGGGCTGAGAAATTTTGGCGATTACTACCGGATGCTTGCCAGCGGCGATTATCCGGAAGAACTCCAGACCATGGTCGACCTGTTGACAACGAATGAGACCTACTTCTTCCGCGAACCGCAGCATTTCGAGTTCCTGCGCTCGGAAGTCATCGCCAAACGCACAATCCCCGCCCCCCTGCGTATCTGGAGCGCCGCCAGTTCGACCGGGGAAGAGGTTTATTCGATTGCCATGACGCTGGCCGACGCCATGCCTGAGAAGCAATGGGAAGTGGTCGGATCCGATATCTGCACCAGGGTATTGAGCAAAGCCGTTTCCGGACATTACTCCCTGGCCAGGACGGAAGGCATCCCGCCCGGGCACATGCGCAAGTATTGCCTCAAGGGTGTCCGTTCGCATGAGGGAACATTCCTCATTGATCCCGAATTGCGGCGAAAAACCCGTTTCTACCAGATCAACCTGATGAATCCTGTCGACAACGACATTGGGGATTTTGAGGTCATTTTTCTGCGCAACGTGATGATTTATTTCGATCAGGAAACCAAGGCCAGGGTGGTCCACAATCTTTTACCGCGCCTGAAATCAGGCGGCCACCTGATCATCGGCCATTCCGAAACCCTGAACGGCATCACCAGCAAAGTCACCAGCGTCCGCCCGACCATCTACCGTAAACCATGAAACCGGAAACCTCGCCCGCGCACAAGACCGTCGTTCTCGGACCAGGCGACTTTCATTTCGGAGGCGGCCTGACGCGAATATCGACCCTGCTCGGATCATGTGTGTCGATCACCCTGTGGCATCCCCGCAAGCGAATTGGGGCGATGTGCCACTTCATGATGACCGAGCGTCTCCGGACCAACGAAACTGCACTCGACGGTCGCTACGCGGTGGAGGCTTTCGACATGTTCTTGCACCATTTCGCGCGCGAAAAAACCCGCCCGTCCGAATATCAAGCCAAGGTTTTTGGCGGAGCGAACATGTTCAAAGGCCCGCAAGGCGAGGCCATGGAGATCGGCGCCCGGAATATCGAGTACGCACGACGTTTTCTGGCCTCGCAAGGCATAGCCATGGTTGCCCAGCACGTCGCAGGAAACGGACGCCGGAAACTACATTTTGACCTGTGGAGTGGGGATGTCTGGCTGGCTTTCCCGGATGGAGAAGGCGCAAAAATAAGGTGTGGCAATGGATAACGCGTACAAGAACTCGCCCACTGATGATCGGGCTTCCACTCGGCCGTTCACAATGCAGCAACCCACCGCCAGCCTCGGAAACCACTTATGTTCAGGCGGCACTTCCGTGCGCGATAGCGTCATTGCGATCGGCACCTCAACCGGAGGCACCCAAGCACTCGAATTCGTCCTCACCAGGCTTCCAGCAAACACAGGAGGGATCGTCGTCGTTCAGCACATGCCGACAGTGTTCACCGCCATGTTCTCGGAACGCTTGAATAGCCTGTGCCAGATCGAAGTGCTTGAGGCGCGCAACGGCGACAAGGTCGTCAACGGTCGTGCCCTGGTTGCCCCCGGAGGAAAACACATGAAACTCCGGCATAACGGCAACCATTATTTCGTCGAAGTCACGGACGGTCCCCTGGTCAACCGCCACAAGCCGTCTGTCGACGTCCTCTTCCGCTCGGTCGCAAAAAATGCCGGCAGCAATGCGTTAGGAATCATCATGACCGGCATGGGCGATGACGGCGCGCGCGGACTCAAGGAAATGCACGAATCCGGAGCTAAAACCATCGCACAGGATGAAGCCAGTTGCGTCGTTTTCGGCATGCCGAAAGAGGCCATCAAGTTAGGTGCCATCGACTTGACCCTGCCGCTCAGCGACATTCATGCAGCCATCATCAACTTTAGCAACTCTCACTCCGCGGGAGCAGTTTGATGAACATCAAAACAATTCTTGATGACATCGCCTCCGAAGCGATTCGTGGCAACATGGTTTTCCCCACCCACACGGAAATCGCCTTGCGCGTTCAACGCTTGCTTGACGACCCCAACTGCGCTGTCGATTCACTCGTTAAACTGATTACCGCGGAACCGCTACTTGCTGCCCGCATCCTTGGCACTGCCAATTCGGTCTCCTACAACCCATCGGGGCGCGCCATCAGCGATCTTAAAAGCGCCATTTCCAGACTTGGCTTTTCGACCGTAAGGGCATTGTCGGCATCCATCATCGTTCGCCAAATGCAGGAAATGCCCAGCAATGAAGCCCACCGCAAAATTGCCGCCAATCTCTGGGAACATACGACCAGCGTCGCATCACTGGCCCGAATTCTCGCCAGGCGAGTCACCCGGATTAACCCAGAGGATGCTTCTTCGCCGGCATTGTGCATGAGGTCGGCAGCTTTTATTTGATATCTCGGGCCAACACCTATCCCGATTTGTTCGCAAGCGATCTCGAGTTCTCGCATGAAGAAAGCGAAGCCAAAGTCGGCCGTGCCGTCCTCAACGGGCTAAACGTTCCCGATCGCATCGTCACGTCGATCGAGACTCTATGGTCCGGCTTCCTCGCGATGCCACCAGAAACCCTTGGAGATACGCTGCTCCTGGCCGACGAACTATCACCGATCGAATCGCCTCTCGATACGCTGACAGGAATGAGCCGCAAAGGTATGAAGGTCGAACTCGAAATGTTGGTCGACGACGAAACATTGAGCGACATTCTCGCCGAATCGGCCGATGAAGTCGCTTCGCTCAGCGCTGCGCTCAAGAGCTAATTCCGGGCGAAATTCTATTGCCTGCTCACGCCTGTTCCTTGTAACCCGACTACGTAGTTTCCGCAATTCTTTGCGGTTTTCACGGATGCACAAACGCGTTTTGTTTTGAGAGCATGCAATCTCTCAAAGGAGATCGGGTAATGAGCACAATCATGCTGGTAGACGATTCGGCAACCATCCTTCTCAGCGTATCGAGCATCCTGACCAAGGCTGGGTATACGGTGGAAAAATCCTCGAATGCAGAAGCTGCACTTCAAAAATTTAACAACGGCAGCAAATTCGACCTAATGATCACCGACCTGAAGATGCCTGGCATGAACGGGATCGAGCTGATTCAGGAAGTTCGCAAGCTGCCGACCTGCAAGTTCATGCCGATCCTGTTCCTGACCACCGAATCGCAGCAATCGCGCAAGCAAGAAGCCAAAGCTGCGGGAGCGTCAGGATGGATCGTCAAACCGGCCACCGCCGACGAATTACTCAACACCATCAAGCTCGTCATCAAATAAAGGCTGTCATGAACGCCTCAGCGAAATCAGCGCCGGGCCGTTTCGAATTCCGCTCGTGGACAGTGCAAACGACCGCGGCGGTGCTCATTGCATTTCTTGTCTACGCTCTGCATGGCGTCTTCCCCGCTGACCTGATTGCTCGGACAGAACTCGATACGCGGACCGCCAGCGCCATCGCCACGTTAATCGTCCTGCTCGCATTCATGGTCTTGCAGCCCTTTCTATCCTCGATCCTCTATCGCAACACTTATTTCGGCATGAAAGAAAAAATCGAAGACCCACGCCCGCCATGCTCTTCAAACAAAATATGCAAGGCGATCGCCGTCCCCGAACTGAAACAAATCACGCCCTACAACCAGATGCTGATCAAGCAGTTGCGCAGTGTCACCGAGCAAACCGAGCAAGCCGCTTTTGACGTCACTTCACGCCTGCAAACCATCGACGCAGTGATCACCGATCTGGATGATTTTGTACGCACCGCTACGGCTCAATCTACAAACAACCTCAACGATTCCGAGAAGAAGGTTGCCGACAATCGGGCCTTGATCAATCATCTTGAGACATTCGTGCAACAGCGAATCCAGGAGTCTGAACGCGAGGCTCAGGAAAGTGCCCGTGCCGTTGAAAACAGCCGGGAACTGAAATCGCTGGTCAACCTAATCCACGACATTGCCGGGCAAATCAACCTGCTTGCGCTCAACGCGGCCATCGAAGCCGCACGTGCCCGTGAGGCCGGTCGAGGATTCGCGGTAGTCGCCGACGAAGTGCGCAAGCTGTCGACGGATACGGAGCAGGCCGTCAAAAAAATCGAAGAGGGCATCCTGGCCATCACCAAGCTCATCGAAAACCAGTACCGCGAAAAACAGGCTTCAGCCCACGTCGATGAAGAACAAACCACGTTGAAAACCTTCGCCGAAGAACTTGCCGCGCTGGGTAAAAGTTACGGCGAACTGACGGTTTGTGAAAACGAAATCCTCGAGCGGATCAGCATGAACAGCACACGGCTGAACGAGATGTTCATCGACGCACTGGTCAGCATACAGTTCCAAGACATTACCCGGCAGCAAATCGAGCAAGTGATCACCGGCATTAATCATCTCGATGAACATACCCAAGCCGTCGCAAAAATACTCGAGCACGAAGAAAACAGCGCTGAATCACGCCCCGAAATTCGCCCGCTGAAAAACATCTTCGAAACGCTCTACACCTCGTACGTCATGGACAAGCAGCGCGCAGTCCATACCCATTCGCTTTCCGGAACGCCGGCATCAGTCACGACAGGGTTCGCTACCGAGACCGCCCAAGCCGGCAAGGTCGAATTGTTCTAAAACGCCGCGGAGTCATTGCCATGACCAACAGCCAAAGACTAAGCCTGACCGATGATCTCACCATCTACCACGCGCTTGAGCAAAAGACGGCACTCCTCGATGCCCTTGCCAATAGCGATGAACTTGAACTCGATTTGATGCAGGTCGGCGCCATCGACACCGCTGGACTTCAGCTACTCGTCCTGCTGAAAAAGGAAGCGCAACGCGCCGGAAAGCGCGTGCATATCGATGCTCACAGCCAAGCCGTGCGCTCAACCATCGAGTTCTGCAACCTCGCAACCGAACTTGGCGACCCGCTCGTGATTCCGGCCGCCGAATCTGCCGGATAACGATACGCCCACGGGAGAAAATACATGGATGAACTAACCAGCGTTTACGTTCAGGAAAGCCGCGAGCAACTTGCCGAGATGGAGTCTGGTCTGCTGCGTCTCGAACAAGACCCCGACGATGCTGACAACATTAATGCGATCTTCCGTGCCGCGCATACGATCAAGGGAGGATCGGGAGTCATCGAATGCCATTTCATCGAACAATTCACCCATCGCGTCGAAAACCTTCTTGACGCCTTACGGAACGGTGACATCGCGGTCAGCGGAAAATTGGCCACCTTACTGCTTGAATGTTGCGACCATATGGGCAGTCTCATCGACATCCTCGCTTGCGGCCAAACCGAGCTGGACACGAATGTGATCGAACGCTGCGAAACCCTCACACAACGTTTGCAGGATGCGCTGGCCGTCATGCCGGCCGGAATGAATATGACCGTCCAGGATGATACGGTTGAGGTGGAAACCAGTGGTGGCGGCGTCGTCAACACCGACAGCTGGCACATTTCAATCCGTTTTGGACAGAATGTCCTGCGGGGAGGAACCGACCCCCTTTCGTTCATCCGGTATCTGGGCATCCTGGGCGAAATCATCGGTATCGAAACCGTGACCGACGCCATCCCGGTCGCCACCGAAATGGACCCAGAATCCTGCTATCTCGGTTTTGAAATTCGCTTGCAGACCCGCGCAGGCAAGGCCGATATCGAACGTGTGTTCGATTTCGTGCGCGATGAATGCGAACTCCGAATCCTGCCACCGCAAAGCAAGGTGGCCGATTACCTGCATCTCATTCAGGAACTTCCTGAAGACACGATGCGCCTCGGCGAAATGCTCGTGCGATGCGGCGCCTTGACGCAATCAGAACTTGATGAGAGTTTGCTTTCCCAAAGCACGACCCTCAAGCAGGAAAAGGCATCCAACATTTCCCCTCTGGGGGAAATCCTGGTCGATAAAAAAGTGGTGCAAAAGGAAGTCGTCGACGCCGCGGTTGTCAAACAAACGCAGGTCAACGAAAAGAAAGCCCGCGACGCACAACTTGTCCGCGTGCAGGCCGACAAGCTCGACCAACTCATCGATCTCGTCGGCGAACTGGTCATCGCCGGCGCCTCGGCCAACCTGCTCGCGCTCAAAAGTGGCGAAAGTACCCTCGTCGAAGCCACATCGATCCTCTCGCGCCTGGTGGAAGATATTCGCGACTCAGCATTACGCCTGCGCATGGTGCAAATCGGTGACACATTCAACCGCTTCCATCGCGTTGTTCGCGACGTCGCCAAAGACCTCGGTAAGGAAATTGAGCTGGCGATCAGCGGCGCCGAAACCGAACTCGACAAGACCGTCGTCGAGAAGATCGGTGACCCCCTCATGCATCTCGTGCGCAACTCGCTCGACCACGGCATCGAAGCAGCAGAGACACGCCTCGAGCGCGGGAAACCCCTCTGCGGCCGCGTATCCCTCAATGCTTACCACGACTCGGGAAGCATCGTCATTGAAGTCGCCGACGACGGTGGCGGGTTGAACCGAGAAAAAATCCGCGCCAAGGCCATCGAACGCGAACTGATCCCCTCCGATGCCAGCCTGAACGACAACGAAATCATCAACCTGATCTTCGAACCCGGGTTCTCGACCGTTGACCAGGTCTCCAACCTGTCCGGACGCGGCGTCGGCATGGATGTTGTCCGGCGCAACATCACGGCCTTACGTGGCAGCGTAGAAGTCGCCTCTGTGGAAGGCGAAGGTTCCGCCTTCACGATCAGACTCCCACTGACGCTGGCCATCATTGATGGGTTCCTGGTCGGCATCGACAAAGCTTCTTACGTCATTCCGCTGGATTCCGTCGTCGAATGCATCGAACACCGGAATCTGGCTGGTGATAGAAATTTCCTTAATTTACGGGGAGAGGCACTCCCGTTCATCCGGCTGCGCGAGCTCTTCGAAGTCGAAGGCGCTCCCCCTGCTCGCGAAAGCATCGTTGTCGTGCAATTCGGTGGACAACGCGCGGGCATCGTCGTCGACCAGCTCATGGGCGAATTCCAGACCGTCATCAAACCCCTCGGGCGCATGTTCGCCAACCTGCGCGGCATCGGCGGCTCAACCATCCTCGGTAGCGGTGAAGTGGCGCTCATCGTCGATGTCGCTGCCTTGGTGCAATCCGTCAGGCAACAGGAAGAGCGAAAAAACCAATTGCAGCACATCACGCCATAAAAGTTCATCACAAGTATCCCCCACGCAATCACTTACGAGGAGTAGTCAATCATGTTTAAAAATTTAAAAATCGGCACTCGTCTCGCCATCGGCTTCAGCCTAACCATTGCTCTTATGCTGATTGTCTCGACACTCGCCTTTACCCGCGTTGGGTCTCTCGACAGCGAAATCACCGATTTGGTCGATGACAAACACCCTAAAGCGGTCTGGGCAACCGACCTCATTCGCGCCATGAATCAGATCGCGCAAATCAACCGCAACTTACTCATCATCACCGATCGCGCTGAAATGGAAAAACAACGGGCTCGTCGTCAGGAGCAGAGCAATGTCATCACGGACAGAATGGATAAACTTGAAAAAACAATACACTCTGAACAAGGTAAACGCCTTGTTGCCACTATCAAAAACGCTCGCGCCGACTACATTGCCGCATTGAATAAGTTAGTCAAGCTCAATGAGTCGGGTGATCGAGAGGGGGCTATCAAACACCTCTACGGTGACTTCCGCCCGATCACCGACACCTATGTCAATTCGATTCGCGAACTCATCAAATACCAAGATGAATTGATGGAAAATGTCGGCAAGGATGCCAAAGCCATGGCGGAGCAAACGCGCCTGTTGATTCTTGGTTTGACCATCGCCGCCATTATCATTGCCGTCGCTTTCGCTTGGTGGGTTACGCGTTCGATCACGCGACCGATCAACGTGGCAGTGGAAGCAGCGTCGCGGATTTCGGAAGGCGACCTGACGGTCAAGCTCGAGTCCGACAGCAAGGATGAAGTCGGACAACTCATGAGCGCCATGCAAAACATGATCGGCAAGCTTACCCAGATCATCGGCGAAGTCCGGAGTGCCGCCGACAACCTGTCCAACGCCGCCGGTCAAGTCTCCGCCACCGCCCAGTCGCTCTCCCAGTCATCTTCCGAACAGGCCGCTTCCGTCGAGGAAACCACTTCCTCCATGGAGCAGATGTCCGCTTCGATCACGCAGAACACCGAGAATGCCCGCGTCACCGACGGCACGGCCTCCAAGGCCGCCACCGAAGCCGCCGAGGGCGGCGAGGCCGTCGCCCGCACCGTCGAGGATATGAAGTCCATCGCCGGCAAGATCGGCATCATCGACGATATCGCTTATCAGACCAATCTCCTCGCCTTGAACGCCGCCATCGAGGCCGCCCGCGCTGGCGATCACGGTAAGGGATTCGCCGTCGTTGCCGCCGAGGTTCGCAAACTGGCCGAACGCTCTCAGGTCGCCGCTCAGGAAATCGGCGATCTCGCCGCCACTTCCGTCAAGCAGGCCGAACGGGCGGGTTCTCTTCTCACCGAAATGGTGCCGTCGATCCGTAAAACCTCCGATCTCGTTCAGGAAATCGCTTCCGCTTCCGCCGAGCAATCCACCGGTGTCGCCCAGATCAATGGCGCCATGGGACAACTCAACCAGGCCACCCAGCAGAACGCTTCCGCTTCCGAAGAACTCGCCGCCACCGCCGAGGAGCTCGGATCCCAAGCCGAGCAGCTCCAGCAGACCATGACCTTCTTCCAGCTCGACAACGGCACAACGGCTACGCGAAACTTCACTCCAACCAACCGACGCACCGCACGCTCCGGACAGCAAAACACCGCCGCCGTACAAATCAACCACGGCGACTTCGAACGGTTCTAGGGATATTGATCATGGACCAGATTGTTCAAACTACCGGAAGGCCCGTCGCCCGGTCGCAGAGCAACTTGTTTATGCCTCACCGGCGCGTAACTGATGGTGAAGTCATCTTGATTGTGGACGACTCCCCGGAAAACCTGAGCGCACTGGGAGAGTTACTGCAAAATGCGAACTATCACGTCAAGGTCGCGAACTCAGGCCAAACCGCACTCCGCCTCGCCGAACACGATCCGAAACCGGCATTGATCCTGCTCGATATCATGATGCCGGAAATGGATGGGCATGATGTGATGCGTAGTCTGCGTGCCAACATGGCCACCTGCACAATTCCTGTCATTTTCATCACCTCGAAAATTGACGAAGAAGAGGAAGAATGTGCTTTCGATGCCGGTGTCTCCGACTACATCGTCAAGCCGTTCAAACCATCAGTCATCCTTGCACGCATTCGTAACCAGTTGCTGGTCAGCCATGCAAGGCGCTGGTTGCAAGACCAGAACCATGCCCTCGAAGCCGAAGTTGAGTTGCGCATGAGCGAGAACGAGCAGATCCAGGCCATCAGCATTCAGGCGCTTGCCCGGCTTGCCGAAACGCGGGACAACGAAACTGGCGCCCATCTGCAACGGACACAAAGCTACGTCAGGTTACTCGCGCAACGGCTTTCAACCCACCCTCGCTTTTCCGGAATGTTGAACGGAAAATACATCGACATGCTGTCGCGATCGGCCCCGCTGCATGACATCGGAAAAGTAGGTATCCCGGACCGAATCCTTCTCAAACCGGGCAAGCTCGATCCAGACGAATGGGAGGTCATGAAAACTCACACCGTTGTGGGGTCTGAAGCGATCACGATGGCCGAACGTGACATGGGCGCCTCGGCAAAATATCTCCTGCAAGCCAAGGAAATCGCTCGCTGGCACCATGAGCGTTGGGACGGCAGAGGTTATCCGGACGGTCTTTGGGGCGAAAACATTCCGGTTTCCCCACGGCTCATGGCGCTAGCCGACGTATTCGATGCGCTCATTTCGCGCCGTGCGTACAAAGAAGCCATCCCCTTTTCCGACGTTCGTGCCATCATTTCCGGCGAACGGGGTAAGCACTTTGATCCCGATGTCGTGGACACTTTTCTTGACGGCTGGTCGGACTTCGAAAAGATTGCACTCCATTTCGGCATCGAAACCTGATGGCCTTGAACATCAAGCCGCTTATATGAAACGCAAACCATGACCAAAAATCGGAACCAAAGGCAGATCGATCTCCGGCATTTGATGGTAGGCAGCATTTTATTGGTGCTGCTGATCCCTTTCCTCGCCATAACCTATCTTCGAATCAGGACACCGGAAATCGAGCAGGAAACATTTCATAATCTCGAGGCCATCGCCAAACTGCAAAGTGACCGAATTGATGAATGGCTCAAAACCCAGCGCTTGAATATCGATTTTCTCAGCCGGAGTCATTTCTCCGACTTCGCTAGCTCGGCAATTCCTGGCAAAAACACTCCGGCCGGATTACGGGAAGAGCGCCGGCATATCGAGCATTTTCGGAAGAGTTTCGATTACGAATTCGTCGCCGTCTATAACAGCCAATTCGAGGCCATGGTCGCTGATGGCGCGCCTCCGTGGGCATCGGAAGAAACGAAATCGGTGCTGGGAAAAATATGGGGTAATGGCGAAATCGCGACCAACACAACCCACGTCTCAAACGACAACAAAACTTCGATGATTTATAGCGTGCCGTTGGGCTCCACCGGGGCTTCCTCAAAGGAGGCCAAAACCTATCTCATCGTCGTCGCCGACCTTGACCGGCACATATTCGAAGAGTTACAAGAATGGCCGTCTCCAAATCCAAGCGGTAATACGCTACTAATCGCTCGTGAAGGCGACGAGATCGTTATCCTCAATCGGCCACGCAATAACACGCCACCACAATTCTCCCGTTATCCACTAGAACGAAAAGAGCTCCCCGGGGTCCGTGCCATTCTCGATAACACATCGGAAGCATTCATCTCGACGGATTACCGCGGCGTCACTGTGCTATCGGCCAACCAACCTATCCAGGGAACCCCTTGGTATCTGTCGGTCAGGATCGACCGCGACGACGTTTTGGCCCCGATGTGGAATTCAATCATGTGGGTCGTCGGCACGCTTGTTTGCGCTGCACTCTTGATGATCGCCCTTCTTGCCCTGGCCTGGAACCAACGCAAGAAGACCCAGGAATACCTGCTTCGAGCAGAACAAATCAAGCTGGACCAAATTCTGCAACGCTTCTTTGATCTGCCGTTTATCGGCATGGTCATCGTATCCGTCAGTACCCGCCGCTTCCTTCGTTTCAATGACAAGGCGACAGAATTGACGGGGTATTCTCGCGATGAACTTTTCGAGAAGGGATGGAAAGACCTGACACACCCGGACGATTACCTCTCCTGTTACCCAGAAATTCTCAAGCTGATTGACGGAAAAACCGATTCCGTCGAATTCGAACAACGATTGGTTCGCAAGGACGGCTCCATCATTTACGTCAATGCCGATGTCAAATCCGTCCGCAACGCCAAGGGTGAAATCGACTTCTTGATCGGCACCGCCGAGGACATCACGGAACAGAAGATGCACGCCATGGCAATGAGCGTTGCCAATCAACAACTCAAGGCCAACCAGACCGTCCTCCAAAAGCAAAACGATGACCTTCAGCACATTCGCTCTGAACTCGAACAATCGCGACAACGTTACATCAATCTCTACGAATTCGCGCCATCGGCCTATCTGACCCTATCTCCGGAAGGCAAAGTCAGATAGATGAACAGTACTGCCGCAACCTTGTTGATGACCGATGCGGCCGATTTCATCGGAAACAATTTTTCGAATATCGTCGCAACCGAAGACCAGATTCGCTGGAGTCGTTATCTGCGGCGTTCGATGCAGAGCGATCAAAAAGAAGAATTCACGCTTAACCGGCAGGACGGAACCGCCCTATCCGTCAATGCAACCACGTCCATCGATAGCGCCCAGAAAGACATGCCAATCCTGAGGCTGATGCTGACCGACATCACCCAGCGTAAAAAAACTGAACAAAGTCTGCGCATTCTTTCGGAAGCGGTTAGCCAGAGCCCGAATTCAATCGTTATCACGGACACCTCCGGAAAAATCGAATACGTTAACCAGGCATTCGTAGACCACACGGGATACAGTCGCGAAGAAGCGATTGGGAACAACCCTCGCCTCCTGAATTCAGGTAAAACACCGCCGGAAACCTTCGCCACCATGTGGGACGCGCTTTCTCGCGGCGACACCTGGCGCGGTGAGTTTCAGAATCAACGCAAGGACTGGGCTGGTTTCATCGAGTTCGCCGTCATCGCTCCAATCCGGCAACCGGACGGAAAAGTCACCCATTATGTCGCGATCAAGGAAGACATCACCGAACGGAAACAACTGGGACAGGAACTCGACAAATACCGGCATCACCTTGAGGAACTCGTGCTGCAGCGAACCTCTCAGCTGGCCGAAGCCCGCATTCAAGCCGAACTGGCAAACGAGGCAAAAAGTACCTTCCTGGCCAACATGAGCCACGAGATTCGCACCCCAATGAACGCGATTGTCGGTCTGGCTCATTTACTCAGGAGCAGCGAACCGACGCCAAAGCAACTGGCGCGGATCGAGAAGATTGATACGGCAGCGACACACCTGCTCTCGCTTCTCAACAACATCCTGGATCTTTCGAAAATTGAAGCCAGCAAGATGAAGATTGAAAAATCCGACTTCAGCCTGGTCGATGTTCTGGAAAGCATCTACGCCATGGTCGCCGACCAAGCGAGGGAAAAACGCCTGACCGTCGAAATGGATTTGGGCAATGTCCCGAATTGGCTCTGCGGCGATTCGACCCGCTTGCGTCAGGCCCTGCTCAATCTGACGTCCAATGCGGTCAAGTTCACCGAGCGTGGCAAGATTTCCTTGAATGCAAGCTTGGTTGAGGAAACCGGCAATGACCTGCTGCTTCGTTTTGCGGTCACCGACACCAGTATCGGCATCGCACCTGAAAAACTACCGGCTCTTTTCCACGCCTTTGAACAAGCGGATACCTCGTTGACCCGAAAATTCGGGGGAAGCGGACTGGGACTGGTCATCACCAGAAAACTTGCCGAACTGATGGGTGGTGAAGTCGGGGTAGAAAGCGCCCTCAATCATGGCAGCACCTTCTGGCTGACTGTCCGTCTCGAACGCGGCCACGGGGACATGCCGCTCTCTGCCGACTCGGTCAAGGCGCATCTCGAAGAAAATTTGCGCAAGAGTTTCACCGGCGCCTGCGTACTCATTGCAGACGATGTCGAAGTGAATCTTGAGGTCGCACAACTGCTGCTCCATGGTATCGGCTTTCACGTCGACACCGCTCGCACCGGACGAGAAGCGGTCGACAAGGCACGGACCACTCGATACGACCTCATTCTGATGGATGTTCAGATGCCAGAAATGAAGGGCCTTGAAGCCAGTCGGGCCATCCGCACGCTAGGCAAAAATGGGCAAATGCCGATTCTGGCGATGACAGCCAACGCTTTCGACGAAGACCGTCGGATGTGCATTGATGCCGGCATGAATGACTTCATCGCCAAGCCCGTCAATCCCGACAAACTCTACGCCATGCTGGCCAAATGGCTTCCCGCTTCCTCCGAACAAAATACCCGCAAGCCCGAACAAACATCGAATTCGGCGCTACCTTCGCTCGGCTTGAAAGACCTTCTCAAGAAAGCCCCTGGAATCGATATCGATAACGCCCTCGAAAGAGTGCGCGGAAATGAGGTCAAATACCTCCGCATTCTTGCGCTGTTCCTCGACGGTCACCAATCCGATGTGGAAAATATTTCCAGAGCGCTCGATTCCGGCCAACTCGAAACCGCAGAGCAATTAACCCATTCGTTAAAGGGTTCGGCATCCCTGATCGGGGCCACCGCAGTTTCGGAAGGCGCCACGGTGTTGCTTTCTGCAATCCGGACCATGCCCCTCGGGAAGAAATCAATCAGAACTTCCAATCCATGAAATCCGAACTATCCACCCTTTTCGTTGACCTCAAGAACGTCCTGAATGCCGCACCAAGAGAAGACGAGATCGATCCAATTTCGGGATTTCCCGCTCCCGAACGCAGAAATGAACTGCTTCAGAAACTGAATGAATTGCTCAACGAAGGCGATCTGGCGGCTCACACTCTTGCGCAGGATGAAAAGGAATATCTCAAATCGATTCTTGGTGATACGAGCGACAGTCTGTTATCCGCCATTTGCCGTTTCGACTTCGATCAAGCGCTCGACCTTCTGCGCACGGCGAAGACCCGGACTGAATCGAACTGAAACCGTCTGGGATCGACGGAATCAATGCGCGTAAGCGCACCAGAAGATGAGGATAACGGCTAAAGCCGCGTTGCGGAGCCGCCGATTTCTAGGATGACGCAGGAGTCTGACCGTTCATGGCTTCAACGACCAGCCGAACCAGTTCAGCAATCGAACCGGCCTGCAATTTCTGCATGATCAATTGCCTGTAGGTCTCTGCAGTACGGGTGCTGATTCCAAGCTCCTCCGCAATAACCTTGGTCAGTTTGCCCTCGAAAATCCCCTGCAGGACTTCCTTCTCGCGCGGCGTTAACAAGGCCATGCGCTCACCGATCTCACGATTTCGCGTCTGAAGCGTGGTACGTTCCTGGTCGATGCGGATGCCGTCCTGGATACGCTCGATCATCTGCTGAGAAGGATAAGGCTTCTGGAAAAAATCAAGCGCACCACCGCGCATCGCACGTACCACGGCCTGCACTTCGGCATATGCCGAGATGAAGATCATCGGCAGATTGATTCCCTGCTTATGCAGCTCGTCCTGAAGTTCAAGTCCACTCAGTCCGGACATGCGCAAATCGCAAACAATGCATCCCTGAAGCTCGTTCAGATTCTCCTGCTTGAGAAACTGCACCGCACTTTCGAAAATCACATAGGGAAGATTGACTGACTCGACCAGATCGGTCAGCAGGAAAGTCGCTATCGGATCATCATCGATCAGATAGACTTTTGGGGTCGTTGGTTCGGACTGCTTTTTTTGCATGTTTTACAGAGGACTCAGTGCGATATAACTGAGAATCAAACCAATTTGTGAATATTACAAGCTCTAGATAATCACCACAACTAAATTAAAATGAATTATCAGTAATTCAAGTTAATGACTTATTAAGCGGAATTGGCCGTAAATGCCGACCCATTCTGGCGCAACATCAGCACAACGACCTCAATCGCGACGCCGCTTCCGTCCAAGCCGACGACAACAAGATGAAGGGCAACGCCCCGGCCAAGCCTCCTGAATTCGGCGCCGGAGCAAGCCCATCACGACAAGAACAACGGCTATTTGAAGAACCCGCGAGCCTGCATGCGCTCACAAGCGTTCTGCCGCGGCGTTGGCAAGGTCAGCCCCTTTTCCCTGGCGCGAGCCTCCATCAACGTCCGATGTTCAGTCTGTAACTGTTTGCACTCTTCATAGGTCTTGACCGAACGCATCTGCGCCCGATGCGCTGTCCGCTCTTCCGGCGTCATCATCGACCAGCCGGTCGTATTATTCTGATTCCAGCGCATACCTCCCCGGCCACCACCGCCTGGCCCCATACCCGCACCGGGACCAGCATTCTGCATCATTCCCGGGCCGCCCCCCACGCCGGGTCCAGGCTGCGCCATGACTGGCACAGATACCAACAGCCCCAACAAAGCGGCCAATGTCAAATTCATCTTCGACTTCATGGTTTTCTCCTCGATCGTTGAACATAGTCAGGACGTCCGCACTATCGTCCGTCCATGGCCATGATTAAATCCAAAACATGTAATCCACATGTTGCGCCAGAAACGCCTATTGCATCGCCACGTTGCACAGACGCCATGCGTTACACTGGGTTACAAACAAATTTCCGGCGCCTTGCGTTAAGCGATATAAAGCCATTATGGAAAAATCCGACAGCGTTCTCATCGTAGACGACGACCCAGAAATTCGCCGGCTTCTTGTCGATTATCTGGAACGCAACCATTTCGACGCGATCGCTGCGCGAGACGGACGTGAGATGTGGCAACAACTGGACCGGCACGCCATCGACCTGATCGTGCTCGATCTCATGTTGCCGGACGCCGACGGGCTGATGCTGTGCCGCGATCTGCGCGCCAAAAAGGAAAGCCATTTAGCCGGCATTCCGGTGCTGATGCTGACGGCACGTGGCGAGGACGCCGACCGCATCGTCGGCATCGAAATGGGCGCTGACGATTATCTGGTTAAACCCTTCAACCCGCGCGAACTGCTCGCCCGCATCAAGTCCATCCTGCGCCGCACGCGCGCCCTGCCGCCCAACCTGCGCCCGGAGTCTTCCCGCTTCCTCTGCTTTGCCGGATGGTCGCTCGATACCGGGACGCGTTTGCTCACGGCCCCTGACGGTGTCGTCACCCCGCTTTCCGGCGGCGAATATCGCCTGTTGCGCATCCTGCTCGACCACCCCAACCGGGTTCTCAACCGCGATCAACTGACCGAAATGATCCATGGACGTGAAGCCGAACCCTACGACCGGGCCATCGACGTGCAGATCAGCCGCCTGCGCCAGCGGTTACACGACGACAGCCGTGAACCCGGATTGATCGAGACCGTGCGCGGCGAAGGCTACGTCCTGATTTCCCACCTCCTTGTCACCCTGCTCATTGTCGTCGCCGTCGTCATGCTCGCCGTTCGTGAAGCGACGAAACCGCTGCAAAAACTGGCACAGGCCGCCGATACGCTCGGTATCGATCTCGACGCGCCACCGCTGGCCGAGACCGGACCGACGGAAACCCGCCGCGCCGCCCAAGCCTTCAATCACATGCAGGAACGCATCCGACGCCTGCTCGGCGAACGCTCGCGCGCACTGGCCGCCGTCTCGCACGACCTGCGCACCCCACTCACCCGTCTGCGCCTACGTACTGAACTGGTCGAGGACCCCAAGCTACGCAGCCAGATGGAAGCCGACCTGGAAGCCATGGCCGCGATGCTCGACGCCACGCTCGACTATTTGCGCGACATCGGTGACAAAGAACCGCCGTGCCTGATCGACATCAATGCGCTGGTGCTCAGTCTGATCGACGACGCCAGCATCCTGGGACAGGAGATTCAACTCGAAGGCGCAGCCCGCGCCCCCTACTCCGGCCACCTCACCGGATTACGGCGCGCCCTGCAGAATCTGATCGACAATGCCTTCAAATACGGGCGCAGCGCTCGCATCCGGATCGAGGATTCATCGTATGTACTGAGCCTCGCCGTCGAAGACGAAGGGCCGGGCATTCCAGAAGCAGAACTCGCCCGCGTCAATCAGTACGCCGACGACGGTCGCTAGCGCCGCGCCGGATTCGAAACCGAACAGGCTGATCGCCGCCGCCACCGCCAGCTCGAAGAAGTTCGACGCACCGATCAGCGCCGACGGACAGGCCACCGAATGTTTCTCGCCGGCAACCCGGTTCAACCCGTAAGCCAGCGCCGAATTGAAGAACACCTGGATCAGGATCGGCACAGCGAGGAGGGCGATGACCAGCGGCTGCTCGATGATCGCCTTGCCCTGAAAGGCGAAGAGGAGCACGAGGGTCAGCTGCAACGCCGAGATCGACCACGGCCCGATCCGCGCCATCGCGGCATCGAAGCCCGCCTGCCCCCGCCTGAGCAGCGACTTGCGCCAGATCTGGGCAAGCATCACCGCGATGACGATGTAGAGCACGACCGAAGTAAACAATGTCCCCCACGGCACGACGATCGCCGAAATACCGAGCAGGAAGCCGACCAGCGGCGCGAAGGCGAAGATCATGATCGTGTCGTTCAACGCCACCTGCGACAGCGTGAATAACGGGTCGCCGTTCGAGAGCCGGCTCCATACGAAAACCATCGCTGTACACGGCGCGGCGGCGAGGAGGATCAGGCCGGCGATGTAGCTGTCGATCTGGTCGGCCGGCAGATACGGCGCAAATACCTGACGCACGAACAGCCAAGCAAGGAAAGCCATGGAGAACGGCTTGACCAGCCAGTTCACAAAGAGGGTCACACCGATACCACGCACATGCTGGCGTACCTCGTGCAGCGCACCGAAATCGACCTTGACCAGCATCGGGATGATCATCACCCATATCAGCAGCCCGACCGGCAAGTTCACCTGCGCCACCTCCATGCGCCCAACGGACTGGAATACACCGGGCAGCATCTGGCCGAGCGCGAGGAAGGCCTTGATCCGCTTCTCCAGCGACGCGTAGGCCTTTTCAAAAGCCTCGCGCCGCGCCTCGATCGGCTCGACATGCGCCGGATCGGCGATGCACCAATGCGCCGTCGTCGGATGCCCCGGCCAGATCGGGCACACCTCGCCGGCCGCGCTGGCGCAAACGGTAAAGATGTAGTTGATGCTCGGTGCATCGTGCTTGGCGAACTCGTCCCACGACTTGCTGCGCACGTCCGCAGGCAGCGGCACGCCGTGTTTCTCCAGCGTCTCCAACGCCACCGGATTCACCTTGCCCGCCGGCTGGCTGCCGGCCGAGTACGCCTGCACGCGCCCGGCGCCGAGATGGTTGAACAGCGCCTCGCCGAGAATCGAGCGGGCGGAATTGCCGGTGCACAGCACCAATACATTGACAGGAGCAATCGGTGACATCAGTTCTTACCTTTCGGAATGCAATGTTCGGGATTGCCGGCACAGCAATCCTCTGTCAGAAAATCGATCAGCTCGCGCACGCGCGGCACCTCGGCGCGATAGCGCAGAAAGCGCCCCTCCTGCACTGTCGACACCAATCCGGCCTGCGCCAGCGTCTTGAGATGAAACGAAAGCGTCGGCGCCGGCATGCCAAGCTGCTCGCCGATCACGCCGGGCGTCATCCCATCGGGATTAAAACGCACCAGCAAGCGGAACACCGCCAGCCGACTCTCCTGCGCAAGCGCCGCCAAGGCATCAATGGCTTCTTTGTTTTCCATATTTCCAATAATATGGAAACAATAACTCCGAAGCAAGTTTTTTATCTATCGTTCGTAGGAGTACTTATTGGCCAAAGCGGCGGCTGGCCTGCCAGTCAGATTCCAGCGGCAATCTGTCGCGTAGTTGCCACTCCACTTTCGTTCCATGCTTGCCATGTTCAAGCAAGAATTCATACTTGGAATAAACACCCTGGCCATGGCCGAATAAAGGTCAGAAGCTTTCTCAAGCGATGGAATAACCAACTTCGGCTCGATAAATCGTTGACGATGCCGCCAAGGTAGAATTCGTGCCCGATTCATCTATTCACTCACCCAAGGAGTTTTCGCAATGTCCGGTCATGGTTTCCACGTACACGGCCCGCACGATCATGAAGTCGAGCACGTCGCACAGCACGGGTGCGACGGATTCACCTCGCGCGTCGCGGTGCTGACGGCGATCCTGTTAACCGTGGGTGCGATTTTCGGCTACCTGGGCGGCCACTCCCAGAACCTGGCACTGCTCTACAAGAATGAGGCGGCCATCCAGAAAACTTCTGCGTCCAACCAGTGGAATTACTATCAGGCCAAGAGCAACAAGCAAAACCTAGCCGAGCTTTCCGTGACGCTGACGACCGGCGAAGCCCAGACCAAATTCCGCGACGCCGTCGAGCACTACAAGAGGGAGAAGGAAGAAATCAAGGCGGAGGCCGAGAAACTGGAAACCGCCGCCAAGGAGGCGGACCACAAGAGCGAGCAGGAGATGCATGTTCATGAGCGTTGGGCACTGGCGACAACGCTGCTCCAGATTGCCATCGCGCTCTCGGCCATCACGCTGTTGACCCGCAAGCGCTGGATGCTGGCCGGCGTCTATGGGGCGTCCTGCCTCGGATTGCTGGTTGGTGCCATGGGTTACCTGCACATGTGACGCCCATGCCCATCGCCCGAAAAATCCTTTGCCTGCTGGCTACACTAGCCAGCACCCTGCCCGCTGCATCGGTGAGCGCATCGGAACCGTGCGGATTGCCTTCGACATGGGATCGTCCGGCATCCGGGCTGGGGCGTCGGATAGCGCTTCGATTCAACGCTCCGAATTCAATTACCTCGGCGCGGTCTCTGCCAACCAGGGCCTCAAAGACGTGTTGCTGCAAACCATCGCCTCGCTTCGCTCTTTACCGGCGGAAGGCGGCTTTTCACCGGACTGCGTTCGCCTCGGTGGCGGGTTTTCCGCCTGGCGTCTGGCCTTATTGCGCGACAAGGAACAACTCGCCCAAGCCCTGGCCGCCATTGAGGCTGCCAGCGGCGTCGCCGTGCTGGTCATTCCACCAAATACGGAAGGCGCCTATGGCTACCAAGCTGCCCGAAAAACACTAAATGAGCGCTTGAATACCAGTCATGTACTCGACATCGGCGGCGGTAGTCTGCAAATTGCCGGGGAACGCACGTCGTTCGGAATAGCGCTGGGTCAGAAAATCTGGCGGAGCAAATTATGCGCAACCCTGCACAACAAGAATTCGCCAAGCTGTGCCATTCAGCCAATGAGAGCACAGGAACTTGCCAAAGCTCGCCGCCTGCTGATGAAGGAACTGCGGGATCTGACCACAATGCTGCCCACGCCGGTCTCGATCACGACAATCAGCCGCCCGGTCACCCGCGGCATCTGGTCGGCGTTGAAACGCATGCACGCCGTCACGGACGGAAATGCCCGGCGCGGCATTCTCGAACTTGAAACACTTACTGCCGCGGTCGGTAAGTTATCTCGCCTGTCGCTCGAAGAGACCATTGCTCAATCCGGCATTTCGGCCCAATACGCCGGTTACCTGCTTTCCGACATGTTGCTCGTCGAAGGCATCATGCGGACGACCGGCAGCGATCGCCTATCCATCGCCGAAACCGATTTGAACAACATCCCCAGCCTGTTAGCCGACAACCATGCGTATGCGTGGTCCGCGAATTACGAATGCTGTCTTGAACGCCTGCGGCGCATCGGCCTCAACGCCTTCGCCAGCAATCCTGCAACCTGTACCGTACGGGAAACACGATAGCCGATAGCCTGCCCCAGTAGTTCTCCCGGCTTTTTGCTGACGCCATTGATCGTTAATTTCGATAATAATCTGGTATTTTATTTGTTTGATTATCGTCGCTCGACCGTCTAAAGTTGGAACTCATCAAGCCCCCCTTTCTCCAACCCCCGAAAAAAGGAGTACTTTATGAGCAGCGAAAGCAAATGCCCCTTTCATGCACAAGGTGCCGCAGCGACGTTTGGCGCACAATCGAACCGTGACTGGGTGGCCTAACCAGTTGAACCTCGGCATCCTGCACCAGCACCACCCCAAATCGAACCCGTTGGGTGAGGATTTCGACTACGCCGAGGAATTCAAGAAACTGGACTTTGCCGCACTGAAGAAAGACCTCTACGCGCTGATGACCAACTCGCAAGACTGGTGGCCGGCCGATTGGGGCCACTACGGCGGCCTGTTCATCCGCATGGCATGGCACAGCGCAGGCACCTATCGCACTGCCGACGGACGCGGTGGCGGCGGTACCGGCAACCAGCGTTTCGCGCCGCTTAACAGCTGGCCGGACAACGGCAATCTCGACAAGGCGCGGCGCCTACTCTGGCCGATCAAACAGAAATATGGCAACAAGATTTCCTGGGCCGACCTGATGATCCTGGCCGGCAACTGTGCACTGGAATCAATGGGATTCAAGACCTTCGGCTTCGGCGGCGGACGCGCAGATATCTGGCAACCGGAAATTGATATCTATTGGGGCGCGGAAAAAGAATGGCTCGCCACCAGCGACAAACCGAATAGCCGTTACTCCGGTGACCGCGATCTGGAAAACCCGCTCGCCGCCGTGCAAATGGGCCTGATTTACGTCAATCCGGAAGGCCCTGACGGCAACCCAGACCCGGTGGCTTCCGGCCGCGAC
This sequence comes from uncultured Propionivibrio sp., assembly GCA_964575415.1. Classification (GTDB taxonomy): domain Bacteria; phylum Pseudomonadota; class Gammaproteobacteria; order Burkholderiales; family Rhodocyclaceae; genus Propionivibrio. Next base: position 41,478 of record CAZNQL010000012.1, read on the forward strand.
GTGCGTGAAACCTTTGCCCGCATGGCCATGAACGACGAGGAGACTGTCGCGCTCGTCGCCGGCGGACACACCTTCGGCAAGGCGCACGGCGCGGGCGATCCGAAGCTGGTCGGCCCCGAGCCCGAGGCCGCCCCGATCGAAGAAATGGGTCTCGGCTGGAAGAACAGTTTCGGCACCGGCAAAGGAGAGTACACCACGACCAGCGGCATCGAGGGCGCCTGGAAGCCGAATCCGACCCAATGGGACATGGGCTACTTCGACACACTCTTCGGCTATGAGTGGGAACTCGTCAAGAGTCCTGCCGGCGCCAATCAGTGGCTGGCCAAGGACGTGAAGGAAGAAGACATGATCCCGGATGCGCACAATCCGTCGAAGAAACACCGACCGATGATGACGACAGCCGACCTGTCGCTGCGCTTCGATAAAATTTACGAGCCGATCTCTCGCCGTTTCCACAAAGACCCGGAAGCGTTTGCCGATGCCTTCGCCCGCACCTGGTTCAAGTTGACACACCGCGACATGGGGCCGCGTGCCCGCTATCTCGGCCCGGAAGTGCCGGATGAAGCACTGATCTGGCAGGATCCGTTGCCTGCCGTCGATCATCCCCTGATCGACGCGAAGGACATCGCCGACCTCAAGGCGAAAATCCTGGCCAGCGGCCTGACGACGAACGAGCTGGTATCGACCGCATGGGCTTCCGCCTCGACGTTCCGCGGTTCTGACATGCGCGGCGGCGCCAACGGCGCGCGCATTCGCCTCGCCCCGCAGAAAGACTGGCAAGCCAACCAGCCGGCACAACTGGCCAAGGTACTGGTGGCGCTTGAAGGCATCCGCTCGGCGTTCAATGCGGCGCAAGGCGGCGGCAAGAAAGTCTCACTGGCCGACCTGATCGTTCTTGGCGGCTGCGCGGCGGTCGAACAGGCCGCGAAGGCCGGCGGTTACGCGGTGGAAGTTCCGTTCTCCCCTGGCCGGACCGACGCCACGCAGGAGCAGACCGACGTTGCCTCCTTCGCGGTGCTCGAACCCGTCGCCGACGGTTTCCGCAACTACCTGAAGACCCGTTACTCGATCCCGACCGAGGAACTGCTGATCGACAAGGCGCAACTACTGACCCTGTCCGCTCCGGAAATGACCGTGCTCGTCGGCGGCCTGCGCGCCTTGAACGCCAACGTCGGACAATCGGCGCACGGCGTCTTCACCAAGCAACCGGGCGTGCTCAGCAACGACTTTTTCGTCAATCTGGTCGACATGCGCACGGAGTGGAAACCGACTTCAGCAACTGCGGAAACCTTCGAAGGCCGCGATCGCTCAACAGGCGCGTTGAAGTGGACCGCAACACGCGTCGATCTCGTCTTCGGCTCGAACTCGCAACTGCGTGCTCTAGCCGAAGTTTATGCGCAGGATGATGCGAAAGAAAAATTCGTTCGCGATTTCGTAGCCGCATGGAACAAGGTGATGAACCTCGATCGCTTCGACCTGAAGTAAAGCGTTGCCAGTAAGAAAAAGGCCTGTTGGGACAATCGTCGCAACAGGCCTTTCAGGTTTTATGAACGCGTCACATGCGTTCGATCATCGCGTCGCCGAAGGCCGAGCACGACACCTCGGTCGCGCCGTCCATCAAACGCGCGAAATCATAGGTCACGACCTTGTCGCCGATCGCCGCCTCCATCGACTTGACGATGAGGTCGGCGGCCTCCAGCCAGCCGAGGTGGCGCAGCATCATTTCCGCCGACAGAATCAACGAACCGGGATTGACCTTGTCCTTGCCGGCGTACTTCGGCGCGGTGCCGTGCGTCGCTTCGAAGCACGCATAGTTGTCGGAAATATTGGCCCCGGGCGCGATGCCAATACCGCCGACCTGTGCCGCCAGCGCGTCGGAGATGTAGTCGCCGTTCAGATTGAGCGTCGCTATCACATCGTACTCGGCCGGGCGCAACAGGATCTGCTGCAGGAAGGCGTCGGCGATGGCGTCCTTAATGACAATCCCGTTCGGCAACTTGAGCCACGGCCCGCCGTCGATCTCGACGCCGCCAAATTCATTCTTGGCGAGCGCGTAACCCCAATCCCGGAAACCGCCTTCGGTGAACTTCATGATATTGCCCTTATGCACCAGGGTCACCGATTTGCGCTGGTTGGCGATCGCATACTTGATCGCGGCGCGCACAAGGCGCTCGGTGCCTTCCTTGGACACGGGCTTGATACCGATCGACGAAGATTCGGGGAAACGGATTTTCTTGACCCCCATTTCCTCCTGCAGGAATTTGACGATTTTCTTGCAAGCGTCGGTACCGGCCTGCCATTCGACACCGGCGTAAATATCCTCGGTATTTTCGCGGTAGATGACCATGTCGGTGAGTTCGGGCTGTTTGAGCGGCGACGGCACGCCGCGGAAATAGCGCACCGGACGTACGCACTGGTAAAGATCAAGTTGCTGGCGCAGGGCCACGTTGAGCGAGCGGATGCCGCCGCCAACCGGCGTCGTCATCGGCCCTTTGATCGACACCGAATATTCCTTGAGCGCCTCAAGTGTCTCGGTCGAAAGCCAGACATCGGAGCCGTACATGCGGGTCGACTTCTCGCCAGCGTAAACTTCCATCCAGTAAATCTTCTTCTTGCCGCCGTACGCATTGGCGACCGCCGCATCGACGACTTTCATCATGACCGGCGTGATATCGACGCCGATGCCGTCGCCCTCGATGTAGGGAATGATCGGGTTATCCGGAATGGCCTGACCAGGAACGATTTTCGCGCCGCTGGCAGGAACCTTGATTAGACTTTCACTCATATCAACTCCATATCACAAGAAGCCGAAAACCATTCTGACCCTGCGCAAAAAAACAATCCGTGCGGCTTTTTCCGCAAAGTTCCGCAAATTTGCATCGCGCTTCAAATTATCCTGCAAAAATTATCGGATTCGACAAACACGCCGGCAAATCGTTCTGGATTCCAGTCTAGCGCACGACACAGGGTCAAAAAAAAACCCTGCGTAGGGAGCAGGGTTTTTTCGTGCCAAGGCAAACCGCTTATTTCAGCTTGGTTTGCTTGTAGGTCACATGTTTGCGTGCCTTGGGATCGTACTTCATCATTTCCAGCTTTTCGGGCGTGGTCTTCTTGTTCTTGGTCGTGGTATAGAAGTGACCCGTACCGGCCGACGATTCAAGCTTGATTTTTTCGCGCATGGCTGAATTCCTTATCAGATCTCGCCGCGAGCACGCAATTCGGCGAGCACGGCGTCGATACCCTTCTTGTCGATGGTGCGCAGACCGGCGTTGGATACGCGCAGGCGCACCCAGTGGTTTTCGCTCTCGACCCAGAAACGGCGGTATTGCAGATTCGGGAGGAAGCGGCGCTTCGTATGATTGTTGGCATGAGAAACGTTGTTCCCTACCATCGGGCCTTTACCCGTTACTTGGCAAACACGCGCCATGATTGTTGCTCCAGTAGACCTTGGGAAGAAAGGGGGTGATTCTACCCCATATCGCCGGAAAACATCAAGCAATTTCTTGTTTTTATTGTTACAAAAGCCCCTTTTCGGCAAACGACAGGGGAGCCGAAACCCCGGCGACGATGAAGTGATCAAGCACGCGCACATCGACCAACGCAAGTGACTGCCTGAGTTCACGCGTCAGGAACTCATCCGCCGCCGAGGGTTCCGCCAACCCGGAAGGATGATTGTGGGCCAGAACAACGGCAGCCGCATTATGCGCCAAAGCCTTCTTGACCACTTCGCGCGGATAAACGCTGGTTTGTGACAGGCTGCCACGAAACAGTTCTTCCGCCGCAATCAATCTGTTTTGCGCGTCGAGCCAGAGCGCGAAAAAAACCTCGTGTGGCAGACCTGCCAGATGCAGGCGCAGATAATCGCGCACCGCCGATGGCGTGGATAAAACACCGGACCGCTTCATCTCCTCAATCAGCGCCCGCCTTGCCAGGGCCAGCACCGCTTGCAACTGGGCGTAATTCGCGGCCCCCATGCCGGGAATCGTCGACAACTCCTCTTGAGATGCCGAAAACAAGCGATTCAGGCTGCCAAAATGGCCGATCAAATCGCGCGCCAGATCGACGGCGCTTTTCCCCTTGACGCCGACACGCAGGAATATCGCCAGCAATTCGGCGTCGGAAAGCGCCCCGGCGCCTTGTGACAAAAGACGTTCGCGCGGACGCTCATCCTTTGGCCAGTCAGTAATTGCCATGGTGTAATCTCGGTTAAAATGCGTCTTTCGCAAACACTCTGTATCGGACTGCCCAGATTCTTTCGCAGCCGATTTCAATTCATCCAGCATTTTAACAACGCTTTCGAGAAATTCTCATGGAATTAACCGGAAAACGCATCGCTCTTGGCGTCACTGGCGGCATCGCCGCCTACAAAGCTGCCGAGCTCGTCCGCCTGTTGATCAAACAAGGTGCGTCGGTACAGGTCGCCATGACCAAGTCCGCCACCCACTTCGTCGGCCCGACGACCTTTCAAGCGCTATCGGGAAAGCATGTTTTCGTCGAACAATGGGACACCAGCGCCAGCAACAGCATGGCGCACATCAATTTCTCGCGCGAGGCCGACCTTCTGCTCATCGCGCCGGCGACGGCCAACTTTATTGCCAAGGTCGCACACGGCCTCGCCGACGATCTCCTGAGCAGCCTGACGCTGGCGCGCAACTGCCCGCTGCTCGTCGCTCCGGCAATGAACCTGCAAATGTGGGGCAATCCGGCCACCCAACGCAATATCGCCACCCTGCGCAACGACGGCGTGACCATCCTCGGTCCGGCGAGCGGCGAGCAAGCCTGTGGCGAGGTTGGAGAAGGCCGCATGCTTGAACCAGAAGACATCTTCACCGAGGTCGTCGCCTACTTCCAGCCAAAGCGCCTTGCCGGCAAAAAACTTCTGCTGACCGCGGGGCCGACCTTCGAGGCGATCGACCCGGTGCGTGGCATCACCAACCTCTCAAGCGGCAAGATGGGCTTCGCCGTCGCCCGTGCCGCGCGGGACGCCGGCGCCGAAGTCACGCTCATCTGCGGGCCGGTCTGCCAGCCAACGCCGCGCGGCGTCAACCGCATCGACGTTACCGGCGCCCTCGACATGCACGCTGCGGTCATACAGCGCATCGCCAACCAAGATATTTTCGTCGGCGTCGCCGCAGTTGCGGACTACCGCCCGCAAGCCTGCGCCGAACACAAGATCAAGAAAGACGGAACCGCTGCGCCAGCCATCGAACTGGTGCAAAACCCCGACATCCTGGCCGACGTCGCTGCCCTGGCAACCCCGCCGCTGTGCGTCGGCTTCGCTGCGGAAAGCCGGAACCTCCCTGAATACGCGGAGAAGAAACGCCGCGCCAAGAATATTCCGCTGATCGCCGGCAACCTGATTCAGGATGGATTTGGCGGCGAGAACAATACGCTGATGTTGTTCGACGACGCTGGCGAGCACTCGCTCACCCCAGGCCCGAAAATCGAATTGGCGCGCCAATTGGTGGCACGCATCGCCGACTTGCTGGAGAAACGCTGATGCACCGTATCGATGTCCGCATTCTCGACCCGCGCCTCAAGGACAACCCGCCGCACTACGCCACTCCCGGATCGGCAGGACTTGATCTGCGTGCCTGTATCGAAGCACCGGTCAAAATCCAACCCGGCGAAACCATGCTGGTCCCGACCGGCATCGCCATCCACCTAGCCGATCCCGGTCTTGCGGCGATGATCCTGCCGCGCTCGGGTCTCGGCCACAAACACGGCATCGTCCTCGGCAATCTGGTCGGCCTGATCGATTCCGACTACCAGGGCGAGATCATGGTATCGACCTGGAATCGTGGCAGAGACAGTTTTACGCTCAATCCGCTTGACCGACTGGCGCAACTTGTCGTTGTCCCGGTCCTGCAGGTTGCCTTCAACGTCGTGGACGAATTCGACACCAGCTCGCGCGGCGATGGTGGCTTCGGCAGCACCGGACATTCCTGATCCGGCATGCGACGACTTTGCGTTTTCTGCGGCTCGAATCCCGGCCATGATCCACGCTATCGTGCCGAGGCGGAGAACGTCGGCCGCATCTTGGCAGAGCGGCAGATCGAACTCGTCTACGGCGGCGGCAATGTCGGCCTGATGGGCGTCGTCGCCGACGCCTGCCTGGAAGCCGGCGGCACCACCATCGGCGTCATTCCGGAAGCGCTAATGGACAAAGAAGTCGAAGGCCGCCCGGTCGATCACCGCTCACTGACGCGTCTTGAGGTTGTCGACTCGATGCATACGCGCAAAGCGCGCATGGCCGAATTGTCGGACGGTTTCATTGCCCTGCCTGGCGGCTTCGGCACTTTCGAAGAGTTTTGCGAAATCCTGACCTGGGGCCAGCTCGGCTTTCACACTAAGCCGATGGGTCTGCTCAACGTCAATGGCTTCTACAATCCACTGCTCGCGCTTTTCGACCATGCTGTCAATGAAGGTTTTCTGCGTGCGCAGAACCGGGCGATGGCACTCACTGACGCCGACATCGAACGCCTGCTCGATGCCATGAATCACTACCAACCGGAGCCCGTGACCAAGTGGCTCAAAAACAAGACCTCGGTTTAACCCCCCGACACTCAGCCTTTCAATTTCACCGGCATCAAACCGCGCAAGGCGTTGGCCACGTAAAGGCGAGAGGCTCCGAGCAGATCGCCACGCGTCAGCACCTCCTGGACCGCGCGTCCTGATTCCAGCAGATGTCGGCGCATAACGCCTGGCAATAGACCGCATTGCACCGGCGGTGTCAGCAACCTGCCGCCTCGTTCGACAAAAATATTACTGCGCGCGCCTTCGCACACTTCGCCTTGCGTGTTGAAGAAGATCGCATCGAATACGCCTTCTGGCAACTCAGCCAGCGCACGATCATAGTGGCTCCGCGCCGTCGTCTTATGACGCAGAAGGTAATCATCGGCTTCCAGCCCTTCGTCCGCGAGAATGACTTGCCAGTCTCTGTTTTCCTCGACCAATGGAACGACAGCAATGCAAAAGAAACCGTTATGCGCTAGCGTCAGCCGAACGCGATGCACGCCTTCCGGATGATCGGCAGCCTGCTTTTCCAGACTGACACGCATCGCCGACCAATCGCCGGCAAAACCGAGCGCCCGCGCCGAAGTCTCCAGGCGCTGCATGTGCAGCGACAGAAGCGGGTACTCGCTTCGTTCGAGGCGCATAGTCTCGACTAATTCGAACCCCGGATCGAATCCGGTCAGGAAGCGGGCCTTGAGCAGACATTCGGCATACTCATTTTGCGCTTGTGCATCGATGACGATGCCACTCCCGATGCCAAGTTTGCCCGATCCGTCGCGAGTGATTTCAAGCGTGCGAATAGCCACATTGAAACGGCAACAGCCATCCGGCGCCAGCCAGCCGAGTGTGCCGGTGTATAACCCACGCGGGCGTTCCTCGAGGGCGGCGATGCGTTGCATGGCGCGGATCTTAGGCGCGCCGGTAATTGAACCACAGGGAAACAATACCCGAAACAGGTCGAACAGACGCGCCTGCGGCAATTCAGCCGATACGGTAGACACCATCTGCCAGAGCGACGGGTAGGCTTCGAGTTCGCACAACGCATCGACGCGCACCTTGCCGGGAGCGGCCAACCGGCCGAGATCGTTGCGTAGGAGGTCGACGATCATGACGTTTTCGGCACGCTCCTTTTCGGAGGCAAGCAACGCTTCTCCTCGCTCTTCGTCTTCATGCGGGTTGCTTCCACGCGACGCCGTCCCCTTCATCGGCCGCGTGATGATACGGACACCCTTGCGCTCGAAAAACAGCTCGGGGGAAAACGACAACGCCGCTTCATCCAGACTGAAAATGCATCCGCCGTAACGTACCGGCTGGCGTTCGCGCAACCGCGCATAAAGCGCCAAGGGATGACCGTAGACCTTGAAATCGAGCGGAAAAGTCAGGTTAATCTGATAGCAATCCCCATCGGCGATCCATTTTCGAATCCGTACGACCTTCTCCGAATAGTTTTCCGAATTCAGCGCTGGCGTTAGCTCGGCGACGCCAGCAACGCGCTCGCGTTCGGACAGCTTGGCCACCTGACTTTCGAGAAAAGCCGCGACTTCCCCGACATCGAGCGTTTGTGCATGGCCATAGACCCAAGCGCGAAGCCGAGGACGCGCCTGATCCGATTGCGACGCAGCAGTTTCGAAACAAGCGCCAAGCTCGTAATCCGCGGCCAGCGCAATCCATTCGCCTTGCTTCGCTACTGCTTCCAGCGAGTCGATAAAGGATTCGATTCTGCCACCGCCGAACTCGAGCGTGCGACGATAATCAGAGAGCAGGGTCGCTGTACCGTCGTCGCCATCAAAAAGTGCGAAACGGAAATCTTTCGCGATCATTGGCAAAGCCCGAGACCCTTGAATTACTTACGCTGAAAAAAGAATTCAAAAACCTGATCAATTTTTCTCTCACCAAGCAACTGATTGCCAGTCTGTCTAGCGAAGGCCTGAAAATCCTTGGCAGCGTTTGAGTCGGTCGCCACCACGCGCAGAACCTGGCCCGATTCCATTTCGGAAAGCGCTTTTTTTGTGCGCAATATCGGAAGCGGGCAATTCAGCCCCTTGACATCGAGTTCTCGATCAAACTGCATGATCCGTTCCAAAGCGATAAACGGGCTATTCTAACCGCCATTTCTTCTTCGCTTGTCTTCTTCGGCCTGTAGCTTTCGCAACTCGCGCAAACGGGCATCGACCGCCGACTGCTCCTGAAAGTCCCCATCGGTCGACTTTTGGGCAAACTGCAATTGCTGGATTGCAGGCCCAAGCTGCCCTTGCAAGAAATAGTACTCCGCCTGAGCCCGATGCTGCTGCAGGCGTTTGCCAAGTGCAGCATAGTTTTTGGCCTGCATGCCGTAAAGCTTATAGTTAAAAACATTCTGCTGGACCTGACTGCGAATAAACTGCAGCGCCTGATCATGTTTTCCTGCACCGAACAACGCCTCTGCATAACCGTAGACCAGGGATTGGGATTTCGGAAAATGCTGCAAGGCCTCACGATATATCGTTTGCGCGGCAGCCTTGTCGCCCGCGGCATTCTTGATCTCTGCCGCCATTCCGGCAATCATCGGCGATGAAACCTTAAGGGCAATTAGACTGCCTAGTTCGCGCTGTGCCTCGGCTATTTTCTTCGCTCGCATCAGCGAGACGAGCAATCCATAGCGGGTCGCGACTTCAGAGATGAATTTCCTTTCGTTCAAGCGAGCCTCAAAAGCCCTGAGCGCCTCCACAGGCGTCCCCGCCTGAGCCTGCAACTTGGCCCGCACGAGATGGAATTCAAGACTGCTGACCACCTGACGATAGGGAGAATTTTGAGCCCGGTTCTGCATGTCAGAAATGCGTTCGACGGTCAGCGGATGCGAACGCAAATAAACCGGCGCATTGTTCTCGTAAAGGTGACCTGCTTTTTGCAAACGCTCAAAAAAATCACCCATCGCTCTTACGTCGAAATCGGCTCTTTCCAACGTCTGGTATCCAAGACGATCTGCTTCACGCTCGAAATCCCGCGTATATGCCAATTGCGACTGAACCATACCAGCTTGCGCGGAGGTGATTGTCGCGGCGGCTACAGAAGAGTTCGATCGTGCCGCCAGGATACCCACGGCCATGGCGATGAGGCTTGGAATGGTGTTCTGCTTTTCTTTGGCAATCTGGCGAGCGAGATGGTCTTGCGTCACGTGAGCTATTTCGTGCGCAAGAACGCTGGCCAACTCGGATTCCGATTGCGCAGCAAGAAGAGTCCCTGTATTGACCCCGATATAGCCACCAAACATGGCAAACGCATTAATCGAATTTTCTCGAATCGCAAAAAAATGAAATTCGCCAGTTGGGTTTTCACTCGCCTGCACCAACCGCTCGCCAAGACGGCTGAGATAATCGTTGATTTCCGGATCATCGACATAAGCCGGTTCGCGCAAACGTATTTCGTTCATGATGCTCTCGCCGATCCTGCGCTCCAGTTGCGGTGACAAGACGGCCCGCGAAGATTCTCCAAGATCGGGCAACTCATTAGCACGAATTGGCAGGGAAACGACCAGCATCGCAATCAGCGATAAGCCAACGCTTGCGTGGATACGGTTGAACAACGACATGTTAGGTAGCAGTGCGAAAGAGGTCCGGAAGGCAATCATAACGGATGCCCCGATATTTTATGTTTCAAAACCGGGCAAATAGATAGAGGCGAAAAAAACCCGCACAAGGCGGGTTTTTTTAAAAATCCAAATCAAATCAAGCACGAGAGATGTTCGATGCCTGTTTTCCCTTAGGACCCTGAGTCACTTCGAAGGAAACCTTTTCGCCCTCTTTGAGGGTCTTGAATCCGCCCATGGAGATCGCCGAGAAGTGAGCGAAAAGATCTTCGCTGCCATCATCGGGAGTAATAAAACCGAAACCCTTGGCGTCGTTGAACCACTTAACAGTACCAGTTGCCATATTGCTACTTCCTTGAAAAAAGACTAAATTTGGGCTAAGTTCGACTTGCATGTTTTTAATTCAGCCAACGAGCCAAACCAAAACATGAGGCATTTGTACGCTAGTTCTCAGGGATGCGTCAAGCATTTTGGCGGTATCCCTGAAAAAAGTGTGGTTTTAATGCGGAAAGTGATCTGTTTGCGCAACCATAAAGTCTGGTTAGAATAAAACCATGACGAGACATCAACAAAGCCATGCCCTACTGGAAAGCAAGGGGCAAAAGCTTGCCCCCCCTCCAATGTACAAAGTCGTACTGCTCAACGACGATTTTACGCCGATGGATTTTGTCGTCCTTGTCCTTCAAAGATTTTTTTCCATGAACCGAGAACAAGCCACGGAAATCATGCTCAAAGTTCATATGGAAGGGCGTGGCATTTGCGGTACTTTCACGCGCGATGTTGCAGCCACCAAAGTTGAGCAGGTAACAAGTTTCGCACGCGAAAATCAGCACCCATTGGCGTGCGTCATGGAGGGAAGTTAAATGATTGCCCAAGAACTCGAAGTCAGTTTGCACATGGCTTTTGTCGAGGCACGCCAAAAGCGCCATGAGTTTATTACTGTGGAGCATCTTGTGCTTGCATTGCTGGACAATCCCTCGGCAGCGGAGACCATTCGCGCCTGCGGTGGAAATATTGAGCAATTGCGCAAGGAGCTGGACAAGTTCATCGCTGAGCATACCCCAACGATGGAAGGTGAAAACGAGATCGATACGCAACCGACACTCGGCTTCCAGCGCGTCATTCAGCGTGCCATATTGCACGTGCAATCTTCAGGAAAAAAAGAAGTTAACGGCGCCAACGTCCTCGTCGCCATTTATGGCGAAAAGGATTCACACGCGGTTTATTACTTGCAAAAACAAGGCATTACTCGCTTGGATGTCGTAAATTACATTTCGCACGGCATCAGCAAAGTACCGTCCCCCACCCCGCGAGCCGAGCATGAAAGCGAAACAGAGGGAGAACAGCAAACAAACGCCGGCCCACTAGAGAATTACACGATCAACCTGAATGCACTCGCTATCCAAGGCAAAATCGACCCGCTCATAGGCCGCGATGCCGAACTCGACCGAGTTATCCAGACGCTTTGCCGGCGGCGCAAGAATAACCCCTTGCTGGTCGGAGAGGCTGGCGTCGGCAAAACAGCAATCGCTGAAGGTTTGGCGCGCATGATTGTCGAAGGCCATGTTCCTGAGATTCTCGCCAAAGCCAACGTATACGGCCTGGACATGGGCGCGCTATTAGCCGGCACGAAGTATCGAGGCGATTTTGAGCAAAGGCTGAAGAGTGTTCTCAAGCAATTGAGCGACAATCCTAACGCGATCCTGTTTATCGATGAAATCCACACATTAATCGGCGCCGGTTCGGCATCCGGTGGCACCATGGATGCCTCCAACCTGCTCAAGCCGGCGCTGTCCAATGGGCAGCTCAAGTGCATCGGCGCCACGACCTACAACGAATACCGCGGCATTTTCGAAAAAGATCACGCCCTGTCACGCCGCTTCCAGAAAATTGACGTAGCCGAACCATCGATCGCCGATACCGTAGAGATTCTCAAGGGGCTCAAATCCAAATTTGAGTCGCACCATGGCATTAAATATTCTGCGGCAGCACTAACCTCAGCCGTCGACCTTTCGGTTCGCTTCATTACTGACCGGCACCTGCCCGACAAGGCCATCGACATTATTGACGAAGCTGGCGCAGCGCAGCGCATCCTCCCCAAGTTGAAACAAAAGCGGACAATTGGCAAGGTAGATATTGAGGAAATCGTCGCCAAGATCGCCCGCGTGCCATCGACCCAGGTAACCTCCGAGGACCGAAATGCGCTAAAAAACCTCGATCGCGACCTCAAGGCAGTCGTCTTTGGGCAGGACACCGCGATCGACGCATTGGCTCGGGCAATCAAGATGGCACGCTCCGGGTTGGGCACCCCCGGAAAGCCGATCGGAAGCTTCCTTTTTTCCGGCCCGACTGGCGTCGGCAAAACCGAAGTCGCCCGACAGCTCGCCTACTGCATGGGAATCGATTTGCTGCGCTTTGACATGTCCGAATACATGGAACGGCATGCCGTCTCAAGGTTGATCGGGGCACCACCGGGCTATGTCGGCTTCGATCAGGGCGGCCAGCTTACCGAGGCTGTCACCAAGAAACCCTATTGTGTCCTTCTGCTCGACGAAATCGAAAAAGCGCATCCTGAAATCTACAGTATTCTGTTGCAGGTCATGGATCACGGCACGCTGACCGACAATAACGGGCGCAAGGCTGACTTCCGCAACGTCGTCATCATCATGACAACGAACGCAGGTCAGGAATCAATCCAAAGAACCAGTATGGGCTTTACCAGCAGCAAGCAATCCGGCGACGAAATGGTCGAAATCAAGCGGCTCTTTTCGCCCGAATTCAGGAACAGGCTTGACGCCACCATTTCGTTCAAGCCGCTCGATCACGACATCATCCTCCGTGTCGTCGACAAGTTCCTCATGCAACTCGAAGCACAATTGCATGAAAAGAAAGTCGATGCCATTTTCACCGAAGCTCTCAAGCAACACCTAGCGGCTAAGGGTTTCGATCCCTTGATGGGCGCTCGCCCGATGTCCCGATTGATTCAAGACACGATCCGTGCCGCGCTTGCTGACGAACTTCTTTTTGGAAGGTTAAGCCATGGAGGACATGTCACGGTCGATATCGACAAAGACGAAACAATTCGGCTGGTCTTTGAGGAGGAAACCGCCGAAGTAGTTTAAACGGGTCGTCTTGATTCGACATAGAATGACCATGCATGTCATGGCCATTCGGATTGCTGACGAACCCCGTCTTTTTGCAAGGCGGGGTTTTTCGTTATACGGAAACGTTTGGGGGGTGGAGGTACGAAACCATCCTCAGCATGTCCTTTTCAATTTGTGCCATTCCCCGTTGGCAAAATGTCAAATGGGTTTATTCGGCGGCCGACGTGAAGGCGACCTATCTTTCCAGTTGACAGGTTGCTGCCGTCAGCAAAGCCAACGCCACAAATTAACCAGATCAATCCTTGTACCCAGTCGATTCCACACCGCAAGTTGTCGAGCGCATCAACAACTCGCTCCGCTGCGCTGACGAAATCCGGCACCCTAAGGATGAAAGTCAAAGGCACGAACTGCGCACAGGGCAAAAATACCGCGATCTTCGATCAGGCAGCGATAAATCTCGACCGGATGAGCCTTATGGAAAGCCCCTCGGACTCCTGACGCAACCGCTCAGCGAACACATGGATTTTTCGCGAAGCGCCTCTGGTTTCTACAAGACCACCTGAGTCCCAAGTTCGACCACACGATTGCTTGGAATCTTGTAGAAACTGGTGGCACTACCCGCATTACGGTACATCATGATGTAGAGCCTTTCGCGCCAAAGCGCCATTCTCGACGACATCTTGGGAATGAGTGTCGCCCGCCCAAGGAAAAAGGAGGTTTCCATCGTATCGAATTCCAGACCTTGCGATGCGCACAAAGTCAGCGCCAGTGGTATGTCAGGCTCGTCCTTGAATCCGTATTGCACTATCACGCTATAGAAATCCGCCTTCAGCTTGCGTACGACAACTCGATCAATTTCAGGCACATAAGGGACATCGAAAACCTTCACGGAAAGCACCAAGACGCGTTCGTGCAGGATCTTGTTGTGCATCAGATTATGCAGCATCGCATTGGGAACATAGTCTGGATTCGACGTCATGAAAACCGATGTCCCTGAAACACGAACCGGCATTGATACCAGCAAAGCATCGATGAATGTTTCCAAATTGATCGATTCGCCGCTCAAACGCTGGGCGAGAAGTTGACTGCCACGCTTCCAAGTACTCATGAGCAAGAAGACAAGCGAGCCCGCAGCGAGTGGGAACCAACCGCCGTCTGTGATCTTCAGCAGGTTGGCGTAAAGGAAGGTCAGTTCTACGGTCAGGAAGCAAGCAAACAAAGCCATCGCCCTGTTCCAGCCCCACCCCCAAATCTTGGCCGCGACTACGGTCGCGAGTACGGAGGTAATCACCATATCCCCGGTTACCGCAATACCGTAGGCGGCAGCGAGATTGTTTGTCGACTTAAAGCCGAGAACAAGAATAACCACAGCACAAAATAAACCCCAATTGACACCGGGCAGGTAAACCTGTCCCTGTTCCTTTTCGGAAGTGAATTTCACATCGAATCTCGGTACGAAACCGAGCTGCATGGCCTGACGCGTGACAGAAAACGCCCCAGAAATAACGGCTTGCGAAGCAATCACCGTCGCTGCGGTAGACAAGGCGACCAACGGATAGAGTGCCCAGTTTGGCGCCAGATGATAAAAGGGGTTGGCGACTGCTTCCGGATTGGCCAGCAACAATGCCCCCTGGCCGAAGTAATTGAGCGTCAGCGACGGTAGGACGAACCCGAACCATGCCTGACGGATCGGCCTGCTGCCGAAGTGCCCCATATCGGCGTAGAGCGCTTCGGCACCGGTAACCGAAAGAACCACCGCTCCCATGGCTACAATCGCGACACTCCGATTCTCGATGAGAAATCCGAGGGCATATACCGGACTAAGCGCCTTTAGCACCTCCGGATGAGCGGCAAGGCTGGTCAATCCTAGAAGTGCCAACGTTGAAAACCAGAGCAGCATGATCGGCCCGAATAATGCACCGACCTGCGCCGTCCCACGACGCTGAAAGAAAAACAGGGCAAAAAGAATGATCAAGGTTAACGGAATGATGTAATCGCGAAACGCGGGGGTTGCAACATCGAGCCCCTCTAACGCGGAAAGAACCGAAATCGCCGGCGTGACCATGCCGTCGCCGTAGAACATGCCAGCGCCGACCAATCCAGCCAGCATGATCATTTTCTGCCGTTTCGGCGAGTTCTTGGCTTCGGAAAGGGCCAGAGAAATCAGCGCCATGATCCCGCCCTCACCGCGATTATCCGCACGCATGATGAAAACCACGTACTTAATGGAAACAACAACGATCAGCGACCAAACAATCAGTGAAAGAATCCCGAGAATATTGTCGGTGGTCAGCGGAATCGGATGATTCCAGGCAAAGACCTCTTTCATGACGTAGAGCGGGCTGGTACCAATATCGCCGTAAACGACGCCCAGCGCCGCCAGAGCAAGCGCTGCCTGCCGGCTCTTGCCCTGATGCGCAAGTTGTTCCATTAGCGTCTCACTTTCATCTTGCTGACAGGGGTACCAGTAAAAGCCAAGCATCCGGCAAACTAGGGTGACTTGGCATCTGCTTCAAACAACAGTTCAAATGCAAAGGCATTGGTCTGTGACGCTCGTCTTTCGGAACTCCCCCCATTGGGGAATCCTAATAAAAAAGATTCCGAGCAAACGCCCCTGTTCCCAGAAAGAAGCGTCCCCCGGCACTGTTTTATTTCGACTCTTTCATCAAAAGCCGGCATTTTCCTCCAGAACTGCGCCTGCGGCAAACGGAAAAGCCCCCTTTCGAAAATAACGACCAATAAGCGCATCAAAGTCATGCAACGACCACGCAACCATAGTAGTTAAAAACTCAGAAAGACCTCATCTTCGCCTCCCATTCATCGCGAAGATACGAAAAAGCACGACCAACACCACATACAGTCACCTTCTGTTACAAACCGTCATTAAACCGCAAGAATAATTTCTGGGTTTATTCATGATCGTGGTCTAGCCTCTAACATTCCAGGAAATAAAATCCCCTTCGACCGCTTCAATACGGGAGAACTCCATGATTCAAGCCATGGTTCAACTACTTGGAAATTTCTATGCCAGTAATGACCTGAGCAATTTCGAAGTCATCGCCCGTAGCCTCCATTCATCGGTACCCGGCGAATCTGTTTCGTTGCTTTTTATCGGTCTTGCTTACTACCGGCGCGGTCAAATCGATGAAGCGATCGGGATATTCAACCAAGCCGCCAACCGTCCACCACTAACACGGACGACAAGCCCGAAAACGACATCGGACAAGTCAAACGATAGAAAATCGCCCACAATCACTTCGTTTATCGAAGCCACTCGAAACAAACCCGACTTGGCTCAAATCTGGTACGACTTGGGATCCTCCTTGCAGGATGTCGGCCACAATGAAGGCGCCAGCTTTGCCTTTCAAATAGCAATCACGGCAAACCCGGAATTTACCAAGGCCTTGATTGGCTCGGGAACGGCCGCTCTTGCCGCCGGGAACCTCAACTTAGCCAAGGAAAGTTTTTCACGCCTGTAGTCCCTGCAACCGAACAACGCGAAAGCCTATCTCGGGCTCGGATTTGTATACCGGAAACTTCGTAATTTTGCTTCCGCACATGCCTGTTTCATTCGGGCGAGACGGTTGATGAATCTTTCTCAGAGCATGGACGGACTCACAAAAAGTAGGAAACGATTCCCGGTCTGCCCAGAGAAATTATCCACGCTTTCCGGTTCGAATCTTGCGTTAAGCTGAGCGTCCAGAAAAACTAGCAGCCGCCCTCAAACACGACTGTTTTGCCGAGAAAGACTAACGATGACCCACGACGCTTTCCCGATTCCGCCAAGCTAGCATATTGCCCTGGTTGCTCACGACAACAAGAAAAAAGATCTCATGGAATGGGCGAAGTACAATCGCGACCTACTCGGGAAGCACAAATTATGCGCCACCGGCACGACCGGCGCGCTCCTCGAAAAGACGCTGCAGACCGAGGTACTCAAGTTGCAAAGCGGCCCACTTGGCGGCGACCAGCTGATCGGCGCGAAAATTGCCGAGGGCCAGATCGATTTCATTATCTTTTTCTGGGATCCGCTGGAACCCCAGCCCCACGATCCGGACGTGAAAGCCCTACTGCGTCTCGCCGTCGTCTGGAACGTCCCCGTGGCCTGCAACCGCGCCACGGCTGACTTCATGATCTCGTCACCGCTGATGTCGTCATTGTACGAGCGTATCCTGCCCGACTTCGCGTCCTACCGGGCGCGCTTCGACGAAAAGAGCGCTGCGCCTGAACCGGAAACAACAATCCATAATCGCTAGACGATCCGGCGAAGCGATTATTGCCCGCAAACCACCGGTTCAGGGCTACAACCGGCGAATTTTGTCCAGCAGGGCGGTCGTTGATTTCTGGTGAATGAAGGGGATCGAGACAGTTTTCCCGCCCCAGCCGGCAACTTCCCGATTACCGACAATTTTGTCTACCGGCCAGTCCCCCCCTTTGACGAGAACGTCCGGGTGGCATTCGAAGATACGCTCGATCGGCGTATCCTCGTCGAACCAGGTCACGAGCGACACACACTCGAGCGACGCCACTAGCGCCAAACGATCCGCAAGCGTATTAACTGGACGGTCGTCACCCTTGCCCAAGCGCTTGACCGAAGCATCCGAATTGAGCGCGACCACCATCGACTCGCCGAGTGCACGCGCCTGGGCAAGCAACGTGACATGCCCCCGGTGCAGAATATCGAAACAGCCGTTAGTAAATACCAGCGGACGAGATAAGCTGGCGATGCTAGAAACGAGATCGCCGGGAGCGACGATCTTGCTTTCAAAAGCGGGAACGGGGTAGTTCATGCGTCTGAATTCCACGGCCTTAAGGAACACACCGACTCAAAAGGAAAAAATAACGCTCAACTCCGATAGTCCGCGTTGATTTTCACGTAATCATAGGAGAAATCACAGGTATACACCTTGCTCTGGGCTGTTCCGCGGCCGAGGGCGACGCGAATGGTGATTTCTTGCGCTTTCATGATGCGCGCGCCGTCCTGTTCGCGATAAGAGATGGCCCGACCACCGTTCTCGGCAACAAGCGCCTCATCCCCGGCGGTGCCCAACCAGACCCGGATGCCGTCCACATCCAAGTCATCAATGCCGGCATAGCCGATGGCGGCGAGAATACGGCCGAGGTTGGGATCGGAAGCGAAGAATGCGGTCTTGACCAACGGCGAGTGACCGATGGCGTAACCGACACGCTTGCACTCTTCCCGATCCCTGCCGCCTTCGACGGCGATGGTAATGAACTTCGTCGCGCCTTCACCGTCGCGGACGATGGCCTGCGCGAGTTCGCGAGACACCGAAATGACGGCATCGCGCAAAGCGGCATAGCCAGCCGCGCCGGTATCTCCGAAATGCGCGCCGGACTGCCCGGTCGCGATCAGGATAAAGGAGTCGTTAGTCGATGTATCGCCGTCGACCGTAATGCAGTTGAAGGACTCATCGGCGGCCTCGCGCACCAACTCCCGGAGCAAGGGTTCGGCAACGCCGGCGTCGGTGGCGACGAAGCCAAGCATCGTTGCCATGTTTGGTTTGATCATGCCGGCGCCCTTGCTGATGCCGGTGACCGTGACGGTTTTGCCATCAATTTCGACCTTGCGGGACGCAGCCTTGGCCACTGTATCGGTGGTCATGATGCCGTGCGCCGCCGCGTGCCAATTGCCCGCCTTGAGGTCGCTCGCGCACTGCGGCAACCCGGCGTCGAGACGTTCGACCGGCAAGGGTTCGAGAATCACGCCGGTCGAGAACGGCAACACCTGTCCGGCTTCGACCCCGAGCAGCTTGCCGACGGCGGCACAGGTGTCCTGCGCGGCCTGCAGCCCCGTCGCGCCGGTGCCAGCGTTGGCAACGCCGGTATTGATGACCAGTGCGCGGATTTCGTTGCCCGCGTCGAGATGGCTGCGGCAAAGCTGCACCGGCGCGGCGCAGAACCGGTTCTGCGTGAACACGCCAGCAACTGTACTACCGGGATCGAGCGCCAGCAGCGTCAAGTCGCGGCGATTCGCTTTGCGGATACCAGCTTCAGCCAGACCGAGACGAATGCCGGCTACCGGAAAAAGCGATTCAGGAAACGGAGTAGCGTAATTGACAGGCATGAATATGTCCTCTTTCAACACGGAGCGCACAGAGATGACCGAAGGAAATCCCCGTGGGACACAGAGGACACGGAGTTTCCTCCTTTGTATTCCTCTGTGTGCTCTGTGCCTCTGTGATTTCTGTGATTTCTGTGTTATGGAGGTTGGTGTACTTAACTCAGCTTTCCGTGGCACTGCTTGTACTTCTTGCCCGATCCGCACGGACACGGATCGTTACGACCGATCTTCTGCTCAGCGTGAATCGGCAGAACACCCTCTTGCTCGCCTTTTCCGGCCGTGGCCAACGCCTCGTCGTAATCGGCATGATGGTACTGGACATTCTTCACTTCGGCCTGCGGTGCGGTCTCTTCGACCTCCTCGGCACGAATCTGGACGGTCATCAACAGTCGGGTAACATCAACCCGTACGCTGTCAAGCAAGGCCTCGAAGAGTTCGAAGGCTTCACGCTTGTACTCCTGTTTCGGGTTCTTCTGGGCATAGCCGCGCAGATGAATGCCTTGGCGCAGATGATCGAGCGCCGCCAAGTGCTCGCGCCAATGCGTATCCAGGCTGTGCAGCATCACGTTCGACTCGAACTGGTGGAAGCCCTCCGCACCGACCAGAGCGAGCTTGTCGGCATAGGCCGCGTTCGCCTGCTCGACGATGCGTCCAAGAATCGCCTCGTCGCCCAGCGTCGGCTCGCTCTTGAACCATTCGACGACAGGAACATGCAACTGCAGTTCGGCCGCAAGTTCCTTTTCCAGCGCCGCCAGATCCCACTCTTCCTCGACGCTTTCTTCGGGGACATAACGGCGGAAAATCTCGTTGACAACCCCCTCGCGCATGGCGGTGATGGTTTCAGAAATATCTTCGCTCTCGAGCAACTCGTTGCGCTGCGCGTAGATGACCTTGCGCTGGTCGTTGGCCACGTCGTCGTATTCGAGCAATTGCTTGCGGATATCGAAGTTGCGCCCCTCGACCTTGCGCTGGGCCGACTCAAGCGAACGAGAAACCATCGGATGCTCGATCGGCTCGCCTTCCGGCATCCGGAGACGATCCATGATCGCCTTCAGGCGGTCGCCAGCGAAGATGCGCAGCAAGGAATCGTCGAGCGCGAGGTAGAAACGCGACGAACCTGGATCACCCTGGCGTCCGGCGCGTCCGCGCAACTGGTTGTCGATGCGGCGCGATTCGTGCCGCTCGGAGCCGATGATGTGCAAACCGCCGGCCTCCAGCACCTGATTGTGCAGCTTCTGCCATTCGGCGCGCAAAGCGGCGATACGCGACTCCTTTTCTGCCGCATCGATGGACTCGTCATACTGAATCGCCGCAACCTGCTTCTCGATGCTGCCGCCGAGTACGATGTCCGTACCGCGACCGGCCATGTTGGTCGCGATGGTGATCATGCCCGGACGCCCGGCCTGGATGACAATTTCGGCTTCGCGTGCGTGCTGTTTGGCGTTGAGCACCTGATGCGGCAGCTTCTCGCGCTGCAACAGGCCGGACAGCAATTCGGAATTCTCGATCGACGTGGTACCGACCAGTACCGGCTGGCCGCGCTCCTGACAGGAACGGATATCGGCGATGATGGCGGCGAATTTTTCCTCGGCGGTACGGAAAATCTGGTCGTTGAGATCGAGGCGGACCATCGGCAGTTTGGTCGGAATGACCACCGTCTCCAGACCGTAAATCTGCTGGAATTCGTAGGCTTCGGTGTCGGCGGTTCCGGTCATGCCGGCCAGCTTGCCGTACATCCGGAAGTAATTCTGGAAGGTGATCGAGGCCAGCGTCTGGTTCTCGTTCTGGATCTTGACACCTTCCTTGGCTTCGACGGCCTGATGCAAGCCGTCGGACCAGCGGCGGCCGGCCATCAGGCGACCGGTGAATTCGTCGACAATAATGACCTCGCCGTTTTGCACGACGTACTGCTGATCCTTCAGGAACAGCGTGTGAGCACGCAACGCGGCATAAAGGTAGTGGATCAGCAGGATATTGGCGGCGTCATAGAGGCTGGTCCCTTCGGGGAGCAGACCGACGCGCGTGAGAACCTTTTCGGCGTGCTCGTGGCCGGCCTCGGTCAGCAACACCTGATGCGCCTTCTCGTCGACCCAGTAGTCGCCAGGCCCGCCCTCTTCCTGGCAACGCGTCAGCATCGGCGCCACCTGGTTCATGCGGATATAAAGATCGGTATGGTCCTCGGCCTGCCCGGAAATGATCAACGGCGTACGCGCCTCGTCGATCAGGATCGAATCGACCTCGTCGACGATGGCGAAAGCGAGCTTGCGCTGCACCCGGTCGCCGGCGCTGTACACCATGTTGTCGCGCAGGTAATCGAATCCGAATTCGTTGTTCGTTCCATAAGTGATGTCGGCCGCGTAGGCTGTCTGCTTGTCTGCATGCACCATCTGCGACAGATTGACGCCTACCGACAGACCCAGGAAACGATGCAACCTTCCCATCCACTCCGCATCGCGGCTGGCCAGGTAATCGTTAACGGTGATGACATGGACCCCGTTTGCCGACAGCGCATTGAGGTAGGCGGGCAAGGTCGAGACCAGCGTTTTTCCTTCGCCGGTCCGCATTTCGGCAATTTTCCCGTCGTGCAGCACCATGCCGCCGATCAACTGCACGTCGAAGTGGCGCATGCCGAGCACGCGCTTGCCAGCCTCTCGCACCACAGCGAAAGCCTCTGGCAACAACGCGTCGAGCGTCTCCCCGTTGGCCAGCCGCGCCTTGAACTCTGCCGTTTTGGCGCGCAAATCCGCGTCAGACAAGGCACTGATACCCGCCTTCAAGGCATTGATCTTGCGAACCACTGCAGAATATTGCTTGATCAGCCGGTCATTGCGGCTGCCGAATAGTTTCTTGAGAAGACCGGAAATCATTGTTTTGTTTTTGAAGCGCGAAAAGAAAAGATTCTAACACGCGCAATCTACAGGACGGCGGCACCGCCCCTAGTGCATCACCGGATCATGGATAGCCGGGATGACAATAACGTGAAAGGGAAAAAAATGCATGCAACCCCGAGCCGTTCCGCACCTCAGCGACGTGGTAGCCGCCCAGCCGGAATCGGGTTGGTAAATTGGGCCAGATGCGTACCATGGTTTAGGAAGCGCGCCGGATTTTGCGCCGCCCCTTTGAAACGAACCTCGAAATGCAGATGCGGCCCCGTTGATCGACCGGAATTCCCGCTCAACGCGATGAGCTGTCCGCGCTTGACGATTTGTCCGGCTTTGATTTTGATCTGCGAAAGGTGCGCGTAGCGCGATGAAAAATCGTTTCCGTGATCGATCTCAATCAAATAACCATACTGCGGATGGTGTTCTGCAAGAACGACTATGCCGCCTGCGGAAGCGATAACCGGCGTACCGGTCTCAATCACGAAATCGATTCCCTCGTGCATGGCGTTAACGCCGGCGATCGGATCAACCCTCCGCCCGAAGGGCGAACCAACCCGGTCCGCCTTGACCGGCGTGAGTGTCGGCAGCAACGAACTCTTGATGCGCTTCTCCATGACCTGCGACTCGAGTTCGGTCAACGCCTCCATCCGCTCCTGGATGGAGTCAGACAAACGCTCGATTTCTTGCTGCAACTGATCTGCCTGAAGCGGGCGTGAGGTAGGTATCAGCGGCCCCCCCTGCGCATTCGAACGGGCTTTATCCTTTTCTGGCGCCTTGATGCCAAGAAGACGAGAAAGACGATCACTCAAATTATCCAAGTGGATCAGTTTCGCTTGCATCTCGCCAAGCTTGACGGCCATCGACGAAACATTGCTCTTGAGATACTCCTCATTCCTGCGGTTTCGATCTTCCTGTACGGAGGCGACAAGTTCCGCGGCGAAAGGCAGATTGAAACGCACGCCAAGCCAAGAAAAAAAGAGAGCCGAAGCAAAAATCGCAAGCGCTAGCAGCCCCCCGATGACGAAAACAGATCGCGGCGTGATATTCAACGTTCTGGCAGTTGCCATTCGGTTGGATACGAGAATAATATGCAAGTTGCCTCTCCTCGAAGTAACCGATGCAGAAATCCCTCGATAACTATCTCGAAGCAGCCGACGGCGCTGGTAGTGTCTTAGCGCACGCCAAACTGCTGATCAAATTGGCACGCCTTTATCAAAGGATCGTGCCTGCACACCTCGGGCAAGTCAGCCGACTTGCTAATTACAAAACGGGAATTATTGTTATTCTTGCGGATAGTGGAGCCGTTGCGGCCAAACTGAAACAGATGGCACCGACATTGGCAACGCGCCTTCGTGAAGGCGGGGTCGAGTGTAATGGCGTTGAGGTGAAAGTGCAAGCCTTCAAAACCGACAGACAATCAAGCACTTCCACGATGAAGCCATTGAGCATGAATGCGAGTCGGAATCTCGAAGGCTTGCGCGACGCGCTGCCTGACTCCCCACTGCGTGAAGCTCTCGTCACCTTGCTTGAGCGCGCAGTCAGATCGGAATGACAGCGATGCGTTCGAGAATTAGCAACGCGAAAAACAACAAAGCAACAATCAAAGCATAACGGAACAGGCGCCAGGAAAACCACAAATAGCGGTTGTCGCGTGTCAGCAGGAAGAGAACGACGCCACCAGCAATGAAGATTGCCGTCAAAGTTGCCAGCAAGCGTAGCAACCACATGATGAACGGCTCAAACCACCGGCAATGCTAGCCACCGGGACACCGCCTCGGGTGCCGTATCTTGCTCTTCGAAAGTTGCATATTCCCAAACATCCGGATTGGCGATCAATTCGCGCGCCAAGGCATTGTTGAGCGCGTGCCCGGATTTGTGCGCCGTAAAAGCCCCTAACACCGGATGACCTAGCAGGTAAAGGTCTCCGATCGCGTCCAACACCTTGTGCTTCACAAATTCGTCGCTGTAGCGCAGCCCTTCGCCATTGAGCACGCGGTACTCGTCGAGTACCACGGCGTTATCCAGCCCGCCCCCTTGAGCCAGACCGTTTTCCCGCAACCATTCGACTTCCTGCATGAAGCCGAAGGTGCGCGCACGAGCAACCTCGCGAACATACGAGTGCTCCGCGAAGTCAATGGTGACCTTCTGCCCGGTCCGGTCAATCGCCGGATGATTGAAAACGATGGAGAAAGTCAGCCGGAAACCGTCGTAGGGTTCAAATCGCGCCCATTTATCGCCGGTTTTATCGCTTTCGCGAACTTCGATCGGCCGCTTGATACGAATAAATTTCTTGGCCGCAGGTTGCTCATCGATCCCGGCGGATTGAATCAGGAAAACGAACGGCGATGCCGAACCGTCGAGGATCGGCACCTCCGCCGCATCGAGGTCAACAAATGCGTTATCAATGCCAAGACCGGCAAAAGCTGACATCAGGTGCTCGATCGTCCCGACCTTAACGCCGTCGCGCTCGAGGCAGGAACACATGCGCGTGTCGCCAACCATGAGGGCCGACGCCGGCAAATCGACGACTTCGTCGAGATCGACACGACGAAACACGATTCCAGTATCCGGCGCAGCGGGACGCAGCGTCATATTGACCTTAAGCCCGGAATGCAGGCCGACGCCGGAAGCGCGGATCAGCGATTTGAGAGTGCGTTGCTTGAGCATGTACTTGAAAAAATGGGGGATTGTCAAGGATTTTAGCACACCTTGGCGATCCCCTTTGCAGAGAGAGTATTAAACACCCGAGCGATCGGGCGAACAGACTAAGCCCCGATCAATCCGCCTGTTTGCGCAGAAAGGCAGGAATGTCATAACGATCGACACCGCTATTGGCCAGCGCCTCGACCGTCGCGCTTCGTCCCTTGCGGACCACCGCAGGAACGGCATCGAGCTGCCCATAATCGACGCCGGAGTTAGTCATTTGCGCGTAGGCACTATCGGTCCCGGTCGCCTGAATAACCGGGGTATTGATCACTTCAAACGGCTGTTTCTTCGCTTGCGACTGCCCCAATCCCGTCGCCACGACA
Organism: uncultured Propionivibrio sp.; assembly: GCA_964575415.1. Lineage (GTDB taxonomy): Bacteria > Pseudomonadota > Gammaproteobacteria > Burkholderiales > Rhodocyclaceae > Propionivibrio. Next base: position 66,656 of record CAZNQL010000012.1, read on the forward strand.
GTAACGCGAATCTCTTCGCCCATACTTTCGTCGTAAACGGCGCCAAAAATAATATGCGCATCGTCTGCAGCAAATTCGCGAACGGTATTCATCACCTCGTTCACTTCCTTCATCTTCAGGCCACGCGTCGACGTGATATTCACCAGCACGCCCTTGGCGCCAGACAGGTTAATTCCTTCCAACAACGGCGAAGCCACTGCCTGCTCGGCAGCGATACGCGCCCGATCCACGCCGGAAGCATTGGCCGACCCCATCATAGCCATCCCCATCTCGCCCATGACCGTACGCACGTCCTCGAAGTCGACATTGACCAAACCCGGGAAGTTGATGATCTCGGCGATGCCGCCAACGGCGTTGCGTAGGACGTTGTCTGCGGCCTTAAATGCCTCATCCATTGAGACATCATCGCCAAGAACATCCATCAATTTGTCGTTCAGGATCACAATTAAAGAGTCGACGTTCTTCTGCAACTCGGCAATCCCGGCCTCGGCGATCTTCAGCCGCTTGCCCTCAAAACCGAAAGGTTTGGTCACAACGGCGACGGTCAAGATACCCAGTTCGCGCGCCACTTCGGCGACGATGGGGGCAGCACCAGTCCCCGTGCCGCCGCCCATGCCGGCGGTGATGAACACCATATGCGCGCCCTTGAGCGATTCGGCGATCTGCTCGCGTTCCCCGTCGGCCGCGCTGCGTCCAGCTTCCGGCTTGGCGCCGGCGCCCAAGCCGGTCTTGCCGAGACGGACTTTCTTGTGCGCGACCGAACGCTGTAACGCTTGGGCGTCTGTATTGGCGGCGACGAACTCGACCCCCATAACGCCCTCACGAATCATATGATCAACCGCGTTGCCGCCGGCACCGCCAACCCCGATGACCTTGATGACCGTGCCTAAATCGCTTAATACGTCTTCCTTATCGATAATTTCAAACATGGCGCTCTCTCCTCTGCAATAAACTCGTTGGTAACCAATTAAAAATTCTTTTCAAACCAGGATTTCATGCGGCTGAACACCTGCTTCACATCCCGGGTTTCGCGGACTTTCAGGCCGCGTTTTCTTTGCGTCTGCGCTTCCAGCAGCAGACCGCACACTGTCGAATAGCACGGTGTTTGAACCACGTCGGACAACGCACCGTGATATTTCGGCACACCAAGCCGCACCGGCATGTGAAAAACCTCTTCCCCCAGTTCGATCATCCCTGGCATCACCGACGAACCACCGGTAAGCACGATTCCCGAGGACAACACGTCTTCAAATCCCGAACGGCGCAATTCCGCCTGAATGAGCTCGAACAATTCCTCGACGCGCGGCTGGATCACATCCGCTAACGCCCGGCGCGACAATTTGCGCGTCGGACGGTCATCGACACCCGCAACGTCAAGAACATCTTCGGGATCGGCCAGATCGGATAGTGCACAGCCGTAATTGCGTTTAATTTCTTCGGCTTCGCGCGTCGGGGTACGCAACGCCATGGCGATATCGTTGGTAATCTGGTCGCCGGCGATCGGAATCACCGACGTATGACGGATCGCACCTTGCGTCCACACCGCCAAGTCGGTCGTTCCGCCGCCAATATCGACCAGACACACACCCAAATCCTTTTCATCCTCGGAAAGGACGGCGTAACTCGACGCCAGCGGCTGCAAAACAAGGTCGTTAACCTCTAGCCCACAGCGCCTGACGCACTTGACGATGTTCTGCGCTGCCGACACAGCGCCGGTCACGATATGCACCTTGACCTCGAGACGGAATCCGCTCATGCCTATCGGCTCACGAATACCGTCCTGATCGTCAATGATGAATTCCTGCGTCAGGATATGCAGGATTTCCTGGTCGGCCGGAATCGGCATAGCGCGCGCCGTTTCGACCACACGCTCGACATCCATCGGCGTCACTTCCTTGTCCTTGATAGCGACCATGCCGTTTGAATTAAAGCTCTTGATGTGGCTTCCGGCAATTCCGGTGTACACCTCCTTGACTTTGCAATCTGCCATCAACTCGACTTCTTGGATCACGCGCGAAATCGTGGCCACGGTTTCCTCAATATTGACCACGGCCCCTTTCTTCAACCCCCGGGAATCCTGCGCTCCCATACCGATGACGTTGAGCCGCCCTTCCGGGCTGACTTCGGCGACGACAGCGACGATCTTGCTCGTGCCGATATCCAGTCCGACGATGATTTCCTTGCTATCCCTGCTCATGGTTTTCCTCTGCTATCTGTTGCCGCGGCTATCCGCATCGCAAATCCGTTGGGATATCGCATATCCACCACCCCCGGTCTCTGGCCGGCCAACCTCAACATGCTTTCGTAATTCTCGACTAACCGCTGCATGCGCTGCGAAACGGTTGCCTTCGTCTGTTCCCGTCCCAGTTCCACGACCGTGCCGTCGTCCAGCTGCATCTGCAACGCCAGCCGAGGCGAGACGCTCAGCGCTCTGGGAGACAACCCTAGGGGCTTCAGCGCCTCTGCTGCCGTCTGGTATTGCCTCAACATTTCTGGCGCCCACCCAGACGGACCGGTCAGGACCGGCATCGCACTTCCCGGCTGCAAGCCCAACCCGGCGACAAACACCTCCCCATACGTGTTGACCAGTTGCCCCGTATCCGCCCCCCAATATGCCGCCGGCCTGTGCTCCTCGATGCTCACTTCGATACGTCCCGGCCACTGCCGGCGCACCTCGACGCGACGCACCCAGGACAATTGTTCGAGCGAACGGCGAATGCCCTCCAGATCGACGCTGAAAAAATTCCCTTGCAATCGTCCTGCCAGCGAAGCCTCCACCTCGCCGCGCTTGATCTCTCTCAGTTCGTTCGTTACGGTCACTTCGTGCAAAGGGAAGAAAGGCAAGCGCGCAGCCCAGATCAGGGCTGCAACCAACAAAGCGGCTGCCCCTGCAACGATCAGCAGATCGGACACAGCAGCCATCAATTGCGGTTTGTTCCACATCGATCATCCCAAGTTCGCCTGCGCCAGAACGCGCAAAACCAATGCTTCGTAAGAAATCCCCGCAACTCTCGCCGCCATCGGCACCAAGGAATGATCAGTCATCCCCGGCGCGGTGTTCACTTCGAGCATGTAGGCATTTCCGTGTTCATCCATCAGAAAATCGACCCGCCCCCAACCCCGGCAGCCAAGAACGCGAAAAGCCTCCAGCGCCTGGGCGCGCAATTCGAGTTCTCGAGCCTCAGGCAAGCCGCTGGGACAGCGATACGTCGTGTCGTCACGGAAGTATTTCGCCTCGTAGTCGTAAAACTCTGTTGCCGGTTCGATCTTGATGATCGGCAGGGCTTGCATGCTCTCGCCTTCACCAATGATCGCCACGGTGTATTCGCCGCCGAGCACCGCTTTTTCAGCCAGCACCAACGGGTCGTGTTTTGCGGCTTCAAAATAGGCATCGCGCAAGCCCCCGGGTTGCTTGACCTTGGTCACCCCGATCGACGATCCTTCGCAGGCGGGTTTGACAAACAAGGGCAAGCCGGGCTGATTTTCTACCGCTGCGAAATCGCTGCCGGCGTCGAGCATAACGAACTCCGGAACCGGCAAACCGACAGCCCGCCACAGCAGTTTGGTTCGCCACTTATCCATTCCCAGCGCCGAGGCCATCACACCACTGCCCGTATAAGGGATGTGCATCAATTCGAGCGCCCCCTGGATCGTACCGTCCTCACCGTGGCGACCATGCAGCGCGATGAACGCCCGGTCGTATGTCGATAGCTCATCGAGCTTTCTCTCTGCCGGATCAAACGGGTGGGCATCGACGCCCTGCCGTTGCAACGCAGCCAACACACGCGAACCGCTGTTCAATGAGACATCGCGCTCTGCTGACGCCCCCCCAAATAGAACCGCCACTTTTCCAAATTCACTCATACAAGGAGCTTTCCGCTACTGAAGCACAAATCACTCTGTGTCTCTGTGTCTCTGTGGTTATGGTTTTTATCTTGTTCACGCCTGCACCAGCTTTCCGGGAACGCTACCGATCGAACCGGCGCCCATGGTGATCACCACGTCACCGTCCCGCGCTGCGTCCATGATTGCCTGTGGCATGTCGTCGATCTTTTCCACGAACACGGAATCGACCTTTCCGGCGACGCGCAGCGCGCGAGCCAGCGCCCGGCCGTCCGCAGCAACGATCGGCGCTTCTCCTGCGGCATAAACCTCGGCCAGAACCAGCGCATCGACACTGCTTAATACCGGAATGAAATCCTCGAAACAATCGCGCGTGCGGGTGTATCGATGGGGCTGGAACGCCAGCAACAAGCGCCGACCGGGGAAAGCGCCGCGAGCAGCAGCAATCGTTGCCTTTATCTCAACGGGGTGATGCCCGTAGTCGTCGATCAAGGTAAAACTTCCCCCATCAGATAACTTCACTTCTCCATACCGCTGAAAGCGACGGCCGACTCCCTTGAACTCGGCCAGCGCCTTGATGATCGCCTCATCCGAAACACCAACCTCCGTTGCGACGGCGATTGCCGCCAGGGCGTTGAGTACGTTATGCATTCCCGGCAGATTAAGCGTCACCGGGAAGCGCGAAACGGATCCGTTGACGCGCACGCAATCAAAACTCATTCGGCCATCCACGGCGCGAACATTCTCGGCACGGACATTGGCGCCCTCGTCCAAGCCGTAACTGACGATCTGCTTGGACACCTGCGGCATGATTTCGCGCACATTGGCGTCGTCGGCACAGAGCACTGCAACACCATAAAACGGCAAGCGCTGAAGAAAATCGACAAAAGTCTGTTTCAGGCGGCCGAAATCGTGACCATAGGTTTCCATATGGTCGGCATCGATATTGGTAACCACGGAAACCACTGGCGACAGAAACAGGAACGAAGCGTCGGATTCATCGGCTTCGACGACGATAAAATCGCCCGACCCGAGACGCGCATTCGCGCCGGCGGCGTTAAGCCGACCACCGATCACGAACGTCGGATCCATGCCGCCTTCCGCCAAAATCGACGCGACCAGACTGGTTGTCGTTGTCTTGCCGTGTGTTCCGGCGATCGCGACACCTTGCTTCAAGCGCATCAGTTCAGCAAGCATTTGAGCACGTGGAACAATCGGCACCTTACGCGCTCGCGCCGCGGCAACTTCCGGATTGTCTTCCTTCACTGCCGTCGACACGACGACGGCATCTGCCCCGTCGATGTTGTTCTCGGCGTGACCGGCCACGATCTTTATGCCCAGCCCGGCCAAACGCTTGGTCGTCGAATTGTCGGCGAGATCCGAACCACTGACCCCGAAACCCAAATTCGACAGCACCTCGGCGATCCCGCTCATGCCCGAACCGCCGATGCCGACAAAGTGGATATTTTTAACTTTATGTTTCATTTGACAAGTTCCTCGCACACCCTCGAGACTGCGTCGGCAGAATCGGGCTTCGCCAGCGAACGGGCTTTTTCGCCCATCTGTAATAATTGCCCATGCGTGTAGTTACGAATCAGACTCACCGACTCCGGCGTCAGATCGCGTTGCGGCAAAAGGACGCCCCCCCCTGCCGAGGTCAAGAATTTCGCGTTGAAGGTCTGATGATCATCGACCGCGTGCGGCAGCGGCACCAGTACGCTTGCCACCCCCACAGCGGCAAGCTCGGCCACGGTCAGCGCACCGGCCCGGCAGATCACCAGATCCGCCCACTCGTAAGCGCCCGCCATATCTTCGATGAACGACACGCAATTGGCATGCACACCGGCCTTCGTGTAGTTATCGACCAACGTATCGAGGTGTTTTTCTCCTGCCTGATGGACAACCTGCGGTCGCTTGTCGACCTCAATCAATTGAAGTCCTTTGGGCACCATCTCGTTGAGGGCTGCGGCGCCCAAGCTGCCACCAAGAACCAGCAAACGCAGCGACGCAGAATCCTCCTCCAAGCGACCGGCCCGCCTTTCGGCCGGTGGAAGAACTCGCGCAATCTCCGGACGTACCGGATTGCTGACCCACTCCCCCTTCGGAAGAGCGCCCGGAAAACCCCACAGCACACGGTCGGCCAATTTGGCAAGCACCCGGTTGGCGAGGCCGGCAATCGAATTCTGTTCGTGGATCACCAGCTTGCACCCGGCCAGCACTGCCATCATTCCGCCCGGGAAGCTAATGTAACCGCCCATGCCGAGCACCACGTCCGGCCTGATCTTTCGGATCGCCTTCCACGCCTGCCAGAACGCTGGCAGCAACGACATCGGCAGAAACAATTTCCGCAGTAAGCCCTTGCCACGCACCCCGCCGAATCGGACGTCAGCCATTTCGTAACCACGCGCCGGCACCAGCCGGGCTTCCATCCCGTCTGGATTGCCCATCCAGACGACGTTCCAGCCACGACTCCTCATCAGATCGGCAACGGTCAGGGCCGGGAAGATGTGACCGCCAGTGCCGCCTGCCATCACCAAGAGCGTTTTTTTCATAACTTCGCTCCGCACATCAATTGGCGATTTTGGCTACGGCATAACGCCGGCTGCGCCGAGTTAGCCTTCGCCGAAACAGTCAGCGCAAAAACTTTTCTCATAGTTTTGCACCTCGCATGAGCTGCCTGTTTTCCCAATCCACACGCAACAAAATGGCCAGCGCTACGCAATTCACGAAAATCCCGGATCCGCCGAAGCTCATTAACGGCAGGGTCAGCCCCTTGGTCGGCAGCAAGCCCATGTTGACACCCATATTGATGAACCCCTGCACGCCGATCCAGATACCGATTCCCTGCGCCACCAGCGCCGGATAGACCCGTTCGAGCGCCACTGCTTGCCGGCCAATCGCGCATGCCCGCTGCACGAGCAGTCCAAACAGCACGATGACGAGCAGGACGCCGGTGAATCCCAGTTCTTCGGCGATCACCGCCAACAGAAAGTCGGTATGCGCTTCCGGCAGGTAGAACAGCTTTTCGACGCTGGCGCCGAGGCCGACGCCGAACAGCTCGCCGCGCCCGAAGGCAATCAGGGCATGGGACAGCTGGTAGCCCCGCCCGAAGGCGTCCGACCAAGGATCAATGAAACCAAAAATACGGTCACGCCGATAAGGCGAAACGATGATCAACACGGCGAACGCCACCACCAGAACGACGATCAGGATGGCGAACAGACGGGCGCGCATGCCCCCCAGGAAAAGAATGCCGATGGCGACAGAGATGATCACGACGAAGGCGCCAAAGTCCGGCTCCTTGAGGAGCAGCACGCCGACCGCAACCATGGCGGCGGCCATGGGCAGGAAAGCTTTTTTGAGATCCTGCATGTGTGGCATTTTACGCACGGTGTAATCGGCAGCGTAGAGCACCGCGAAGAGCTTCATCAACTCCGACGGCTGCAGGTTGGCGAAACCGAGCGACAGCCAGCGACGGGCGCCGTTAACATCGCGCCCGACGCCGGGAATCAGCACCAGCGCGAGCAGGATGAAGCCTGCAACGAACAGCCAGGGCGCAAGTTGCTGCCAGGTCGTCAAGGGAATCTGGAAAGCCAGTCCGGCGGCGATCAGGCCGATTGCCAGGAACACCGCGTGACGCACCAGGTAATACGCCGGATGATTGCCCGTGTAACGCCCGGCTTCGGCGATGGCAATCGACGCCGAGTAGACCATGACCATGCCGATCAGGAGCAGGAACAGGCTGCTCCAGAGCAGGGTCATGTCCACCTCGGAAGGCATCCGGCGGGGGGTGTCGAGCACCGACAACATCAGACCGCCTCCCTTTCCAGATCGTGCACGGCACCGACGAAGACCTCGGCGCGGTGCGCATAATTGCGGAACATGTCGAAACTGGCGCAGGCCGGTGAAAGCAGGACGGCGTCGCCCGTCTGTGCCTGCGCCGCGCACCAGCGCACCGCGTCGCTCATATCCGCGCAGCGGCGCATGGGCGCGCCGCAATCTGCAATGGCGTCTTCGATCAACCCAGCGTCACGACCGATCAGGGCGACGGCCCGCCCATGCGCCGCCAGCGCTCCCGTGAGCGGCGAGAAGTCCTGCGCCTTGCCCTCGCCGCCGAGGATGATCGCCACTTTCCGGTCCAGCCCCTGAATCGCCGCCAGCGTCGCGCCAACGTTGGTGCCCTTCGAGTCGTCGTAATAGGACACCCCCCCGATTTCAGCGACGAATTCGACGCGGTGCGGCAGGCCGGTGAAGCTGCACAAGCCTGGCAGCAACAAGCTGACATCCACCCCGACGGCTTCGCCCAAAGCCAGCGCTGCCATCGCATTAGCGGCGTTGTGCTTCCCGACGATTCGCAACGCTGCAAGCTCGATCAGCTTTTCGCTGCCGCGGACGATCCAGCCTTCGCTGAGCCCGTAATCCTGTCCATTAAGGGCGGGATCGAGACCGAAGGTAATGCAACGCCGTCCGGGAATGCGAAACTCGGCGCTGCGTGCGTCGTCGCGATTGAGCACCATGACACCTCCGCCCTGGAAGATGCGCGCTTTGGCGGCGGCATAGTCGTCCATGCCTGCGTAGCGATCGAGGTGATCCTCGCTGACGTTAAGAACGGTCGCAACGTCGGCGTTCAATGCGTGGGTCGTCTCCAACTGGAAACTTGACAGTTCGAGAACCCAGACGGCAGGGGCGGCCGGGTAACCTTCCGCCCCATTCTCGACCGCCATCAGGGCATCGAGTACCGAGGGCGAAATGTTGCCGCAGGCGACGGCGGCAATGCCAGCCTGATTCAACAAGTAAGCGGTGAGCGCGGTCGTCGTTGTCTTGCCGTTACTGCCAGTGATGGCAACGATTTTTGCCTGAGGTGTTGATTCACGAACGCCCCAGGCAAAAAGCTCGACTTCCGAAACAACCGGCACGCCACGCGCAATCGCCGCCTGCACTTGCGGCGTTTGCACCGGCACGCCGGGCGAAATGGCAATCAGCTCAACATCGACAAAACTTTTCGCAGAGAAAGGCCCGCAAACCAGTTCTGCGTCCGGCAGCGCGGCGCGCAAAGCATCGACGTTCGGCGGCTGCTCGCGGCTGTCGGCGACGCGCACGGATGCCCCTTGGCGTCCCAGCCACCGGGCCATGGCCAGACCGGACTCTCCAAGTCCGATGACCAATACGCGTTTGCCTCGCAGTTCCATATCAGCGCAGTTTCAATGTCGAAAGGCCGACCAGCACCAACATGATGGTGATGATCCAGAAGCGGACGACGACCTGTGTCTCCTTCCATCCGCCGAGTTCATAGTGGTGATGCAGCGGCGCCATGCGAAAAATCCGCTTGCCGCCGGTAAACCGGAAATAGAGGACTTGCGCTGCCACTGACAAAGTCTCGGCGACAAAAACGCCACCCATGATCGCGAGCACGATTTCCTGGCGCACGATGACAGCCACGGTACCCAGTGCGCCGCCCAGCGCCAGCGCGCCGACGTCGCCCATGAACACTTCCGCCGGATAGGCGTTGAACCACAGAAAACCCAGCCCCGCGCCCGCCATGGCACCGAGGAACACGGCCAGTTCGCCGGCACCGGGGATATAGGGCAGAAGCAGGTATTTCGAAAAAACTGAACTGCCGGCGACGTAGGCGAAGATCGCCAGTGCCGACGCGACCATCACCGTCGGCATGATCGCCAGTCCATCAAGACCGTCGGTCAGGTTCACCGCATTGCTGGTGCCGACGATGACGAAATACGTCAGCACGACAAAGCCGACTGCCCCGAGCGGATAACTCACCGTTTTGAAGAAGGGAACGATCAGTTGCATCTGCGCAGGAACCGTCGACGACATGGCGAGATAAACCGCCACGGCCAATCCGATCGCTGACTGCCAGAAATATTTCCAGCGGCTGGCCAACCCCTTCGGGTCGCGATAAACCACTTTTTTCCAGTCGTCGTACCAACCGATGGCGCCAAAGCCCATGGTCACGATCAACACGACCCATACGTAACGGTTGGTCAGGTCGCCCCAGAGCAGGGTCGTAATCCCGATGGCAATCAGGATCAGGGCACCGCCCATGGTTGGGGTTCCGGATTTGACGAGGTGCGTCTGCGGGCCGTCCTGGCGAACGGCTTGCCCGATTTTTTTGGCCGCCAGCCAGCGGATCACCGGCGGACCGGCGATGAAGGAAATCATCAATGCCGTCATCGCCGCCAGAACCGTACGCAACGTGATGTAATTGAAAACGTTGAAGCCACGGACGTCCTGCGCCAGCCATTGAGCAAGCGTAAGTAACATTAGTCTTTCCTTTCAGCTTGCACACCGACGGAATCGGGTTTTTCCGCAATCACGGCATCCACCACGCGCTCCATACGCATGAAGCGCGACCCTTTGACGAGTACGATCGCATCTGGCGTCATTTCTTCCACCAACGCTGCGACCAACTCCTCCAGTTTCTTGAAATGCCTGGCGCCAGCACCAAAGTTATGCGCCGCCAACGCACTCGATTCGCCAAGAGTGAATAAACGGTCAAGGCCTTGGCTCTTGGCGTAGCCACCAACCTCGTCGTGAAACTGGCCCGTCATTTCACCAATTTCGCCCATGTCGCCGAGAACGAGGATTTTCTTGCCGATTGTGGCCGCCAGCACGTCGATTCCTGCCCGCACCGAATCCGGATTGGCGTTGTAGGTATCATCCAGGACGAGGGCGCCATTCACCCCAAAGCGACTCTGCAGCCTTCCCTTGACGCCGCGAAAACCTTCCAGGCCGCGCTTCACCGCCGATAGCGGCAATCCAGCGGCCAAGGCAACGGTCGCCGCTCCCAGTGCATTACGGGCATTGTGAACACCGGGCATGGCCAAGACGACTTCGACTTCTTCGCCCTCGGCAACGATTGCCAGCCGGCTTTCCAACCCGTGCATCCGGTGACAGCCGACGATGTCTGTCTTCTGCACGAACGAGAATTCCAACCTTTTCCGGCCAGCGCTCTGCGCTCGCCAGAGTTCGGCCCACGGATCATCGGCATTGATCACGGTCACGCCTTCGGCTTCGACAAATTCGTAGAGGCTTCCCTTTTCGCGGGCAATCGAATCGATCGATCCCATGCCTGCCAAATGCGCACGCTGGGCATTAGTCACCAGCGCCACCGTCGGCCGCGCAATCTGAGCCAGATAGGCGATTTCGCCAGGATTATTCATCCCCATCTCGATGACGGCGGCCCGATGGTTCGTTCTAAGCTTGAGCAAGGTCAGCGGCATCCCGATGTCGTTGTTGAGATTACCCTGGGTCGCCAGGACATCTTCGCCAAACGCGGCCTTCATGATGCAGGTGATCATCTCCTTGCTGGTCGTTTTTCCGTTACTGCCAGTGACCGCAACAACTGGAATAGAAAATTGCTTGCGCCAGAAGGCTGCGAGTACGCCTAGAGCCAGACGCGTATCCTCGACGATCAGTAACGGGAAACCCAAGTCGCCCAGGCTTTCGGCCCCACGCTTGTCCACCAACGCCGCACTAGCGCCGAGCGATTTCGCCGCAACGATGAACTCGTGCCCATCAAAATGTTCGCCTCGCAGCGCAACGAACAGGTCACCGACTGTAATCGTGCGCGAGTCTGTCGATACGCCGGAAAACGCGACGTTTTCTCCGCGCATCATCCCATTCGTTGCCGTGACCGCCGTCAGGAGATCCATCATCATGGGTTTGCCTCCCGCCAGAGCGCCAGCGCTGCCTTCGCCTCGGACAGATCCGAAAACGGCCGCCGGACCCCGGCGATTTCTTGATAGGGTTCATGGCCTTTTCCAGCCAACAGAATCACGTCGGCCGGATGTGCAGCAACCACCGTTTTGCGGATCGCCTCGACACGATCGGCGATCACTTCCGCAACCGGGGCGCCACTCCGGATTTCATCCAGAATCGCCATCGGATCCTCACTCCGGGGATTATCACTGGTCAGGACCACGCGATCCGCCAGACGCGAGGCGATTTCCCCCATCTGCGAACGCTTGCCGCGATCCCGATCGCCACCGCAACCGAAAATAGCAATCAAGCGGGCGCCGCGTGCCTGAGCTGTTCCGCGCAAGGCGTTTAATGCATTCTCCAGCGCATCGGGCGTATGCGCATAATCGACAACGACCAGCGGTTCGTTATGTCCGCCGACCTTTTCCAGACGTCCCGGCAGTGACGGCAAATCGGCAAAGCGTTCGGCCACTTGCTTCGGTGTCAGGCCAGCATCGATCAGCACAGCAGCGACCGCCAGCAGGTTCGAAACGTTATAGCGCCCAAGCAGGCCGGTTTCGACCAATGCGCGGCCATTCGGCGCGCTCAGCCGGAAACGCAAGCCATCAATGGTTTCCTCCACATTTTCAGCCCGAATGATTGCCTGTGTCCGAATGTCGGAGCTTTCGGAATGTTCATCCTGGGTGTACGCCATTACCTTGGAGGCCGTCGTCGACTCTAGTAGATGCCGTCCGTAGGGATCATCGGCATTGACCACGGCCAACCGCAAGCGCGGCCAGGTAAACAGAGCCTCCTTGGCTGCCGCGTAAGATTCCATCGAACCGTGATAATCGAGGTGATCCCGCGTCAGATTCGTAAACACAGCGACATCGACGCGGACCCCATCGAGACGCTTCTCCTCAATGCCGATAGAGCTGGCTTCGACCGCGCATGCGCCAGCTTCTTCTGACGCAAATCCAGCGAGATAACGGTTCAACGTTGCCGCCTCGGGCGTGGTGAACCCAGTCTCATTCATGCAATCGACGAATCCGGCACCGAGCGTTCCGACAACTGCACAACGCTTCGGATGAGTGCGACCGACCCACTGGCTGATACTGGTTTTGCCGTTGGTGCCGGTAATCGCAATCAGCGACAGATGCTCACTCGGCCGACCGTAGACCGCATGGGCCAACGGCCCACTCAAACTGCGCAAGTCGTCGGCAACAAGATTGGCCACACGCCACTCGGGGTTCCAGACGAATCCACCGCCTGACTGCCAAAGCACAGCCGCCGCCCCGCGCGCGATGGCATCGGCAATGTAGCGCCGTCCGTCGGCCAAGTCCCCCGGGAAAGCCATAAACAAATCGCCCGGTCGCACCTGGCGGCTATCGTCAGCCACGCCCGTCGGCTGCACGCCAAGATCTGCGAGTTGGCCAATAATCACTGCCGGATCGGCGAAAAGAATTGGTGCGCTCACATCTTCTCCTTCATGGCAACCGCTTCTTGATTCGCCATCTGCACCGGCGCATCCGGGGCAATTCCTAGCGTGCGCAACGCTCCGCCCATCACGCCTGAAAACACCGGGCCGGCCACGTCACCACCGTAATAGGCACGACCGCCTGGTTCGTCAATCATGACGGCCACGATCAGGCGCGGTGCCGATACCGGCGCGAATCCGACAAACGAGGCCACATATTTACGCGCATACTGACCACCTTCCACCTTATAGGCGGTACCCGTCTTGCCGGCGACACGATAGCCAGGCACGCGCGCCTTCGGAGCCGTCCCCCCGGGCTGGACCGCCATCTCAAGCATGGTGCGGACCTCCTGCACCGTCTGTGTGCTGAACACCTGCTTCGAAGCCAGTGGCAATGCCTCCAGCCGAGTCAGAGTGAGCGGCATCAATTCCCCGTCGCGTGCGAAAACCGTATACGCCTGCGCCATCTGCATCAACGAGACGGAAATCCCATGGCCGTAGGACATCGTCACCTGCTCGATCGGACGCCAGGATTTCCAAGGGCGCAAACGACCATTGGCCTCGCCCGGAAAACCGAGCTGCGGCGCACGTCCAAACCCTACCGCATCAAACATGTCCCACATTTGCTGCGGCGATAGCGCACCAGCAATTTTGGCCGTACCAACGTTGGACGACTTCTGGATGACTTCGGCAACTGTCAGCTTGCCATGCGGATGCGCATCCGAAATCGTCGCACTACCGATGGTCAGTTTTCCTGGCGCACAATCGATGATCGTATTGAAGCCGACCTTACCGTTCTCCAGCGCCAGAGCCGCCGTAAACGGCTTCATCACCGAACCCGGCTCATACGTATCGGTCAAGGCGCGGTTCCGCAACTGTGCGCCGCTCAAACGTTCTCTATTATTCGGGTTGTAGGTCGGCCAGTTGGCCAGCGCGAGGATTTCACCGCTCAGCGCATCGACAACAACGACACCACCGGCCTTGGCCTTGTAATCGGCGACCGCCTGTTTCAGGTAGCTATAAGCGAGATACTGGATCTTGGAATCAATTGCCAAACGGATGTCGCGACCGTCCTGCGGCGGCTCGATCGATCCGACGTCCTCGACGATCTGGCCGCGCCGATCCTTGATCACCGTCCGACTGCCCACGCGACCGAACAGCTGGTTCTGGAATGCCAGCTCGACACCCTCCAATCCCTTATCGTCAACGCCCGTGAAGCCGACAAGGTGCGCGGTCATTTCCCCGCTCGGATAATAACGCCGGTACCCCTTATCCTGGCCGATTCCAGGCAACTTCAACGCTGCGATCCTTTCTCCGATATCGGGCGGCAATTCGCGACGCAAATAGACAAAGGATTTGTCGCTCGCCAGTTTGCGCGTGAGATCCTTCACGTTTATTTCGAGCAAGCTGGCCAATTGCTTCGTTTGCTCCGGCGTCAGCCGCGCATCGGCAGGAATCGCCCACACCGACTTCATGGGCGTCGAAATCGCGAGAACATCGCCGTTACGATCGAAAATACGCCCGCGTGACGCCGGAATCTCAAGTGTACGGCGATAGCGCGATTCGCCCTTTTCCTGCAGGAATTCGTTGTTGAGAATCTGCAGATAGAAAGATCGTCCGATGAGAACCGCAAAACAGGCCAGGATGAGCAACGCCATTAGACGTGAACGCCATGCCGGGAGACGCAACTGGAGCACCGGACTTTCGGCAAAACGATGCCCGCGCGTCCCATTGAAATTCATCATGGCGCGCCCCTCTTCGGCACTGACGTCAAGACTTTTGCCGGGTCAGGCGCGTGCATTCTGAGTTTTTCACGCGCTATTTTTTCAATGCGCGGCGACGTCGCCCAAGTTGAAAGTTCAAGCTGTAATTGCCCGAATTCAACCTCAAGCTGCCGGGCGCCGCCCTGTTCTTTCTCGAGCGCCTGGAACAGCTTTCGCGCCTTGTGCTGTGAAGTCACGATACTGACTGCGCTGCAAACAATCAGAAAAACCAGGGCCAAATTGATACGCATCATCTCAAGCAACCTCCGGAACAGGCTCGCGGCCGATCTTCTCGGCGACGCGCATGACCGCACTTCGCGCCCGCGGATTGACCTCGATTTCGGAAGCGCTCGCCCTGACCGGTTTACCGACCAGACGCAAGCGAGGCTGCGGCAAATCAACGGAACGCAAGGGTAGGTTTTTCGGCAAGTTGTCGGCGCTCGCCTGTTCGCGTATGAAACGCTTGACGATACGATCTTCCAGCGAGTGGAAGCTGATGACTGCGAGCCGTCCACCAGGCGCCAGCAAATCCACGGCCTGAGGCAGCACTAGAGCAAGTTGCTCGAGCTCCTGATTGACGTGAATCCGTAAAGCCTGAAAGGTACGCGTCGCCGGGTCCTGACCGGGCTCGCGGGTCCGCACGGCCTCGCGTACAAGCGCGGCGAGTTGGCCTGTGGTTGTAATAGGCCGCTCGCTCCGAGTAGCCACAATCTTCTTTGCAATCTGGAAAGCAAACCGTTCTTCGCCATAGTCCCTGATGACCTCCGTGATTTCCCGTTCATCGGCTCGCGCCAGCCACTCGGCAGCCGTCTCGC
>CAZNQL010000013.1:0-72861 GCA_964575415.1 uncultured Propionivibrio sp.
ACGCGCTGCTGCAGCACCGCGGCCACATCCTGATGGGTGCCGGACACTCGATCGCGATCCAGAACTTCAACGAAAACCTGTCGATTCTAGTCATGACCGGCATGTATTACCTGATGATCCGGATGGACCTGTCAATCTACACAGTGATTACCCTGTTCGGACTTTTCGTCAGCGGCAGCATGTTCCTGGTCAAACGCCGCCATGAGGCGAACCAGCGCGATCATGATGACGTTGCTCACCTCGATGACTCGCCGCACTGAAAGCGGCTGATTAACCTATCGAACCGAGGCGCGCAACCCGTCGGGTCAAACCACAACACATTGCACGCCTTAGACTTTCTTTGTAAGCGTTGCGCTTCCTGCGGTCGGTTTCGTGCGTTTGGGGGATCAAAGACGTTATAGGTTGAATCGGCGAATCTAGAGGATTAAAGGCGCATCCGACAACTCGTTCGGATTCTCGCCCGAGGCCGGGAAATACCGGGCCAGGATTTCGGTGATTTCCCCGATGGCCTGCACCGTACCGCCCTCGAAATTTCCGGCGCGAAAGGCCGCTTCCATGCGCTGGCAAACCCCTGCCCAGAAATCCGGAGCCACGCGAGCGTTGATGCCTCGGTCGGCCACAATCTCCACGCTCCGGTCAATCAACTGCACATAGATCAGGACACCACTATCTTCTTCGGTATCCCAAACCCCGTGCCGAGCAAATAACTCGACAGCCCGCGCTCTCACCGATTGATCGCTTAACAGCAGAGGAAAGGGCAAACCTGCTTCGACAACAAAACGAAGCTCGCCGCGATGCCGTTGCTCGGACTGGGTCACGGCTTTCTCGATGGCCTGCAAACCCGCCTTGCTGAACGTCCGCAAAACCCACCAATCGGGCAGCATCAAATGTCGGAACACTCTCGCCACGTGCATTACCATCTCCCCGAAGCGCCGCCGCCACCGAAACCGCCACCACCGCCGGAAAAACCGCCCGAGCCACCGCCCCAGGACGATCCCCCACCGAAACCGCCGCCATAACGACCGCCTCCCCCACCTCCGAACAGCGTGAAAATGAACACGCCCAGACCGGCAACGATCCCCAGAAGCAACGAAGACAAAGCAACGGCCATAATGAGTCCTGAAACAATGCCAGCGACACCTGCCCCGAGCAACCGCCCGAAAATGGCACGCATGATGCCACCGACAAAAACCACCAGAATGACGCCGAACCCCAACATCGATTCGAAATCGATATCGGAACCGGACTTGGCCTTAGACGGCGCGGGCAGCGGTTCGCCGTCGACCACTTTGATCATCGCCGTCACCCCGGCCTCAATCCCGGCGTAGAAGTCGCCCTGCCGGAAACGTGGCGTGATGATTTCACTGATGATGCGCTTGGCCGTGGCGTCGTTGAGCGCGCCTTCAAGGCCATAACCGACCTCAATGCGCAGTCGGCGGTCGTTTTTAGCGATCAGCAGCAAGGCGCCGTCATCGACGCCCTTGCGCCCGAGTTTCCAAGATTCGACGACACGCAGCGCGTATTGCTCGATGGCCTCCGGTTGCACCGTCGGCACGATGAGGACGGCGATCTGCGCCCCCTTCCGCTGCTCGAACGCCGCCAACCGCGACTCAAGCTGACGGGTCTGGTCGGCGGAAAGCGTCGCCGTCCGGTCGACGACCCGCGCCGTCAGCGGGGGAACCGCCTGTAATTCCTGCGCCCCCGCCAGAACGGAGACGCCGAGCAGAACGGCGGCGATCAGGACGCGCAAGACGGCCATCGTCGACCTCGCTTATTTCTTGCCGGCCGTACCGAAATCGACCTTGGGCGCGACCGAAATCGCCTTTTCATTCTCGACGCTGAAATTCGGCTTGACCTGATAACCGAAGACCATCGCCGTCAAGTTATTCGGGAAGGTACGCACCGAAACGTTGTAGGCCTCGACCGCTTTGATGTAGCGGTTGCGCGCCACCGTGATACGGTTTTCGGTTCCCTCAAGCTGCGCCTGCAAATCGCGGAATGCACCGTCGGCCTTGAGGTTGGGATAGTTTTCGGCGACCGCCAGCAGTCGAGACAGCGCGCTGGTCAGTCCGGCCTGCGCCTGCTGGAACTTGGCAAAAGCCTGCGGATCGTTGATCAGTTCCGGCGTCACCTGGAGACTACCCACTTGTGCGCGCGCCTGTGTTACCTGGGTCAGCACCTCTTTTTCATGGCTGGCATACCCCTGGACGGTATTGACCAGATTCGGCACCAGATCGGCGCGGCGCTGGTACTGGTTGATCACTTCCGACCAGGCGGCTTTGGTTGCCTCATCCCCACTCTGAAACGTGTTGTAGCCGCAACCGGAAAGCAGGCTGACCATCAGGGCTAGAACGGCAAAAATCCGGAAACGCATCTTGATTTCCTCCAAAAGAAAAGCACGAAACACAATATAAATGGTGACGACGATCAAAATCACAAGAGCGGCAGGTTGCGCGCTTCCGGCGTGTCTTCGACGGCTTTGACCTCGCGCATCAAGGCTCGGGCGCGGCAAAGATCCTCCCAGGCCTTGGCCTTGTCCGGCAACGTGCGCAGCAGATACGCTGGATGATAGGTGACGACCACCGGAATCTCGCGTTCGCCCAAGCGATACGTCAGCGACTTGCCGCGCAGGCTTGCGAGCGAACCCTCCTCGCCGAGCACGGCATGCACCGCGGCCTTGCCGAGCAGTACGATCAGTTTCGGCTGGATCAGTTCGATCTGGCGCTTGAGAAAACCGAAACAGGTCTTCATTTCGCCTGCCTCGGGTGTGCGGTTGCCGGGTGGACGGCATTTCACGGCGTTGGCGATATAGACATCCTCGCCGCGCTTGAGATCGATGGCGGCCAGCATGGCGTCGAGCAGCTGCCCGGCCTGGCCGACGAAGGGTTCGCCGCGCGCGTCCTCCTCGGCGCCCGGCCCTTCGCCGATGAACATCCAGTCCGCGTTGCGGTCGCCGACTCCCGGCACCGCCTGCTTGCGCCCGGAACCCAGGCCACAGGCGCGGCAATCGGAAATACATTCCAGCAGGGGTTCCCAATCCATCAGAGGAATCTGCTCGAATGCCGGTTGTTTTGCAGGCACGCTCGCGCCCGGCGCCGCAACTTCGGCGGTCGGCAACGGACTGGCAGCTTCCATGCTCAAGGCAGCCTTTCCGGCCGGGATTTTTTCCCGTCGGGCGACGGACGGCTCATCACGCAGCACCCATTGCGGCGTCAGCCCCATCTCGTCGAGCATCTGCTTGCGCGACAGGCTCATGCCGCCACCTCCTCGATGCCGCAGGTCAGCACCAGCGCATCCTCGCGCCCGCCGATGGCCGGGTAGTAGTCGCGCCGCCGCCCGATCTGCTGGAATCCGAAACGTTGATACAAAACCAACGCGTTCGTGTTGGATGGACGCACTTCCAGCAACACCTTCTCCGCCCCCAGTTCGCGCGCCGCGTTAAACACCTCGCGCAATACTTGCGATCCGTAGCCCTTGCCCTGATGCTTGGGAGACACGCTGATCGAAAGCAGGTGTGCCTCGTCGACCACCGGCATGACCACGAAGTAGCCAATCAGCTTACCCTCCAGACGGAACACCCGGCACACGTAGCCGCTGTCCAGCGAATCCTTGAAATTGCCTCGCCCCCACGGAAACGGACAGACCAGGAATTCGATATTCATCACCTCGCCGAGATCGTCCTCGGTCATCGGCCGTATTTCGAGACATTGTGCGGTAACGGCGTTCATCAGGCGCGCCCGCCTTCGGCCAATCGCTCGGCCACCGTCTTGGCGACCTTGTCGCGCACGTAGAGCGGCACGGCATCGGCGGGGTCGATACGTTCGCCACGCTCCAGTCGTGGCGCCGCCAGACGAACGACCGCTTCGGCGCTCGGCATCACCTCCGGCATCCAGACCTCGACCTGGCCCGAGAGCCGTTCGCGCAGCGCAGGATAGGCGCTCAAACCATTGCCGCAGGCCAGCCAGCCAGTCCCCTCCGATAGCGGCACCGCCTCCGGGGCATAAACACCCAGTTCGCCCTGCTGTTCGCCCTTCACGAAAATGCCGAAATAAACCTCGCCCATGCGCGCATCGAGCGCCACGATGACCCGTTCGCCACCGCTGGCCTGCGCCATCGCCTGCAAGGTGCCGATGCCGATCAGCGGCAGACCGCGCGCGACCGCCAGTCCCTGCGCCAGGCCGCAGGCGACCCGCAATCCGGTGAACGAACCCGGACCGGCGCCAAAAGCGATCCCATTGAGATCAGCAAAACCCAACCCGGCAGCGTCAAGCATCGATTGCGCCAAAGGCAACAGGGTTTCGGAATTGGAGCGCCACAACGGGCACTCCCCCGCCACCACCTCGCCATCACGCCAAAGCGCAACAGAACCGGGGTCGGAAGCGGTTTCGAGAGCCAGAATAATCATGGGGCGTATTCTACCGGAACGACGAGCGAACACCCCGGCATGAGCAATTGCTCCACAGCCTCGCGATCCATGCAAGAAGACGCTACTTGAGATTCCGTGCCGTCAGCAGCAAGACCTTGTTCGACACGAAATTGACGTCGATGCCGCGTTTCTCGTCGCCCCAAACGCAAGTGCGAATACCCAACGCTTCATCGCAGCGCGCCGGGTCGCCGATGATTTGCTTGACCTCGTCGTAGCTCTGCCCGACCTTCAGCTTGTTATAGTTTTCGAGGTTCACGCGATCGATGCAGGCAGTCAAGGCCAGTGTAGCGACCAGAGCGGTCAGGCGAAACAGGATGGAGGTTTTCATGCGCGGCTCCTTGGCCAATGGGAGAGTAGGAAGTTATTAATTCTAATCGACAGCCGTAAAAGCCGGGAAATCAGACTCCAGGGCACGGAGAATCGAGACTTTCGTTTCCCTGGAATCCGGCTGGCCGGACGCCGCCCATCGCTCGGTCAGTGCGGCCACAAGAAGTAAAGGTAGACGCCGAATAGCGCCAGCAACAATAGCCCTTCAAGTCGGTGAAGCAATCGCCCCGTGTAGAGCAGCGGAATCAGGAGCACCGTAAACCCGATCATAACCGAAGCGTCGACCCAGGATATCCCGGGCGCGTGAATCGGCGAAATGACGGAGGACACGCCAAGAATGGCGAGGATGTTGAACACATTCGAACCGACCACGTTGCCGATGGCGATATCCGGCTGCTTGCGGAGCGCTGCCACCACAGACGTCGCCAACTCGGGCATGCTGGTCCCCGCGGCAATAATCGTCAGACCGATCACGGCCTCGCTCACGCCGAACGCCCGCGCCAGAAGGATCGAATGCTCGACCAGCAGGCGTGATCCCATCACCAGGATCGCTATGCCGGCAAGAATCAGACAGACATCGACCATCCAGTGTTTCGACTTTCCGGGCAATGTCTGTTCTTCAACGTCGACATCGCTGGCCTTTGCTTCTTTGCGCGCCAACACGACATTCATGACCGTGTAGGCAATGAATCCCAAAACCAGCATCGCGCCCTCGATGCGATCAAATCGATAGTCCTGAAACAGAACAATCATCAGACACGCCACCCCCAAAGCAATCGGGGCGTCGATCCTGATGATCTGACGATGCACCGGAATCGGACAGAGCAAAGCCGTAATGCCGAGGATGAGGCCGATGTTGAACACATTGGAGCCGACGACATTGCCCACCGAGATATCGCCTTGCTGCGTAAGCGCCGCCTTCACGCTCACGACCAGTTCGGGAGAACTGGTTCCGAAAGCCACGATCGTCAGCCCGACCATGAGCCGACTGAGACCTGCCCTCAACGCCAGAGACGAACTACCCCGAACCAGCCCCTCAGCGCCGAAGAACAACAAAAGCAACGCCAAACTGATATAGGACAAGCTGGTGATCATAAAAAGCCGCTCATTCGTTCTAGCGAATCATTCGATTTCAAGACTCTTGCGCGACGTTTGCACAAAGACAACGCTATTAACAACACAAATCACTGCCCGATCGGCAGCATTACCGGGCGGTTCGGGCCACTGTTTCACCTTCCGTCCCGGCCGAGACCCAGCGCTTAGCAATCAAGGGATTTGCGGATGCGTTCAGACGAACTCTGACCGAGCGCTTTTCCGTCTGACACTCAAGACGGCGATGCCGCCTTGCCCCCCTTCTCGCCCTTGTTGCTCTTCTCGGCAGGAACAGCTTTCGCTTTTTTCATTTTGGGCTTGGCGGCTGGCCTGGACCGGCGCATGCGCATCAGGCGGCGACGGATTTCGTCCGAATCCATCCTCAGATCGCTGCCCTTGAGAATGTGGTCGATCTCGGTTTCCGTGAGGAAGGGGGTGCACAGCCGCACCATCACCTTCTCGAACCAACTGCTAACCGCAATCACCTCGGCCTGCTGCTCGTTGCCCTTGCCCGCGAAACTGCCGGAATAAATGTGGAACATCAACTGGCAATTGTCATGCCCCACCAATTCATCGCCACACAGGAAAATGAATGCCGCCATCGAATAGGCGCGCGCCTCGAGTACCGTGACCACGCGGGCCTCCGAAGCCAGGACGTTGTTGATGATCTGCAGGCCGGTATTGAAGTCGCCGCCCGACGAATTGAGGTGCAAGTAAATCAAGTCGGTGTTACTTGCCGAACGCAAGGTATAGAACAACTCGGTGTAATACTCCGGCTCAAGAATCTCGCCGCTCAGGTAATAGGAAATCTGGCGGATCGGCACCTGACGTTAATAACGCAGCAGTCCGCGAAAAACCGTGCTTTCGCTGCCCTCATCCTCGTCGCTGTCTCGACGGCTGTTTTTCCTCGACATGATGAACCCTCCCTCGCTTGCCTCGCTTTGATTATGGTTCAACTTTGGCCGGGACGCTAATTGGGCGGACAAGCCGGTATGACGGAGAAGCATAGACGTTTGCAATATGAATTGACGGGTCTATGAAAATTGAAATCACTCCGACCCCTTAAGTTACGCAGCGTGATAATCGACCCCAAAGCTCTAACGTGTGAGTTCAGCGGACGACAAAAGCAACAGCTTTTGTCGTCCGCTGAAACTAAAAGTTAAACGTCATCAAGTAAATGCTCATATTTCTCAGGCAGTAGTGCGAATTCACCCCACCCAAGATTTGATATGCACAGCCCTATGCCACTCTCAGTGACTTTTCCGTAGGCAATGGCGATTCGGCCTCTCGAGTCGTCATCGATACCATGCTCTCGGCTTGATTCGTCTGTGGCCTTAAGGCAGAAATCTTTGTACCCATTGCCACCTGGGTAGCGAAGAAAAGTTTGACGGATATTTTTGGGCGTTCTTCCCATGTTGGTTGAAGAGGTAATGCGACCAAAATACAGTCTAGGTGTGTCGCATGTTTCCATTGCGTCGCTCACACGAATAAGCTGCTCTTGTAATGTTCTTGCCGCCTGCTGACTCGGAAGCATGAAGTACTTGTGCAGATTGTCGTCAAAGGATCTGCAGAGCCCTCGAACAGTCGTTATCTTGCTCGGAAGTCTGTAAATTTCACCGTTGTGGCGGCCAATGGCTACCGATGTTGGCGCTCCGTTCAGATTCTCGTTCGGTTCTTTGTCGTAAACAAGAGGGCCGTCTCCTTGAGGTGGAACCGGCTTATTCCTCATGAAAGACTGCACGATAACCAACTCTCCGTCCTCAATGGCCTGTTTTGCCTCTTCCTCGTTTTCGTATCCCTTACCATCAGCTTGCTGTACGCGTAAGCTGCAATAGGATTTGATACCTCTGCAATGCGCGTAAAAAGCTTTCCTTCCATCCGTGGCGTAGTCCTTCTTCTCTGGAGATCGAAACAGAGGGGAACTGCATTCGGGGCAAAAAAGATGCCCTTTCATTTCAGGAATGAATTCCAAAGGGGCAATTTTTTGTGCTGCTTTGCGGAGTTGATTCTTATCCCCCTTCAGGAAGTCCCACTCCTTCAAGTAGAGAGCGAATTTGATCTTGTTGGTTTCTTCCATAGGCTCACCAAAGAGATTCGTGACGTTTAATAACCGGCGCTGCGCGGCTTTTTGCGCAGGTCCGGTGGAATGATGGGTTGGGCGTCGCCGGTTCATACAGTCGCACCCACGCTTGCTGCACTGACCATTGGAAATCGTTGTTGGAAAGCCGGTAGCCGCTCTTGGAAGAACCGGTTGCGATCCATCAGAGCAGCGCGAGGCCCTGATAGCACGGACAGCAGATTGCGATAAAGGTTAAACATCGCGAGCATGCTTACTAGCTCGCTCTCATAGACTGCAGGAAACCGCTGGGCTCTCATACCGGTAGTGACAGAAAGCACGCTCGTAGCATCCATGACCAGCCAAGACATACAGCGGTAGTTGCCATCGTTATCCGTCCCCACGTGATGAGATGGGGCCATTTGACCGATACGTCTTTCGTTGTGCAGCCTTTGCATTTCTGTCTGAATGTCCAACGTGAGCCAGTACGGCCACTTCCTTCCGTTCGAGTCGCCAGTGGAATAGATGAATGTGATATCGAACGGCTCATCGTATGGAATGGCCCCACTCCGTTGTGCTTCATCGAATGCTCGCTCTAGAAACCACGCATCCACGAAGTACGTCAGCAAATCAAGCCCTCGGTAAGTCGGTGTAAGGTACTTCTAATTGATACGCAGAAGGCCATGCCCAAAATGTTCGCAGAGCTCGTTCTTCAGTAGATCACGGTGCCGCTGAATGGCGCTCGACTTGTGCAATGGGCCGTCGAATTCGACGCTGAATTGCGGCTGATAGTCGTTGTCGGTAACCAAGAAGTCGAAATGCGATCGTAAGCAGTAGCCGAACTGCTCGGAAGAGAGCCCGCTCTTCTCGATAGCAAAGACATCGGCTAGTCTGACCTTTGGGAAAACACGTGCGCCATTCGACTCGCAGACGCGAGTCAGCGACTCGTAGGTAACTTCTTCGTAGCGGTTGAGAAGGCGTTGCCTCATCCTGCTATCAAGACGCCCAACGTCTGAATTCACCGGCCTTGCGCGGCTTCATGCGCAAGGTCCGGTGGAATGATTGGTTCGGCATCGTCGTCGGCAAGTCTCGGATCGATCAAGACGCCATGTGTGTGAATGAATCTCAGCAGGCAATAGCGGATGATGCGTTCCAACCCGAAATATGTCGGGGCTCTTGCCAAGACCTTCTCGAAATCCTTGTTGCCAACTACTGGGATTCTCACTTGAACTTCACCGGCTTCGCCTCCAAGCGTTCGGGAAACCCAGCTACCAAAGGGAATACCGGAATGTACGTGTTGGCTCCGCAAATCATAGGCAGCGCCTAAGCGGTCCTTGATATCTTCCCTCTTGAGGCGAAGGAAGTCTTTATCGGCCTCACTCTCGGCATAGAACGGGGCAGTCAATAGGCTTTCCAAGGCTCGCAAGAATCTCCGCTTCACCTGAAATAGCCTTCCTTTGATTTGTCTGGCCAGTTCTGGGCCGTTATCTGAAGCCTCCGCAATCTGTCGAATTATGTTCCTTGCGTGTTCGTCGAGGAGATCGTCTTTGTCGTAACTAAAGTAGTTGGAAAGGACCTCGCCCGCAGTGATGAGGTTAAGGTAGGCAACATCAGGCCGCTCCTCAAAGTTCTGTAGCGCCTGTAGATAGAAGCGCCCGGCCGTTTGAAGAAACGTCAAGAACCGCTCGTCTTGACCAGGCCGTAACAGCGGCTCAATTCGGCTGATCTCGACAAGATTTAGTGGAATAGCTATATCGCGCCTTGGGGAGTGGCTGTTCTGAGGAAGCTTCGGCTGTATTAGAGACTGAAGCAATGAGTAGTCCGGCAACCGAAACATGCCAGTCCCTTCGATTAAGCCGTGACTATCAAATCGCTTTCCGTAGAGGATGCTCAGGTAAATGCAAATTACATCGCCTACCCAAGCATAGGTGGGCAACATACTCCCCACTTTCTTCTCGTGGGGTTCAGTTTCAAATGCAACTATGTAGGTACTTCTTGATAGGGGGCTTTCGGTCCAGTTAACTTGAGAATCGCGCCACGCATGGGCGACCAAAAGCAGATCGCTCTCAAACTCCCCAAGCAACCGGCTTGTTGTGGATATGAGGAGCTTCTGAATGGTTTCAGGCGGCCGTAGTTTGTGCATTCTTACGATGCCGAACTAGTAGTAGACGACAAAACTGTCGCCTAATCTGTCGACCTGTCCACTAATCTGGAACACAGGACAACGCTAATCAACTGTTTTCATAGACACTTCCTCATTATTCTTCTGTCCTCGGCCAGATTAGGCGACAAGTAAAGTGGACAACGGTTTTTGTCGGCTGATGACTTTAACATAAGCCGCGCTTGGCGGTAATTCCGGCCGGCAATGCCAACCCATGCCGCCCCACCGGCGCTGCGAAATACATATATCGCAGAAAAAAGAACTTCGTGCGCGTTGTGCTTGTCTCACCGGCCTTCCTTTTTCTGCGATGATACGACCCCATGTCGGTCGATTCGAACCCATCCCCCAAACTCAACCTTCGCGCGCTGGCCAATGGCAGCATGATGGTCACGCTCACGGTTCTCTTTATCTTTGCCGAGGCCTTCGGCCCGGCCTCGCTCAAGGTCTGGGCCGGGATCGTCGGCGCGGTTTACATGCTGAGCGTCGCTCGTGACGTGCGCTGGTCGCGGCGCGCCTTTGTCGCCATCGGCTTGGCGCTTTCGGTGTTTGCCGTCGCTAGCCGCGAAGATGGCTGGGCGCTGGTCGGGCAGGCGCTTTCAGCAGGCGGCTTTGTCATCGGCTTTTTCATTGCGCTGACGACGCTGCGCACGGCGGCGGCTTCGTCGCCGTCGATCCGCCGCTGCGGCGAGTATTTGTCGACGCGGACGCCAGGCCTGCGCTATCTGGCCCTCACCACCGGCGGCCATCTGTTTTCGCTGGTGCTGAATTACGGCTCAATCTCGCTGCTCGGCACCCTGGTCGAGCAGGCGGAAAACGGGCCGGACGGCAAGCCGCGCAACGCAGTGCGCATGCGCCGCATGCTGATGGCGATCCAGCGCGGTTTCGTCAACACGTTGTGCTGGTCGCCGCTGGCTTTTTCGATGGCCGTCGGCACGGTGGTCATTACCGGCAGCACCTGGGAGGGGACGGTGGGCTACGGTCTGCTCAGCGCATTGATCCTGAGCCTGGTCGGCTGGGGCGTGGATACGGTGTTCAAGCCGCCACGCCCGGCCAACGCGCCGCCACCGCCGACGCCGCTCGGGTCGATCAACGCCGTCCTGCCCTTGCTGCTGCTCCTGCTGTGCATCGTCGTTGCGGTAGGGGCAATGCGGTGGCTGAGCGGATTACGCATTTCCGTCGCCGTCATGGCGGTGGTACCACTTGTGAGCGTGCTCTGGATCGCGCTGCAAACGGCCATGCCGGAGCCTCCGAAAACCAGGGTTAATTCAGTTCCGCGCGAAGTTGGCCGGCGCTGCCTGGATTATCTGGTGCGCGAACTCGATAACTACAAGTCGGAAATGGTGCTGCTGTACATGGCTGGCTTTATCGGCAAGCTGGGCGGCGCCCTCGCCCTGCCGCTGGTCACCGGCCAACACCTCGATTTCAGCACCATTCCGACATGGGCGATCCTGTCCGGCATCGTTTGCGGTTTGCCGCTGCTCGGCCAGATCGGCATGCATCCGATCCTCGCCGTGTCCCTGATCGGCCCGTTGCTGCCCGACCCGTCGCTGATGGGCATCTCGCCGAACATCCTGCTCATGGCGATTTGCATCGGCTGGTCGTTCAGCGGCGCCACGTCGCCGTTTACGGCGACGGTGCTACTGGTTGCCTATTTCGGCAAGGTGAGCGCGGCGACCGTCGGCCTGCGCTGGAACGCCTGGTACTGGGGATTGGGGGCGTTGGTCGGCTCCCTGTGGGTCGTCGCGCTGGCCCGATTGACCGCGTAACCGCCTCTAATTCAAGCTTCCCTGAACGTCAGGGTAAAGCAGGTTTCGCCGGCCAGCGATGTCACCGAGACGCTGCCACCGTGCGCTTCGACGATGGATTTGACGATAGCCAGTCCGAGGCCGGTGTGCGTGCCGTCACCGGTGCGCGAGTGGTCGGCGCGGAAGAAGCGGTCGAACAGGCGGGGGAGATATTCGGCGACAATAGTTTCACCCGTGTTGCGGATGTCGACGGCAACACCGCCCGACTCTGCCCGCCGGATCGCAATATCGACCTGCCCGGCCGGTGGCGTATGGCGGATCGCGTTGCCGAGCAGGTTGCTGAGGGCGCGGCGGATCATCAGTGAATCGCCTTCGATGCGGGCGCTGCCCGAGACTGTCACCGCGACGCCTTTCTCCTCGGCGGCCATGCCGTGGAATTCGACGAGATCGGCGATCAGTGCTTCGAGATCGAGCACTTCCCGCGAGGGCACGAGCTGACCTTCGTCCGCCTTGGCGAGGAAGAGCATGTCCGCGATCATCCGCGACAAGCGCTCGAACTCCTCGATGTTCGACACCAGCACATCGCGGTATTCCTCTGAGCTTCTCGGCTTCGACAGCATGACCTGCGTCTCGGTCAGCAGGTTGCTGACCGGGGTCCGGAATTCGTGCGCGAGATCGGACGAAAAATCGTTGAGACGGCGGAACGAAACTTCGAGCCGCGCCAGCATGGTGTTGAGGGTTTCGGCCAGCGCGGCGAGTTCGACCGGAACGGCGTCCGCGTCGAGCCAGTCGTGCAGACTCCGGGCGGTGATGCCGGCGGCCTTGTCCTTGATGGCCTGCAACGGCGCCAGCCCCTGCCGCGCAGCGAGCCAGCCCAGCAGCCCCGTCAGCCCGGCGGCGAGCACGACAAACCCCCACAAGGTGACGCGAAAGGCGGCCATGAAATGTTCGTGGTGCGTAATATCGGTCGCCACGGCGACGGTCGCCCAGGGTGCGTCCGGAATCGCCGTCGGCATGTTGACGGACAGCCCGCGGAAGGGAGTTTTGTCCGACGCGTTCCAGACGGTAGGCGACAATGTTTCGCGCGCCGCCGGCTGGGCCAGCAGCGCGTACGGAAATTCAGCATCGCGGGTGACAAAGAGCCGTTGTCCATCGGGCGCGATGACGACGATTGCCATGCCGTCGCTGCCGACCAGCAGATCGTCGAGTTGCTGCGGCACATGCACGAGGTCGCCGGCTTTCCCCACTTTTTCGAGGACGTGGCGGACCAGTTCAAGCTTGCCGCCAAGCAGTTCCAAGTCCTGCTCGACGAAGTGCTGTTCGACGGCACGGCCGATCAGTGCCCCGAGAGCGAGAAGGACGGCGGTCGACGCGGCGGCGAAAAGCAGGGTCAGCCGCCAGGTCAACGAGATGCGGCGAGTCATGCCGCTCCCGATTCGTCGAGGACGTAGCCCATGCCGCGCAGGGTTCGGATCAGCTTGACGTCGAAATCGTCGTCGATCTTGGCGCGCAGGCGGCGTACCGCGACTTCGACAACATTGGTGTCGCTGTCGAAATTCATGTCCCAGACCTGCGAGGCAATCAGCGACCTCGGCAACACTTCCCCCTTGCGCCGCATCAGGAGTTCGAGCAGCGCGAATTCCTTGGCGGTGAGATCGATGCGCCGGCCGGAGCGCATGGCGCGGCGACGGATGAGATCGAGTTCGAGATCGGCTGCATGCAAGACATCCGCCTCCTTGGCCTTGCTTCCCCGGCGCAGCAGGGTCCGCACCTGGGCCAGCAATTCGGCGAAGGCAAACGGTTTGACGAGATAGTCGTCGGCCCCCAGTTCGAGACCGCGCACCCGGTCGTCAATTTGATCGCACGCGGTCAGAAAAAACACCGGCATCTCCTTGCAGGCGGCGCGGATGCCGCGCAACACGCCCCAACCGTCGATGCCGGGGAGCATGACGTCGAGTATGGCGAGGTCGTAATCGCCGGTCAGGGCTTCGTGCAAGCCGTCGCGCCCGTCGCGGACGAGATCGACGACGAACCCCGCTTCCTGCAACCCCTGCCGGAGATAGTCGCCGGTTTTCGGCTCGTCTTCCACGACCAGAATTTTCATTCTGAAAACCTCTGCTTAACCACGGCGAACACGGCGGCCACGGCGAGAATCCTGAGTTCCCGGCCTGTTCTTGCGGCCACCCATCGGGCGACCAGTCAAGCCTGAGCATGTTTTTGGCATTTCGCTGTGTTCGCTGTGAGCTATGCACTTCCTTCGGTCGCTGCCGTGGTTATCTGCTTTTTCCAGGTTCATTTCAGTCCTCGCGTTCCACAATACAGACGCATGATGAAGCATACCCGCCCGATGCGGCGGAAGATTACGGGAATGTAATCTTTCTGTCAGCTTCCGGTCGACGTGCGTTCCCTAGACTTGCCTCATCCGAACTCAAAGGGAAATCGACATGAAATCACGGCGCCCGGCTTTTCTGCTTTTGACCGCCCTGTTTGCCGCTCCCCCGTCCTGGGCCGAAACCGGCGGCACCCTCGAAGTTTACAAATCGCCGTATTGCGGTTGTTGCGGAAAATGGGTCGATCACATGCGCGCTAACGGTTTCAAGGTCAGCGTTCACGAGATCGAAAACGTCCCTGCCAAACGCCAACAACTAGGCATGCCGGACGCGCTGGGATCGTGTCACAGCGCCAGGATCGGCAACTATGTGATCGAAGGCCATGTCCCCGCCGCCGACATCAAACGGCTGCTCAAGGAAAAACCGAAAGCCCTGGGGCTCGCCGTGCCGGGCATGCCGGCCGGATCGCCCGGCATGGACATCCCGAATTCGCCGCCCTATTCGACTCTGCTCGTGCGCAGCGACGGCAGCACCCGCAATTTTGCAACCCACTAATCCTTTGAAGGAGACCCTCTTGAAAAACCTGATTGCCATCCCCCTGATCGCCCTCGCCTCGGCCACCGCCCTTCCCGCCCTGGCGGCCGACGGGCATGACATGCACGGCAGCCATGGAGCCATGCACTCCACGGCTGAAAACGGCTTTGTCGAAGGCGTCGTCAAGAAGGTCGACAAGGCCGCCGGCAAGGTAACGGTGGCGCACGGCCCGCTGACCAACCTGAATATGCCGGCGATGACGATGGTCTTCCGCGTCAAGAACGCCGCCTGGTTCGACCGGATGCAACCGGGCGGCAAGATCCGCTTCGTCGCCGATTCGGTCAACGGTGCCCTCACCATCGTTCGTCTCGACGGCGCAAAATGAAACGTCCGGGCCGGGTTTTCCTCCTGCTCCTGGCTTTGAGCCAGCCGCTTGCCGTGCTGGCGGGGGAAGTTATCCCCGGCCGCAATCTGGATGGCCTGCTCGAGTACGCGCGCGGCAACAATCCGGATTACTCGGCCATGCGCTACGAAGCCGAAGCGGCGGACGAACGGGCGATGGCGGCGGGTGCCTTGCCAGATCGGAAACTGAGGACCGAGCTGATGAATATCACGCGCTCCGGCGATCAGAATGCGACGCTGTCACCGAGCCGGGTCGGCAGCACCAAATACACCGTGTTGCAGGAACTCCCCTGGTACGGCAAACGCGATCTGCAGCGCAAGATCGCGGAATCGGACGCCGCCAGCGTGCAAGGCCAGGTGCGCGCCACCTGGTCGGAGTTATCCACCCGCATCAAATCAACCTTTGCCAGGCTTTATTTTGTTCAGAACAACGAACGCCTGCTGCGGGAAATCCTCGTCCTCATGCAGCGGTTGGAGAAAGTCGCGCAGGTTCGTTACGAAAACGGACTCGCGCCGCAACAGGACGTGATCCGGGCGCAGGTCGAACAAACGGCGATGCGCAACGAACTGATCGCCCTCGACAACGAGCGCGGTCGCCTGAGCGCGACCACGAATGCCCTGCTGGCGAGACCGGCGCAAGCCGCACTGGCTGGAGCGGAAGTGCTGCGGCCTTTGCCCTCCCCGGCCGCTCTCGATTATTCGGGACTCGAAGAGCGCGTGCGCCTGCGCAACCCGCAACTCTTCGTCGAAGACGCGAAGATCAAGTCCGCCGAAAACAGCCGCGACCTGACTTACAGAAACCGCTATCCGGACTTCATGGTGGGCGTTTCTCCGACCCAGGTCCAGAACGACGTCAAGGAGTGGGCCATCATGTTCGAGGTCAATATCCCGCTGCAGCAAGCGTCGCGGCGGTGGAAAGAACGCGCCTCGGAGTCGATGCTTTCCGCCGCCCGCATGCGCAAGGCGGCGACCGAAAATCAGGTTCTGGGCGATCTTTCGGCGAACCTGACCGGAATCGACGCCGCACGCCGAACCGAACGGCTCATCGAAACCAGCCTGCTGCCCTAGGCCGAGTTTAGTTTCCGCTCAGCGCTGGTTGGTTATGAAAACGGGAAAGTCGATTTCGCGACGCTGATCGAGGCGCAACGGCAAATCCTCCAGGCCAGGCAAAACCGTCTCCAGGCACAAACGGAAGCCCGAATCAGGCTGGCCGACATCGAAAAACTATTGGGAGAAGAACTTTGATCCGGAAACATGGGAAATCCTTGGCCGCAATCGCGCTCGTCGCCTTGGCGACGGTCGGCGGCTACTGGGCAGGCAGCCGCTCCGTGCTTTCTGGCTCGACGGCCGACGGCGCATCTTCGGTTGATCATTCCGAGAACGCTGCACAACCGGGCAAGAAACCGCGCAAACTGCTGTATTACCGCAACCCGATGGGTTTACCGGACACTTCGCCGACGCCGAAGAAAGACTCGATGGGGATGGATTACATCGCAGTCTATGAGGGCGAAGACGATGCCGAACCCGCTTCTTCCGGGCGCGTAAAAATCAGCCCGGAGAAAATCCAGGAAATGGGCGTGCGCACGGAAACCGTGCAACGCCGCGAACTGACCCGGACGGTGCTCTCCGCCGGACGCGTCGAACCCGACGAGCGGCGCATTTTCGCGATCGCCCCCAAATTCGAAGGGTATGTCGAACGCTTGCACGTCAATACCAACGGGCAGGTTGTCAAAAAAGGCGAAGCCTTATTTGACGTATACAGCCCGGAACTCGTTTCGGCGCAGCGCGAGTATTCGATCGCTGCGCAGGGACTCGATGCCTTGAAGCATGCCGACGATGCCGCGCAATCCGGAATGCGGCAGCTCACTCAGGCCAGCCTGCAAAGACTGCGCAACTGGGACATTTCCGAGGGACAGATCCGTGCCCTCTCCGGATCGGGCAAGGAACGGCGGGCCTTGAGTTACCTCTCTCCCGTCTCCGGCGTCGTCACCGAGAAAAAAGCCGTCCAGGGCATGCGTTTCATGCCCGGCGAAACGCTGTACCAGATCGCCGACCTGAGTTCGGTCTGGATCATCGCCGATGTCTTCGAACAGGATATCGCGTCGGTCGCTACCGGCGCGCCGGCACGAATCAAGATCAATGCTTATCCGGATAAGACCTTCGAGGGAGGGTAAGGTGACTTACGTCTACCCGACCCTGAACGCGGCAACGCGTACGGTGCCGGTGCGCATCGAACTCGCCAACCCGGGGCTGCAGCTCAAACCGGCGATGTTCGCCAGCGTCGAGTTGCCGGTCGCTTCCGCTGCCGCCGCGCTGACCGTGCCGCTGTCGGCCGTCATCGACAGCGGCACGCGCCAGACCGTCCTCGTCGACCTCGGCAAAGGACGCTTCGAACCGCGGCAAGTCAGCCTGGGCGCCCGTAACGCCGACTTCGTGGAAATCCGCGATGGCGTCAAGGAAGGCGAGCTGGTCGTCGTTGCCGCCAATTTCCTGATCGACGCCGAGAGCAATCTCAAGGCGGCATTGAGCGGCTTCGGCAACGCCGGCCAGGAGGCGTCCGGCGCCGTGATGCTTGAGCACAAACCGATCGCCAGTCTCAACTGGCCGTCGATGACCATGGAATTCAAGCTGGCCAACGAATCGCTGTTCAAGGACCTGAAACCGGGCCTTGAGGTGGAGTTCGAGTTCGTCGAGCGACAACCGGGTGAATGGGTGATCACGAAGATAAAACCGCTTGCGGGCAGCTCGCACGCCGGCCACTGACCAGCGAAGGGAGATAAAAACATGCTGGTCAAAATCATCGACTGGTCGGGCCGTAACCGCTTTCTGGTGCTGCTCGCCACCGCATTCATCGTTTTCGCCGGCGTGTTTTCGGTGCTGCGAACACCGATCGACGCCCTGCCCGATCTCTCCGACGTGCAGGTCATCGTCTACACCGAATACCCCGGTCAGGCGCCGCAGGTCGTCGAGGATCAGGTGACCTATCCCCTGACCACCGCCCTGCTCTCGGTACCGAAATCGAAGGTCGTGCGTGGCTTCTCGTTCTTCGGTGCGTCCTTCGTCTATATCATTTTCGAGGACGGCACCGACATCTACTGGGCGCGATCGCGCGTCCTCGAATATCTCAACTTCGCATCCGGACGCATGCCTAAGGGTGTCACGCCGCAGATCGGCCCGGATGCGACCGGCGTCGGCTGGGTCTATCAATATGTGCTGCTGGCCAAGGAAAAAACGCTGGCTGAACTGCGCTCGATCCAGGACTGGTACGTCCGCTATCAATTACCCAAGGCACACGGTGTCTCCGAAGTCGCTTCAGTCGGCGGCTTCGTGCAGACCTACCAGGTGACGGTCGACCCGGTCAAACTGCGCGCCTACAGTATTCCGCTGATGAAGATTGCCCAGGTCATCCGAGATTCCAACCGCGACGTCGGCGGCCGCGTCGTGGAAATGGCCGAGACCGAGTATATGGTGCGCGGCCAGGGCTACCTGCGCGGCAAGGAAGATATCGAGTCGCTCGTCGTCAAGGCGTCCAGCGGACTGGGCGGCGGCACGCCGGTCCTCATTCGCGACATTGCCCGCGTCGAACTCGCGCCCGACGAACGACGCGGCTTGACCGAACTCAACGGCGAGGGGGAGGTGGTCTCCGGCATCGCCATGGCACGCTACGGACAGAACGCTTTGGAGGTCATCCACAACGTCAAGGAGAAGATCGCCGAAATCACCCAGGGGCTGCCCGAAGGCGTCAGCATTGAACCGGTTTATGATCGTTCGCAGCTCATCCATCGCGCCATCGAAACGCTCAAGTACACGTTGATCGAGGAATCGGTGATCGTGGCGCTGGTCTGCCTGTTGTTTCTGATGCACGCCCGTAGTGCACTGGTCGCCATTCTGATGCTGCCGGTGGGCATCCTGATGGCGTTCATCGCCATGCGCGCCTTGGGCATGAATTCCAATATCATGAGTCTGGGCGGAATCGCCATCGGCGCGATGATCGACGCCGCGATCGTGATGATCGAAAACGCCCACAAACACCTCGAACGCCTTCCCGCCGAACATTCGCGAAGCAATCGCGCGCTGGCGATGCTCGACGCCTGCAAGGAAGTTGGCCCGTCGCTGTTCTTTTCGTTACTGATCATCACCGTTTCGTTCCTGCCTGTTTTCAGCCTCGAAGGCCAGGAAGGACGGCTGTTCTCGCCGTTGGCGTACACCAAGACTTTCGCCATGGGGGCCGCCTCGCTCCTCTCGGTGACGCTGGTGCCGGTCCTCATGCTGATGTTCATCCACAGCAGGATTCTTCCGGAGTCGCAAAATCCAGTTAACCGTTTCCTGATCCGCGTCTATCGCCCGGTCATTGCCTGGGTGATGCGCCGCAAGAAAACGACCTTACTCATCGCGTTGTTAACGCTCGTCGCGACGATTTATCCGGCCTCCCGCCTCGGTTCGGAGTTCATGCCGACGCTCAACGAGGGCTCGCTCCTCTACATGCCGGCCTCGCTGCCGGGAATGTCGGTCACCAAGGCGGCGGAACTCATGCAGACGCAGGACAAAATCATCAAGAGTTTCCCCGAAGTCGAATCGGTCTGGGGCAAAGCCGGACGCGCCAACACGGCGACCGATCCGGCGCCGCTGGAAATGTTCGAGACGGTGATCAACCTCAAGCCGGAATCGGAATGGCGTCCCGGCATGACGACCGACAAGTTGATTGCCGAACTGGACAAGGCGGTGCAATTCCCCGGCGTCGCCAACTCGTGGACGATGCCGATCAAGGCGCGCATCGACATGCTGTCCACCGGCATCCGCACCCCCATCGGCATCAAGGTCTTCGGCAACGATCGAGGGGCGCGAACGCTACGGCGTCACCGTCCGCTATCCCCGGGAATTACGCAGCGACCCGCAGCAGATCGCCCGAGAAATTCTGGTGCCGACCGAAAACGGCGCCATGATCCCGCTCGGCCAACTCGCCAAGGTCAGCATCGCCCGCGGCGCGCCGGGAATCCGGACCGAAAACGCTCTGCTCTCAGCCTACATTTACGTCGACATCCGCGATCGCGACATCGGCGGCTACGTCGCCGACGCCAAAAAAGCTGTCGCCGAGCAAGTCAGCTTCCCGCCGGGGTACTACATCACTTGGAGTGGCCAGTTCGAATACATGGAACGCGCCATCGCCAAAATGAAGATCGTCATTCCGCTAACGTTGCTGATCATTTTCCTGTTGCTCTATCTGAACTTCAGACGCCTTACCGAGACATTGATCGTCATGCTCTCGGTGCCGTTCGCGCTGGTCGGCGGCGTCTGGCTGATGTGGCTGCTCGGCTACAACCTTTCGGTTGCCGTCGCCATCGGCTTCATCGCCCTCGCCGGTGTCGCGGCGGAGACCGGCGTCATCATGCTGATCTACCTCGACCACTCGTGGCAGGCAATCAGCGCGCAGCGCCTGGCCTCAGGACGCCAACTCGATGCGAAAGATCTTTACGCGGCGGTGATGGAAGGTGCGGTCGAACGCGTCCGCCCGAAAATGATGACCGTCGTCGCCATCATGGCCGGCCTACTCCCCATCCTCTGGAGCAGCGGCACGGGTTCGGAAGTCATGAGCCGCATCGCCGCGCCGATGGTCGGCGGCATGATTTCATCGACGATACTGACACTGGCCGTGATCCCGGCGATCTATGCTTTGGTCAAGCAGCGGCAAATCCAGCGACGCGCTGCAAAAGCCTCGGGTGATTGAAACTACGATTCGTAATGTCTGACCTGGCCAAGACAAGGCACCCTGCTAACCAACTTACGATGAGAGCCAGATTCAGAAGGATTTTCGCTTTTCAAAAATATCGATGGTCAACTCGAAACAAGCGACCTTGCTGGATCACTGCGTCGCATACGCTGTCATTCGCTGGCGTGGTAGCGCTCGAGAATGACATCAACCATTTCAGGCAGCCCGTCCTCGGCAATGCCCAGTTCATCGAGAACACAGGATGAATTTCTGGCCCACTCTGGATCGACGATTCCTTGCTCCTGATGGTAGATATGCATGGCCAACTGCAAAATTGAGACCATCGTTCGCGATTCATGATCGTCGAGTCGGGCAATGTCGTGATGAAAACAAATCGCATCACAAATGAACCCAGGCAATTTCCAGTATTTGGCCATCAAAAAGCCGATGACACAGTGGTCGGCGTTGAACTTTTCATCTTCTTCCGCAAGATTCGCCCAGCAACCACGCTCTTCGAGCCGCATTTCCTTGCAGTAGTTGGGGAATCGCTGCATCAGAACCGGGACGCCGCAATCATGGAAAGTCCCGGCCAGGCAAGCCTGATCCGGAAAAATATTGCAGACGGTAACCCGGTCCGCAGCAATCAACATCGACAGATCTGCAATGGCGTGAGAGCGTGCCCAATAAGACTCGAAAACCTTACGATTTTTTTTGCTCGGCAGCGCTGACATGAGCGAGATGGCCCGCACCAGATTGAAAGTCTGATGCGCGCCAATCGCCTGAAAAATCTACAAGACTGAAGTGAAAGGCTGAAAACGATGATACGACGTGTTTTTAACCACGCGAAATAACGCAGCAACAATCCCCGGATCGGCAGATACGATGCTCGCCATTTTGCGCACATCGGTTTCTTCACTTTGCAATGCTTCCTGTAGCTCAACCAGCACACTTGGCTGCGGCGGTATGGTTACGCCTTGCTCGAACAAGTTAAGAATATTATTTTTTTCTTCTTCTTGAAGCTCAGCCAGCAGCAATCTATCGACGCTCATACAACTCTTTCATTTCAAGCCTGAATTTGAGAAAGCAGAAACAACTCAGAAAATCCAATCGACGCTGTGTCCTCCTTCCCGGCTTGCTATGTAAGCGTCCGGGAAGGCTATTCCATGCAACACGAGACTATTTACTCGTCATCGCATTCACCGTCATGGACATGGCCGTGCTCGATCTCGTCGGCGCTCGCCGGTCGAATTCCGGTCACGGTACAGGTAAAAACAAGCGCCATGCCGGCCAAGGGATGATTGCCATCGAGGACGACTTTGTCGTCGGCAATATCGGTCACGCGGTAAATCAGGATGTCTTCATCATCCCCGCCTTCCGGCACGCCTTCGAACTGCATGCCGATCTGTAATTCCTTTGGAAACCCTTTGTGCGGTTCGATCTGGATCAGTTCGGCGTCGTATTCGCCGAAGGCGTCATCAGGTTGCATCTTGACGATGACGGATTCGCCAACCTTTTTCCCGTGCACGGCTTCCTCGATCATCGGAAAAATGTCGTCGTAGCCGCCGTGGAGATAAACCAACGGTTCCTCGCCGGCATCCACAAGAACGCCATCGGGATCAGTTACGCTGTAATCAAGGGTAACCACGGAATTTTTTACAACTTGCATCGTCATGTATTGAGTTCCTTCACCGCACGCAGGACATCCAGCGCGTGGCCTTTGGCATTGACTCCGTATTGTGCGAGTCGGAGAACACCTTGTTTATCGATAATGAAGGTCGAACGCACGATGCCGTGCTTTTTGACGCCATCAACCTCCTTTGCCTGCCATACCCCGTATTGCCTGCACACCTGCCCGTCCGCATCGGAAAGAAGACGCACCGATATGCCGTGCTTGTCGCAGAATTCGGCATGCTTAAGACAATCGTCGCGGCTGACGCCCAGGACGATAGTTTCATGGGCGGCGAATTCTTCCTCATGATCGGAAAAGTCTTTCGCTTCAAGCGTACAAATAGGCGTACCGTCCTTCGGGTAAAAAAACAGGACGACATTCCGCATGCTTCGGAAGCGATTAATGTCGACGGTTTCCATATCCGCATCCGGAAGAATGAACGGCGGTGCCTTCTGTCCGACTTTCAGCATGACGCCTCCTCGAAGACATGATCTGGGTGCAAGCCATCCGGTCGATTCGATTCTAACCAAGCTTCGGACGACTGACTACCGCAAATCCAACTTTCGCTCGCTTAGAATACTCACTCGAAGCCATTCGGACCGATGAAATCGGTTGATGACGCACTCAATTCATTGAAATAATTGAACAACTTACTCTCACCCCCGGAGCCGCCATGAACTGTTTACGACGTGCAACACATTTTCTTCTCCCGCTTGGCCTCGCCATCCTGCTCAACGCATCACCTGCTACCGCTGCGTCGACGTTGATTGAACTCTCGGCGGAAGCAAGCACCCCGGCCCGAAATGATCTGGCTCGCGCCACGCTAACAGCCGAAGCAACCGGCACAACAGCAGGAGAAGTCGCCAGGCAGGTCAACGCGCTGATGAGCGAAGCCTTGAAAATCTCGAAGAAATACGACAAGGTCAAGACGCAAAGCGCTGGTGCCAGCACCTATCCGATCTATACGAAAAACGGAAAAATCGAGACATGGCGCATGCGCTCAGAGCTCTTGCTCGAATCCCTCGATATAGAAGCACTTTCCGAATTAGTCGGGAAACTTTAATCGACGCTGGGCGTCGTCGGCCTGAACATGCGTCCCACACCAGAAACCCGCCAAAAAGCTGAAAACGAAGCAATGCTGTCGGCGCTGGCAGCGTTCAGGGCGCGAGCATCCCTGTTTGCCGAAGCGATGGGAAAAACTTATTCGATCAAACAAATCTCGGTAAGCACTGGTGGCGGGCATCCCGTGCCACCGATGTTCCGTGTCGCGGCAAAACCCATGTTTTCAGAAGCGGCCCCGATGCCGATGGAAGCTGGAGAAACCATGATCACGGTGACGATCTCAGGGCAGATCGAACTGGCACCGTAAGCCGCAAGCGATCTGGCCCCTTCACCGCAAACGATCGCCCTTTTCCTTTCTGACAGGCTCCCGACTCGCAGGAATCTGCGCGGGAGAACCCTGTTCAGGAACGCGGACGAAGACTTCCCCCTGTTTGATCATGCCCAATTCGAAACGGGCGCGCTCCTCGATGGCGTCGTATCCTTGTTTCAGGTCGCGGACTTCGGCGTCAAGCCCGGCATTGCGCACTTCGAGTCGGGTGTTGTTTTCTTTCTGCTCCTGCAACTTGCGATCAACATCCCAAACGCGCAACCAACCGCCCTTGCCGATCCACATGGGATACTGGAGCAGCACGAGCAAGGCAAACAGCGCGACGGAAAGCCAGCGCATGGTCAATGAGACGTCGCAAACCAGAAGTTGAACGGAAAACGCTTCATCGGATTTCCGCCCGAACACCCGGCTTCGCGACCCTCACGGCTTTATCTGAGATTGTAGAAAGCTTCGCGCCCCGGATAGCCAGCCGTATCGCCGAGATCCTCCTCGATACGAAGCAACTGGTTGTATTTGGCGATGCGATCCGAACGCGACAACGAACCCGTCTTGATCTGCAAGGCGTTCATGCCAACGGCGATATCGGCAATGGTACTGTCCTCGGTCTCGCCGGAACGATGAGAAATCACGGCGGTATAACCGGCCCGCTTGGCCATTTCGATAGCGGCGAAAGTTTCAGAAAGGGTACCGATCTGGTTAATCTTGATCAGGATCGAATTGGCAATCCCCTGTTTGATGCCTTCCTTGAAAATGCGCGTATTGGTCACGAACACGTCGTCACCGACGATCTGGATTTTCTTGCCCAAGCGCTCCGTAAGCTGCTTCCAGCCGTCCCAGTCGCCCTCGGCCATGCCGTCCTCAATGGTGACGATCGGGAAAGTTTCGACCAAATTGGCCAGATAATCGACCAGCTGTGCCGAAGTCAGTTGCAGCCCCTCGCCCTCGAGATGGTATTTGCCGTCCTTGTAGAACTCGGACGCCGCACAATCGAGACCAATCAAGACGTCTTCGCCAGGGAAATAACCGGCAGCCTCGATGGCTTGCACGATCACCTGCAGCGCTTCAGCATGGCTGGAGAGGTTCGGCGCGAAACCGCCTTCGTCGCCAACGGCCGTCGAGAAGCCTTTCTTGTCGAGCAGTTTCTTGAGCGCATGGAAAACTTCCGCGCCACAACGCAGGGCCTCGCGGAACGAGCCCTGGCTGACCGGCAGAATCATGAACTCTTGGAAGTCGACGCTGTTGTTGGCATGCTCGCCGCCATTGATGATGTTCATCATCGGCACCGGCATCTGCATCGGCCCGGAACCACCAAAATAGCGGTAGAGCGGTAGTCCGGACTCTTCCGCGGCTGCTTTTGCCACTGCCATCGATACAGCGAGCATAGCGTTGGCCCCGAAGCGAGACTTATTGTCGGTACCGTCAAGCTGAATCAAGGTCTGGTCGATAAACGCCTGCTCCTGAGCATCGAGGCCGATGATGGCCTCGGCGATTTCCGTGTTGACGTTCTCGACAGCTTGAGTAACCCCCTTGCCGAGATAACGGGTGAGATCGCCGTCACGCAGTTCGATCGCCTCGCGTGAACCGGTCGACGCGCCGGAGGGCACAGCCGCCCGCCCCATGACGCCGGACTCTAGCAGCACATCGCACTCGACAGTGGGATTGCCTCTGGAATCGAGAATTTCGCGGGCAACAACATCAACGACAGAACTCATAGGTCTTCCTTTATAACAAGAATGTTTCCGTAATTCCGTACAGACTGCGATCGATTATCGCATCTCCTCGAAACCAACACGTTTGACTAGGGCATCCAGCTCGACCAGCGAGGCCAGCAGGCTTTCCATGCGCGCCAAGGGCCAACTATTGGGGCCGTCCGACAAGGCCTGCTCTGGCCGGGGATGCGTTTCCATGAATAGCCCCGCAATCCCCACGGCGACGGCAGCACGCGCCAGCACCGGAACGAATTCGCGTTGTCCGCCGGAAACGGTGCCCTGCCCGCCTGGCAACTGCACCGAATGCGTCGCATCGTATACGACCGGACACTGCGTTTCGCGCATGATGGCCAGCGACCGCATGTCGGAAACGAGGTTGTTGTAGCCAAAGGACGCGCCGCGTTCACAAACCATGATGTTGTCGGCGCCGCCGTTGACTTCCCTGGCCTTAAGCACGACGTTCTTCATGTCGCCCGGCGCCAGAAACTGTCCCTTCTTGATATTGACGGGCTTGCCGCAGGCGGCGACGGCGTGGATGAAATCGGTCTGCCGACACAGAAATGCCGGCGTTTGCAGGACATCGACGACGGAAGCGACAGCGGCAATATCGGCTTCGTCATGCACATCGGTCAATACCGGCACACCGACCTGTCTCCGCACCTCGGAAAGTATGTGCAAACCACCTTCGAGACCAGGACCGCGCGCCGACTTGCCCGAACTGCGATTGGCCTTGTCGTAGGAGGCCTTGAAAATATACGGCACACCAAGCCTCGCACAGACTTCCTTCATTTGGCCGGCCACCTCGACGCAAAGCTCAAGCGACTCAGCGGTGCACGGCCCGGCAATCAGGAATAGCGGCTTGTCCAGCCCGACCTCGAATCCGCAAAGTTTCATACGTCGGCCTTGTTGTCGATGGCAGCACGAACGAAGGAGGTAAACAGCGGATGCCCAAATCGTGGTGAAGACGTAAATTCCGGATGAAACTGGCAGCCAACAAACCAGGGATGCACGGATTTCGGCAATTCGACCATTTCACAGAGGTCAGTCCCCGGCGCACGGCCAGCGACGATCAAACCCTTAGCCTCAAGTTCGCCAAGCAAGGTATTGTTAACTTCATAGCGATGACGATGGCGTTCAACGATCTCGGCCTGACCATAAATCTCCCTGGCCAGCGTACCTTCGGTCAATTTGCAACATTGCCCGCCCAAGCGCATTGTGCCGCCGAGATCGGAATTCTCGTCGCGCTTCTCGATTTTGCCGGAAGCATCCTGCCATTCGGTAATCAGACCGATCACCGGATAGGGCGTTCCCTTTTCGAATTCGGTACTGTGCGCACCGGCCATACCGGCGACGTCGCGCGCATATTCAACTACGGCAAGCTGCATGC
This sequence comes from uncultured Propionivibrio sp., assembly GCA_964575415.1. Classification (GTDB taxonomy): domain Bacteria; phylum Pseudomonadota; class Gammaproteobacteria; order Burkholderiales; family Rhodocyclaceae; genus Propionivibrio. The sequence goes on from CAZNQL010000013.1 coordinate 26,936, forward strand.
CCAGGCAGATCCCGAGATAAGGAATCTTGTTTTCACGTGCATAGCGAATCGCCGCAATCTTGCCTTCGGTGCCCCGTTTTCCGAAGCCTCCGGGCACGAGGATAGCGTCCATGCCCTTGAGTGTGGCGCGGCCCCGGTTTTCGATCTCCTCGGAGTCGATGTAATGTACCTTCACCTTGCTGCGCGTATAAATGCCGGCATGAACCAGCGCCTCGGTCAGCGACTTGTAGGACTCGGTGAGATCGACATACTTGCCGACAAAGGCAATGTTCACCCGATGATCCGGATTTTCCAGGGCATACACGATATTCGACCACACGGAGAGATCGGCAGCCTTGGCGAGAATCTTCAAGCGATGGCAGACAATCTCGTCGAGCATCTGGTCGTGCAGCATGGCCGGAATCTTGTAGATCGAATCAGCGTCGAGCGCCTCAATCACCGCCTCGCGCTGCAAATTGCAAAACAAAGCGATTTTTGCCTTTTCCTCTTCAGGAATATGCCGATCCGCACGGCACAGCAGGATATCCGGCTGGATGCCGATTTCGCGCAATTCTTTCACCGAATGCTGCGTCGGCTTGGTTTTCAGCTCGCCGGCGGTCGGAATGTACGGCAACAAGGTAAGGTGGATGTAGCACGCGTTGTCACGCCCTACCTGCAACCCCATTTGGCGAATGGCTTCCAGAAACGGCAAGGATTCGATGTCGCCGACCGTGCCGCCGACTTCGACGATCGCCACGTCTGCGCCTTCGGCGCCACGGCGGATATGCGACTTGATCTCATCGGTAATGTGCGGAATGACCTGCACGGTTTTTCCGAGATACTCGCCGCGGCGTTCCTTCTTGATCACCGTCTCATAAATCTGGCCGGTGGTAAAGTTGTTGGGTTTGCCCATTTTAGCGCTGGTAAAGCGCTCGTAATGTCCCAGATCGAGATCCGTCTCGGCACCATCTTCGGTCACGAAGACTTCGCCATGCTGGAACGGACTCATCGTTCCAGGATCGACATTGATATAGGGATCAAGTTTGAGGTGGGTGATCTTGATACCGCGTGATTCCAGTATCGCACCGAGAGAGGCGGCAGCAATGCCCTTACCAAGAGAGGACACTACACCGCCGGTAACGAAGACGTATTTGGTCATGAATATATCTGCAGCGGGAAAGCCGAATTGTAGCCGAAAACAAACTTACGGCAACAACATGATTTACATGTTCCGATTCGCGTGACCTTCGTAAAGCGCTACAATCTAAACGGGTCTAAACTGCGATCAGTCAAACAAAAACGAGGCCGTCATGAGCGAAAAAAGAAAACTCTCCGGAACGAATCAGAGAATTAAAATTCTCGGCGGCGCCTTTTGCCAAACCGGATTGATAGCGCTGACAGTACTTGGCTTGAGCCTTGCTGCTTGCAATAGGCAAACAGCAAATGAGACACCGAAAATTGACGCGCTTCCCGCCAAAGAATCCCCGGTCTCCAAAGCCGCCGTAATGGGTGATCTGACTGAAATCCGCAACCAGCTTGCGGCCGGAGAGGACATCAACGCCAAAGACGCACTAGGTCGAACTCCCCTACATATGGCTGCGTTCTATGCTCGGCTGAAAACCGCTGAATTACTGATTGAAAAAGGCGCTGACATCAATGCCAAAGACAATATTGGCATGACGCCATTACATGTCGAAGTCATATCAGGTGGCCGCCAAGTGGTTGAAATCCTATTAATCAAGCAAGCGGACATCACGGCCATCACTGAGGCTGGCCAAACCCCGCTCCATCTTTCCGCATCGACCGGCCAACCGAAACTTACCCGCTTCCTCATCGAACGGGGGGCGGACCCGAACGCCAAGGACAAAGAAGGCAAAACCCCGTTAGACTACGCTGTCCAGAACAAACACCCGCAAACGGCAGCGCAGTTACGATCGGCCTTAGCCAAGTCTGCGAAAAAATAACGCCCGGAAAGCGGTCTCAACAATCACCGGGTACTCTGCCCGGACAGAGGCGGCGAAGATCTTGCGCCCTATTGCCTATGACATTGATTCCCCGCCCCGAATCAACCCCACTGAGATGCCTTCAATAGCGAGAGTCTGTTTCCGCGTATCCACAATGATCGGCGAGAAATCGGGATTCTCGGCGATGAGTTCAATAATGTGTCCGTGTTTCCTGAAACGCTTGACCGTTACATCGTCATCGATCCTGGCGACAACGATCTGTCCGTTACGCGCCTCGCTACTGCGATGAACCGCCAACAGATCGCCATCGAGAATCCCGGCGTTGACCATCGAATATCCTTTGACTCGCAAGAGGAAATCAGCACGCGGCCGAAACAAGTTAGCATCCAAGGCATAACGCCCCTGCACATTCTCAACAGCAAGAATCGGACTACCCGCGGCAACGCTTCCGATCAAAGGTAACCCCAACTGCTCAACAAGTCGGATACCTCGCGCCGACCCCGGTTCAAGAACGACCACACCTTTTTTAGCGAGCGCCTTAAGATGCTCTTCAGCAGCGTTATGCGATGCAAAGCCGAAAGCATCCGCTATCTCGGCCCGCGTCGGTGGCGCGCCAAGCACCTCAAGCGTATTGCGAATGAAATCGAGAATTTCCTGTTGCCTCGTCGTCAACTTGACCATGTTCATAAGCTCTTTTTGGTAATGCTGTATTTTTATACAGTTCACGTAACAAGATCAAGAGGCAGCAAAAACCGACCTCACTCGGTAGTGTGTGTCGGCGACACGATAACAGCCACAACCGTCGCAACGACTGGCGCATCGCAAATTGACGGGGTTATGAAAGCCGATTCGCATTCGATGACCGCATGCATTCCTGACATCTTTGTCAGCCGCTGGCACCTGCATTTCCAAATGGGTGCAAACCACAAGCGACAGTTATCACGCTGGGTTGCCTGGAACTCCGTCCCAAGTCTGTTTCATTTCCCAAGAAGAAAAATCGCCCCCACAACCCACCTTGTAAAAGGCCGCTTGACTGTTCAGGACTCGAGCGCCACGACAATCGAATAAATCTCATCACCGGAAGCGGCAATCACTTCAGCCACAGTCCCTTGATCCATGCCAAGTGAAATAGCGGCATCAACCACCGGCACAACCCTCGAATCAAGCTCAAGGAAAGGATCTTGACGCGGCGACACCGCCTTGGCAACAAACAGTAAATCACCTAGCGTCGCTGGGGGCAGCTCGCCACTGAAACATCGCGAGGCAAGCACCGCATCGATAACGGAGGACGGCAAATTAAGCGCGTTGAGAACCATTTCTGAAGCCTGTGGCGCCAAGTCATTGATAGTCTCGGCAAAGACAACTTGGTCATCAAGCAATTCGGAAAATTCTGAAACTTTCGACAACAGATAAAAACGGCCCAGGTCGTGAACGATGCCGGCAAACATGGCCTCGTCAGCACTCAAGCGAGTCAGCTTTCGGGCCAGGACAACGGCAAGCGCCGCAACATGTACGCTACGTTCCCACAACAAATTGGAAAAACCGCGGCAAGAACTTGATTTTTGTGCCTGCCGCAACTGATCCATGATCAAAAGCATGGCCAGCGCTTTGATCGGCTCCATACCGATCCGTAGAACGGCTTGACGTACATCACGCACGGTCTGATTCAAGGGATTGAACGCGACTGAATTAGCCAAGCGAATCACCTTCGCAGACAACAGGGGTTCAGCCACGACGATCTTGGCTAGTGCGCCTAAGCCTATATCGGGGTTATCGACCGCTTTCAATACTCGACGGCTGGCATCGAGACTGGTCGGAAAATTGACGTCACCGATCGACGATGCGCTGATCGATTTCCTGAATGCTTCGGCTGATTCTTGTATGGATCGCGACACGGCGTGCTCCTTTTTGAATCGAATGTCAGATTTGCATTCTAAACTCACACCGGCATTTGTGAACAAACGATTCTAATGAGAAGCTATCATCAAAAATCGTAGCTTTCTGGCTCTGAAATCGCCCGATAACGGCAGACATCCGAAAACAAGGCGCATACATCAATTCATTTAACGCCCGGAGAAGCCCGATGCAAAAAGCTTTCATTCTCGCCCTCGACCAAGGAACCACGAGTTCCCGGGCCATCCTCTTTGACCGCGAAGGTTCGCTTTGCGGCTTGGTACAGCAGGAATATCCCCAACACTATCCACAACCAGGCCGCGTCGAACACGATGCGATGGATATCTGGAAGACGCAACTTGCCGTCGCGCGCCGCGTCCTGCATGAAAACGGCGTCTCCGCAAACCAGATCGCCGCCGTCGGCATCACCAACCAGCGCGAAAGCACCGTACTGTGGGATCGTGCCAGTGGCGAACCGGTTTCCCGTGCCATCGTTTGGCAGGACAGGCGTACAGCGCCGTTCTGCGACGAGTTGATCGCCGCCGGACACAATGCCCTGATCCGGCGCAAAACTGGCCTTGAAATCGACGCCTATTTCTCCGGCACTAAACTCCGCTGGCTGCTTGATAACATTCCCGGCACCCGCGCCCGCGCCGAATGTGGCGAACTCGCCTTCGGCACCGTCGATAGCTGGCTGGTTTGGAATCTCAGCGGCGGACGCCGGCACGTCACCGACGTTTCAAACGCCTCGCGCACGATGCTATTCGACATCGAGCGCTGCTGCTGGGACGACGAACTGCTCGCGCTGCTCGACATCCCCGCCACCCTGCTTCCGGAAATCGTCGACAGCAGTGCGCAAATCGCGAGCATCGACGAAAACCTGTTTGGAACGGCCATACCGCTGACGGGCATCGCAGGCGACCAGCAGGCGGCGACTTTCGGCCAGGCCTGCTTGCAGGAAGGAATGGCCAAGAATACCTATGGCACCGGCTGCTTCCTGCTCATGAACACCGGCGCGAAACCGATGGCTTCGAAACACCGTCTGCTGACCACAGTCGGCTGGCGGCGTAATGCGTCGACCACCTATCTGCTCGAAGGCAGCATCTTCATGGCCGGCGCCGCCGTGCAATGGCTGCGCGATGAACTTCGCATGATCAGCAGCGCTGATGAAATCGAACCGCTCGCCGCCTCGGTACCGGACAATGGTGGCGTCTACCTCATCCCCGCGCACACGGGTCTCGGTGCGCCTTACTGGGATCCCTATGCCCGCGGTGCACTGCTCGGCATGACGCGAGGCACCAACCGGGCGCATATCGCCCGCGCGACACTGGAAGCCATTGCCTTTCAGAGCGCCGAAGTCCTGCATGCCATGGAGCGCGACTCCGGCACCCCCCTGCGTGAACTGCGCGTCGACGGCGGCGCGGCAAGAAACGATCTCTTACTGCAATTCCAGGCCGATCTGCTCAACGTCGAAGTGGTGCGACCATGCATCACCGAAACCACCGCCCTCGGCGCAGCCTATCTTGCCGGACTGGTGGTCGGCTTCTGGCAAGATGAAGACGAGATCGCCAGCCTGTGGCAGCCTGAACGTCGCTTCACACCGACGATGAATGAGGAACAACGAACATCTTTAATGGCCGGTTGGCAGCGCGCTGTTGAGCGAGCGCGCCACTGGGCGGAAAAATAAATTCAACAATTACGCCTCCGAATGTTGACTTGGCAAACGCAACACGTATAATCCTGCCTTCTTCGTTGCCGCAAGCAGCTCGGCGGCACTGAAGGCGCGTAGCTCAGCTGGTTAGAGCACCACCTTGACATGGTGGGGGTCGTTGGTTCGAGTCCAATCGCGCCTACCAAACATTAAAGCCAGAGCGAGTCTCTGGCTTTTCTTATTTGCGAGGTCGAAACATGCCGGTCATTACTCTGCCTGACGGATCCCAACGGACTTTCGAGCAACCGGTCACCGTAGCCGAAGTCGCGCAAAGCATCGGTACCGGCCTCGCCCGCGCCGCTCTCGCCGGCAAGGTCGACGGCAATCTTGTCGACACCTCCTATCGAATCGATACCGACGTCCAGCTTGGCATCGTTACCGACAAGGACGCCGACGGCCTGGACATCATCCGCCACTCGACGGCTCACTTGCTGGCTTACGCAGTAAAAGAACTCTTTCCCGAAGCGCAGGTCACGATCGGCCCGGTCATCGAAAACGGTTTCTATTACGACTTCGCCTACAAACGTCCGTTCACGCCCGAGGATCTCGCCGCAATCGAGAAGCGCATGGCCGAACTGGCCAAGAAAGACATCCCGGTCACCCGCGAAGTATGGAAGCGCGACGACGCTACCGCTTTCTTCAAATCGATCGGCGAACATTACAAGGCCGAACTGATTGCCGCCATTCCCGACAGCCAGGAAGTCTCTCTCTATCGCGAAGGCGACTTCGTCGACCTGTGCCGCGGCCCGCACGCCCCCTCGACCGGCAAGCTCAAGGTCTTCAAGCTGATGAAAGTCGCCGGCGCCTACTGGCGCGGCGACCACCGCAACGAACAGCTGCAGCGCATCTACGGCACTGCGTGGGCAAAAAAGGAAGAGCAGGAAGCCTACCTGACCATGCTCGAAGAAGCGGAAAAGCGCGACCACCGCCGGCTCGGGCCGCAACTCGACCTTTTCCACTTCCAGGAGGAAGCACCTGGATCGGTCTTCTGGCACCCGAAAGGCTGGACGCTCTTCCAGCAACTGATCAGCTACATGCGCAAACGCCAGGAAGAAGCCGGTTACGTTGAAGTCAACACGCCCGACGTCATGGACCGCGGCCTGTGGGAAACCTCGGGCCACTGGTTCAACTATCGCGACGCGATGTTCACGACGCAGACTGAAGACGAGCGCGTCTTCGCGCTGAAGCCGATGAACTGCCCCGGCGGCGTCATGCTCTTCAAGCACGGCATCACCAGCTACCGCGACCTGCCGTTGCACATGGCCGAATTCGGCAAGGTTCATCGCTACGAACCATCCGGCGCGCTGCACGGCCTGTTGCGCGTCCGCCACTTCACGCAGGACGACGCCCACATTTTCTGCACCGAAGCGCAAATGCAGGAAGAATGCACCTCGGTCGTCAACCTGATTCTCGACATCTACCGCGACTTCGGCTTCGACAACGTCCGTATCAAGCTGTCGACCCGACCGGAAAACCGCATCGGCAGCGACGAGACCTGGGACAAACTGGAGGCTGCGCTTTCCGGCGCCCTGGAATCGATGGGCAAATCCTACGAACTGTTCCCCGGCGAAGGCGCGTTCTACGGACCGAAACTGGAATTCGTCCTGCGCGACGCCATCGGTCGCGACTGGCAATGCGGAACACTGCAGGTCGACATGAACCTGCCCGAGCGTTTCGACATCCACTATGTTGCTGCCGACAACACCCACAAACGGCCGGTCATGCTGCACCGCGCCCTCTTCGGTTCGCTCGAGCGCTTCACCGGAATCCTGCTTGAACATTTCGCCGGCGCGCTCCCGCTCTGGCTCTCACCGGTTCAGGCCGTCGTCCTGAACATTTCGGAAAAGCAGAGCGAATATGCCGAAAATGTTGCAAAAACGCTACGCAAATCCGGGCTGCGCGTCGAATGCGATTTGCGAAACGAGAAAATAACCTATAAAATACGCGAACATAGCTTGAATAAGCTGCCCTACCAGCTCGTTGTCGGCGACAAGGAAATGGCAGGAAATCTTGTTGCCGTGCGGACACGCGGCGGTCAGGATCTCGGGCAAATGCCGCTCGAGGCACTGATCGAACGACTTCTCAGTGAAGTCGCAACGCGGGGTAGCACGGCTTAATTATTTGAGAACAAAAGGAGCAGAGCCATCGCACTGCAAAAAACGCAACGCATCAACGAAGAAATCAACGCCCCCGAAATCCGGCTAGTAGGTGAGAACGGTGAAGCGCTCGGCATCATGAGCGTCCGTCAAGCCCTGCATCTATCTGAGGAAGCTGGCGTTGACCTCGTCGAAATCGCTCCGATGGCGCAACCTCCGGTTTGCCGGATCATGGATTACGGCAAATTTAAGTACCAGGAACAGAAACGGCAGCACGAGCAGAAACTCAAGCAGAAGCAGATTCAGGTCAAGGAAATCAAACTCAGGCCCGGAACGGATGAGAACGATTACCAGATCAAATTGCGCAACATGACGCGCTTTCTGCAGGACGAAGACAAGGTCAAGGTAACCTTGCGCTTCCGGGGACGTGAATTGGCGCACCAAGAGATCGGCATGCGCCAGATTGAGCGAATCAAGGCTGATCTTCAGGATCTCGCGGTCGTCGAGCAAATGCCGAAGATGGAAGGCCGGCAAATGGTCATGATCCTGTCACCGAACCGGAAAAAGTAATTTCAGCAGTACTTGTTGTAATTGCAGTAACCACAAGTGGTTTCAGGCCATCAAGCGCTTCCGCCGGAAGACACCTGACCCATGTCATAAATAGGAGCATTCAATGCCCAAGATGAAGACCAAGAATGGCGCCAAAAAGCGCTTCAAGGTCAGTGCGAGCGGCCGCATCAAACGCGGCCAGGCGTTCAAGCGCCACATCCTGACCAAGAAAACCACCAAAGGCAAGCGCCAGTTGCGTGGAATGACCGGAGTGCATGACTCCGACAAGGCCATGGTTCACGCCATGATGCCTTACGCTTAAGGAGAGAACAGATGCCCCGAGTAAAACGTGGTGTAACGGCGCGCGCGCGCCACAAAAAGGTTTTGACGCTGGCCAAGGGTTACCGCGGCCGCCGCAAGAACGTATACCGCATCGCCAAACAAGCGGTGATGAAGGCCGGCCAGTATGCCTACCGTGACCGCCGGCAGAGGAAACGTCAGTTCCGCACCTTGTGGATCGCCCGTATTAACGCGGCGGCTCGCGAAGTCGGCATGAAGTACAGCACTTTCATGAACGGCCTGAAAAAGGCGCAGATCGAAGTCGACCGCAAGGTTCTGGCAGATCTGGCCGTTTTCGACAAGCCGGCTTTTGCCGCTCTGGCCGCACAGGCCAAAGCGCAACTCGCTGCCTGATCCAACGCGCGACAAAAAGGGAGGCAGATGCCTCCCTTTTTTTCTCCCGCAGAGTTAAAGACCATGCACAACCTTGACCAAATCGCACAAGAAGCCTGCGTCGCCTTTGCCGCGACCGACGACCCCGACGTCCTTGAGCAGATCAAGGCAAAATATCTAGGTAAGAGCGGACAGATTACCGAACTACTCAAGGGTATGGGCAAGCTGACGCCCGAGGAACGGAAAAGCGCCGGGGCGGTAATCAACCGCGCCAAGGCCGCTATCGAAACCGCCCTCAATGCTCGCCGTGAAGCCATCCAACTGCGCGCCCTTGAAGCCCGTCTGGCTGAAGAATCACTCGATGTCACCCTGCCCGGACGCGGCGAAGCACGCGGTGGCCTGCACCCAGTCACGCGGACGCTTGAACGTATCGAAGCCCTATTCCGTTCGATCGGCTTTGAAGTCGCCGACGGCCCCGAGATCGAGGCCGACTTCCAGAATTTCACAGCCTTGAACACGCCCGATGATCACCCGGCGCGTTCGATGCACGACACCTTCTATCTGCTCGACGAAAACGGCAAGGTCGCCGAGGACATCCTGCTACGCACGCACACCAGCCCGATCCAGGTGCGCTACATGCAGGCGCACGTCGCCAAGTACGCTCACCTCGACACCATGCCCGAGATTCGCATTATTGCGCCCGGGCGGGTATATCGGGTCGATTCGGACGCCACCCACTCGCCGATGTTCCATCAGGTCGAAGGCTTGTGGATCGGCGAGAGCGTCAGTTTTGCCGACCTGAAAGGCGTCGTTGCCGATTTCCTGCGCCGCTTCTTCGAAAGCGACGACCTGCAGGTCCGCTTCCGTCCGTCCTTCTTCCCCTTCACCGAGCCTTCGGCCGAGATCGACGTTGCCTTCATGAGCGGCGCGCTTAAAGGCCGCTGGCTGGAGATCGCCGGCTGCGGTATGGTGCACCCGAACGTACTGCGTCATGTCGGCATCGACCCCGAGAAATACATCGGCTTTGCATTCGGCATGGGTCCGGATCGCCTGACCATGCTGCGTTACGGGGTCAATGACCTGCGCCTGTTCTTCGATGGTGACTTGCGCTTCCTGCGCCAGTTCGTTTGACGCTGATTAATTTACCGAACAGCCCATGAAATTCTCTGAATCCTGGCTCCGCAGCTTAGTCAACCCGAACGTTTCGGGTTCTGACTTCACCCACCTTCTGACCATGGCCGGTCTGGAAGTCGAAGATGAAGAAACCGTCGCCCCCCACTTCGATAACGTCGTCGTCGGCCATGTGCTCGAAGTCAACAAGCATCCGGATGCTGACCGCCTGAATGTATGCCGCGTCGATACGGGTCGTGGGGAAGCGCAACAGATCGTCTGCGGCGCACCCAATGTCGCCCCCGGACTCAAGGTGCCGTGCGCCCTGCCCAGTGCAAAATTACCCGGCGACTTCACGATCAAGATCGCCAAAGTTCGTGGCATCGAATCCTCGGGCATGCTCTGCTCGGCAAAAGAACTCGGCATCGCCGAAGACGCATCCGGCCTGCTCATTCTGCCCGCCGATGCGCCGGTGGGAAAGAACATCCGCGAATATCTCGACCTCGACGACCGCCTGTTGCTGCTCAAACTGACGCCGAACCGCGCCGATTGCCTGTCACTGACCGGAATCGCCCGCGAAGTCGCCGCGCTAACCGGCACGCCGGCAATTCATCCCGAAATCAGCGAAACCCCGGTCGAGATCGACGCCAAGCGCGAGATCGTGCTCGAGGCGCCTGACGCCTGCCCGCTTTACTGCGGTCGCGTCATCGCTGGTGTAGATGCCAAGGCACCCACGCCCGAATGGATGAAACGTCGCCTCGAACGCAGCGGCATCCGCTCGATCTCGGCGCTCGTCGACATCACCAATTACGTCATGCTCGAGCTCGGCCAGCCGCTGCATGCATTCGACAATACGAAGCTCGACGGCGCCGTCCATGCTCGGCTGTCCACCGCCGGTGAAAAAATTCTGCTGCTCAACGAACAGACGCTCGAACTATCCGATGACGTGCTGCTTATCGCCGACGACAAGCGTCCCGTCGCCATGGCCGGCATCATGGGTGGCGAAGACAGCGGCATCACACTCGATACGGTCGAGATGTTCCTCGAAACCGCATTTTTCGCGCCCAAGGCAATTGCCGGCCGCGCCCGCCGCTATGGCTTCGGCTCCGATGCCTCGCACCGCTTCGAGCGCGGCGTCGATTTCGGCAGCACGCGTCGCGCACTTGAACGCGCCAGCCAGCTCATCCTGCAAATTTGCGGCGGCAAGGCCGGACCCATCTGCGAAGCAAAAGCCGCATTGCCGACCCGCACGCCAGTGCGCCTGCGCCCCTCGCGAACAGCCAAGGTTCTGGGCGTAACGTTCTCCAACGAGCACATCGCCGAACTTTTCACGCGTCTCGATCTTTCCTTTACCCGCGAGAGCAACGATTTCATCGTGACGCCGCCGACCTACCGCTTCGACATCGAGATCGAAGAAGACCTGATCGAGGAAATTGCCCGCCTGCACGGCTATGACAACATCCCGTCGCCGGCACCGCACGCCTCGCTCGCCATGCTGCCGCAGACGGAGGACGCCCGCCCCCTCTCCCGCGTGCGCCAGATTCTGGCCGATCGCGGCTTCCAGGAAGTCGTCAATTACGCCTTCATCGAAGAAAGCTGGGAAGCCGATTTCGCCGGCAAAGCAGACCCGATCCGCCTCGCCAACCCGATCGCCAGCCAGATGAGCGTGATGCGCTCGACTCTGATCGGCGGCCTGATTGCCAACGTCGTCACCAACCTCAAACGCAAGCAGAATCGCGTGCGCGTCTTCGAAACCGGTCGTTGTTTTTTCCGCGATGCCACCGGCGGACCAGTCACAGGATTCTGCCAGCCCTGGAAAATCGCCGGACTGTCCTACGGCGGCGCCTTGCCCGAACAATGGGGCAGCACCGTGCGCAATATCGACTTCTACGACATCAAGGGTGAAGTTGAATTACTGCTTGCTCCGAAGACTACCCGCTTCGAAAAAACCTGCCACCCGGCCTTGCATCCCGGCCGTAGCGCCAACGTCATCGTCGACGGACGGATCGTCGGCGTAATCGGCGAATTGCACCCGCAATGGCTGCAAAAATACGAATTACCACTGCCTCCAGTTCTGTTCGAACTTGACCTCGACATTCTCGAGCAGGCCCGATTACCGAAATACGCTGAAGTCTCACGCCAACCACCGGCTATCCGTGATCTCGCCATCGTCGTCGACCATGATCTCGAATTACAACGGCTTCTGGACGGCATCGCTGACAACCGACCGGCCATCATTCAGGATCTCAGACTGTTCGATGTATATACAGGGAAAGGGGTGGATCCGGGAAAGAAAAGTCTTGCTTTTCGGATATTTATGCAAGATACTCAAAGTACTTTACAAGATGTTGAGGTCGATGCAGCCATACAACAACTGGTTACCTACCTGCATCAGGCATTTGCAGCGCAACTCCGCGTCTAACAGGGAAGAAAAATGACGCTTACAAAAGCAGAACTCGCAGATTTACTGTTTGAAAAAGTTGGCCTCAACAAACGTGAGGCCAAGGATATGGTCGAAGCTTTCTTCGAAGAAATCCGCAATGCACTTGAGCGCGGAGACGGTGTAAAACTCTCCGGATTCGGCAACTTTCAGCTGCGCGACAAACCTCAACGCCCAGGTCGTAACCCCAAGACCGGTGTCGAAATTCCGATCACCGCACGCCGCGTCGTCACTTTCCATGCCAGCCAGAAGCTGAAGGGCGAAGTGGAGCACTCCTATAATGGAACACAGTCCTAAAGACAGTCTCAAGGAACCTTTGCCGCCCATCCCCGCCAAACGGTACTTCACCATTGGCGAGGTTAGCGAACTCTGCGGCGTCAAACCGCATGTCCTGCGATACTGGGAACAGGAATTCACCCAACTCAAGCCTGTCAAACGCCGCGGCAATCGCCGCTACTACCAACATCATGAAGTCCTGCTTGTCCGGCGCATCCGTGAACTTCTCTACAATCAAGGGTTTACAATCAGCGGAGCACGCAACCGTCTGGACGATGCGAATGACGAAACCAAGCCGGGAAATTTAACGCCGGAATTACTGCGTAACGAACTGCTCAGCATTGCAAAAATGCTGCAAATTTAAGCCCAAGGTGATTGAGATCGGTTATAATTTTGGGCTGTCGGGGCGTAGCGCAGCCTGGTAGCGCACTTGCATGGGGTGCAAGGGGTAGCGAGTTCGAATCCCGCCGCCCCGACCAGTTATACCAAGGGTTTCCATCTTGTCGATGGAAACCCTTTTTCTTTTTGGTCAAAAACCACCAGTCGCATTAAAGTGCGGCGCTCGCAGGCCTGTAATCGCTCATTTTATAGAATCACCCGATCCATAAAGGATCACCGGCAATACTCTTGTTCAATATTCAAATTACGATTACGCTCGTATCGAATTGGCCTGAACTATCCCGAAAAGGAATTATCATGAAAAGAATTTCTTTCATCGTCGCAGCAATCGGCATCGCTGGACTGGCCGATGCTGGCGAGGACATCCGGCAGTTCGTCGACATGCCCAAAGAAGCCCGCACCGAGTTCCGACTCGAAATGCTCGATTTCCAGTCCGCCCTGAACAACATCCTAGTTGCACTTGGCGATAACAATTTCTCGGATGCGGCAAACGCAGCGGAAAACACGATTGGTATCTCGGCCATGGGCCGTCACCGCCAGTCGCCCATAAATGCCCGCCCGGGAATGTACATGCCCGACTCGATGCACGCGATCGCACGCAACATGCATCTAGCGGCAACGGATTTCGCCCGGACGGCGAAATCCGGAGATCTCAAAGCATCGCTGAAAGCCTTACATTCGGTCACCAGCGCCTGCGTGGCCTGCCACCGCAGCTACCGGGCCCAGTAACCACCAATCAGTTCGCCAAATCCGTGTCCTTGCTCCGCCGTTCGACGGCAAACTTCGACTCCACTTTTCCGCTGACGAGTTCGCGTAGTGTTGTCCGGCCGATAGACAAATCAACTATGCTCTGCGCCTCGGACAGCAGCTCATCCACCTTCGCCGTTACCTTCAAATCGCTTGGTGTCAGAAACCGCTCTTCCCCCACACTACGCACACTTTCGAACATCTCGGCGACGGTAATTAACCCCGGATCGCGCGCAGGTACGTAAGTCAGCGTCTGTCCAGCGCTCTCGACTAGAAATTGACGCTGAACCAATTCATCGAGCGTTTTTTGCAAAGCGTGATGGGGTACGCCAAGCTGATTTCTGAGGTCTGCAAGGGACGGCATCGATTGACCGGTCATAAATTTTTCTGCGATAAGACTCATCACCGCAAAAGCGAGCCTCTCGCGCATCCGGTTACTTAGCCGTGGCTCACCGGAACGGGCATAGAGATATTCCGGATGCTGGACATAAAAAGCGACATTGGCTCCGAAAAGCAAAATCAACCAGCTCAGGTAGAGCCAGATCATGAAGAGAATCAGGATTGCCATACTGGAGTAGATGGCGGCGTAATTATTCGAGGACACAACGAAGGACGCAAAAATCCAGCCCGCCGTCTGCCAGGCGACGCCTGCGGCAACACCACCGATCAGCGCGGGAACGAAACGCACCCGCGTGTTCGGAATGAAGATGTAGGCGAAAGTAAACGCGGCGATGATAAGCAAGTAAGGCATCAGGCGGCTGATAATCCTGATGGAGTAGCCGAGCACGTCGATGGCCAACAGCTCTTGGATCAGTTCGATGTTCATCACACTGGCGGTAATCCCCAGCGCCGAGAAAACCAGAATCGGACCGACCATCAGCACACTGAAATACCGGCTGAAACGATCGCCGAAACTTCTTGGCCGCGGGATATGCCAGATGTAGTTGAAAGACTCCTCAATTTTCTGCACCAGAGAAACCGAGGTATACACAAGCAATGCCAAACCGAGAGTACCAAGCACCCCCACTTTGACTTTATCAATGTAGCCGACGATGTTTCTTGTCACCTCTTCCCCCATCTCGCCCAAAGGGGAAAGGAAGTTAAGCAGGATCGGTTGCATCTGGTTATAGACGCCAAAAGCTTTCAGTATGGAAAAACTCAAGGCGAGGAGCGGCACGATCGATAGCAGAGTGGTGTATACCAAACTCATTGCCCGCAAATTCAACTGACCATAAACCAGATCGCGACCGAGCGCTAAAACGGTTCGCATGGCTCGCAAGCAGACATTCGATAAGGGGGAACCGCAATATCCCTGGTTCCCCCATACCCGCCGCTCAATACGATTGACCAATTTATTCATCTGATTTTCTCGTTATTCTGACGACCGTTTCCAACATCGACATCCTTACCCCACAACGATCCATGAACGATAGTGTTTGATTGCATCATACCCCTTCGTCGTACAACTGAGACACAGGTATCAATCATTCGTAAGCTTGCATGCCCCCTTTGCCATCAACTTTCATTTCAAACATCAGAGAATCGGCGGTCTGTAGCATTACAGAAAAATCATCTCGGCTTCGCTTGAACCAAGCAATACCGACACTGGCATTGACCTACGGTGGCGAAACATCAGATTCAAGCCAGATCAACGAAGCCATGCGCCCGGTTTTACCATCGCGGCGAAAGGAAAAAAAGCGCCCCGGCTCCGTAAATGTGCAGAACGTGCCGCCGTAAACTCGCTGCACCCCCATGCGTCTCAATCGTTGCCGCGCCAAGAGATAGATGTCGGCCAACCATTTACCGTGCGCCGACGAAATAAAAGCGGGTTGCGCTTCTTCGTCGTGAGCGACGAAAGCGGTGCGCACATCTTCCCCGACTTCGAAAGTTTGCGGCCCAATGGCCGGCCCCAGATAGGCCAGCAGATTCGTTCCGGAAATGCCCATGGCCGCTACGGTTTCTTCTATCACACCCGCAAGCAAGCCACGCCATCCGGCATGGGCAACTGCCACCACCAGACCTAAGTCGTCACAGAGAAAAACAGGCAGGCAATCGGCAGTCATCACGACGCAGGCAACGCCGGCTTTCCGGGAGAATGCCGCGTCGGCCCGAGGCGTTTCATTCGCAAGGACGTAAGCCGATGCATCAATGACATTCGTACCATGTACCTGTTCAAGCCAAACCGGATGCGCTGCAATGCCGTGGGTTAGCAAGACCCGATTGGCCGACACCCGCTCCGGGTGATCGCCGACGTGATCACCGAGGTTGAAGCTGGAAAACGTCTCCTTGCTGACACCACCGACACGGGTTGTCTGCAACGCGCGCACGTTGGCGGGCGCAGGCCAGTCGGGAGTAAAAAACGACGCACTATTCAAGATCGTCGTCATCGTCTTCGACACTGTCGCCATAGGCGTAGATGATTTCCGGTCCCCCCTCGATATCATCGTCCCAGTCCTCATCCTCTTCTTCGGCGAGCGCACGCGCTTCGAAGGCCAGCATGCGAGCAGTTTCGATCAACTCGGCCATATCCTCGGGCAAGTTCGATTTCCAGAGCATCGGCTTTCCAGTCGCCGGATGAATCAAGCCAAGTCGTCGTGCGTGCAGCGCTTGGCGGTGGAATGCCGGTCCGATCGGCACGCGACTGGCGCCGCCGCCATACACCGGATCGCCGACGAGCGGATGCCCGATGGACATCATATGCACGCGGATCTGGTGCGTGCGCCCGGTCTCCAGAGCACATTCGACCAGTGTGCAGTCAAGGAAACGTTCGACGACGCGGTAGTGCGTGCGCGCCGGCTTGCCGGTCTTGACCACGGCCATTTTCGTGCGCTGCGTCGGATGCCGTCCGATCGGTGCATCGACCGTACCTCCACGCTCGAGGTTGCCACGCACCAGCGCCTGGTAGTAGCGTTTGACCGTTCGCGCCTGGAGCTGGCACACCAGATCGGTCTGTGCTTCCAGGGTTTTCGCCACAACCATCAGGCCGCTGGTATCCTTGTCGAGACGATGCACAATGCCGGCGCGCGGCACTTTCTCGAGTTGTGGCGCATGGTGAAGCAAGGCATTCAACAAGGTTCCGCTCCAGTTACCACTACCGGGGTGAACCACCAGCCCTGCTGACTTATCGAGAATGAGCAACGTCTCGTCTTCGTAGACAATATCCAGTTCAATGGCTTCCGGCGCGGAAGACAACGCCTGCTCATCGGGGGCTTCGACCACTCCGATGGTCTCACCGCCCCAAAGCTTTTGCCTAGGTTCGCTGACGGTAGAACCACCGACCGAAACCCTTCCCTCACGAATCCAATTCTGCAAACGGCTGCGCGAATGTTGCGGCAACATGCGCGCCAACGCCTGATCCAGATGCAAGCCCCCACAGTCGGCCGGAACAGTCAGAGCATACCCCCCGTTTGCGCTATAATCGACGCGCTTTTCGTCTTCGCCGGAATGCGTTGCGGATAATCCTGCTTCTGTTTTCTTTTGTGGAATTTTCATCATGCGTAGTTTAGCGGTTATCGCAGCGCTTTTCCTCGCCACGCTCATCTCGGGCTGCGGATTATTACCAGAAGTTCAGGACGAAACCGTCGGCTGGTCGGCCAACAAGCTGTACTCGGAAGCCAAACAAGCCCTGAACGAAGGCGGCTACGAAAAATCGATCAAGTATTTCGAAAAGCTCGAATCGCGTTACCCCTACGGTCGCTACGCCCAGCAGGCACAAATCGACATTGCCTATGCCTATTGGAAATCAGGGGAACCGGCATCAGCCATTGCCGCCTGCGACCGATTCATCAAACTGCACCCGAACCATCCGAATATCGACTACATCTACTACCTGCGCGGCTTGGTCAATTTTAACGAGGATCTCGGGATACTCGGCAACATCAGTCAGCAGGACATGACGGAGCGCGACCCGAAAGGCGCCCGCGAATCATTCGAGGCTTTCAAAGAACTGGTCACCCGCTTCCCCGAAAGCAAATACACGCCTGACGCCATCCTGCGCATGAAATACCTCGTCAATGCGTTGGCCAGTCTGGAAGTCCATGTCGCACGCTATTACATCAAGCGCGGCGCCTATGTCGCAGCCGTCAACCGCGCGCAATATGCGCTTGAACACTATCCGGACGCCCCTGCCAACGAGGAATCGCTCTTCATCATGGTCAAAGCCTACGATCTGATGGGCATGAACGACCTCCGCGATGACGCCGAACGCGTCATGCGTAAAAACTACCCGAAAAGCATCTATTACACTCGCGGCCTGGAAAAGAAAGAACCCTGGTGGAAGCTTTGGTAACCAGCCATTCCGCTCAATAGTTTTAACGCGAATTCATCTTGAACCCGTAGTCACTGCGCCTGAAATTTCGACTCGAGCCTACTGAACAACCGTAAGCGCAACGTTCAGTTGCGCATCATCTGCATAAACAACAAGCCCCGGGAATCCCAGGGCTTGTTTCATTTCGACTGTCCGGATTCAAGTCAACCGACTGTACCCGATACACCACGTAACGCTTAATTCATCTGCTGGATTCCAGAAACAGTCCAGCCCTTGTTGCCATCCTTCGCCTTGGTAAGCACCCAAGCCTCATCGAAAGATTCCGCCGCCGCGCCAGCGACCTCACGGATCATGCCGTTGAAACGAACGGTAGCGATGTGGCGCTCACCCTCGGTAACGACTTCGAGAAGTTCGGCGTTCAGAGTAACGACATCGGTCTGTTGCGATGCTTCGCTGCGCTCATCCATCTGCATCTTGATCTCGGCGAAGAGCTCCGGACTAACGAATTCACGAATATCTTCGACATTCTTAGCATCGTTTGCCGCCTGTAGGCGAATGAAATTGAGTTTGGCCACTCGGAGGAACCCCTCGACGTCGAATCCTGCCGGGATCGTTGCTCCGTCCGGCTCGGTCGTTGACGAAGAAGAAGCTGGCTGCGAAACCGCTTGCGGCGGCACCTGTACATTGCTCTCTCCCGCACCAGCGTAACGCAAGGAATTGTCAGCCGTAGCCGGCGTGCTGCAGCGCATTAACAAGCGGAAAATAAAAACTGCCGCCATCACCAGTAGCGCGATGGTCAGGATGTTAGCCATTCCCTCTCCCAACCCAAAATGCGACAACAATGCGGCAATACCAAGACCGGCCGCGAGACCGGCAATTGGCCCCATCCAGTTGCGCTTAGGAGCTGCTGCTGTTGTTCCAGCAGGGGCAGGTGCTGGTTGTGTTGCCTGACGCGTTGGCGCAGGCTTGTAAACAGAGCGTTGCATACCAAAGGACTTACCACCGCCCAATCGTGCCGCTTCAGCTTCGCCCACAGACAGGCCAAGCGCCAGAACGGACATGAACGCGGCCATCAGCAGTTTTCTCATTAAATTCTCTCCTCCTGAAAATGAATAAAACAAAACGTTCTCGATGGCATGCGGAGCATTCGACTACTTCAACTGCATTTCGCCGCTACGAGTCAGATGCGAATAGTAGGTCGAGCTTATACTTCCTGCAAGTCGAATATAATGAACAAATACATCGTTTTTTTCGATGCATCACATCCATTGAATACCCTCTTCACAATCACGTTTAACTATTAACGCTGACACGACATGCCTTCGCTCAACTTCAAACATTTACGATATTTTTGGGCCGTGGCAAAAATCGGCAGCATTGCTCGCGCCTCCCAACAACTAAACCTGACGCCCCAGTCGATCAGCGGCCAATTGAGTGAATTTGAGGACAAACTCGGCATCGACCTCTTTCGCCGTGTGGGCCGAAATCTTGAGCTCACCGAGGCAGGAAAACAGGTTCTCGGTTACGCGGAAAACATCTTCGCGATCAGCGACGAATTGCTCGAGGCCTTGCACGACGGCGGAAACCCGCAGGCTTCGCCATTCCGTGTCGGCGTTGCCGATTCGGTATCCAAATCGATTGCCTATCGGCTCGTCGAGCCTGCGCTTAAAATGGAAAACTCGGTGCGTCTGGTATGCCGTGAAGGTCGCCTGTCGTCCTTGTTGGCCGAATTGGCCGTTCACCGACTCGACATGATTATCGCCGACCGGGAAATGCCTGCAACGCTTAACGTGCGTGGCTTCAGCCATCTGCTCGGGGAAAGCGGCTTGAGCATCTTCGCTTCGGAACCACTTGCTAATGAATACGGAGGAAGCTTCCCTGCGCAACTAAGTCATGCGCCCTTTCTGCTACCGGGAGAGGATGTTGCCATCCGACCGAAGCTGATCCAATGGTTCGACGATCGGAATCTGCGCCCACACATTGTCGCTGAATTCGACGACAGCGCCCTGATGCTGGCCTTCGGTCAGGCCAGCGCCGGTTTCTTCGTCGCCCCGACGGCCATTGCCGACCATGTATGCGAGCAATACAAAGTTAGAGAAATCGGCCGCATGGACTCGGTACGGGAACAACTTTTCGCCATCACGACCGAACGTCGGATCACCCATCCGGCAATCGTTGAAATCAGCAAGAGGGCGCGTGAAGGGATGTTCGGGAGCACACTTCCCTGACCCCACCGTCTCAACTGGATTGCTTGACGGCCAATACCGCCTGATTTCTCAGGGTACGCAACAAGGTCAACTCTTTCTCCGGAATCACGATTTCGCCTGCCAACTCCATGTCGGCGTAAATCATCGCCACCGGCTTGGATTTGATCGTCAATGGAAAAATAACAAAGGTTCCAGCATTCACAGCCTTGCGGAACCATTCAGGGATGCGAGGTGCAATCTTTGGATCCTTGGTATCGGTAATCAAAATATCAACCCCCTTCGACAGGGCCGCGTGGAAGATATCCGGAGAAAAAACCAGGGAAAAATTGAATTTTTTCGCAACCTCGGACGCTTCCGGACCGAAGCCAAAACGCCCCATCATGGTGTTGCTTCTCGGATCGCGAACGCAGAGGATAACGCGCCGGAAACCTTTGGCACGGTATATTGTTTCCAGGATGATGCGCAGGACGTCGTTGAGTTTGAAGTCTTCAACCAGCGTGTTGCTGATATCCTGGATACCTGCCATCAGGACAGCCTCGGCGTTGGCGACCTCTTCTTCTGCCTGAGTGACATCTTCATCGTCGACCAGAGAACCCGGAGCCCCCTCCGGAACGGCAGCGGAAAGGATCGTTGCTGCGGAATCAGTACTGACGACAGCCGAAACCTCTTTCTTGGCGGGCGTGGCGCCACCGATTGCGCCCGGTTCAACAGCTTTCGCTCCCCAGTCCTTCATCTGTCTGCCGAAGTTCGACTGCTTCATATTGATGCCGACGATCGAAGCGAACTGGGCAACCTCCTGGAAGGATTTTTCCATGGTCTCGCGCAATGACTGCTCGCTAAGCCCTACGTTATCGCCAAAACGTGACGTTATCTTGCGGAGTTCCTTCTGTCGCATTTCTGGCGCAACATCGCCGGAAATCATCGAACAGAGCTCATTGGAAAACGCGGAAAGAATCCGGATGCGCTCTTCGGCGGAAGACGCCTTACGCACACTTCCCGCGGGCAATCGCCGCATGCTATTGACGATGAGGTTGGGAAAACCCCAACTGCGCGCAATACCGATACCGAGATCCTCGTAGGTAATACCAAGCACCTGCACAGCTGCCGCGTCCTCGCTGCATGGTCTTTGTTCTGCGGTGCGCTTAACTTCCTCGCTCTCGTCCGGGAAATAGAACTGACTCAGAAGACGACCGAGCTGATGAAACATTGAGCAGATGAACACCTGCTCCACGTCGCGTGATGATGATTTCTCGCCGATATCCTTGGCAAGAATCCCCGCCAAGTTGGCTCGCAAGAATTCTTCCTTGAGCTGGCTCGCATTGTTCTTGTCCTTCAGGTGCTCGAAAAGCATGACGGTAATCACGATATTACGCACGGCGTCAAAGCCAAGCACAAGCACGGCTCGCGAAATCGTGCTGATATTGCCGCCCCCCGCCTGCCGGTAATACGCCGAATTCACCAGACGCAAAATCTTGTTGGTCAGCGAGAAATCCTTGAGAATCGAATTGGACAGGCTGGCAATACTTTCCTTGTCAGACCCCGTAATTCGGTTGATCGTACTGACCGACTCCGAGAGTGCCGGGAAATCGCTCTCGTGGCGCATGCGCCGAAGCAGAAAATCGACGGTGCTTTGTTTGGCGTCCGACGTCGCCTCCGGTGTTTCCGGCTCGAGATAACGATCGAGTGCCTCGCGCATCTGAATGGCTGACGCATACCGATGTTGGGGGTCGCGTGCGAGAGCCTTGTAAATTATGCTGGCTAGCTGATCGTCGATTCCGGCTGCATTCTCGGGCAGCCGGAGGTCTTCGCTGACAATCCGGTTCATCACTTCATAGACGTTGTCCCCTTGCACCGCCCGCTTTCCGGTCAACATCTCATAGAAAACCAAACCGGCGGCAAACACATCGGTCTGTTCGTTACTCTCACGTCTCGCAATGTACTCTGGAGCCATGTAGGCCGGTGTTCCCATGAAGGCCTCGTCGCCAGCTGTTGCCGCCTCGATGCGCGCGGCGATGCCAAAATCCATGACCAGCGGCATACCCTCACTGCTGATCAGGATGTTTTGCTTGGCTTGAGATCGCGATGGATGATTCCGGCCTCATGCGCGTGAGCAACGGCATCGAGAATTGCTTGCATCAAGGTGATCGCCTTGACCGGCGAAAGACGCCCGTTTCGCTCCAGCGTATCCCCCAAATTCTTGCCAGGAACGAATTCAAAAACAAGGTAGAGATCGCCGTCCTCCTCTCCCGCCTCGAAAATGGGAACGATATTGGGATGGCGCATCTGACTGACGGTACGCGCTTCGACCAACAATTGCTGGTTCTTGCGCGGATCAGGCGTCGAAAAATGCAAGGTCTTGATCGCCACCTCTCGTTCGAGATGGGGATCACGAGCGAGATAGACGACGCTTTGAGCCCCCCGGCCCAATTCCCGGACGATCTCGAAGCGCCCGATTTGTTTTCCCATGATGATCTCTTCAGTTTTTATAATAGTTTTTGAATATTACCCGCCTCTGCCGAGTGTCGGGCATGAATTACGTCACACGTCCACTCCAGTCCAGTCCAGACGAGACGCGGTACTTCATAGATGTTACCGACGACAAGAGCCACCTGGGAAAACTCGGAAGCCAGCGCTTGGGCCGCAGCCTCCTCCACCTGCAGAATCAGGACGCCATGTTCGGCCGGCCATGTTCCATCGTCAGCCAGGTTACAGGACGGGAAATACGCATATCCGAAACTATTGATGCGCCGCAAAAGCTCGGTCTGGCGCAACACATTCTTGCCGTCAGTGCGAACTCCGCCAGGATTGTACGCGGTCAAAATCGCCCAGCAGGTCGTGCCATGCCGAGACAACCAGGCGCCGAAAGCAGCGTTAGCTTCACCGATTCTCAATCCAAATTTACCGGCGTCAGTCTCAACCACATAGGAGGTTGCCCGAAACGCGACGTCCAACGCCCGATGGCTCAAGCCTCATCCTCGGCCGAATCGATTTCCTCCAGGCTGCCAAGACGAACCTGCGCCTCGATCAAGGGCAACGCCTCGACACCTTTCAACTTGCGCTCGATCTGACGGGTGCGCACGCCAGCCGATTCGATGCTACGTGTCGCCTGCTCCAGCTTCTTGCGCGTCGCTTCGAGAACATCGCCGAATTTGCCGAATTCGGTTTTGACTGCACCGAGAACGCCCCACACTTCGGACGAGCGTTTTTCGATGGCCAACGTGCGGAAACCCATTTGCAGACTGTTGAGCAGAGCCATCAACGTCGTTGGTCCGGCAATGCTGATCCGGTAGTCGCGCTGGAGCGTGTCGGCAAGTCCGGGACGGCGCAAGACCTCGGCGTACAAACCCTCGGTTGGCAGATAGAGAATCGCGAAATCCGTCGTAAAAGGCGGCTCGACATACTTGTCGCGAATTGTCTTGGCTTCATCGCGCAGGCGGACTTCGAGTGCTTTCGCCGCCAACTCCACCGCGACCGGATCAGCCTGTTCCTGTGCTTCAACGAGGCGCTGGTAATCCTCCATCGGGAACTTGGCGTCGATGGGCAACCATACCGGACGCTGCTCATCTTCACCCAGTTCGCGCCCGGGCAGGCGGATGGCAAATTCGACCCGCTCGCCGCTGTTCGACCGCGTCGCCACGTTTTTCTCGTACTGCTCGGCGGTTAACACCTGATCAAGCAAGGCTTCGAGCTGCACTTCCCCCCAGGTGCCGCGCGTCTTGACGTTGCTCAGCACCTTTTTCAGGTCGCCGACGCCGGCTGCCAGCGTCTGCATCTCACCCAAGCCCTTATGCACCTGTTCAAGACGCTCGCTGACCAGCTTGAATGAATCGCCAAGGCGTTGCTCAAGCGTTGCATGCAGCTTCTCGTCAACGGTCTTGCGCATTTCTTCAAGCTTGCTGGCGTTATCGGCCTGCATGGCACCTAGTCGCGCTTCGACCGACTGGCGCAACTGCTCGAAGCGCTGTTCGTTGCTTTGTGTCAATCGCGCCAACTGTTGTGCGAAGGCTTCGAGCTGCTGCCCTTGCAAACTGCCAAGCTGCGCGACCTGAGCCGAAAGCGTTTTCGTCAGACGGTCCAGCGAAACTGATTGCTCCTGACGATCGCCGCGGGCAAGACTTGCCGCCTCCTGACGACCGAGCGCCAACTCCTGCCGCAATTCGCGCTCGATGCGAACAAGGCCGCCTTCTAGCGCCCGGAACTCGGGATCAAGCGAATCGTCACGTCGCGCACTGCGCCACAACGATATCACTTGCAGCAATAGCAATATGCCGCCCAAAGCGGCAAAGCCGTAAAACGCGTAGTCAGTCATGCCTCTCCTTCAACCGGGTGCAACAGAACGCAGATTCCCAGAAAACCGACATTTTCGCAGGAATCGCATTACCTTAGAATCGTCGGGATATCTCAGCCTTGTCGTCATCTCAGCGAGAAGTCCGCCCGATTGGCCTTGGTCTCCGAATCCTTTTTACCTTCGTCATCGCCGATCTTGCCCGGCAAGAGAAAAATCCGTTCTGACGGCACCTGATGCTCAACCAACCAGCGTTGCACCCGTTTACCCCGACGATCGGCCAATTCCCGTAATTCCTCGTCTTCGACATTCGAATTGGCGATAATCAGCTTTTCCATTTCCTCGACCGGCAAGCTTTTGACAAGACCAATCATGTTGCGCGGCTTGGTAAATTTTTCAGCGCGATAGACGCGTTCGAGCAATGCTGGATATTCTTTCGCACTCACCTCGACGGTTTCTTCGGCCCCACTGGAGACATTATTCCGCGTCAGATCCTCTCGTTTCATCGTTCTGACCTTGCGTTCGATGCGGACCCGTTTCAGCCTCTCGCGATCGCTCTCCGGATCGACGCGACCGGTGATTTCGAGCTTGAGATCCGGGCGCTCGATCAAGGCCTTAGCCAGATTTTCAAGGCGTTTCTCAGATTCTGAGGTAATTACAGCCCTGCCATCGTCGAACACGACATTCGAAAGTTCTTCACCACCGCCAAAGATCGAGCCGAGTAAAGCAAACGGGGACGTCACCGCCTTGGCAATCAGATTCACGATGACCTTGACCACCAGGCCGCCGACACTGAACTGCGGATCATTGAGCGAACCGGAGATTGGCAGATCGAGATTGATTTCGCCCTTTCGGTTTTTGAGCAGGGCAACGGCCAGAGTCACCGGCAAAGCGGTCGCATCCGGACTCTCGGTGCGTTCACCAAACGTTAGTTGATCGAGAAAGACGTTGTTCTCGGCCTGTAGTTGGTCATTCTCGATCTTGTAATCAACCGACAACAAAAGTTTGCCCTTTTCAATCGCATAGCCGGCAAATTTTCCGGAATATGAAGAAAACGGGGTAAGTTCGACACCTTTGATCTCGCCGTGAAGATCGAGATAGGGTTTTTCCGACAGGGGATTGATCTTCGCCTTGACCGAAAGCGGTGCCACGTTCTCGTAGCGTCCGCGAAGATCGAGCGTCGCCACCGTTCCGCTTTGTGACGACAAACCAGTCAACCGTCCGCCGATCTGCTTGAGATTGGCGTTATAGTTGGGCTTGATAAAATTATCGGAAAACCGGATATTCCCGGCCTGCAAGGTGATCTTGTCGATCCGGACCGGCAAGGTCGTTTGGCGTTTCGATTCGACCGGAACGCTGGCCCTGCCTTCAGATTCGGCTTGCCCATCGACAGCCCCCTGACGCTCCTGAGTTGAGGACACCACCTCGACCGGCCCTGACTCACCGTCCCGGACTATTTGCATGAGATTGAGCTTGCCTTTGGGACTGACGATCACACGCGCGAAGAAATCGGAAAGCGCGATCTCGCCGACCGCCAGCGAGTCCGGACCGAGACGGGCATCAACGTTGCCGATATGCAGCGATTTCCAGCGTAGAAAATCAGCTGAGTTGATTTTATCTACAGCCTGAAAATCGCTGACGGCAACATTGCCGGAAAATCCGCCTGAAAGCCCTCCTTGGCTTCCCACCCCAGAATGTCTCAGACGTGCGACGCCATCCATCGTCACCCGGCCACGTGTCACGGCGACATTCAACTTTTCCGCAAAGTAAGGCTGCCATGGCAGCAAATCGAGCGACTTGACCATCAGTTTGAGATCTGCGTCGAGCGGAGACGGCACGATTTTTCCTTCAACGGAAACCTCACCCAAGCCGTTGAGCTGGAATCGCGTCGTCAAATCAGCGGCCTGCCCCGGCTGACTCGAAACATTGCTAGCTAAGACATTCAAACCATCGGCGCGCCCTTTGAACGTTTGCGCACCAGATTCATCGAGCAAGGCAAACATTCCGCCAGTTATCTTGGCCTCTTTAAGCGACCATATGATCGGTGGCGTCTCTTTTTGCTCGACAGAGGCTGGCGACTTACTGCTTTTTTTGACAGCTGCTTTGCCCCCGTCCGATTGTGGGCCAAGCAGACTTGACCAGTTAAGTTTTCCTTGGCGGCTGATGCGGGCATGAACCTCGGGGGAGTCGATCGACAAATGATCGAAGTCAAATTTTCGAGCAAACGGATCGGCAGACACGATGGCGAGTTCAAGGTTCTTGAACGAAACCAACGGTAATTTATCGTCATCGACAAGCTCCAAATCCCGAATAGCTGTGATTCCGGCGATTTGGAGTGTCGAAGGCTTGCCCATCTCCTGCCGGAACACAAACCTGAGGTGTGAATCGAGCGTTCCTGAGTCCATCCTGATCGGCAACCTCACCGGCGAGTAATCCAGAAATTTCTCGAGCGACAATCCATCGAGATCAAGCGCTATTTCAGTTTCCAGAGAACTGGCGAAAGGTTTGCTCTTACCCTTGATGACCAACGGCGCACCGTTGATCCGTGCCGAGAATGCCGGCTCGACAAACACGTCTGTGGCATAAGCCATATTCGACAAAAAAGGCAGCGACACATCGATCGCTTCGACCAATTGTTTTTCCTCAGCCGGTCGATCATCGAATTCGACCGTCCCGCCGGATATCTGGATATTGTTCAGCGAAAAGAGAACTGGGGAAGACGGCTCGTCGCCCACAGACCTTGCGGAATATTCATCAACAAGATCGGAAAAGTTGAACCTATTGTCCGCCAGCCGCACGATCCGCAGCTTCGGATCGACCAGACGGATTTCCCGCAGCACGAGACCGCGCCGAAACAACGATGACGACTCGAGATTCAGATAGAGACGGTTGAATTCGACAAACGTCTCATCGCCTTCTCGCTCTTTGACGATAACGTCGTCGAGGGTTACGGAAAGAGCGTAGGGATTGATGTTGACGCCGGCAATGGCAACCGGTCGATGCAGGGCTTGCCCGAGTTCTTTGACCAGTACCCACTTGACGACCGGCGGGAGAACGAGAAAACCGAGTACCCCGACGGTCGCCAGGAATATCGACGCCCACAAGGCATATTTCCTTGTCCTAGGCGATTGCACGAAAGCTTGTATTTTGGCATTTTCAATCATGACTGCCTGCGAATAAAGTTATCCGTGTTCAATTTAGCACGAACATCGAATGATGGATGTTCAACCCACCCGTTAATAGTAGAAATTTAAGGCTTGCTGAAGTTGTCTGTCATTCAGGATAAAATGCCTACCAATCAATAACCAAAAGCACAGGATTAGCATGAAGGCGCTTGTAATCGAGGACAGCAACAGCAGCCTGAAACTTCTTTGCCGGCACATCCAGAGCATGGGGATCACCCCGATTCCCGCAGAAAGCGGCTCGACCGGTATCGAGCTCTTTTTGCAGGAGCGACCGGACATTGTCCTTCTCGACATCGTCATGCCAGATATCGATGGCTTCGAAGTCGCCCGCCAGATCCGTCAGCTTGAACCTCCCGGCGACTGGACGCCGATCATTTTCCTGAGCAGCCTGAACAAGGACCAAGACATCGAAAAAGGCATCGCCGCCGGCGGCGACGACTACCTCCTGAAACCGGTCAGCGAAGTGGTCCTCGCGGCAAAAATCCGCGCCATGCAACGCATCATCCAGATGCGCCAGTCACTGCTGCTCATGACCCGCAAACTGGACACCGCCAATCAGGAACTCAAACGATTGACTTCGTTAGACGGTCTCACCGGCATCGCCAACCGGCGTCATTTCGACGAAGTTCTGGAACGCGAATGGCGCCGCGCCATGCGCCAGGGAGAAGAATTGTCGATCCTGATGTGCGATATTGATTATTTCAAGGCCTACAACGATACTGTCGGTCACCAGAAGGGAGACGACTGCCTGCGTCAGGTTGCCGAAGCGCTGACCGCTACGCTCGACCGCCGCGGCGACTTGCTCGCCCGTTACGGCGGAGAAGAATTCATCGCCGTGCTACCGGGTACCTCACTGAGCGGCGCTTCGTTCATCGCCGCCCAGATGCGCAAGGCAATCATCGCCTTGGACATCCCCCACCCAGAATCGCCCTTCGGTCATGTCACAGCGAGTTTCGGCATCGCCTCGGCCGTGGCCATGCCGGAAACCGATCCGAAAGACATCGTCGGCGCAGCAGATTCGGCGCTGTACAAGGCAAAGCGCAACGGCCGCAACCGCGTTTTCCAGACGACTTCGCTCGATCCGCAGGAGCAATGACGACCGTCAGAAGCTGTTTTTCCAGTCACGCAAGCCGGCGAAAACCTCGATGTCGTTGCCGACGGGATACCCCTGGGCTCTAACCGAGGCAACGATCTCCGGAATGTCGCAGCGCAGGAAAGGGTTGGTCGCCTTTTCGAGCGCAATGGTCGAAGGCACGGTTGCCATGCCATTGGCGCGGATGCAAGCCGCCTCATCGATACGCTGGCACAAGCGCCGGTTTCCCGGTTCGACAGCAAGCGCAAAACGAAGATTGGCCTCGGTGTATTCGTGAGCGCAATAGACTGCCGTCCGCTCTGGCAGGGCTGCCAGGCTCATCAGGGATTCGTACATTTGTACGGCTGTTCCCTCGAAGACCCGTCCGCAGCCGCCGGCAAACAGCGTATCGCCGCAAAAGAGGACGTCGCCGGCATGATAGGCCAGATGGCCCAGCGTATGCCCTGGCACGGCGAGCACCTGGAAATTTGCTTGCAACGCAGCAACGTCGATTGTCTCGCCGCCGGATAACGGTCTGGTGAGGCCTGTGATAGACTCGGCTGCCGGCCCGAAGACCTCGATCGCCGGAAAACGCTCGAGCAACGTGGCGACTCCGCCCTGATGATCCTGATGATGATGAGTCACGAGGATCGCGGACAGGCCAAGCCCCTCTCCCGCCAGAACCTCGAGAACGGGACGGGTGTCACCTGGATCGACGACAACGGCTGAAGTCCCTTTCCGCAACAGCCAGATGTAGTTATCCTTGAAAGCCGAAATTTTGATGATGTCGAACATGGCGCGATTGTGGAAGAACTGGATCAAAAGTCAATGACCGGAATTGACGACTGGCTCGAATCGCCGCAGGGACGCTACGTCATGGACTGGGAGCGATCAAAAATCGATAGCGTGGTCGCCGACCTGTTCGGCTACAACGCCCTCCAGCTCGGCATGCCGCAACTCGACCTGCTGGCCCAAAACCGGATTCCCCTGCGCCAGACGATCGGCGAATCGGGAAAGGTAGATGTTGTCTGCGATCCACGCGAACTCCCCTTTGCCGCCAACAGCATCGATCTGGTCGTCATGCCACACGTCCTCGAGTTTCATGAAGATCCGCACCAGATCCTCCGCGAAGTCGAGCGCATCCTGATTCCGGACGGACAACTGGTTGTCACCGGATTCAACCCGCTATCGTTGTGGGGATTGCGCCAGCGACTCCCGCGGCGTCCAAACACATTCCCGACCAACGGCAACTACATCTCCGTCCTACGCCTCAAAGACTGGCTGAAACTCTTGAGTTTTGAGGTCGACCGCGGCAATTTCGGATGCTACAGCCCGCCCTGCGTCCAGGAGAACTGGCTGCAGCGCCTGCATTTCATGGAAGCCGCCGGCGACCGCTGGTGGAGTT
The DNA here is from genome assembly GCA_964575415.1 of uncultured Propionivibrio sp. Lineage (GTDB taxonomy): Bacteria > Pseudomonadota > Gammaproteobacteria > Burkholderiales > Rhodocyclaceae > Propionivibrio. The sequence continues at coordinate 57,193 of CAZNQL010000013.1, forward strand.
TCGCCGGCGGCGTCTATTTACTCAGAGCGATCAAACGCGTCCACGGCATGCGCCTGATCATGCCGGAATGGAAACGCAAAAAAGCACGCGCCAAGGCGCTTTCCGCGCTGACCCAGAAGGAAATTAACCGCCGTGACTAATGACAAAATCGTTCATATCTATGCTGACGGCGGCTGCCGCGGCAACCCCGGCCCCGGTGGCTGGGGCGTGCTTCTACAAGCCGATGGCAAGGAAAAGGAATTATGGGGCGGCGAAGCCGACACCACCAACAACCGGATGGAACTCACGGCCGTCATCCGTTCGCTGGAGGCCCTCAAGCGGCCGTGCAACCTGCATATCCATACCGACTCGCGATATGTCCAGAAGGGCATCAGCGAGTGGATAAAAAACTGGAAACGCAACGGCTGGCGCACCTCAGACAAGAAGCCGGTCAAGAACGCCGATCTCTGGCAACGTCTCGACGCACTTGCAACGGGGCATGAAATCCGCTGGTTGTGGGTCAAGGGCCACGCTGGCCACCCCGGCAACGAACGGGCCGATGCGCTCGCCAACCGCGGCATTGACGAACTGCTGGCTAAATCCTGAGACTACCGACAACCCTAACAAGACGAATACTGCCATGCGCCAGATATTTCTCGATACCGAAACCACCGGCCTCGAACACAAGCTCGGCCACCGTATCATTGAAATCGGCTGCGTTGAAATGCGAAATCGCCGCCTGACCAACCGCCACTTTCATCGTTATCTCAACCCGGATCGCGACATCGACGCCGGTGCGCTGGCAGTACACGGCATCAGCCTCGACTTCCTGCAGGATAAGCCGCGCTTCGCCGATATTGCCGAAGAGTTCATCGATTTCGTGCGCGGCGCGGAACTGATCATCCACAACGCACCCTTCGATATCGGCTTTCTGAATGCTGAACTTGCGCTGCTCGACATGGCGCCGATCGACACCGTCTGCCACGGCGTACATGACACTTTGCGCATGGCCAAGGACTTGCATCCGGGAAAGAAGAACAATCTCGACGCGCTGTGCGAACGCTACGGCGTCGCCAATTCACATCGAACGTTGCACGGCGCCCTGCTCGACGCCGAAATCCTCGCCGAAGTCTATGTGGCGATGACGCGCGGCCAGGAAAGCCTGGACATGAATCTGGCCGGTGATGCGAACGGTGCGCTCGACAATTCAGGACAAACGGCGGTTTTCGCCCACGCCGGCGAACGGCGCGTTCTGCGTGCGAGCGAAGCCGAACTCGCCGAGCACGAGCAACTGCTTGCGACCATCGGCAAGGAAAGCAAGGGAAACTGTCTCTGGCTGGCTGAAAGCCAGTAGCCCCCACTTCCGGCTGCGGCGACCGGTCTAACCTGAAAGAAAAACAACAAGTTTCCGCATCGGGGAACACACCCTAACCAAGTCGAACGAAGCGTCCCCCCGAAAAGCGATCAGTCGCCGGCTCTGACGCCCAGCTTGCGCAGAACGACTTCCATCAGGCACCAGCGGGTCAATCCGCTCTGCAGGAGATTGGCGCCAACGAAAGCGGTAAACCACAGCCAGTAGGAACTCATGAAAAACGGACTCTGGGGGACGCCAAGCGCCAGGGAAAGCAGGATGAAAAAACCGGCGATGACGCGAACAATCTGCCATGAGGTCATAATTGATTCTCCTGATTTGATATGCCATGAGTTGCGGCACCCGGTTGAGCAAGCTTTTCGAGTTTGCCGCGATAGGCAACGTAGTACAGCAGCGGGATGACCACCAGCGTCAGCAGGGTTGACACCAGAATGCCGAAGATCAGCGAGATTGCCAGCCCGTTGAAGATCGGGTCGTCGAGAATGAAGAAGGCACCGATCATGGCGGCCAGTCCAGTGAGAATGATCGGTTGCGCGCGGGTGGCCGCCGACTGCATGACCGCCTGACGGAAATCGACGCCTTGCGCCAGTTGCAGGTTGATGAAATCGACGAGCAGGATCGAGTTGCGCACGATGATCCCGGCCAGCGCGATCATCCCGATCATCGACGTCGCGGTGAATTGCGAGCCAAGCAACGCGTGACCCGGCATCACGCCGACGATGGTGAGCGGAATCGGCGCCATGATGATCAACGGCGTCAGGTAGGAGCCGAACTGCGCGACCACCAGGAGATAGATCAGGACCAGACCGACGGCGTACGCCGCGCCCATGTCACGGAAGGTTTCGTAGGTAATCTGCCACTCGCCGTCCCACTTGATCGCGTAGTTGCGGTAGGGATCCGAAGGCTGACGGATGAAGTATTCATCCAGTTTCCCTCCACCCGGCAAGGCGATGTCCTTGATCGCCGAACGCATGGCGAACATTCCGTAAAGCGGACTGTCGAGCCGGCCGGCCATGTCGCCGACGACGTAGATCACCGGCAAGAGATCCTTGTGATGGATCGGCTGGTCGATCACCGTCGATTCGACCTTCACCAGTTCGCGCAGCGGAACCAGTTGTCCTGACTGGCTGCGGACGGCAAGCGCCAGGACATCGTCGAGGCTACCCTGCGCGGCGACCGGTAAACGCAGGTGCGTTGCCGCCGGATACTTGCTGGCGTCATGCACGTAGGTCACATCCTCGCCGGCCATGCCGGTATGCAGGGTCGAAACAATGGCTTGCTGAGGAACGCCAAGCAGGGCGGCTTTTTTTCGGTCAACGAGAAGCAGGCGTTTCGGCGCTTCGGTGAGCGTGCTGTCGTCGACGTCGACGATGTTGTCGGTTTTCACGAAGACCGCGCGAATGGCGGGCGCCAGTTGTTGCCGGCCATCGGCGTCCGGGCCGTAGACTTCGGCGACAATCGGCGACAGCACCGGCGGTCCCGGCGGCACCTCGACGACTTTGACGCGGGCGTTGTGACGGGCCGCGATCTTCTGCAGTTCCGGCCGCACGCGCATGGCGATCGCGTGGCTCTGCTCTTTGCGATGGTGCTTGTCGACCAGATTGACCTGGATATCGCCGAGCGCCCGACCGTTGCGCAGGTAGTACTGTCGCACCAGTCCGTTGAAGTTGATCGGCGAGGCGGTCCCGGCGTAGGCCTGATAGTGGACGACCTCCGGCACCGTCGCCAGATAAGCGCTCATGTCATGCAGGACGGCCGCGGTCTGCTCGAGCGGCGTGTCGGCCGGCATGTCGACCACCACCTGGAATTCCGATTTGTTATCGAACGGCAGCATCTTGAGCACGACCAGCTGCAAGGCCGGCAAACCGATGGAAGCCAGGATCAACGCGCCTATGCCGAACCAGAGCTTCAAGCGGTTCCTGCCGCCGTTCCGGGCATCGAGAAACGGCGTGAAGATGCGATGAGACAGCCGATCGAGCTTACTCGCAAAACTCTTTGTCGTATCCGGCGCATGCACTTCTTCCTTGAGCCACAGGCGCGACAACCAGGGGGTGATGACGAAAGCGATGGCGAGCGAGAGCAGCATCCCCATGCTGGAGTTGATCGGGATCGGACTCATGTACGGCCCCATCAGCCCGCTCACGAAGGCCATCGGCAGCAGCGCGGCGATCACCGTCAGCGTGGCAAGGATGGTCGGCCCGCCGACCTCGTCGACGGCGCCGGGAATCAACTCGGTGAGCGTCTTTTCCGGATGCAGAAGTTTGTGGCGATGGATGTTCTCGAAGACGACAATCGCATCGTCGACAAGAATGCCAATTGAAAAGATGAGGGAAAGAGCGATACGCGATTGAGCGTGAACCCCCAGGCCCAGGAAGCAAAAAGCGTCGCCAGCAGGGTCAACACCACGGCCGTGCCGACGATCGCCGCTTCCCGTCGTCCGAGGGCGAAGAATACCAACGCGACTACCGACGCCGTTGCGAAAAGCAGCTTCTGGATCAGTTTCATCGCCTTGTCGTTGGCCGTCTCGCCGTAATTGCGCGCGACCACGACATCGACATCCGCCGGAATCACTGCATTCTTGAGCTGGTCGACACGCCGAAGTACCGCATCGGCGACATCGACGGCGTTCTGCCCCGGTTTCTTGGTCACGGCAACGGTGACCGCCGGGTACTCGCCCGAATCCTTGCCTGCCGTCCCGTGCCATACATAGCGTTCCGCAGGCAGCGGTCCATCAACGATTTTTGCCACATCTTCAACAGCACCGGCGCGCGGTTGTGCACGCCGACGACGATTTCGCCGACCGCTTGCGCATTTTCGAGGAACGGCCCGGAATCCAGAATGACCGCACGGTTGTACTGGATCATGTCGCCCATCGGCATGCCGAGATTGGCCGACTGCAAGGCACGGCGCAGGTCGTCGACGGTGAGGCCGGCGCTGCGCAGTCGCGCCGGATCGAGTTCGACAAGGACGGCGCGTCCCGGACCGCCGATGGTCGTCACTTCGCGCGTCCCCTTGACGCGCTTGAGGTCGCTCTCGATCGAATGCGCAACACGTTCAAGCGCGAAGCTGCCGGTTTCCGGATACTTCGAATACAGCGTCAGCGCCACGATCGGCACGTCGTCGATGCCCTTCGGTTTGATGATCGGCGGCAGCACGCCGAGATTCGCCGGCAGCCAGTCAGAATTCGAATTAACCGTGTCGTAAAGGCGCACGAGCGCCTCGGTACGCCCGATACCGACCTCGAACTGCACGGTGACGATGGCCATGCCTGGCCGCGAAACGGAGAAAGTGTGCTCGACGTCGGCGATCTGCGACAGCACCTGCTCCGCCGGCGCCGCGACCATCTGCTCGACGTCTTTAGCCGAAGCACCGGGAAAGGGAATGATGACGTTGGCCATGGTCACGTCGATCTGCGGTTCTTCCTCGCGCGGCGTCACCAGGATCGCAAATGCCCCCAGCAGGATCGCGAGAATCGCCAGCAGCGGCGTAATCTGGCACGTCAGAAAAAAGCGGGCGATGTTTCCGGAAACGCCGTGCTCATGCCTTGTCATCGCGTGCGTCCTTATTGAGCGCGCCCGGCAGCGACCGGATCGAGGGCGACGCTTTCGCCTTCGGAAACACCAGCAAGAACCTCGATGTCGTCGCCCCGCACCCTGCCAAGGCGCACTTGCCGTAATTGCGGTTTACCTGCCGGCGGTACGACATAAACAGCGTCGAGTTCGGTGCAACGCAGGATAGCCTGCCGAGGAATCAGCATCCCCGCCTGTTTTTCCCCTGTCAGTGGAAAGTAGGGGCGGGCGAACATGCCGGGAGTCGCTCCCGTCGCCGATGGCGGTAATGCCAGGCGTACCTCGACGCTCTGACTCATCGGATCTGCGGTCGGGAGAACGACGACAGACGACGCTTGCTGCCAGCGCCCGGATTCCGGAAGTGCCGGTAATTCAAGACGAACCGAAGGCGACGAAGACAATTGCGATAATCGGCTTTGCGGAAAACTCGCCACCACCCGCATTTCACCGGGAGCGTACAGCGTCATTACCGGCTTTCCGGGTAATGCCATTTCGCCTACCGTTGCTGGAACGTCCGAGACGATGCCAGAGTATGGCGCAGTGACCGTAAAAAACGCGGTCTGCGTCGTCGCGGCCCCTGCCATTGCCGTCGATCCGCGCAATGCTGCCTCAGTCGCCTTGAATTGCGCCTCAGCCTGGTCGAGCGCGGCCTGGCTCAGATATTTTTTATCAAAGAGATACTTCTGGCGCTGGAGTTCCTTGCGCGCCACGTCGAGTTGCGCTTTCGCCGACGCCACTTGGGCCTGACTGGCCGTTGCCTGCTGCGCCGCCGCCAGACTGTCGATCTGCAGCAGCAACTGCCCTTTATCAACACGATCACCTGGTTTCACCGGCAACTTGAGGATCCTGCCCGAGACTTGCACAGAAATGACGCTCTGGCGCACCGCCTCGACTACCCCCTCGGCAACATGAACACCGCCACTGCTCAACGCCCAAACCTTTGCCGTAATCAGTTCCGCCGCCGTGCAATGAGCGAAAGGCGCCAACATCAACGCCAGCAAGATTGTCTTAAAGATTTTCATCGCATGTGCGCTCCACTCTTTATCCTCACCATAGACGATGCAGTTGTAATCATCATAACCTGCCTTTAAACACAATTCAACTATATAGTTAATCGCTCAATCACAAAATAAGCTATCCTATAAAAAATTGGAATTCGGCTGGAGTTGTAGAAAATGGACCATCTTGACGACCTTGCCATCAACCACATTGCCGGCTACTTCCAGGCGCTTTCCGAACCCATGCGCCTCAAGGTATTGAACACACTACGCAGTGGCGACCGGAACGTCGGCGAGTTGACAGAATTATTGGGGTGCACTACCGCCAACATCTCCAAGCATCTAAGCCTATTGGCCAAAGGTGGCTTCGTCGAACGCGAGATGCGAGGTAATGCTGCGTACTACCGGATCGCCGATCCAGCCATCTTCGACCTGTGCAATCTGGTCTGCGGCCAGATCGGAAAACGTCTGGCAAACCAGGCTGCTACTGCGGCAAAATTGGTTTCGGCTTTCGGCAACGATCAGCACGAGTAGCCGCACTAGACCGATGCCTCGATTCGCCCCCCCCTTAAGCTCGCCTCGGCGCAAGCTTCACTTTTAACGAAGGACGGGGTTGATGAAACGCCAGAAACGAGCCATTCATATGGCTTATTCGTGCCGTTTCAGCCTGAATCTGGTCGCAGAAGCTGAGCAAGACCGCTTCGCCCGCCACGAGCTTCTCGACGGGAACAGCGAACCCAAAGAGAAAAAATGAAACTTTACTTCGGCGGCGGTTCGTCTTCGAGACGAACCGCCTCGCCCTCAATAACATCGCCTGTAACCGCGGTCTCCCGAGATTGGGCATCGGGCGTCGGCGCTTTCATTTGCGCCTCGAATTGATCGCGCATCTGTTTACGTACTTCCCGCGTCCTCCACATGAAATAAAGCCACAAGATCAGCCCGACGACGGCAATCACGGCAAAGACGACGAGCGAGAACATCAACGACAGCCCAAGAACAATGACGCCAACGATCAGTGTCAGGATTTGCGCAATGGGGCCTTTCGGCTGCCGCGAAGACGGATCAAAGTTGATATTCATTTTCCTCCCCGTTACCGGCCATCGCCATTTCGACGGCCTTTTTGGTCAGGTGCGATGCAAAGAATTCAATAAAGTCGTACTCGTAACGACGCAAACAGGTGCCCCGCCGAAGCGCGATGCGCGTGGTGTTGAGGCCGAACAAATGACTGACGTCAATCGCTTTCAACCCCGTATCGTGTAAGGGATCGTAAGCCATTCCGGCAATGATGCCCAAACCGAGGCCGAGACCGACATAAGTCTTGATCACGTCGGCGTCGATCGCCGCCAAAACGACGTTCGGTGACAAATTTGACCGCTCAAACGCCTTGTTGATGCGCGAACGGCCCGAAAACTGGGGATCGTAAGTGATCAGGGGCCACTTGGCCAGTGTTGCCAAGGAAATCGTTTTTTCGGAAAGAATTGGATGCCCCTCCGGAACAACGACACTGTGCCCCCACTGGTAGCACGGCAAAATCACCAGTTGCGGATAATGATCAAGCGTCTCGGTGGCGATAGCGATATCGGCCTCGCCCTTGATCGTCCATTCGGCAATCTGCGTCGGAGTACCCTGATGCATCGAAAGGCGGACGTTCGGGTACCGATCGACAAATTTCTTCACCATCCCCGGCAATGCATAACGCGCCTGGGTATGTGTTGTCGCAATCACCAGGCTGCCCGAATCGCCGTCGGCGAACTCCTCGCCGACACGTTTGATATTGTCGGCTTCCTGGAGGATGCGCCCGGCAATTTCGAGCACGCGTCTGCCGGGCTCGGTAATCGCCGTCAGCCGCTTGCCGCTGCGTTCGAACACAACCACACCGAGTTCGTCCTCCAGTAGCTTAATCTGCTTGGAGACCCCCGGCTGCGATGTGTAGAGGGTTTCCGCCGCCTCCGAAACATTGAGGCCGCAACGCGCCACTTCGACGAGATAACGGAGTTGTTGAAGTTTCATCCAGAAACCTTAATAACAAATAGTTATAGCAATCTAACGCAATATTCTTTTTCAATCAATACACGCATTGATACGATGTCTCGCATGAAAACGGGAGCAAGCCAACCGACACCCGTGGCCGCTCCACCCAACCGGTAACTTACTCCAGCAAGGATTCGTCAATGTATCGCTACGACCGCATCGACCAGCAAATCGTCAACGAACGCGTCGCCCAGTATCGCGACCAGATCGAACGCAATCGCGCCGGCACCCTTTCCGATGAGGAATTGCGCCCCCTACGCCTGCAGAACGGACTCTACATCCAGCGCCACGGCCCAATGCTGCGCATCGCCATCCCGTACGGCCAGCTATCCGCCGCGCAGTTGCGCAAGCTGGCGGACATTTCGCGCCGCTACGACCGTAGCATCGGCCACTTCACGACACGCCAGAACATGCAGCTCAACTGGCCGAAATTCGAGGAAACCCCGGAAATCCTCGGCGAGTTGGCGACGGTCGAAATGCACGCCATCCAGATCTCGGGCAACTGCATCCGCAACATCACCACCGACCCGTTTGCCGGCGTCGCACCGGATGAACTGACCGATCCGCGCCCGTACTGCGAAATTCTGCGCCAGTGGTCGACCTTCCACCCCGAGTTCGCCTTCCTGCCGCGCAAATTCAAGATCGCCGTCAACGCGGCCGCCGAGGACCGTGCCGTTATCCGCACCCACGATGTCGGTCTCGAAATCGTGCGCGACGCTGCCGGAGAAACCGGCCTGCGCGTTTTCGCCGGCGGCGGCATGGGCCGCACACCGATGCTCGGCCAAGTCGTCCGCGACTTCCTACCGCGCCGTCATCTGCTCTCCTACCTTGACGCTCTGTTGCGCGTCTATAACCGCTACGGGCGCCGCGACAATATCTACAAGGCACGCATCAAGATTCTGGTCAACGCGATCGGCGTCGAGGAGTTCGCCCGTCAGGTCGAGGACGAATGGTCCTACCTCAAGGACGGACCGACGACGCTGACCGACGAAGAGTTCGACCGCGTCGCCGCGCACTTTTCGCCGCCAACCTACGAAACCCTGCCCGAAACCGACGGCGGATTTGCCGCCGCCGTCGCCGAAGATAAAGCCTTCGCAGCCTGGAGCCGACGCAGCCTGCATCCGCACAAGGTTCCCGGCTATGCTGCCGTCACCCTTTCGCTCAAGGCACCGGGCAAAGCACCCGGCGACATTTCCGATACACAAATGGATGCCGTCGCAGGTCTCGCTGAGCGTTTCAGTTTCGGCGAATTGCGCGTCACCCATGAGCAGAACGTGGTGCTCGCCGACATACGCCAACGCGATCTTTACGAAGTCTGGCAGACGACGCGTCAACATGCTCTGGCCACCCCGAACATCGGTCTGCTGACCGATATGATCTGCTGCCCCGGCGGCGACCTCTGCGCGCTGGCCAACGCCCGGTCGATGCCAATCGCCGACGCTGTCAATGACACCTTCAGCGACCTCGATTATCTCTTCGACGTAGGTGACATCTCGCTCAACATCTCAGGATGCATGAACTCCTGCGGCCATCACCACGTCGGCAATATCGGCATCCTCGGCGTCGATAAGAACAACGAGGAGTGGTATCAGGTCACGATCGGTGGCCGGCAAGGCAACGACGCGACGATCGGAAAGGTGATCGGCCCATCGTTTGCTGCCGAAGAAATTCCACTGGTCGTCGATGCGCTGATCCGGGTTTATGTCGAACAACGCTTACCGGAAGAACGCTTCATCGACACCTATGATCGCCTCGGCATCGGGCCGTTCAAGGCGCACGCCTACGCCGGACGGGACCGTAAGAAAACCGCACGCAACGACAACTGAGACCCTCCCTATGCCCAAGATCATCAAAAACGACCGCATCATCGACGACGCCTGGGAAATCATCCGGATTTCCGAAGGCCAGGCACCGGAATCGATTTCGCTTGCCGACACGCCAACGCTTTACCCACTCGCCGTATGGCGCGCCCAGCGTGACCGGATTCTCGCCAACGGCCAACTTGCCGGGGTATGGCTGCAAAGTGTCGATAACCCCGAATCGCTCGCCGGCGACCTGGACCGGATCGCCGTGATCGCCATCGACTTCCCGAAATTCACCGATGGCCGCGGTTATTCGGCGGCACGCCTGCTGAGAGAGCGGTACGGATATCAAGGCGAGATTCGCGCCATCGGCGACGTCCTGCGGGATCAGCTTTTCTTCATGAAGCGCTGCGGATTCGACGCCTTTACTATCAAGAACGGCAAGGATATCGAGGAGGCACTGGCGGGCTTGCAAGATTTCAGCGAAACCTACCAAGGCGCCGTCGACCAGCCGCAGCCGCTCTTCCGACGGCGGGTTGCCTAAGCCCCATGGTTTATCCGATCAATCTTAGCGATCCCCACTTGATCGTGTCTCTGGCCACCAAGGTCCGAAGCGCCAAGGCATTGTTGCGTACGATCGCTGCCGATCATTCGCCGGCGGCATTCGCCAACAGCCTCGGTGCCGAAGATATGGTGCTGACAGACATGATTATTGGCGAAAAACTCGACATCGAAATCTTCTCGCTCGATACCGGACGCCTGCCTGTCGAAACTTATGCCCTGATGGCCGAATTGAATATTCACTACGGCCTCAAGCTCAAGCTTTATTACCCGCGCCACGATCTGATCGAGGCGTACACACGCGAAAACGGCATCAATGCATTCTACGAGTCGGTCGAGCTACGACGGGCCTGCTGCCATATCCGCAAGGTCGAACCGCTACGCCGTGCGCTCTCCGGCAAAAAAGCCTGGATCACCGGCCTGCGCGCACAGCAGTCGGCAACCCGGCAAGACCTATCGGTACAGACGTATGACGCCGACAACGGCCTTGAAAAATTCAACCCACTGACCGACTGGAGCGAAAAGGAAGTCTGGGCATATATCAAGCTCAACGAGGTGCCGTACAACACGCTGCACGACAAGCACTTCCCGAGCATCGGCTGCGCCCCCTGCACCCGTGCCATCGCCGCTGGTGAGGATATCCGCGCCGGGCGTTGGTGGTGGGAAACGCCCGAATCGAAGGAATGCGGATTGCATGAAATAAATCAAAATTAACCACAACGAACACAACGTGCACAACGATTTGAATTGAAAGGAGATTCTTCCCGACTTTTCAGAAAATGATTTCCAGATTTTCGTTGTGTTCGTTGTGCACGTTGTGGTTTAACCGCGCTTTCAAGACATTATGATGACCAGACTGACAAAACAAACGCTCTCCCACCTCGACTGGCTCGAATCCGAGGCCATGCATATCATGCGCGAAGTCGCCGGTCAGTGCGCCAACCCGGTACTGCTCTTTTCCGGCGGCAAGGACTCGATCTGCATGCTGCGCATCGCTGAAAAAGCCTTCCGTCCAGGTCGCTTTCCGTTCCCGTTGATGCACATCGATACCGGACACAATTACCAGGAAGTCACTGATTTCCGCGACCAGCGTGCCGCCGAACTCGGTGAACGGCTGATCGTGCGTTCGGTCGAGGATTCGATGCAGCGCGGCACTGTTGTGCTCAAATCGCCCGACGAATCGCGCAACAAGCACCAGTCGGTGACGCTGCTCGAAGCGATCGAGGAATTCGGCTTCGACGCCTGCATCGGCGGTGCCCGCCGCGACGAGGAAAAGGCGCGCGCCAAGGAACGCATCTTTTCGTTTCGCGACGAATTCGGCCAGTGGGACCCGAAGAACCAGCGCCCGGAACTGTGGGACTTGTATAACGCGCGCAGCTTCAAGGGTGAGAACATCCGCGTATTCCCGATCTCGAACTGGACCGAACTGGACGTCTGGCAGTACATCGAGCGCGAAAAACTCGAACTGCCGTCGATCTACTACGCACACACACGCCCGGTCGTACGTCGTAACGGCGGCCTGCAGCCGGTCACTGACGTCACACCGGCCCGCCCCGACGAGACCGTCGAACAACTGCGCGTGCGTTTCCGCACGGTCGGCGACATCACCTGTACCGCCCCCGTCGAATCCGATGCCGATACAGTTACCCGAATCATCGCCGAAACGGCGACGACGACCATCACCGAACGTGGCGCCACCCGTCTCGACGACCAGACCTCGGAAGCGTCGATGGAACAACGTAAAAAGGAGGGATACTTCTGATGTCTGCCATTGAACCGATCCAGCTTAAGATCAAAGACAGCGGCCTACTCCGTTTCCTCACCTGCGGCAGCGTCGACGATGGCAAGAGCACGCTGATCGGCCGCCTGCTCTACGACACCAAAGCGATCCTTGCCGACACGCTGCACGCGATCGAGCGCACGTCCAGAAAACGCGGCATGGCAGCGATGGATCTGTCGCTGCTCACCGACGGCCTGCAAGCCGAACGCGAACAGGGCATCACCATCGACGTCGCCTACCGCTACTTCACGACCGGGACGCGCAAGTACATCATTGCCGACGCGCCGGGGCACGAGCAGTACACCCGCAATATGGTCACTGCCGCGTCGACCGCCGACCTCGCCATCATTCTCGTCGACGCGCGCAAAGGCGTGCTGACGCAGACGCGCCGCCACTCGTATCTGGCGCATCTGATGAACATTCCGCATCTGGTGGTCGCCATCAACAAGATGGATCTCGTCGACTACTCGCAGGAAACGTTCAACCGGATCATGGCCGACTACCTCGATTTCGCCGCCCGCATCGGCATCGAAGACGTACACTTCGTTCCGATCTCGGCGCTCAACGGCGACATGGTCGTCGAGCGCGGTGAACGCCTTGGCTGGTACGCCGGCCCGACGCTGATCGGCCTGCTGGAAAACGCCACCGCCTCACATATCGACCACGAGGAGCCTTTCCGCTTCCCCGTGCAATACGTCTGCCGTCCGCAGGATTCGGCCAACCCGGAACTGCACGATTATCGTGGTTTCATGGGGCGCGTCGAATCGGGCAGCATCGCCGTTGGCGGCACCGTGACGGTATTGCCATCAGGCCGCGAAACGCGCGTCAAGGACATTCAGATCTTGGGAATTTCACAAGAATCGGCCTGTGCCGAGCAATCGGTCGCACTCCTGCTCGAGGATGAAATCGACATCTCGCGCGGCGACATGATCGTCCGGACCGGTGAATCGCCCAGGATCGTCCGGCAGATCGACGCCATGCTCTGCTGGCTGTCGGAGACACCGCTCGATCCTCGCCACAAGTACCTGATTCGTCATACCACGCGCGACAGCAAAGCTGTGCTCGCCGGCATCGATTTCCGCATGGACATCAACACCATTGAACGTCAATCGGCGGAAAAGCTGGCGATGAACGACATCGCCAAGGTCAGCTTCAGACTCGCGCAGCCGCTCTTTGTCGATCCTTATCAGGCCAACCGCAGTGCCGGTGCCTTTATCGTCATCGACGAATCAAGCAACAACACCGTGGGCGCAGGCATGATTGTCTGAAAACTCGGGAATTACTTGCGAAGCCGCAACAACCGGGTCAATTCACCGCCGGTGAGCAATTGGATCTTATGTTGTGCGGCATATTGCCGAGCATTGTCCGTCACATTCCCGGTGGTCACGAAAATCGCTGCGTGGGCCTCACTCGCCTCACGCAGCGCCTCAAGCTCCATCAGCGCTTCAATGCCTTGATTCGCCGCCTTCCAGCGCTTGCAGCTGACCAGCGAAATGCGGCCATTCTTGACCAGCTTGAGATCGGCAGCGCCTTCCATGACGCTCATCTCGTAACCTTCACGCTGATAGGCTTCGCCTAATAGCGACCTGAACTGGCGCGCATTCATGGCTGAAATAGCCTCGACCGTGGACGCAATGCGCGAGTCGCTGGGCGTCCGGGACTGCCGCCAAATGGCCATCGACCCCGAAATCAACATCGGTACAACAGCGATCAACGCAATCGGAAGAAGTTTTTCATCGACAATCGCATGCGCGGCCAACGCATAAGCGATCGCGACAAGAAAGCTCACCCACCACGGCGAACGTAACAGATAAGCAAATAGGGATTTCTCAGACAATTTGAATCGCACGATCTTCCTCGGTCAAACAACCAGCGCGCACTATCCCACAACCGGACAAGTCCGCACAATCCCGACATTTGAAAAACGACAACCGACTTTCCCTGCCTCTATGGGCTGGGCTAGAATCTTCACTTTACGTTCCAGCGGAGGAGGCAAATCGGCATGCCCTTCAAAGTCACCGTCGTCATCGACAACTGCGTTCCGACCCATTCCGGATTGCCCTTTCTCGCTGAACACGGCTTAGCGATGCTGGTTGAGACCGGTAAATCCAGGCTGCTGCTCGATACCGGACAAACCGCTGCCATTCTTAACAATTTGAGCCTGCTGGGTGTCGCCCCCGATTCCATCGATGCGATTGCCCTCAGTCACGGTCACTACGACCATACCGGAGGGCTCTTTTATCTGCTAAAACACGCCGCTAAACGGACGCCGGTCTTTGCGCATGAAGACGCCTTTGCCGAGCACTGCTCGCTGGCACGCGGCCAGAGGCGCTTCATCGGCATCCCGTACCGCAAGGAACAGCTCACCTCACTCGGTGCTGACTGGAAAACCATCCGCCATCCACAGGAAATCTTTCCTCAAATTTGGATCAGCGGGTCGGTGCCACGCCAAACCGACTTCGAAACCGGCGATGCGAAACTGGTGGTACATAACGCCGCAGAGCATTGCGATTGCCAAGACGAACTTGACGACGACATGGCACTCTTCATCGACAGCGGCAAAGGACTGGTCGTCGTCAGCGGCTGCACCCACGCCGGCTTGGTCAACATGATCGAATACGGGCTGAAAGTCACCGGCTGCCGGCAATTGCACGGTTGGATCGGTGGTACGCATCTCGGGCCGCTGACGCGCGAACAACAAGAGCAGACAATAGCCCGATTGCAGGCATTCCAGCCGGAATTCGTCGCCGCAAATCACTGCACAGGATTCCCGATGATGGCCCGCTTGCAACAGGTATTTGGAGAACGCTTTATTCCAGCCTTTGTCGGTACTTCAATTCAATTCTAAGCGCCATCGGTGCACATTTTTGCGTTGTAAAATAGTCCGGAAATCTCGTTAACAAAGCTGATTTTCGCTAACACTCGCCGCCTTATGAAAGTATTGATGCTCCCCTTCCTCGCCCGTTCTCGTCCGCAAGCTCGCTCCTGCCTGATCATGTTGGCTCTGGCGATCGGCGGCTGCAACACCACAGCCCCGATTCATGCCTACAAATCCGAAGCCTTTTCTTTGGAGTCCCCGTTTCAGTACTACAGTAGCCGTGAACCGGCGGCGACCTGTGAAATCGGAAAACGCGCCTTGCTCAGTCAATGGTATCAAATGGAGGGCACCCAGCCGTTAACTATCCGCGGTGAGAAATATTTCCAACCCAAGCCGGAATTGGCCACCAAACTGACCATTACGCTGGTATGCCTACCTAGTAGCCTGGGCGCCGTCATGTACGCCAATGCTATGGAAACACAATTCGAATTAAAGTCGACCGGCAGCAGTGCCGGCCTCAGTGTTTCGGGCATGGGCTCGCTATCGCTGCCCTGGGCGGTCGACAAAGACACCTTGGTCAAAACCGGCGACATTACCATCACCGCCCCCGACTTCTATCAAAAGCTGTTTGACTTGATCAAGACCCTTGACGGCTGACCCGAAAGCATTACAAAATCCGTCAGCAGCCAGCAGAAAAAGTGTTAAAAAAATCCCGGGGTCCTTGCGGACACCCGGGATTTTTGTTGAAGCGTGGCTTCG
>CAZNQL010000014.1:0-71702 GCA_964575415.1 uncultured Propionivibrio sp.
AGAATGATGCGCTTGGCAATGGTCAGGTTGTTCACGACGAACGGCTCCTTTGGTTTTTTAGCAAGGTTTGGTTAAATTCTTTGTGTCAATAGGAATAATATTTATTTATGCAGGGCGGAAATATAGCCTAATTCCGTACAAATAATAAGTGGCTTAAGCGAATAAACTGCGGGAGCAATAACATGTCACTAGCCGCATTTTTCAGTGCGGATAAGTGATTGTTTCGATAAAAATTTAGGTTCTAGCCTATTGGGTTGAGGTAGTTGTTTTTTACGCTGACATAGTGTTCCGCCGAGTATTTGAGATAGGCCGTTTCTTCGGTGGTAAGCGCCCGGATTTGCGTTGCCGGTCTGCCTGTATAGAGATAACCACTCTTTAATATTTTTCCCGGCGGGACAAGGCTGCCGGCGCCGAGCATGACGCGATCTTCGATGACAGCATCGTCCATGACGATCGAGCCGATGCCGATCAGGCATTCGTTGCCGATCCGGCATCCGTGCAGAACGACCGCATGTCCGACTGTGACATGGTTGCCGACGATCAGGGGCGAACCGTCCGGCTTAGAGGGCTTCCGGTGCGAGACGTGCCCCATCGTGAAGTCCTGGATGTTGGTGCACTCGCCGATGACGATGCGGTTCACGTCACCACGCAACACGGCGTTGCACCAGACCGAGGAGTCACGTCCGACGGTGACGTCGCCGATCAATTGCGCCGATTCGTGGATGAAGCTGTTTTCGCCGATGACCGGGCTTGTTCCGAGGTAAGGACTTAGGGGCATAAGTAGTCCGTGAGGTAAGTGAATCCGGTGTTGGAAAATTAACGTTAAGCATAGGGCGAGCTTGATAGCGTGTCCAGAACGTTTATTCATTAAATCATTGCAATTTATTTTCTCGTTTTTGCCCTCACGGAATGACACGACGGCAAAGCCGACATTCCTGTCGTTTTCGTCACATGCCGTTTCTTGCGCTTTGTTTGTTTTGTGACATCGCGGATTGTGTGTGGAAATAAAGTTCTTTGATTACATATGCTTGCGCCTTTAATTGTGGGCTGGCACAGGCATTGCTCAGCAAGGACAAACAGACCTTGCGGAGAAGATCGTGAACCCTACAAGCATTGGAATTCCGGTTGGTTCGGTGGCTCCGGGCGGATGCGGTGCTGGCGCTGGTGGGTGCGGGGCGAAGGGAAGTGATAATGCCCTGCCCGAGGAGGTGCGGCGCAAGATCGAGGATCATCCCTGTTTTTCCGAACAGGCGCATCATTACTTCGCCCGCATGCATGCGGCCGTGGCGCCGGCGTGCAACATTCAGTGCAACTATTGCAACCGCAAGTACGATTGCTCGAATGAGTCGCGTCCGGGCGTGGTCTCAGAACTGCTGACGCCGGAGCAGGCGGTGAAGAAAACGCTGGCCGTGGCGGCGACGATTCCGCAGATGTCGGTGCTCGGCATCGCCGGCCCCGGCGATCCTTTAGCCAATCCCGAGCGCACCTTCGCCACCTTCCGCGGCTTGGCCGAGAAAGCGCCGGACATCAAGTTGTGTGTGTCGACCAACGGTCTGGCTTTGCCGGAATGCGTCGATGAGCTGGCAAAGCACAACATCGAGCACGTGACGATCACCATCAACTGCGTCGATCCTGATATCGGCGCGATGATTTACCCGTGGATTTTTTGGAAGAACCGGCGCGTACGAGGACGCGAGGCGGCAGCGATCCTGATCGAGCAGCAGCAAAAAGGGCTGGAAATGCTGGTGGCGCGCGGCATCCTGGTCAAAGTCAATTCGGTGATGATTCCCGGCGTGAACGACGAGCACCTCAAGGAGGTCTCGCGCATTGTCAAGGCCAAGGGGGCGTTCCTGCACAACGTGATGCCGCTGATCGCCGAACCCGAGCACGGGACGTTCTTTGGCTTGATGGGGCAGCGCAGTCCAACGGCGGAAGAGTTGAAAGCGCTGCAGGATGCCTGTGAGGGCGGCATGGCTATGATGCGCCATTGCCGGCAATGTCGTGCCGATGCCGTGGGCCTGCTTGGCGAGGATCGAGGCGCCGAATTCACCCTGGAAAAGGTCGAGGCGATGGAGATCGACCACCAGGCGGCGCTGGTCCGCCGGCTGGCCTTCCGCGAGAAGGCCAAGGCCGAACTGGAGGCAAAGCGCGCGCGCATGCATGCGCCGTCGGTGTCGTCGAGTCAGGTCATCGTTTTGCACCGTCCTGAGAAAAAAGCATCGGGGCGCCCGGTGCTCATGGCGGTGGCCAGTAAGGGCAGCGGCGTGATCAACGAGCATTTCGGTCACGCCCGCGAATTTCTTGTTTATGAAGTCGATGCTTCCGGAGCGAAGCTGATCGGTTCGCGTAAAACCGAGCTGTATTGCGGCGGCAGCGACAGTTGCGGCGAAGGCGAATCGATACTTGAGCGGACGATACGTACCTTGCAAGGATGTGAGGTCGTGCTCTGTTCGAAGATCGGTATCGAACCATGGAACAAGCTTGAAGCCGCTGGAATCTGGCCGGACGGCGAGCACGGCATGGAAGTGATCGAAGAGGCCGCCTTAGCCGTCTGGAATGACATGTTGGTGGCCGGAAAACTGGCGGCGCCGGCACCGGTAATTCGGTGCGCTTGAAGGATGAAAAATCATGGCGCTTGAAATTGTCGAAAGCTGCGTCAATTGCTGGGCCTGTGAACCGTTGTGCCCGAGCAAGGCGATCGTTGAGGCAAAGCCGCACTTCCTGATCGAGGCCGATAAATGCACCGAGTGCGTCGGCGATTTTGAAGAAGCGCAATGCGTGGCGGTTTGTCCGATTGAGGGCGCGATCGTCAATGAATTGAATGAGCCAATGAATCCGCCGGGGTCGTTGACCGGCATTACGCCGGCAACCTGGGCGGTGCTAAGGGCGGAGATTTCGGCACGCTAGGGAGGGGCCATGGCTGTTGTCGTGTTTTACGAGAAACCCGGATGTTCCGGCAATGCCCGTCAAAAGGCTTGGCTGGAGGCCTCGGGGCATACCGTTGTCGCCAGGAATATCCTGCAAGCCAACTGGTCCCGGATGGATTTGCGCTCGTTCCTGCAGAATTTGCCGATGGCGCAATGGTTCAACATGAATGCGCCGCTGGTGAAAAGCGGCGGCATCGTTCCGGGCGATTTCAGCCAAGCGGACGAGCCGGTCGTTCTGGCGCTCTTGCAGGCCGATCCCTTGTTGATTCGCCGCCCGTTTCTTGAGGTGGATGGCGTTCGCCGGGCCGGGTTCGATATCCGTGAAATCCATGCATGGATCGGCCTCTCGGCGGCGCTGGATGAATCCGGGCAGCCCGTCGAGAATCCAGGTTGTTGCCCCGACATCGATAGCGCCCAGCGCTGCACCTAAACTTCCTGAGCAGCGCGATGAATCCTGACCTGACATTCCATCCGGATACGGCAATCAAGATTGCTCCCGGCGTGCATTGGATCGGCGCGCTCGATCCCGATTTGCGAACGTTCGACATCATCCAGAAGGCCGATCACGGCACCACCTATAACGCCTACGTCGTGCACGGCAGCAGCGGCGTGGCCGTCATCGATACCGTCAAGGAGTGCTTTGCCGGAGATTTTTTTCGGTGTCTGGAATCGGTGGCGACTTACGGCGAGATCAAGGCTATCGTTCTCAACCATCTCGAACCGGATCATTCCGGCGCTTTGCCGGAGCTGATGCGGCGTGCACCACAGGCACGCCTTTACATTTCGTCGCGTGCCAGTCCGATGCTGAAAGGATTGCTGCACGGCGATGGCCTGGAATTTTCGACGCTCACGACGGGGGATACGGTGAGCCTCGGCGACCGGACGCTGTCGTTCCTGAATACCCCCTATTTACATTGGCCGGATACGCAATGCACCTGGCTCGAGGATGCTGGCTTGCTGTTCTCGGGTGATATTTTCGGCTGCCACTATTGCGATGGGCGTTTGTTCAACGACGCGGTGGGGGATTTCCAGCAGGCCTTCGACGACTATTACGCCGAACTGATGCGGCCCTTTCGTAGCAATGTTCTCGACGCGCTCAAGCTGATCGAACCGTTGCCGATCCGGGTCGTTGCCCCAGCGCACGGCCCGATACTGACCGACCGGCCAGGCGACTTCGTGCATCGCTACCGTGTTTTGGCGGAGTCAAAAACGGTCGGCGGAAATGCTGCCTCGAAGACGTTGCTGGTTTTCTACCTCTCAGCGTACGGGAACACGCGCGCCATGGCCGAGGTGGTCGCCGCCGGCGCAAGAACGCTCGATGACGTACGCGTTGTTGTTTGTGATCTCGAGGGAAAGGCGCAGGCGCCGCTTGTCGATCTGATCGAAGCCGCCGACGGACTCGTGATCGGCAGTCCGACGATCAACGGCGACGCAGTGAAACCGGTGTGGGAACTTTTGGCGTCGCTCGCCGCCGTCAGCGTGCGCGGCAAGATCGGCGGGGCATTCGGTTCCTACGGCTGGAGCGGCGAGGCAGTGCCGATGATTGAAGAACGCTTGCGCGGGCTCAAGTTCCGGGTGCCGATGAAAGGCGTCCGAGCGCGTCTGATCCCGACGCCGGATGAACTCGCCGAATGCCGCAAGTTCGGTGTCGATCTGGCTCAGCTTCTGACGGGGCGCGCCGGAAACCGGATTATCAATATGGCTGCTCTGGCCTGAAAGGAAAAATATGCCCAAGTCAAATGTCACATTCGAGGATGTCGGCGTTACGGTTTCAGTTCCGGCGGGAACGCGCCTGATCGAGGTCTCGGAAAAGGTCGGTGCCGGCATCACCTACGGTTGTCGTGAGGGGGAGTGCTGCACCTGCCTGACGGAAGTGCTGTCCGGCTACGAATTTGTCGCCACACCGTCTTCGCTCGAAGAACAAGTGCTCAAGGACAATCTGGCGCCGCGCCACCATCGGCTGGCCTGCCAGGCACAGGTGCTGGGCGGCGTTGTGGTCAAGCCGGCGTGAAAGGCCGGATTGACCACAACGTTAACAACGTAAAAACAGAGCGTTACATTTTTTCTACGAATTACCAGCAGGGGGTGGGAAGGATGCTCTTGCTGCCCTTGCTTTTCGTTGTGCCCGTTGCGTTCGTTGTGGTTTGGATTTTTTATCTTCTACCAACAAGGAGTCAGGTATGCCCAATGTTACTTTCACCAGCCCGCTACATAAGGATAAGACCGTTTATGCCGTCGCCGGCAGCCACCGTCAGACCATTCTCGAATTGGCCAAGGAAAACCACATACCGATCGATTTTGGCTGTGGCGATGGGGAATGCGGGACTTGTCTCGTCAAGGTCTACAGTCTCAAGGAAAGCGACAAGCAGATGGCCAATCCCTTGACCGACCACGAGATCAAGGTGCTTCGGGAAATGGGCAAGATCAGCCAGTCCCAGGTCGAACAGATGCTCGTGGATGATCTGATGCCCACCGAATGGCGTCTGGCTTGCCAGATGGTGATGCGCGACGAGGATCTCGTCGTCCATTATCCGAGTCGATAGGTCGTCGTTGTGAGCGATGCACTCATCGTTCGCGCCGAGGCGGCTTACCTGGGGCTGGCGCTCGGGGATGCCCTGGGGGCGACGGTCGAATTTCTGACGCTGCGCGAGATTCAGCAGCAATACGGCATGCATCGCGAGATTCGCGGCGGTGGCTGGCTGCGCCTCAAGCCGGGTCAGGTGACCGACGATACGACGATGTCGCTGGCGTTGGGGGACGCCATCCTCGTCGATGATGGCGAGGTGCGGCCGCTTTCCTGTGCGCAGGCGTTCGATGCCTGGATGCGCGGCAAGCCGGTCGATATCGGCAATACCGTGCGGCGTAATCTGGTGGCTTTTCGCCGCACCGGTGTTCCGGAGGCGTTGCCCTCCGAATTCGACGCCGGCAATAGCGCGGCGATGCGCGTGCTGCCCGTTGCGCTTGCCACTTTGAGACAGGACGAAGCGGTCGTGCGCCAGGCCGTGCATGCCCAGGCGCATGTCACGCACAACAATGCATTTTCCGATGCGGCGAGCGAATTCATCGCGCTTGCCGTGCGCGACTTCGTGCACGGCGAAGCATTGCGCGTGGTGTTTCAGCGACGAATCCAGCCGCTGGTTGCCGCCTGGCCGGAATTCAATTTTCGCCGTGCGCGGCGCGAGAATCCGAGCGGGTGGATTGTCGAAACCATGCAGGTCGTGTTGCAGGCGCTGATGGATAACGACAGCTTCGAGAATTGCCTCGTCGATGCGACCAATCGTGGCGGCGACGCCGATACGACCGGGGCGATCGTCGGCATGCTGGCGGGAGCGCTATACGGTAGCAAAGCCTTGCCTGTCCGTTGGCTCAAGGCGCTCGATCCGAAGGTCCGACAGGCTTGCACCGACCAGGCGCGTGCGCTGGTCGAGTGCCGGATCTGAATTCGTATCAGATCGAAATCGTCGGTTCGCTTTGCTGGGGGGCCGATTGTGCCTGGATGACGGTCAGGGCAATCGTGAATACGATGTCATCGACTAGCGCGCCGCGCGACAGGTCGTTGACCGGCTTACGCAAGCCTTGCAGCATCGGGCCGACCGAAACAACATTGGCACTGCGCTGGACAGCCTTATAGGTGGTGTTGCCAGTATTGAGGTCGGGGAAGACGAAGATTGTGGCCTGGCCGGCAACCGGGCTGTCCGGGGCTTTTTGTTTGCCGACTTCCATGACCGAGGCAGCGTCGTATTGCAAAGGGCCGTCGAGGACCAGGTCCGGGAAGTTGCGGTGCGCGATCTCGGTTGCCAGCCGGATCTTGTCGACGTCCTCGCCAGCTCCTGAATCGCCCGTGCTGTAACTGATCATCGCCACCCTCGGCGTAATGCCTAAAGCGGCGGCACTGTCGGCGCTTTGCTTGGCGATTTCGGCAAGCTGTTCGGCGGTTGGCGTCGGATTGATCGCGCAATCGCCATAGACCAGAACCTGATCGGGCATGAGCATGAAGAAGATTGACGAGACAATCGACGAACCCGGCGAGGTCCTGATCAGCTGCAGGGCTGGACGTACTGTGCTTGCCGTGGTGTGGATGGCGCCGGAGACTAGGCCGTCAACCTCATCGACGGCCAGCATCATCGTGCCTAGCACGACCCGGTCTTCCAGTTGCGCCAGTGCCTGATCGTAGGTCAGCCCCTTGGATTTGCGTAACTCGACCATAGGTTCGACGTAGCGTTCGCGGATTACATCCGGATCGACGATTTCGATGCTGTCAGGCAGGCTGAGGCCTTGCGATGCGGCCACCGCTTCAATGATGTCGCGTTTGCCGAGCAGCACGCAGCGGGCAATACCTTTTTTCTCGCAGATGATGGCGGCCTTGACGGTGCGCGGCTCCTCGCCTTCCGGCAAAACGATGCGTTTGCGCACCGAGCGCGCTTTCTGGATGAGCTGGTAGCGGAACGCCGGCGGCGACATCTTCGTGCTTTCCGGCATGTGGAAGGACGCCGAAATGATCTTGATATCGACATCTTCCGCGATGGTGTCGAGCACGGCATTCATGCGCGCCAGGTCGTCCACCGGGACAGCACTCGAGATGTGGCTGACACGCCGGGCCGTAATGAAGGTGTCGCCATCGGTGCGGATGATCGGCAGGCCGGTATTGTTCAGAATCGGGCTGGCCAGATCCATGACATGCGGCGCAATTGTGCTCGTATGGGTCAATAACAAGCCTGCCAACTCAATACCACGGCTGGCCGCAAGTGAGGAGGCAAGAATGATGTCGTCGCGGTCGCCGGGGGTGATGACAAGGACACCCGGTCCAAGGCGTGGGATGAATTCAGCCGCCGATCGTGCCGCGATAACCGTTTCCCTAACACGGCGGGTGGCCAGTTGCCCGGAAAGGACGACTTCGGCGTTGAGGTATTGGGCGACATCGAGGGTGCGCGGAGCACGCAAGGCTGGGTTTTCATGAATGAAACCCCAGATCAGGGTGTCGTTCAGTTGGTGCCCAGCCTCTTTCTTGTCGAATTCTTCCGGCACTTTGTTGAATACGACGCCGGCGATTTTGCAGCCTTCGTTGATGTATTTCCGGATGATAAGCCGCAAATTGCTTGCCGCATTCGGGCTGGAGGCATCCGCGACGACGACGACCTCGGCTTTGAGGCTGCGTGCGATATCGACGTTCAGTTGCGAGGGGAAAGTGTGCAAGGGGTCGCTGTGGAGTCCCTCGATGAAAAGCACCTTGTTTTCGCCGCCGGCATCCATGCACAGGGTGACGATTTCTTCCAGCAATTCATCGGTCTGGTTGTAGGCGATCATTTCCGCTGCTTCTTGCAACGTTAAGGGATCGGGGGTGTTCAGATGGAAAATTTCACGAGCGAAGTGAACCGAATTGTCGGAATCGTCCTGCGCGATCGGTTTGGCGAATCCAACGGCGATCCCCAGACGTTGCATGGTTCGCACCAGGCCGAGGGTGACGGAGGTCAGCCCGACGCTTTTTTGGGCGGGCACGATCAGGAAGCTTTGGGTGAAGCTCTGCGACATTATTCCTCTCCAGACGTTGACGGCTGACGACTGGCCAAAGACAGTAGTTGTGGCCGGGGAGTTCCTGTCATTACCTGTATGTCGTTGGTCATCCAGTTCTCCGGGATGACTGAAACGACGTGCTATGCGGGGCGGCGATAGTGAAAATGATTATACCCTTGGCGAGAATCGCAAATCTGCTAAAAGTTGTTTTATCGTTGCCGCGAATTGACAATTTCCTGCAAGGGTGAGAATTCCATTTCAAGCACTCGCTTGGTGGGCTTCGCCAATCAGGTCCCAAAAATCTGAGTCGATAAGCTCAATGTTTTTTTTCTTCAGGAAACGTCGTTCCTTGTCCGTTGCGCTTTCGATCAGCGCCCATCCGGCTGGCGTTGCGGCATCGTAAATAATGTCGGAAAGCACCATGCGCTCCGTGTCGCGAGACAGCCGCATGCCGAGAAATAGATAACGCTTTCCCCGGCGCATTGTTTTGATAAATGACGGAATCGCATAACCGCCCATCAGTTCGGTGATGTAGTCGACATAGTCGGCGTCGGAGGCGATGTAGGCCGGTTTCGGCTTGGGGGCGCCCATCGGCTTGAAGAGTACGGGGACGTCATCGCGCGCTTGCTCGGGCTGGATTTCTTCGTAGCCGGCGCCGTCATGGACGTAAAGTCGAAAGCGGTAGTCGCCGCCGCCGAGCCGGGCGCAGCCGAGAATCAAGGTGTGCGGAACGCCGGCGTAACTATCGATCAGTTGCGTGTCGCGATTGATGTCGATTACATATTTTGGACGGATCGCCTTCAGCCAGTCGTGCGTCGCAGCACGACTCCAGGAATGTTCGCCGTAGGTTGTGTTGAGAAAACGCGTCAATGCCGGGCGGCCACGCTTCAGTTCGACGTTCATCGCGGCGCGTGAGAATTCATACATCAATTTCGGCGCCATCGGTTTGCCGCCGTTCATGGCGATGATCATTTGCTCGCTGGTCGCCGGCATCGGGGTGCCGTTTGTCGTGGATACGACATCGGCGAGAACGCCGGGGCCAAGGTACGGGACAATGCTGCCGTCCCTGAGCCCGTCGAGGATGTGGCCGCGCAGTCGGGTGTCCATGGGGATTCTCAGTGATGTGTTGATCGAATTCAGCAAAAAACATGCCGTATGTCGATGATGCGAGGCGGTTCGCTTGCGACGAGCCATGTGTGTTGTGTTGCGGCAAATCGACTATGGTGAGTGCATGAGGTGTCGTTTGTCGTTCCGGGAGGGGCCATGGGCGAGAATCGAGAGCGTGATCGCGCATTCCTGCTCGATGAAATCGAGTCCGAGCTGCGCAGTACCTGCGGGATGACGGGCCGGGAATCGCTTTCCCCGCAGGTGGCGCAGGCCTTGCTGAAAGTCCCCCGCCATGCCTTCGTTCCCAGAGAAGTCGAGTGGGCGGCTTACCGGAACATGGCGCTGCCGATCGGCCATCGGCAAACCATTTCGCAGCCTTTCGTCGTGGCGTTGATGACCGATCTGCTCGATCCTGGGGCCGACGACGTCGTCCTCGAGGTCGGAACGGGGTCGGGTTACCAGGCCGCCGTGCTTTCCTGCCTCGTCAAACAGGTCTATTCGCTCGAAATCGTCGGCGAACTTGCTGTGCTGGCACAGGAACGCCTGCAACGTCTGGGTTTCGTCAATGTCGAGGTCCGGGAAGGCGACGGCTGTCTCGGGTGGGCCGAACACGCGCCGTATGATTCAATCATCGTCACCGCCGCTGCGGCCAGGATTCCCAAGGCTTTGATCGAGCAACTCAGGCCCGGCGGGGCAATCGTCGCGCCGCTCGGTGAGCCTCAAGCGACGCAGGATCTGGTCGTCTTACGCAAAGACGAGAACGGACGAATCCGCGAAAGGTTTGTCTTGCCCGTCGTTTTCGTGCCGCTGCGGGATGCGTAGGACAGCAGGCATTGGCGGTTAATCCAAATGGCTTTACGTAAGGAGGGGCGAATGAAAGCGATGGTTCTCGTTGCACAACGCCAGCCTCTGCGGCTGGCACGGATCGCTCGACCCGAGCCGTCTGCCGGAGAGGTGCTGCTGAAAGTCAAAGCCTGCGGCGTCTGCCGGACAGATCTCCACATTGCCGATGGCGACCTGAAGTCGCCAAAACTTCCCCTTGTTCTCGGCCACGAGATTGTCGGCGTCGTTGTTGCAACAGGAAGTCGCGTTAAAGGGTTCGTTTTCGGGCAGCGGGTCGGCGTCCCCTGGTTGGGCCACACCTGCAGGCATTGCCGCTATTGCGAGAGCCAGCGGGAAAATCTCTGTGACGAGGCTGGGTTTACCGGTTATACCCGCGACGGCGGGTTTGCCGAATATACCGTGGCCGACCCGCGTTTCTGCCTAGCCTTGCCCGAGAGCTATTCCGATGCGTCAGCGGCGCCACTGCTTTGCGCCGGACTGATCGGTTACCGAGGTCTTGTTGCGACCGGCGACGCGCAACGAATCGGCATCTACGGCTTTGGCGCCGCGGCCCATATCATCACGCAGGTGGCGCGTTGGCAAGGGCGGGAGGTTTTTGCTTTCACCCGGCCCAGCGACACGAGCGGGCAGGATTTTGCACGCGAACTGGGCGCGGTCTGGGCGGGAGTTTCGGGCGAAGCACCGCCGGCGCAGCTCGATGCTGCGATCATCTTCGCGCCGGCCGGTGAATTGGTTCCCGAAGCACTACGCCGCATCGCAAAAGGCGGAACCGTCGTCTGTGCCGGAATCCACATGAGCGACATTCCGCAATTTTCTTATTCGCTACTTTGGGGTGAGCGTAAGGTCTGTTCGCTGGCCAACTTGACGCGTCGGGACGGCGAGGCATTTATGGACATTGCGCCACGGGCGGGGGTCAAAACCGAGGTGGAAACCTTCCCGCTCGAATTCGCCAACCAAGCCATGCAACGCCTGCGTTCGGGCCAGGTGCGCGGCGCCGCCGTCCTTGTTATGCCGGATTGAAGATGACGCTTGTCGAATGGTGTCGTGTTTGCGACAAAGTTACATTGTGCTGACCGAGACGTCGTATACCCCACCGATGACCAGGTATTGGTCTTCGCCCTTGAGGACGCCGGGGATCAGGTCGCAAGTGAAGAAAATCTTCGCGGTCGGCACGCGCGTCGTCAGGATGTAATCGCCGAATTCGCCGGCACGTTCGCGCGATGCGGTAAAGGACACCAGATTGTTGAAGAGGACAACCTGTTTTTTGCGATCGCCGGCCAGAACCTCGTGGTCGCCGATGCGGTTGATGCCGCGATAGAGCGTGAGGCATTTGTCGGTTTCAGCCCGGCGTTGCGCGCGAAGGAACTCGTACTGGCTGTAGGCATAGAGCAGATCGAGCTGGCTTTCCAGCGCGTTGGTGCCGTACAGGCCGGCCGAGCGCATTTCCTGATAGCGAAGATAGGCCGGACCGGAAAAATCGCGCAGCGGTTCGCCGTGAAAGCGGGGCAGTAGGCCGAAGCGCGATTCCACCCAGCCTTTCAGAATGGCGCCTTCCCGGCCGTCGGCGTTGAAGCTCCAGCCGCGAAGTACGCGCAACCAGTTTGCATTCGCCCGTTGTTGCGTTAGGTCCGTCAGGCCGGCTTTTTCCAGGTCTTCGAGGCAGAAATGCACCGTGACATAGTCAGAGAAAGCCGTGGCACGGGCGTGCTTGTCTTCGAGGCAGTCGAGGCGCTGGAAAAGATCGGCGTGCAGTTCGGCGATGCCGTCGAGTTGCAGCGGTGCCGGGTGCCGCTGAAAGGTGAGGCTGCCGAGGATGACGGATGGGATGTTGCAGCGATTGATCGGCAGGCGCGCGTAGCGGGGCAGGGTGGCGTGTTCATTGTCGTCACCGCGACAAAATGAAGGGGCTTTGTCGGGTTCGGGAACGATGTTGCTGCCTGGTGCTTTGCCGATAACTTCAATCATTTCAATGTGTTGTGCGGTAATTGCTGTTCTGGCATGGTCCTTGCTTAAAGTTGCTCGGGAACACGGGAATGGTCCTTAAACCCGAGTGAATTTCTGACATAGGAGAATGCATCATGGCAAAACTGCGTCAAGCCGCTATCTACGGCAAAGGTGGGATCGGAAAGTCTACCACAACCCAGAATCTGGTCGCCGCGCTGGCTGAGGCTGGCAAGAAGGTCATGATTGTCGGTTGCGATCCGAAAGCCGATTCGACTCGTCTGATCCTGCACAGCAAGGCGCAGACCACGGTCATGCACCTGGCGGCTGAGGCCGGTTCGGTGGAAGACCTCGAACTTGAAGACGTCCTGGCCGTTGGTTTTGGCGGCGTCAAGTGCTTCGAGTCCGGTGGTCCTGAGCCAGGGGTTGGTTGTGCTGGCCGCGGCGTCATTACCGCGATCAACTTCCTGGAAGAAGAGGGCGCTTACGAGGAAGACCTCGATTTCGTTTTCTACGATGTGCTCGGCGACGTGGTCTGCGGCGGATTCGCCATGCCGATCCGCGAGAACAAGGCGCAGGAAATCTACATCGTCTGCTCGGGCGAAATGATGGCCATGTACGCGGCCAACAACATCGCCAAGGGCATCGTCAAGTACGCCAACTCCGGCAGTGTGCGTCTGGCCGGGCTCATCTGCAACAGCCGCAAGACCGACCGCGAGGACGAGCTGATCATGGCGCTGGCGGCCAAGCTCGGGACCCAGATGATCCACTTCGTGCCGCGAGACAACGTCGTCCAGCACGCCGAAATCCGCCGCATGACCGTCATCGAGTACGACCCGACCGCCAAACAGGCCGACGAGTACCGGGCGCTGGCGCAGAAGATCATCGACAACAAACTGTTCGTGATTCCGACGCCGCTGGAGATGGAAGAGCTCGAAGAGTTGCTCATGGAGTTCGGGATCATGGAAGCCGAAGACGAAACCATCGTCGGCAAGACGGCTGCCGAGGCTGCCTGAGCCACTCGGAGTAGATCTGCAGTTTTGATTGTTTGATTTTGGGTGACGTGCCGAAATGAAGGCCGCACCCGACAAGGAGACACAAATGGGATTGCTTAACCGCGAAGAGGCTCAGGCACTGATTCAGGAAGTGCTTGAGGTTTACCCCGAGAAGGCCAAGAAGGACCGTGCCAAGCACTTGATGGTCAACGACTCGAACCTTGAGTCGGCCAAGAAGTGCATCACCTCCAACCGTAAGTCGGTACCGGGCGTCATGACGCAGCGTGGTTGCGCCTACGCCGGTGCCAAGGGCGTGGTCTGGGGTCCGTTCAAGGACATCATCGACATTTCGTACGGCCCGATTGGTTGCGGTCAGTATTCGCGCGGCGGTCGTCGTAACTATGCGACGGGCACGTCCGGTGTCGATTCGTACTGCGACATGATGTTCTCGTCCGATTTCCAGGAAAAGGACATCGTGTTCGGCGGCGACAAGAAGCTGGCCAAGCTGATCGACGAAGTCGAATCGCTCTTCCCGCTTTCCAAGGCCATTTCAGTGCAGTCGGAATGTCCGATCGGCCTGATCGGCGACGACATCGAAGCGGTGTCGAAGAAGAAGGCGGCCGAGATCGGCAAGACCATCGTGCCGGTGCGCTGCGAAGGTTTCCGCGGCGTCTCGCAATCCCTTGGTCACCACATCTCGAACGACGCCATCCGCGACTGGGTGCTGCCGAAGCGCGACGGTCAACTGGAGCCGGGCGGCAAGTACGACGTCGCGATTCTCGGTGACTACAACATCGGCGGCGACGCCTGGGCTTCGCGCATCCTGCTCGAAGAGATGGGTCTCAACGTCGTGGCGCAGTGGTCCGGCGACGGCACCATCGCTGAAATCGAGAACACGCCGCGTGCCCGTTTGAATCTGCTGCACTGCTATCGCTCGATGAACTACATCGCGCGCCACATGGAAGAGAAGTACGGTATTCCATGGTTGGAGTACAACTTCTTCGGTCCGACCAAGATCGCCGAAAGCCTGCGCGAAATCGCTTCGCACTTCGACGACACGATCAAGGAAGGCGCCGAGCGCGTTATTGCCAAGTACAAGCCGGCCATGGATGCGATCATCGCCAAGTTCAAGCCGCGCCTGGAAGGCAAGAAGGTCATGCTTTACGTCGGCGGTCTGCGTCCGCGTCACACGATCGGTGCCTACGAGGATCTGGGCATGGAAGTGGTCGGTGCCGGTTACGAATTCGCCCACAACGATGACTACGATCGCACGATCAAGGAAATGAAGGACGCCACCCTGATCTACGACGACGCCACCGGGTACGAACTGGAAGAGTTCGTGCGCCAGGTCAAGCCGGATCTGGTCGGTTCGGGGATCAAGGAAAAGTACACCTTCCACAAGATGGGCGTGCCGTTCCGCCAGATGCACTCCTGGGATTACTCGGGTCCGTACCACGGTTACGACGGTTTCGCCGTGTTCGCCCGCGACATGGACATGGCGGTGAACAACCCCTGCTGGACACTGTTCACGCCGCCCTGGAAGAAACCGGTCGAAGCGGTCGAGGAGGCCAAAGCGGCTTAAGTTAAATCCATGAACCACAACGGGCACAACGAACACAACGAAAGCGAAAGGCTTTGTTTTGAAAAGTGTTCTTGACTTATCTCTCGTTGCGCTCGTTGTGTTCGTTGTGGTTAAAAAAGCTTTTCACTGAATTCCCTCAACTTGTGTTCGCGTCCACGGATGAGTGGCCGGACAAAGGAGATAAAGATGCAAGCAGCAGACGATATCAAACCGTGCTTTCCGCTGTTCAACAAGCCGGAGTATCAGGACGTTCTGGCGCGCAAGCGCGAGTTTGAGGAGCGCGTTTCGCCCGAGAAAGTGGCCGAAGTCTTCGAGTGGACGACGAGCCAAGAGTATCAGGACCTCAACTTCAAGCGCGAGGCGCTGACCATCAATGCCGCCAAGGCCTGCCAGCCGCTCGGCGCTTCTCTGTGCGGTCTCGGCTTCGAAAAGACGATGGTCTATATCCACGGTTCGCAAGGGTGCGTGGCCTACTTCCGGACCTACTTCAACCGTCACTTCAAGGAGCCGATTGCGTTCATCGCCGATTCGATGACCGAAGACGCCGCGGTGTTCGGCGGTCAGAAGAACGTGCATGAAGGCCTGCAGAACGCGACCAAGCTGTACGACGCCAAGATGATCGCCGTGTGCACCACCTATATCGCGGAAGTCATCGGTGATGACCTCGGCGCCTTCATCGGCAATGCACGCAACGAAGGCTATGTGGACAAGGACTTCCCGGTTCCCTACGCCAACACGCCGTCTTTCGTCGGTTCGCACATCACCGGCTGGGACAACATGTTCGAGGGCATCATGAAGTACTTCACCCTCAACGACATGGAAGGCAAGGCACCGGGCAAGAACGGCAAGATCAACATCGTACCGGGCTTTGAGACCTATCTCGGCAACTACCGTGTAATCAAGCGCTACATGAAGGAAATGGGCGTCGACTACACCTACCTCTGCGATCCGGACGAAGTCCTCGACACGCCGGCGACCGGCGAATACGAGATGTACGCCGGCGCCACCACGATCGAAGAGATCAAGGACGCGCCGAACGCCATCGCCACCTTCATGCTGCAATCGACGACGCTGGAAAAGTCGAAGAAGTACATCGAAAGCACCTGGAATCACGAGGTACCGAAGCTGAACATCCCGATGGGGGTCGAGTGGACCGACGAATTCTTGATGAAAGTCTCGGAAGTCACCGGCAAGCCGGTTCCCGAGTCGATCACCAAGGAGCGCGGCCGCCTCATCGACATGATGACCGATTCGCACCAGTGGCTGCACGGCAAGAAAATGGCGGTGTTCGGCGATCCGGATTTCGTCATGGGCCTCGTCAAGGTCATGCTCGAACTGGGTATCGAACCGACCCACATCGTGGTTCACAACAGCAACAAACGTTGGGAAAAGGCGATGAAGAAGATGCTCGAAGCGTCGCCGTACGGCGTCCATGCCAAGCTGTATCCGGGATGCTACCTCTGGCACCTGCGCAGCCTGTGCTTCACGGACAAGCCGGACTTCGTCATCGGCAGCAGCTACGGCAAGTTCATCCAGCGCGACACGTTGTACAAGGGTCCGGAGTTCGAAGTGCCGCTGATCCGTCTCGGCTTCCCGATCTTCGATCGCCATCACCTGCATCGCATGACGACGCTCGGTTACGAAGGCGGGATGTATATCGTGACGACGCTGACCAACGCGGTTCTGGAGCATCTCGACGAGCAGACCAAGCTGCTGGGCAAGACCGACTACAACTTCGATCTCGTCCGCTAACGCTGAACGTGAGGTGACCGTGGAGATGAAGCTGGCTGGGAGGCGGCTTCATTTTCCCGGCACCTCCCCCTGCTGGAGACCCGAATGGCCAACATCATGATCAGAAAAGGCGCGAACGGCTACGTGTTCTACATGCCCAAGCGCGGCATCGAGGACAGCATTACCTCGATGGAGTTTGACTCGCCGGAGAAGTGGGGGGGGGGAGATCAAGCTCGGCAACGGCGGCGTGTATTTCATCGAACCCCAGGCCGCTCCGGAACGTTTGCCGTACTCGGTGCGGGCAAAACGAATCGATGGCGTCGAATGAACCTTTGAACTGAAAGGAGCAACATCATGGCAATGAAGATTACGCAAGCGGAATGCACGTCCTGCGGGGATTGTGTGCCGGTCTGCCCGACCAAGTCGATTGTCGAGAAGGGCGGCATCTACAAGATCAACAAGGACACCTGCAACGAGTGCGAAGAGTTTGACTCGCCGAAATGCGTCGACACCTGCCCGGGTGGCGATACCTGCATTGTGTACGCGTAAAACTAATTAACCCGTGTCGAGAGTCCGGCGCCAAAGTGCGCCGGATCAAACGTGGAGATCATCATGTCCGCATCAATGACTCGCGAAGCTGCATTGCGCATCGCCCTGGCGGCAAGGGAGCTCGAACTTCCCGAAGTGGCTGGTCTCGTCAAGGCGCTGGCGGAAAAGCTGGACCTCCCGCTAACCGAGACGAAACTGGCCGCGGTGACGGTCACCGATCTGCGCGAGATTCTTGCCGGTAATCATGCCGAGGAAGATTGCCACGTTGGCGTCAGCAGCGACCAGTTGAAGCAGGCCGTCCGTCTGTTGTGGGGTCTCGATATCGAAGGCAGCGAACTGCCGGCACTGGAGGCTTACAACGAAGGCGATATGCCCGGTTCGATTCGTGTCGCGATTGCGTCGAACAGTGGCGAGCAGCTGGACGAGCATTTTGGTTATTGTGAGCGTTTTCTGATCTATCAGGTTTCTCCCGCAGAATTGCGTCTCATTGGCGCCCGTCCGACACTCGAGGCGGAGCACGCCGAAGACCGCAATGCGGCGCGCGCGCAATTGATCGCGGATTGCCAGGTCGTCTATTTGCAGTCGATCGGTGGTCCGGCGGCGGCCAAGGTGGTACGTGTCGGTTCGCATCCGGTCAAGCTTCCCAAGCCCGGCCCGGCCCGCGAGACTTTGGCACGGCTACAGGTGGCGCTCAAGAGCCCGCCACCCTGGTTGGCGAAAGTCATGGGTGTCAAGGCGGCTTCCCTGGAAAAATTTCTTGAAGAGGTGGACGAGTGATGATCGAGCCCAGTCTGCTGGCCAAAGTCATGGACCAGGTGGCGAGCAATGCGCATGCGCTTGCCGACGCCATTCTCGTGAATTTGCGCAAGACCTTTCCCGGCGTTCATTTCTCGGTATGGAGCGATGACGACATGCCTCCGCGCGCCCGCGCGGCAGCCGGTAACCCGTTTTGTAGCCTTTACTACGTCGACTCCGGCGATCATTGCCTGCGGTTGACCTCCGATGCCGAGGCCACGACCGGACTGGTCGTGGCCCTCAAGGACTGGGACGAGTCATGAGCGTGGCGACAGCGGTTGTGGATAAATGGACAGACTTCGAACGGCGCGCCGACGAGTTGTGTCTTGGTTTTCCGGTGTCGTCCGGTGCGGCCGGGCTGGCCGGCGCGCTGTCAGGCATCGATTCGCATTTGTGCTTTCGCGACGTATTGACGCGGGGCGGTTGGTATCGCCTCGGCGGTGTCGTTGACCGCGATGGAAATCATCTCGCAGACGATTTGGCCGCCTGGGGCGAAAGCGAGTTGGAGAATGTCGACGGCGATTTGCATGCGCTCGTCGATGCGTTTGCTGGGAGCGGACTCCGGGCAACGCGACTGCTCGGCAAGACCCATTATCTCGTTGCCAGCACCGGCGAATCGGCAGGCGATTTCGTGCAGGTCGAAATCGAAGAACTGCAGGAAGTCGTCGCCCATGAGCTTTTCGCTGTGACTGCACCGGCGAGCCTCGAGGAGTTGATCGATTCACCGCGCGAGGAGGTGGCCAAGGCGGCTTACCAACCTCTTGGCGCACCGTATTACCGGGTACGGCGCATCACCGAAGTGGCGGCCTTCTTGCAGCGCATGGCCGCACAGAAGCCGGAACCACAGTCGGTGCATTGTTTTCTTGACGCCTGGCAATCGAGCAGCGCCGGAAACGCCACCACATTCAGCAACCATTGGGTGCTGGCCGTGCGTGAATACCTCGACCGCTATCGGCAGCCCGTTTTCCAGGCCACACCCGTGGCGGCGATCAACGGCATCATGCCGCGATTCGACGGCGCTTTCGGCGCACAGGGCTTGGCCTTGTCCGCAGCGTTGCAGCGATTCGACCGCCAAGCCGGTTATCCGATGGCCTGGTTTTTTCACATGCTGACAACCAAGGCAGTGTCGCACGCCGTAGCTCGCGCTGTAATCGAGGATGTCCAGGCCGGGTTTTACTACCTGCCGGAACGGGATGTGGTCGTGATCAAAAACTGGCTGCATCGGCCCTATGGTTTTTAAATGAAATTGAATAAATAAAAAAACATTCCGCGATGTTTAATTTTCTGTTGGCGCGTATACAATGCCGCCCGGTTTGCCGCGTTTTTCAGGCAGCCAATGGGGCCGGCGAGGCATAGCAGAAAGAAAAATCCGGACAGCAAGGGTGTCGGCCGTGGCTGGCGCTTTTTTGTGTTGTAGAGATCAATGCAGTGCAATGACGATTGTTTCGCGAAATCTTTTTAAAGAATAATCAGCCGTTTTCTACGATTCAGGGGGTGGTAACAATGCTTGCAGACATTCCGCTCGAGTTCATGCTGTTTGCATTGACGCTGATGGGTGTCGCACTGTTTCACCACCATACGCTGTACGTTGGGCTGGGCGGGATGTCGGCTATTTCGCTCTACAAGATCTTCTACGGTAGTTTCAAGGATGGTCAGGGCGTTGCCGGTTTCATCATTCACCTTGAGCACGAATGGGTTGTCCTTGCCAACCTCCTGTTGCTGCTCATGGGGTTTGCCCTACTATCTCGCCATTTCGAGAAGAGCCGCTTGCCGGTCATTCTGCCGAAATTCCTGCCTCATGACTGGAAGGGTAGTTTCTTCCTGCTCGTGATCGTTTTCATTCTTTCCGGGTTTCTCGATAACATCGCCGCTGCGATGATCGGTGGGGCCATGGCGCACCAATTGTTCCAGGCCAGAGTGCACATCGGCTATCTCGCCGCTATCGTGGCCTGCTCGAATGCCGGTGGGGCCGGTTCTGTTGTCGGCGATACCACGACGACCATGATGTGGATCGATGGCGTGAGCCCCCTCTATGTGGTCAAGGCTTATATCGCTGCCGGCGTGGCGCTTTGTGTGACGGCCTATTTTGGCTCGAAGCAGCAGCAAGCGTATTCGCCGATCGTCAAGCATGCACACCAGCACACTCACGTCGATAAGGTGCGACTTGGCATCGTCGTTCTGATGCTGTCCAGCGCGGTTGGAACCAACGTGCTGGTCAATATGCACTATGCTTCGCAGGCCGATTGCTTGCCGTTTCTCGGCATTGCGGTCTGGGCCGCGATTCTGTTCTCGGTGCCGTTGCGTCGTCCGGACTGGGAGGTGCTGCCGGAAACGTTCAAGGGCAGCGTATTCCTGCTCAGTCTCGTCGTCTGCGCATCGATGATGCCAGTAGAAAAATTGCCAGCGGCGTCGGAGTTGACCACCTTCGGATTGGGCTTGCTTTCGGCGGTCTTCGACAATATTCCCTTGACCGAACTGGCCCTGAAACAGGGAGGGTACGACTGGGGCGTTCTCGCCTACGCGGTTGGTTTTGGCGGCTCGATGGTCTGGTTCGGCTCGTCTTCCGGTGTCGCGCTGTCCAATATGTTCCCGGAAGCTAAATCCGTATTTGCCTGGCTGCGCTACGGCTGGCATGTCGTCCTGGCTTACGTTCTCGGCTTCATTGTGCTATCGGTGTTGCATGGCTGGGATCCGCATCCGTCACACAATCTGAATCAAGATGAACATGCCAGTATTTCGTCACCGGCGCTTGAATTGAAGGCGGGCGATTCAAAGTAAAACTGGAACGAATACTTCACAAGAGTCACGGGAAAGCCAGATTGGCCGGTTTTCTTCTGATCAGCCCGACCATAGCCCTCGACATCCGCCCCTCGACACGCACTAGACGGACACAAATTAAGGTGGCGTTGTCCGCCGTCGCTAAAGCCCTAAATTGCACAGATTAGCGAATTTCAGAGGGGTGTTCGTTCTCCGGTGATCAACCTCAAAATGCATAGAGCCGAAATAAAAATGCGGCTTGCGCCGCCCCAGATTGAATTATCCGCCGCATACGAACCACCTACTGGGGTTTTGTATGCGGCGAAAAATATTCAAGCGGCTACGTGTCAGCTCTTGGTTGCTGTCCCCAATACTACTGCTGGTTTCAGATAGTCCTCGGCTGGAATTTCATCCTCGCCGCTTGTTTTTGCCTTCAGTGCAGCCAGCTGCTCGGGGTAGGTGATTGCGGCGATCTCATCCCAAGTGTCCGCATCCTTGATGCCGCAACGCGAAGGAATGAACACGGGGTCGAGCCCCATCTTCTTCTGCATTTCGTAATCCTTCAGGGTGGCGATCCCGGGCTTGGTGAGCAGGACGATGGCGACAATGTTGAACCAGGCCATGGCCCCGACGGAAGCGGAGCCAAAGTTCCAGACCACATCAACCGCGCTGACCGCACCAATGAAGGTCATGGCCACAATGATCAGCCGTGAAGCCAGAATGCTGTATTTGTAGCCGAGACCATCGGCGTTCTTCTTGAACAGGTAGGCAATGCTCGAATCGGTGTAGAAGGCGTAGGCGAGCACGGTGGTGAAGGTGAAGAAGAACAGGGCAATGGCGACAAAAGTCCCGCCCCATCCAGGAATAATCGAATCGACGGCTACTTGTGTGAAGTTAGACTTTTCGATGCCGGGAACGAACTGGGTCAGGAAACCGCCCACATTTGCCGGGTCGGCCACATTGAAGGCATTGGTCGCCAGGATCATGACGGCCGTTGCCGTACACACAAAAAGAGTGTCGACATAAACCGAGAAGGCTTGTACCAGGCCCTGTTTGGCTGGATGGGAAACCTCCGCCGCACCGGACGCCTGAGCACCGGTACCCTGGCCGGCTTCGTTGGAGAACACACCGCGTTTGACGCCCCACTGGATGGCCAGACCAAATACGGCGCCGTAGGCGGCATTCTGGTTGAAGGCACAGCTGAAAATCAGAGCGAAGATGTCAATGATCTTGTCAGCATGGGTGATCAAGATTACGGCGGCCAAAATCATGTAGGCAATAGCCATGAATGGAACGATCTTTTCTGCGAATTTGGCGATCCGTTTTCCGCCGCCGACAATCACGTAGCCAATAAGCACGGTGTACAAAAGACCGGCCATCCAGGGGGACATACCCAGAGAATGGCTCGCCGCCTGACCAAAGGCGTTGGACTGGATTCCGGGCAGTGCCACTCCGCAGCCGAAGATGGTGAGTATGGCGAATGCGATGCCGAGAGGACGGCTTTTCAGCCCTTTCTCTATGTAGTAAGCAGGTCCGCCGCGGTATTCGCCGTGAACTTTTTCTTTCCACACTTGGGACAAAGAGGATTCAATGAAGGCCGAACCAGCGCCGAGGAAGGCAATCGCCCACATCCAGAACACCGCGCCCGGTCCCCCGAAAAAGATGGCGGATGCGACTCCCGTGATATTTCCTGTTCCGACACGGCCGCCGAGAGCCATGGCAAATCCCTGGAAAGACGATACGCCGGAATCCGAGGACTTCCCTCTGAAAAGTTGGTTGACCATATCCTTGACCAACCGCAACTGCGGGAACTTCATCAGGATGGAGAAGTAGACGCCGGCCAGCAGGCAGCCGTAAATCATGATCTGACTCCAGAAGAAGTCGTCGGTTGCTGCTGAGAAACTCAGTAAATTCATGAGATGCTCCAAATGATTGAATGGCAAAATTTTCGGATGCGATACAGGAGAAACACATCCGCTAACCCTTGACCATAAGCAACTAGCGCACCATACCGGCAGTGCGTTGCTGGTATGGTGTATAACATCCTGTTTAATAGTTGTTTTTATTCTCCATGGTTCATTTGGCGCCAGAATTTAAGCGCTAACCCAATTTTTGTGGTGAAGGGGGAAGCCGGCTGGCACCCAAATGGCACCCAAATGGGGCCGCCTGAAATTTGATTTGCAGCAGCCTGACAAAAACAGACACCGCCAGAACCCGCTATTCAAGGAAGGCAACGACTCACAGGGGATCGTTGGAGCGTTTGAGAGCTCTTGCTGACGTAACAGTCATTGAGCCACGCCATGTCTCAAAGGGCAATGCATGATCATCTGCTAGTGTCTCCGTCGGCACTGATCTCAAGCTCGCGCTCGAATTTGTCGCCAGCGTTGACGGTGAAGCCACAGCAGGAAAAGTACAGTTTGCTTCAGGGGGTATTCCCCAGTTTTGGTCAAGTATGGTGCCTTTGAAGACCATGCACTGGCACCTGCCCATGCAAAAGCATCTATCCCCTCACTACTGATACATCACCGCTCACCTGACTATAGTCACCGGAATGTTGAAGCAATGATTCTGCATTAGCCAACCTTAAATTATCTTTATCACGTCAGGGAGAATCGCTCACGCAGACTTTCCAGCATGTCGTGTTCGCCGCGGATACGAAAAATGGCCCCCTCAACTACGGCTCTTTCTTCCAATACTTCACAACTGGCATAGAGCTCGCCACGCAGTCGTTGCGCCGACCAAGGGAGAAGAAGTTCGGCTTCGACAAGATCTCTCTGGAAAAAGCGAACGATCATCTGGCGCAACCGCGCCACATCATCCGGACGGCGAGCGCTCATCACCATGCAGTCCGGGTAACTTGCTCTGAGCATCGCTTCGCGTTCAATTTGTGCAGCAGCGTCGCCGACACAATCGATCTTGTTGAAAACAAGAAGGCGAGGCACCGCGTTTGCACCAATTTCGTCAAGCACCTTGTCAGTTACTTCGAGTTGGCGTTCAAACCCAGCATCGCTGGCATCGACGACGTGAAGTAACAGCGATGCATCCAGCGCTTCTTCCAAGGTTGATTTGAAGGATGCCACCAAATCGTGCGGCAGATTCTTGATGAAGCCGACAGTATCGCTAACGAGCACACGAGGAACGCTCTCCGGTTGAAGCGTACGCACTGTCGTATCGAGCGTGGCGAAGAGCTTGTTGGCGACCAGGACTTCGCTGCCTGTGAGCGCACGCATGAGGGTGGACTTGCCGGCGTTTGTGTAACCAACGAGTGCGGTGCATGCCAACCCTTGCCGCTCTTGTCGCCGTGAGCGCTGTATCCTTCGCTCGGCATCCATCGAGATGATCTCCTCTTGGAGTTCGGCAATCCGGTCTCGAATCTTGCGCCGGTCCAGTTCTGTATGCGATTCACCGGACCCACGGCCGCCCATGCCGGTACGCTGCCGCCCTTGCGGTCCGGCCAGCTTAGCCGCTTCGCGCAGGCGCGGGGCCATATAGCCGAGACGGGCAATTTCCACCTGAGCTCTTGCGGCTCGTGATCTGGCGTTGCGATGAAAAATCTCAAGGATGACCATGGTGCGGTCCATCACCTCGCAGCCAATTTCATTTTCGAGGTTTCGGGCTTGCGATGGCGAAATTTCATGGTCCACAAGGATGGCGTCGATGACGACATTCCCGCCTTGGGCTTCCTCCCAAGCAGAGTCATCAGTCCCGGGTTCGCTGTTTACGAAACGGCGTATTTCCTCACGCTTGCCGGCCCCCATGTAGGCCGTCGTATCGAATCCTGAGCGCTTCTGCGTAAATGTATGGACAACCTTGAACCCCAGTGTTTTCGCCAGATCGCGTAGTTCGGCGAGTGATGCCTCGAATTCTGTGTCGTTTACACTCGGTCGTTGAACGGCTGCAACCACGGCGTATCTGGGATTTTCGTTAACGTTTGCCTGCATTCGGGGAGATGCTTTCTTTGAGGAGGTGGTTTAGCAATGGTAATCACCAACGCCGTCTTTGGCGGATGGCAATCACACGTGTTGGAGGGGGGCGACAAAACGCCGTCTTATGCCTGAGGTTCCAAATGCCGACGATGATGTCGTTACAAAAAATTGAATAATTAGCCGTGCTGGTATCGAATCACCGGCGTATTCGATATTTCCTTAATTTCCGAGTGCTCGCACTTTGACGATTCTGCCCTTGACCTTGCCGGTTGCCAACTTGCGCACAGCTTCACCTGCGAGTTCGCGTGCCACCGCGACGTAGGTGGATTGATCCGTGACGGTGATCTTGCCGACCTGCTCGCGGGTAAAAGTGCGCGTTCCGGCCGCTTCAGCCGTCAACGCGCCAAGGACGTCGCCAGGGCGGATCTTCTCCTTGCGGCCGCCGAGAATCTGAAGGGTGACCATGGGTGGGAGAAAAACGTCATTGTTTTCACTCTGCAGTGAGCCAAGCGTATGCCAGTCCGGTTCGCTGCCGGTCATGCGGGCGATGGTATCGACGCGGCGCCGGTCACGCGGACTACACAGACTGAATGCCCACCCGTCCTCGTCGCCGCGGCCGGTACGTCCGATGCGGTGAACGTAGATTTCCGGATCGGGCGTTACATCGACATTGATGACAGCTTCCAGTCGGTCGATGTCCAGACCGCGGGCGGCAACATCGGTCGCCACCAGTACTGAACAACTGCGATTGGCAAACTGGATCAGCACCTGATCGCGCTCGCGTTGTTCCATATCGCCATTCAGGGTCAGCGCGTGAAATCCTTTGGCATCCAGCACGTCGAGCAGATCGCGACACTGTTGCTTGGTGTTGCAGAATGCCAATGTGCTGATCGGTCGGTAGTGCTTGAGCAGCACTGTAACGGCTTGCAAGCGTTCTTCGTGTTTGACTTCGTAGAACCGCTGGCGAATTTTGCTGCCCTCATGCTGCTCGAGCAATTTCACTTCCTGAGGGTGACGCAGAAATTGTTTTGCCAGTTTCTCGATGCCCTCCGGGTAGGTGGCCGAGAAGAGCAGGGTCTGGCGGTTTGGTGGGCAGTGTTCGGCGACATACACAATGTCGTCAAAAAACCCCATGTCAAGCATGCGGTCAGCCTCATCGAGTACCAGCGTGTTGAGCGCATCAAGGCGCAAGTTGCCGCGCTCCAGATGATCCATGAGGCGTCCCGGCGTTCCGACAACGATGTGCGCGCCGTGTTCGAGACTGCCCCGTTGCGGACCGATAGGGGTGCCTCCGCACAGCGACAGTACCTTGATGTTGTCTTCGAAGCGCGCCAGCCGACGGATCTCCTGCGTCACCTGCTCGGCCAGTTCGCGCGTCGGGCAAAGCACCATGGCCTGAACCGCAAAGCGGCGCGGGTTGAGATTCGTCAGCAGTGTAATGGCGAAAGCTGCCGTCTTGCCGCTACCAGTCTTGGCTTGCGCGATCAGGTCATGACCGTTCAACGAGATCGGCAGGCTGGCCGCCTGGATCGGCGTCATCGTCTGGTATTCGAGTTGCTCCAGAGCGGATCGCAAGCCCGGCGACAGTGACAGTTCGTCGAAGGAGCGTGCTTCGGTGGCGGCAAGGGACTCAGAAATTTCGGTCATATCGGTCAACTCTTGTGTCGATTTGCAGGGAGCGGCTTGCGCTGGCGTTGGCCGGGCCGCGCTTTTTTGCTCTCGGCGGAGGGTTTGGGTGCCAACAGCGTGTTTGTTGCACTCTTGGACGAAGCGCGGTGGCCGAGAATGGCGGCGCTGACTTCCTTGGCAGACAGCAGAATCGGCGCGTGCTCACTTGTGGCTTCGTAGAGCGCCAGATTTTCCTTAATGCTGGCGATACGACGCGACGTATTGCTGGTTCGCGAAGGATTGGCCATGATCTTCTGAGCTTCTGCCGTCAACGTAAATTCGTCGTCCAGAGCGCGGATCAGGCCACACTTGGACAAACGGGAGAAGCTTTCGATCAGCTGCACATTGGCAGGAATGACACTCTGGACGATCTCAGCCGCTGCGACAATCTCGAAGAGTTGGGCTGGCCGCCGCTTTGATGAAAGCGCCAGCGCGAGTAACAGAAGAACATCTATATCGTGAATCGGGCGCATCAGGAGCCTTTTGCATTTTGGGGAGGGACGGCTGAAGGACGCGAGTGTAATGGATTGGAGGCCATTGATTCATTTTCATTTTTGGGGTGCGAGTGCTGCCGTATCGCCGAGTCGGCAAACGCCGCTGTTTTTGGCCGAAATAAATCGATGGTGTCGTTAGGGCTTATGTTGACGGCAAGTCGGCCTGAGCCGACCTGCCGGGAGTTTTCAAGTTCGGTCCGCAATCATATAGTTACCCGTCAATACGCCTGAGCGCGATTCTCTGGCGGCCTACCTCGCTGCAGTGAAACGAAGAACGACTTTTGTGGTTGCCTCGTTGCCGTTGTTATCTCTAGCGACAACGAGCACTTCGATTTCCTGAACTCCTTGGGGTGCGCGACCAGTGAACTGCCATGTCGCGGGGTTGAATTGCAACCATCCCGGCAAGGGGGCACCGCTGGCAAGTTTTGCCTCCAGCACAAGTGAGGTTTTGGGGTCAGCATGTTTGAAGGTGTCCTTCGGCAAGGTAAAACGGAATAGTGAATCGGCGGGTATCGTCGTCGCACCGAACGAACGCTGATAAAACCTGATCCCTCATGTCCACTGGTGATTGAACTGCCGGAGGAACCCGAATCGCTTTCTCCCCCTGCGTTGTTCGAAAGCGAAATTTCCCTGCCGCCGGTGAGCGTGACCGAGATCGGATCACCTTCTGGCGCTGGCGTACCGGTCGGATCGCCGCCCGGTGTGGGCGTACCTGTTGGGTCTCCGCCTGGGGCCGGGGTCCCGGATGGATCACCTTCTGGCGCTGGCGTACCGGTCGGATCGCCGCCCGGTGTGGGCGTACCTGTTGGGTCTCCGCCTGGGGCCGGGGTCCCGGATGGATCACCTTCTGGCGCTGGCGTACCGGTCGGATCGCCGCCCGGTGTGGGCGTACCTGTTGGGTCTCCGCCTGGGGCCGGTGTGCCAGTCGGATCACCGCCTGGTGTGGGCGTACCCGTTGGATCACTCGGCGGCTCAAGCGGGGGCGGTGGCGTCGGGACTTCGCTCGGTGGCGTCGGCGTAGTCGGCACGGAGGGCGGTGGTGGGGGAACCGTCGTCGGTTGCGGGTTGATATTTGCCGTGGTGGTCGCGTCGCTGATGCTGTAGTTGCTCACCAGTCCGCTGTTCGTGCCATCTGCCAGGGCGAGCACGATGGTCACCGTCTTGCCAATACTGACATTGGGATCGGCGAAGCTGCCGACCCCGCTGACACCCAGCGTCTCGCTGCCGACCAGACCATTCAGGGCGCCCAGACTGGTGAGTGCCGCGGCCAGCCCGTCGAAGGTCTTGTCCTGGGCCGAATGCCCGGTCATCGTCAATGCCTTGCGCGTGACGCTGGCGGTGTTATTGGCGCCTGATTGGGTCAGGGTCGGTAGCTGATAATTGGTGGCCAGACCGCCGTTGGTGCCGTCCTGCAGCGTGATGGCATCGACGTAGGCAGCCGTCAACACGTCCTTGCTGTTGGCGGTCGCCCCCGTGTAAGCCAGCGTTTCGCTGCCGATCAGTCCACTGATCGTGACGTCACCGGCCAGGCTGGTCGAGCCGTCGTAGGTCTTCGAAACATTGCTGGCGTTCGCCGTCATGGCCATGCGGTCGACGGTCAGGCCGCCGACCACGGTCAAGGTGTTGCTGAAGTTGGCGCTGGTCTCGACGATGCTGTTTGCACC
This sequence comes from uncultured Propionivibrio sp., assembly GCA_964575415.1. GTDB lineage: Bacteria > Pseudomonadota > Gammaproteobacteria > Burkholderiales > Rhodocyclaceae > Propionivibrio. Next base: position 28,491 of record CAZNQL010000014.1, read on the forward strand.
GATGCGATAGTTGCCGGCTTGAAGCCAGCCGGACGTACTGTTTTGCGCGGCAACCGGACCAAGGATGAAGCTGGCCGTGCCACTGACGCCATCCACAATCTGGACCGTACCGTTGCCACTGCCGCTCTGCACGACGCTGCCGGAGAGGTCGACCAGCGTATTGACGCTGCCGCCAGCCGAACAGTCGGCCAGCGAACAAGTCAGGTACTTGGCGCGGGTCACGCTATAACTCGGGCCGGTGCCATAGGTGGTGCTGGCATTGGCTACGCGGACCAGCAGTTGGTTCGCCGGCACGATCGTGTAGTCGCCGTTGACGTAGCTGATGCTGTAGTTGCCATTGTTGGCGGTGATGCCCGATGGGGCGATCACGCCGGCATAGGTGCCGGCCGCCTCGGTGCCCGAATTGCTGCGGGTGAAGGAGAGTCCGCCCAGGTTGAGCACGCCGGTCGTCTCGCCATTGACGAAACCGGCGTAACTGACGCGGTTGTAGCTCGCCACATCGGCCTGCGTCACGAACTTGGCGTCGGCATTGGCAGTCACCGTCAGCGGTGCAGGGGTGATGGTGCCGCTGCCGTTGGTCCAGGAAAGCGTGTAGTTGGCGGCTTCGGTGCCCAGAATGACGACGGTGTTCTGCAGGATCGTACGTACCCCCGCGTTAGCCGAACTGAACACCGGCGCCCCGGTGATCGTCACCGTATCGCCACTTTCCACCCAGACGAGGCTGCCGTACCCATTGACGCCGAGCGGCATGCTGGTCCGCCCGTCGTAGGTCTTCGTCACGCCCGTGCTGCCAGCCAGGGTAATCGCCTTGGCGGTGATATCGGCGGTGGTCGTGGCACTGGTGGCACTGAGCTGGTAGTTGCTGGCGAGTCCGCCATTGCTGCCATCGGCCAGGCTGTAGGTAGCCGGTGGCGGTCACGGTCTTGCCGGTGGCGACGTTCTTGTCGCTGAAGCTCGCCGTCCCGTGGTTGAGAACAAGTGTCTCGCTGCCGACGCCGGTGCTGACACTCCCCCAGTTACTGATCGTGACGGCGGTCGTGCCGTCATACACCTTGTTGCTGGCGGCCAGACCCGCGACCGACAAGCTCTTGGCCGTGATAACCCCGGCCACCGTCTTGCTGGTTGCGTCGAGCACGTAGTCGCTAGCAAGCGAGCCGTTGCCGCCAGCGATGCCGGTGATCGAGAGCCCCGAGACGGTGAGGGTGTCGGCGTCGAGCACGTCCTTGTCGTTGTAGTTGCGGCCGGTATAAGCGAGGGTGGCGCTGCTGTCGCCGCCTACCAGACCGCCAAAACTCCAGGTCGGCGTGAAGCTGCTGGTCAGCGCACCGTCGTAGACTTTGCTGACCCCGATATTGGTGAGCGTCGGCGTCAGCGTCACGGCGTTGATGGTGACGTTGTTGTCGGTCGCGTGATAGCTGAAGGCGGGCAGGCTGTAATTGCTCGTCACCCCGCCATTCGTGCCGTCGGCCAGGGTGATGGCACTGACGTATTTGTTCGTCGTCACCACATGGCTGCTGCTGGCGGTCGCACTGGTCACGCTCAGTGTTTCGCTGCCGATCAGGCCGCCGAGCGTGAGGATGCCCGTGAGATCCGTGGTGCCGTCGTAGGTCTTGCTGGCCGAGAGCGTCAGCGGCTTGGCGGTGATAGCCACGCTCGCATCGGTTGCCGTGGTGCCACCGCTGAGATTGTAGTTATTGGCCTCACTGCCGGTCAACGCCAATCCGGTGACGGAAATGCTGTAGGTGCCGACATCCTTGCCGCTGAAAGCGGCGAGTGTGCCTGAAGTATTCAGTTTTGAAGCATTCCCCGCATCGGCCGCTGCCACGTTATTCAGCGTGGTGCTTTGCACACTGCTGGCGTTGGTCGTGCCGTCGTAATTCTTGTCGGCAATCTCGACACCCGTCACCGTCACGTCCCGTTTGGCGATGGTCACTGGAGCATTTGCTGCATTCAGTGTCGGCAGCTGGTAGTTGGCCGCCAGACCGCCGTTACTTCCGTCAGTAAGTACGAGGCCGGTGATGTAATTGGTTGCGTTGTCGGCAACATCCTTGCTGTCCGACACTGCACTGTTATAGGTCAGCGTTTGTGTGCCGATTCCCGTGCCAATGCTGACTGCGCCGGCCAGGCTGGTTGTGCCGTCATACGTTTTGCTCGCAGAGAGCGAAACGGTTTTCTTGTCGATCGTCAGTGTGCCATTGACGTAATTCAAGGCGTAGTTGCCGGAGATGTAGCCCTGCGGCGTGATGCTGTAGCTGCCCGCATTGCTCGCGCCTTGCGCGGTGCCGGCGTACGAGAGCGCACCTCCGAGCGCCGTCTGGTCCTGCCCCAGCACGAAGCCGCTGTAGCTCACACCGTTGCCGCCACTATAGGCATTGCCATCGTAGGTCTTGCTGTCGCTGTTGGCGGTGACAGTCAGCGGTGCCTTGTTCACCGTCAGCGTATGGTTGCTGTAGCTGATGGTGTAGTTGGTGGTATTGAAGCCGCCTGTACCGGTGGCCGCGCTGGGGGTAATGGTGTAGCTGCCCACCGCCGCCGTATCGACCGCCCCGGCACTAGTTAGTGTCAGGCCGGTGATGGTGTCGCCATTCTTGAGCGAGCCGGAGCCGATGGTGTAAGCCGTGGTTCCCAGATTCAGCGTGGCGCCGTAGGTTTTGCTCTGGGCGGTGGCGCGCAGGTTGATCGCGGCCGGATCATTGGTCAGCGTACCCGTGGCGTAGGTGAGGCTGTAGTTGCTGGCGCTGAAGGTGCCGCCGGTCGCCGCGCTGGGCGTAATGGTGTAGCTGCCCGCATTGTCGGTCGCGGCGGTACCGCCGTTGGCGGTCAAGGTCACACCGGCAATGGATTCGCTATTTTGCAGGCCGGTGGCTGAAAAATGCACCGAGCCCAGCGCCAGTGTCGAGCCGTAAGTGTTGTTTCGATTCAGGGCCGTGATCGTCAGCGGCGCCTGAGTGATGTTGGCGCTCAGTCCGGTCGGATTGGTCACCGTGTAGTTGCCGGCCTTGGTACCGGTGAGCGCGTAGCTGGTGGCGACCCCGATGGCGTTGGCCACATTGACGCTGGCGAATGTGGCCGATGTGGTGCCGGTATTGATCGACACATCGTCGCTGTTGAGGATGCCGGAGAGCGACCCATAGCTGTTAAAGCTGGCGGCAGTGGTGCCAGTGTAAGTCTTGTTGTTGATGCTCGTGCCGGTCACGCTGAGCGCTGCGGGGGTCACGGTCATCTTGTAACTGGTGCCGGCGTAGCTGATTAAATAACCGCTGGTGCTGCCGCCCAGCGTGAACAGGTTGCTGTTGCTGTAGAGATAGTCGCCGGCGTTGGCCCACTGGCCCAAGGTGGAACTGTTAAACGAGAGCGTCAGACAAGCACTGCAGCTGCTAAGGCTGTAGTCGGTACCAGCGACCAGCGAGGGAGTTATCTGACCATAAATCTTGGAGGTATCGCGAAGAAAGGTGAACGTCAGCGGCGTGACCGGCGCAAAATTGGTGACAATCGGATAGTCGTTATTGACACCAGCCTGCAAGGAAAAACCGCTCCCGGTGTAGTTGGTCAGCGTCTTGATGAATGTCGCATCTTGTATAGAGGCCCCCGAAGGAAATGTATTAGGGGTAACGTAGCCGTAAATACTGTCGTTGCTGACGCTACCCGTCAGTACGTATGTATTGGACCCCTGATAATTTGTATTTCCGCGAGTCGTATAATCAGAGAGTACAAAATACATCTCCCCAGCGAATCCCCCAACACGACCGGTTGTTCCGCCGGTGATTGTGCCGGTACTGTAGGTATTCGTTGATCTCACACCATCTAAATTGTTGCCAGAACCAACGACGTAGGCGCTCCCAAAAATACCGCCTACCTTGGAACTGAGTTCGCTATAAGCTGACCCGCTGGAATTATCATTGGTGACCGAACCGGTGTTGTAAGCGTATTCAGTGGAAATACTGGTTTGCCCCGCTACGCTGGCAAACCCGGCCAGACCACCGACAATCCCCCATCTCTTGCCATACACCGCACCCTGGTTGTAAGAGGACTTGATGAGGATGTCGCCACTACCCAAGCTGGTTGAAATACCCCCAAAAAGACCGCCGATACCATCTTCCCCCGTAATGTTTCCTTGGTTGGAAGCGTATTCGATGGTGGTTATTGTCCTGCCCACTAACCTACCCGCGATACCGCCGACATTCTGGGCGCCATAGATATTGCCGGTATTGGCGACATATTTTGTATCTGCGCTATGGTTTGTTTGGGAAGAGCCATTGTCCCAGTACCCGACGATACCGCCAACGTAAAAGCCAAGGGATGTCGCGACCTCCTTGTTGGCTACTGTGCCGCCGATGATGGTGCCGCTGTTTGTACTGGCCTTGATGGCGAGGTTTGAAAACGCCACCCCAACCAAGCCGCCCACCTTGGTGATGTTGTTAGCCGCGCCCACAGGGCTGTTGATACTGGCTGCGTTGTTGGTATCGACAATGTAGGCATTCGTGGCATAAGCCTGGCCAACAATGCCGCCGATTCCGGTACGCTGAGCGCTGCCGTCGGGGGAGATCGTCACCGCCGAGGCCGTAAACAAGTTGCGCAGGTAACTTTTGTCGGTATTTGAGCCATACAGTTTAATATTCCCGACGAAAGCTCCGACGGAGTTGCCTCCTGAGATCGTGCCACTGGTGATACCGAGGTTTTGCAAGGTTGCATCAGCTATTTGGGCGAAAAGCCCTTGATTGACAGCGGAGGATGTGCCATTGGTGAGGTTGCCGAGGGTGTGACCTAGGCCATCAAGAACGCCAGAAAACGCAGTCGACGGCGTCAGCGGTGTCCACGTGCCTGCAAGCGTAAGGTCGTTGGCGAGAAAATACTTGCCGGAACCCACGATGGCTGCCAGCTCGGTCTGGTTGGTGACCTTGGTATAGGCGCCACCATTCATGGTTAACGCGCCGGAAGATGTCCAGTTGATCTTGCCGCCGAAGCTGCCGCTGTTTTGCTGCATCTTTAGGTAGCCCTGATCGACCCCCGTCGCGTTGCCGGTGTTGGTGGTCAAGGTCAGGCCGGCGGTACCGCTGACACTGAGCACATTGTTGACAGCAATGTTGCGATAGGCAGACAGCGTTAGGGTATTGGCGCTCCAACTGACGGCATCGTTGAAGATGATGTCGCCGTTGCTGCTGCTGCCGGCGCCGCAGGTGGCGCCGGTGCAAGTGGCATCGGTATTGGTCGTCGTGATGCTGACATCGCCACTACCCAGCGCCGTGCCGAGAGCGGCACCGGTAATGTCGGTACCGATGGTGAAGTCGTAGGGGTCGAGCAGCCACTGGCCGCCATCGGCTTTGACGCTGGCCGTATCCGTGATGCTCAGGTGATGGCCGGAGGTTTCAACCTGCCCGCCTGCGCCATCCACGCCACCACCAGCGCCTTCGGCCGTGATCGTGCCGGCAACCTTGGTGCTGCCATCGGTCTGATGCACATCCGACCACAATACCGCCGTCCCGCCAGGGCCGACTTTTGTGGCGGAAACATCGATTTTTGCGCCGTTTTCCAGGTTGACCGTCGTAGCCTGGTGCAGGCCTCCGCTGCCTTGCCAGCCACCGCCAACCAGCACTTGGCCGCCGCCGGTTGCGCCGGACGCATCGAGCGTAGTGTCGGTTTTCAGGGTAATGGTGTCGGCCTCGAGCATGATCTTGCCGCCCTTGGCGGTGAGACTCTTGGCTTCTATCGTGCCGCTGTTGTTGATGGCGGAAGCGGCCAGCGTATTGGCGACGCGCGCCGAGAGCAGCACCTGACCGCCGTCGGCTTGCACTAGCCCTTGGTTGTCCACCAGGGCTTGCACAGGGCCTTTGTCCACGGCGTATTGCAGGCCGCTGGCATCGTGGCTAAGGGTAACGGCTTCGGCGGCACCAAGTACGACCTGCCCGAGGCTGGCGGTGATGACACCTTCGTTGCGCACTTCGGGTGCAAGCAGGGTGATGTAGCCGGCCTGCTCGGCGCTGAGTTTGCCGAGGTTGACGACACTGCCGTTGCCTTCGCTAAACTTGAGGCTGCCTGCCATGAAGTCGTTGTCGCTGATTTTCATGGTGGTGGCGACCAGTGCGCCGACATCGACTTGTGCGGTGCGGCCGAACAACACGCCATTCGGGTTGGTCAGGTAGACGCTGCCGGTGGCGGTGAGTTTGCCGAAGATTTCGGAGGGGGCGCTACCGATAACGCGGTTGAGCGCGACACCGCCGGTGGGCTGCTGAAAGTGCACGCTGGCGGCGCTACCGATGCTGAAGCTGTCCCAGTTGTCAATCATGCGGCCGGTGGCCTGGTTGACGGTCATGGCATTGCCGTTGGTGGCGATGCTGCCGGCACCGGCGACAATCTGCCCGCCCGTCGGCAGGGTGTTGGCTGCGGGTTCGGCGAATGTGGGAGTCGAGACGAAGGCCAGGCAGACGGCCACCGCGGTCATCGACAAAATGAACATGGGCGCAGCAAGCGCAGTGGAAGAAGCAATGGACTGGCCTTGCGACCGGCTAGTGCCGTGGGTGCGGGCAAATTCGTGGGTGACGATGAAAGCGCCGCGTGCGGCGCTCCAGACGATGCGGAAGGTCTTGTTCATTTGGTTTCTCCAGAGCGCATCAGAAGAACAGCACCGCGCTGAGCCACAGACGGGTTCTGTCGTAGCTGCCGTCGCTGCCCTTGCCATAGCTCGGGCCAGCCGTGAGGGTGCGGAAGGGGTTGTCGCCGATACGGTGCGCCAGCACCGCTTTCAGGCTGTATTTGCCTGGCTGGGTCCAGGCGACGCCGAGGCCCGCGCCTTTGAGCGTGCCGCTCGCGGGCGTCAGGGCACCGGTATAGCCACCGTCGTGATCGCGCCGAATGTAGCCTTGATCGTAGAAGGCGCTGAGCTGCAATTCCGGCAGCAGGTTGTAGCGGGCTTCGACGGTGGCGAGCCAGCCGTCATCACCCGTACCTTCCATGACCGGATAGGCACGGACGCCGGAAGCGCCGCCGAGCGAGAGTTTCTCCGAGGAGTCCAGGTTCTTGCCGGCGATCTGGCCATTGAGCGAGGCCCAGAGCGTCGATTTGTCGGTCAGGCGTTGCAGGCGGGCCAGGGTGTAGCCGAGTTTGTGGTAGCCGCCGGTGCTGTGCGGGCCGTTGCGGTCGGTCGCCTCGTTGGTGGGATTGGCCGAGAGGTCGACATCACCGAAGGTCAGGTTGATGCCCCCGAGCGTCATGCCGCCGGCGCCGAGACCGTCGAGCAGGTCCGCGGTCAGCGAGATCAGCAGGGCATCGATACGCTTCTCGGAGGTGGCGAGGTGGTTGGCCTCATTGTAATAGTCCTTGCGGTCGTAGGCCGCGGCCAGCGTCACGTTCTTGGTGCCACTGCGCAGCAGCGGGTAGCTGGCATTGATGCCGTAGGTCTGGGCATCGCCCTTGGCTTTGAGCGCGGCGAAGTCGTCGCCGATCAGGTGGTAGGTGAGATTGGATGCACTGATGCCGGCACGTAGCCCGTCGCTGCCGAATGGCAAGGAGTAGGAGAGCTTGAGGTAGGTGCTGCCGTCGCTGTGGTTGGCATTCAATCCGATCTGGTCGCCGGTGGAACGGCTACCGGTGTTATCAAGCTGCACGGTGCCGGCAATCAGCGCTTTGTCGGCCACCTTGACGACGGCGTCGGTTTCGCCGGGGGCTGCGCCCGTGGTCAGGATGGTGGCCGCTGCCACGCCCGGCGTGTCGTTCAGGATGTTGCTACCGCGCTCCAGCGCATCCAGGTTGAGCGCTTCGGGCCGTCATGGTGTCCGTGACCAGGCTTCGCGACAGGCGCAGGTCCTTGCCGCCATCATCGATGCGCACCTCGCCGAGACGGCCTTCGAGGATGTTGATGGTGATCACGCCACTGCTGACATCCTGTGCCGGCAACTGTGGGCGCGCGAACCAGCCACGCTGGCGATAGGCTTCGGTAATTGCATTGATCGCCTGCTGCAGGTCGACAAAGCTGACTTCCCGACCGACCCAGGGGACCAGCACGCTTTGCAGGTCCGTTTCGGCGATCAGGGTGTTGCCAGTAATCCGGAAGGCCTTGACGGTCACGCGGACGGTATCGGCCGAGGTCGGAGCCGGCGTTTGCGGCACGGCTTGCGGGCCGGGTGTGGGTAATTTCCGTGGTGCGCGCTCGATTTCCCGCTGCAGGGCGCCGGCGTCGGGGGGCGTTTGCGCCTGGGCAAGCGAACTCACCAGGAAAATGGCCACGGCAAATGCCTGTGCTGGCCGAACATGGGAGCGACGATCGATTTTCGATTCTGGATTTTTCATGGATTTGATGGCTCGCGTTCTGCCATGGCAAAAGTTGGTGGCGGCGTGAGGACGTAGCCTGCTGGCGGAGAGGAGGAAAGGAGGTGGAGCGGAACGCACAGCTGATAGCCAACGCCGCGAATCGACTTGATGGTTGGTGCCGGAGCACCGGCTTTTTCGAGCTTTTTGCGTAGCCGGACCATCTGTACGCCGAGTGCGTTTTTCCCCTGCTCGTTGTTCAACTTGCCTACCCGTTGAAGCATCTGAGGGACATTCAGGCGTTGAAAATCGGCGCTGGAAAAGGCCTGGAGCAGCTCACACTCCATGGCGGAAACATCAACCCAGCCGAGTGCCCCGCCGAGTTGCAGCGTTCGCAGATTGAGTGACAGGGAGGTTGATGAATTTGCCGTTTTCATAATTCGCCGCAAGTTTGGCAAATTCTGAAAATCGAAAATAACGGATTGCAACATAAGGCTACATAACGCTACGCTTTACTACAGAGTGTTACGGCAAGCCGAAAATACTGGCGCTGAAGGGGCGATGCTAGTAGTCAGTCACACAAGAACAAATGGACATCCACGTCATCCCGGCGAAAGCCGGAATCCAGTGGTGCACCTCTGGATTCCGGGTCAAGCCCGGAATGACGGATTCTGAACAGTTCATGCGATTCATCGCGACTACCTACTAGTGCAAGGTCAGCCCGATGCAGAGCTGGTAACCGACGCCACGAATGGCTTTGATGGTCGGATCGGAGGCGCCGGCCTGTTCCAGTTTCTTGCGTAGGCGCACGATCTGAACGGCCAGTGCGCGGATCTCGTGCTCATCGGCCTGCTTGCCGATTCTTTCGAGCATTTGCCAGGTTTCCTGCCGATGGTCAGCGGCTCTTGCTAAGGCAGCGAGCAATTCACCTTCCTGGTGGGAGATATCCACAACGCCCTTGGGGCCATGCAGGCGCATGGCCCGCAAGTCGAGTTCCAGGACCGGTGAGGCGGTCACGCCAAGGCGTCGGGCGAGCGCACGAATCGCCGCATTCAGTTCTTCGGGCGAGGCGGGTTTGGCGACATAGATGTCAGCGCCCATCTCGTACCCAGCCATGACATCTTTGGCGTTGTCGCGCGCGGTGACCATGATGATCCCCAATCCGGGTTCAGCAGCGCGCAGGCGACGGGCAATGCTGAGGCCATCCTCGCCCGGCAGGTTCAGGTCGAGCAAGACGATATCGGCCCGAAAATTGGCCAGCACTTCGTCCATCGCCTCGGCACAATCGACGCCCTGTGCCGTGTGGCCTTGTGCCTGCAAGGCAGACACGGTGACGTCACGCAGATCGTCGTGGTCTTCGACGACGAGGATGTTCAGGGGGTGGGTCATAGGGGTATCCATAGCGAGAACTTTACCGTGTCGCCTTGCGGTGCGTAACGCAACTCACCTCCCAGCTTGTGGGCGATGCCTGCGGCCAGGTGCAGGCCGAGGCCGGATCCTGTTTTGGCGTGGGCACCGGGGGCGCGGTAGTACTTGCTGAAGAGCTGTTCTGGATCGGGCAGGCCGGCGGGTCCGGCGGTATTGGCGACCTCGATGCGGATGCCCGGCCTGCCGGCGTGCTCGTCAGGAAGGGCCTCAATGGCGATAGGGCTCCTTGCGGTGCTGTATTTAAGGGCGTTGTCGAGTAGATTGGCGAGGATGATGCCGAGCAGTTGAAGGTCTGTTTCGCACTCGGGCAGCGGCGTGCGGCGGGTGAGCGTGACGCGGTGCGGATCCTGGCTGTCGGCAATGGTCTTGTCGAGAAGGGCCTGCAGATTACAGCGGGCGGTGACGACCTCGATACGGCCATGTTGCAAGCGGTCGGTTTGCAGGCAGCGTTCGATAATCGCGTTGATATCGGCGATGTTGCGTTCCACCCGTTGCCGGCTTTCCGGGCTGTCATCGTTCAGCGACATGCGAATAACCGCGAGCGGGGTCTTGAGCTCGTGGCTCAGCATGGAAAGAAAGCGGTCCTGCTCTTCGTTGCGCCGGGCGAGTTGCTGGTTGGCTGACTGGAGTTCCAGTTCAAAGCGGTTGCGCTCGGTGATGTCACGCAGCACGGCTTGCAGAATTGTCTTGCCGTTGATCTGGATTGCCGTGAGCATGCAGTCCACCAGAAATAGCTCGCCGGAGTCGATGCGCTTGTACAGGTACTCAAAGCGACTGCTACCATCGCGTAAAGCCTGCTCGCCGTAGCGTTTGGCGCAGAGCTCTGATTCTGTACCGTCCGGCTGCAATAGCGGGGTGAAGATCGGCGACCAGGGGGGCAGGCCGAGCGAGGTTTGCTTGTCGGAGGCTCCAAACATCCTCAGTGCCTCAGGATTGCAATCGATTGAGCGTTCGCCATCCAGCAGGATGACGGCCTCATGCGTGGAGTTAAAAAGCGCGGCGCTGCGCTCATTGGATTCCTGTAATTGGGTGAGCAACTTCGCCTGTTCTTCGCGCTGGCGAAGCAAAACCCGGTAGTGATGTGCCGCGCCAGCGGCCAGCAGCAGCACCCATCCTGTCACTGTGGTCAGTGAGAACCACCACATTCTTTCAGTGCTGATATTGGAGAGCGCCGGCAGGTCTTTCAGGACGTGAACGGTGAGCAAGTTGTCCGAAGTGTTCTGGGCCGCCAGAACGTGTGGGAAACCTGCCTTTCCCCAATGGACCAGATGCACTGTTTCCTTAGCTTCGATCATTCGAAGCTCCGCCGTCGCAAACGCCTGCCGCTTGTAGCGGGCCATCCGGTCTTCATGCGCCACATCGAAAATCTTTGCGCCAGGTACGGCCTGCATCAAAACATCAGGATCTTTGGCAAGGACAATAACGCCGTTTTCGTCCGTGATGAAGAAATTCTTCTCCGAAATCGACCGGGAGATTTTCTCCAAATCAATGCGGGTCGCGACTGCGCCGACAAATTGGTTGTCGGCGATGATGGGGGCCGAATAGAACAGTCCATAGGCATTGGAAACGCGGCCGACCGCAAATTGCTGCCCAATCCCGCCCTGCTTCGCCGACAGGAAATACGCCCGATCAGAATAATTGGCACCGGTAAATCCCTTGCCATCGCCCGAATGACCTTCGGCAACGCAATCTCCTGCGGCATTCATGACGAACAGGCTGCTTAGTTCCATCCGATTGACGATGTCTTGCAGCGTTTCAGCACGCTGCCCTAACTGTGGATCGGCCATCCACAATTCGCCTTGCTCCGCCATCGACAGCGGCGACCGCTTTACATTGGGGCCGAATCTTGCCGCCATCTGCTGCACCAGTGACGGTTCCAGCGCGACCACGACGGGTATCCCTCGGGTCAGAGTAAGTTGCCGGCTGATGCTTGCGCTGATGGAGTCTGTACTGGATTGGGCCGTCTGAAGCTCGCGCGAGATCAATTCGTCTGCGCGTTGATTGGCATAGCGACCCGTGACGAACCATGTTGCCAGGCACAACGCACCAGCAAGAACAATCAATACGGCTTTGGGCATTTGGGACATGGGGAGAGATTGACCAATGTGTCCGGACATGACGATGGGGCACCGCAGAGATTTTTAACGAATGGCAACGCTATCACAAAAGGTTGATATCACAACTGCCGGTCAATCGTGAGGAGAGCTGCTGGCATTATCGAACAGCACCAATCGCTGTTTTGTGCCTAAATTCCGGGCTTGAGACCCAAAACCCGCGCAGATTTCAGATTTTCCTGCGCAGGACGCGCATTGCCGAAGGCTCGAACCCGAGGCGGTCATAGAACGTGAGCGCGGGCTTGTTCTCCCGGTCGGCAAGCAGGGTGACGCGCGGCATGCCTTGGTCGGTCGCCCATTTCAGCACGTGTTCGACCAGCTGGCGTCCGAGTTTGCGACCACGGTAAGCAGAATTGACGATGACGTCCTCGAGCAGGACGACGCGCCGGCCTTCGGCGGTACTTGCCGTGATCAGCGCGTTGGCCATGCCAGCGGCCGATTCATTTACGCGCAAGACAAAGATTTTCCCGATTTGCGGATTGTCCAGGATCAGGCGCAGACCGGCGATTTGCTTTTCCCGCTCGGGCTTGAAGTCGCTTTCCAATGTGAATAATTCGGCCAGCAGGTCGGCTAGCGCGTCGAGGTCGGCTTCGGTGGCTGGAGTGATGGTTACTTTCATGGGTCATCCTATCAGTGCAACCGCCTTGATCTGCGCCCATACGTCCATTCCCGGTTTGAGTTCGAGCATGGCGGCGGAGCGACGGGTCAGGCGCGCGATCAACGGCGAGTGTTCATCATGACCGACGTCGAGCCGGACCAGGGCGAGGGCGGGATGGGCGTCTTCGGACATGGCGACGACTCTGCCCGGCAAGGCGTTCTGGATGCTGGTGTCTTCGATCCGTGTGCGGGCGAGGCTGACGTCGCGCGCCAGGATGGGGATGCGCACGCGTTGGCCGACAGGGGCGCCGGTGTCGCGTACCCAGAGGCGGCCACCCGGAAACTCGACACAGGCGAGATGCCATTCCGGATCGCGACTGGCGACGGTCGCTTCAATTACGACGCCAGCGTCTTCGCCGAGGCGGATGGGCAGGTCAAGGCGGGCAAGTGTCTCGCCGAGCGGGCCGTTGGCCAGCACCTTGCCGTTTTCCAAGGCGACAAGGTGGTCGGCGAGGCGCGCGACTTCGTCGGGAGAGTGGCTGACGTACAGCACCGGAATCTCCAGTTCATTGTGCAGCTTCTCCAGATACGGCAGGATTTCCTGCTTGCGGGCATGGTCGAGCGCCGCGAGGGGTTCGTCCATGAGCAGCAGACGCGGACTGCAGGCCAGTGCCCGAGCGATGGCGACACGGCTGCGTTCGCCGCCGGAAAGACGATCTGGTTTCCGATCGAGCAATTGCCCGATGCCGAGCAGTTCGATCGCCTGATCCAGATTGACCGGCTGCGCCGTCGCGGAGCGCTTCATTCCATAGTGCAGGTTCTCGAGCACGGTGAGGTGCGGGAACAGGCTGGCTTCCTGAAAAACGTAGCCGAGCGGGCGGCGGTGCGTTGGCAGCCAGTGCGTCTTGTCTTGCCAGATTTCGCCATTGACGTGCAGATACCCCTCGTCGGCGCGTTCCAGGCCGGCGATACAGCGCAATAGAGTTGTCTTGCCCGAACCGGAAGCGCCGAAGAAGCTTGTAATGCCGCGTCCCGGTAGTGTCAGGTCGACATCCAGTTCGAATCCGGGCCAGTCGACCTGGAATCGGGCTTTGATGGAGTGAAGGGGCGTGTGCATCTCAGGCGCCTTTTGTGCTCGCCGGGCGGCGGGCGTAAAGCGCCAGCAAGACGACGAAGGAGAAGATGAGCATGGCCGCAGAGAGATGGTGGGCCTGGGCATAGTCCATGGCTTCAACGTGATCGTAGATCTGCACCGAGGCGACGCGCGTAGCGCCAGGGAGATTGCCGCCGATCATCAGGACGACGCCGAATTCGCCGACGGTGTGGGCGAAGGTGAGGATCGATGCGGTCAGGAATCCGGGGCGGGCGAGGGGAACGGCGACGCTGAAGAAGGCGTCGAGCGGCGAGGCCCGCAAGGTGGCGGCGACTTCCAGCGGACGTTCGCCGATGTTCTCGAAAGCGTTTTGCAGCGGTTGCACCATGAACGGCAGCGAATAGAACACGGAGGCGACGACCAGTCCCCAGAAGGTGAAGGGCAGGCGTCCGAGACCCAGTGCATCCGTCAGGTGTCCGATCGGGCCGTGAGGGCCCATCGCCAGCAAGAGGTAGAAGCCAAGGACAGAAGGGGGCAGGACGAGGGGTAAGGCGACGACGGCACCGATTGGCCCTTTCCACCAGGACCGGCTCCGCGCCAGCCACCAGGCGATCGGGGTGCCAATCAGCAGCAGAATGATCGTGACCGTGGAAGCCAGCCGAACGGTGAGCCAGATGGCTTGGAGATCGTCGTCGGAAAGCATGGCGGACTCGCTAGCGGACGTCGTAGCCGAAGGCGCGAATCACGTGCTTTGCCTTGTCGCCGGCCAGGTATTTCATCAGGGTTATGGCGGCTCGATTATGCTGCCCTTTGTCCAGCAACACGGCATCCTGCCGGATCGGCGAATAGAGTTCAGCCGGTACGACCCAGGCTGAGCCGCCGATGAGCTTGCCGTCTTTCAGCACCTGCGCCAGGGCGACGAATCCCAGTTCGGCATTGCCGCTGGCGATGAACTGGTAGGCCTGCGCCAGGTTTTCACCCTGGACGAATTTCGGCTGAATGGCATCGAGCAGTTTGAGCGAAGTTAGCACTTCGATTGCTGCTGCGCGGTAGGGCGCCAACCTCGGGCTGGCAATCGACAGGTGGCGGAAATCGCCCTTAACGAGGGCCGCACCCTTCGGATCCACTCGCATCGGATCGGCCGACCACAACACGAGTTTTCCCGTCGCATAGGTGAATTGGCTGCCGGAGATGCCTTTGCCTTCCGTGACGAGCTTCGCTGGCGTCTTTTCGTCGGCGGCTTGGCGGTGCGCCAGTTGCTCGCCACCGGTGTGCAGCCGGTGCGCCTGGAAGCCGAAGCGCCAATTGACGCCTTGCTCGTCCAGTTGAGCCAGGCGATCCGCGAGGGCGACGTGTCCTGGATCGATCACCGCATCAAGCGCGAGAGCGGCAACGATCGCTTCGACCGCATGGCGGAAGAGAGGTGGCAGGAATGATGAGCGGCGCCATGAACCATGTCGAGCGGCGCGGCGAAGTCGTCGGCTTCGTGCGCGGCGTGGCGCGGGTCCGCATGGAGATCGAGGCCGCTTGCGCTTCCTGCGGCAGCCGCAGCACCTGCTCGACCGGCAAAACGCAGGTGGTTGAGTTGTCGCTGCCGCAGTCGGCACGGATCGGCGATCAGGTGGCCGTAACCATGCCGGCAGCCTCGATTACGCAGGCGGCGCTGCTCGGTTACATGTCGCCTCCGTCATTTCTGTTGCTGGGTGCTTATCTCGCAAGTTCAGTTTATCCAGGCGACGCGGCCGCCGTGCTCGGCGCTATTTTCGGGTTCGCCGCCGGCTTGCTGGTGGTCCGGCAAATTTCTGAGCGCATGTATCACCCCGAATTCACTTCCGCTGTGTGCGCTGCCGATTCGCCTCAGCTGCCCAATGCGGAGCGTTCAAACCGATTTCAATCAGGAGAGACTTCATGAATTCAACGTTGGTTTCACCCCCCTTCGCCAATGATCCCGTTCGCGACACCGATTTCATCAAGGAAATGATTCGTCAGATGCGGGCTTTCGACAGTTACGGCCAGTTCGACGGGCAGCCCGCTGAATACCTGCTCGAACCCTTGGTGCTGACCAAAGAGCGCAAGGCGGAAATTCCGTTGATCGGCGATCCCGATGAAATCACCCTCGCTTGCATCAGGGCTTTCTACAACGCCATTGCTGTGCTCATCGAAAAAGAATGCCGCCTGATGGCCGTTTCGCTGGTGCATCTTTCGCACGAGGGGTTCGGCCGCGTGCTGATCACGGTCGGCAAGCTCGTGGTGCTTGATCGCACCTTGCGCGATGCGCACCGCTTCGGTCATGACGCTCAAGAACGCTGGCGACTGTATCGGTTGCGGCGCCTGCGGACGCGTCTGTCCGAAAGCCTGCTACACCTATTCCGGTATGCCGGTGACGGTCTGACGAAAATTGGGCGATTAATTAACCACGGTGAACGCGGCGAGAACTGGCACGAATTTCGCTGATATTCACTGGCTCCTCAATGAGAGCGCTGTGGTTAATCGATTTATTGGTCATTAAGGAGCGACATCATGTGGGATTATTCTGAAAAGGTTCGCGAACACTTCTTCAATCCCCGCAACGCGGGTCCGCTGGAAGACGCTAACGCGGTGGGTGATGTCGGTTCAATCAAGTGCGGCGATGCCTTGCGCCTGATGCTGAAGGTCGACCCGGATAGCGAACGGATTATCGATGCGCATTTCCAGACCTTCGGTTGCGGATCGGCAATCGCGTCGTCGTCCGCGCTGACCGAGATCGTCAAGGGCAAGACGCTTGACGAGGCGCTCGACGTCAGCAATCAGGATATTGCCGATTATATCGACGGCCTGCCGCCGGAGAAGATGCACTGCTCGGTGATGGGCCGCGAAGCCTTGCAGGCGGCGGTCGCCAACTATCGCGGCGAGGTCTGGAGTGACGATCACGAGGAAGGCGAGTTGGTGTGCAAATGCTTCGCAATTGATTCAGTCATGATCGAAGACGTGGTGCGCGCCAATAATCTGACTACCGTTGAGCAGGTCACCAATTACACCAAGGCTGGCGGCGGCTGCTCAAGCTGCCACGAGGGCATCGAGGAAATTCTGACCAAGGTTGCTGGCGAACGCTGCACAGCACCAGCTGTCGAGGTCAAGCCGATTGCGATGTCGGAGAGCCGGAAACCTTCGAAACTCACGAATTTCCAGCGCATGCGCAAGATCGAGGAAACCATCGAGGCGATCCGGCCCATGCTGCAGCGCGATCACGGCGACATCGAAATCGTCGAGGTCGACGGCAAGAACATCTACGTCAATCTCAAGGGTGCTTGCCAGGGCTGCATGATGGAACAGGCCACGTTGTCCGGCATCCAGGCGGAGCTTGTCGAAGCGTTGGGCGAATTCGTCCAGTTGCTGCCGGCGAGCCTGCTGACGATGTCGGCGAGACGGTGAAGTTTTTTTACCACAACGGGCACAACGACCACGACGAAGAGCGAAATCATGTGCAACCGCTGACGCTAACAGTTCAGGCAATGACGGAAATGAAGGAATGCTTTTGAATTTCGTTGTGCCCGTTGCGTTCGTTGTGGTTAATCGCTATTGAAAGACACATCATGAAACCGATCTACCTCGACAACAATGCGACGACGGCCTGCGATCCGGCGGTCGTCGAGGCGATGCTTCCGTATTTCACCGAGCAGTTCGGCAACGCTTCGTCGATGCACAGCTTCGGCAACAAGGTCGCGCAGGGGCTGAAGGATGCGCGCGGACAGGTGCAGGCGCTGCTCGGTGCTGAATTCGATTCCGAGATCGTGTTCACCTCCTGTGGCACCGAGTCCGATTCGACGGCGATTCTCTCGGCGTTGAAGGTGCAGCCGGAGCGCAACCAGATCATCACCACCGTCGTCGAACATCCGGCGATCCTGACGCTCTGCGACTATCTTGAAAAGGACGGCGTGGTCGTGCATCGGCTCGGGGTCGATAAGAAAGGCCGGATCGACCTCGACGAGTACAAGTCGCTGCTGTCGCCGCGCACGGCCATCGTTTCGGCGATGTGGGCGAACAACGAGACCGGCACGATTTTTCCGGTTGAGGAAATGGCCGCGATGGCGCACGCAGTCGGCGCGATGTTCCATACCGACGCCGTGCAGGCCGTCGGCAAGGTCGCGATCGACCTCAAGAAGACGAAGATCGACATGCTCTCGCTCTCCGGACACAAGCTGCACGCGCCCAAGGGCGTCGGCGTGCTTTACCTGCGCCGCAACACGCGCTTCCGGCCGCTGCTGCGCGGCGGTCACCAGGAACGCGGTCGTCGTGCCGGCACCGAGAATTCGGCGTCGATCGTCGGTCTGGGCGTCGCTTCGCAACTGGCGATGGAGCACATGGCCTACGAGAACACGGAGGTCAAGCGCCTGCGCGACCGCCTTGAAGCCGGCATCCTGGCCAGGGTGCCGAACGCCTTCATCAACGGCGACACCACCAACCGTCTGCCGAACACGGCGAGCATCGCCTTCGAGTACGTCGAGGGCGAGGGCATTCTGCTCCTGCTCAACAAGCAGGGCATCGCCGCCTCCAGCGGTTCGGCCTGCACCTCGGGTTCGCTGGAACCCTCGCATGTGCTGCGTTCCATGGGCGTGCCCTACACGGCCGCGCACGGCACGATCCGCTTTTCGCTCTCGCGCTACAACACCGAGGCGGAAATTGACCGCGTGATCGAGGCTGTGCCGCCGATCATCGCGCAATTGCGCAAGCTGTCGCCCTACTGGAGTGAAAACGGCCCGGTTGCGGAACCGGAAAAGGCGTTTGCTCCGTCCTACGCCTGATGTCTTTTGGCCTGGGCTTGTCGAAGCGGCGCCCCTGAAAACGGGGGGGCGGCAGGCTCAGGAAAAGGAGTGTATACGCCAGATCCAGAAACGGAGCACGTTTGCCTGTCGCGCCCGTGATTCGGCATTGAACTGCCAGATATGGGTGTCTATCCTGAGTCCGTAAGGATGAGATTTTCTCGGGAAAGGGGGCGATCATGGCATCTCGTTCATCTAATGCCGGTTTTGTTGCGGTCCGCCGCGATCAGTTGCGACAGGAATGCGTTCACGACAGCTATAAACTCAAGGGGAAGCTGCACGAGCCGGTGGTGTGTCCGGATTGTGGCGCCGTCTACCATGCCGGTCGCTGGCAATGGGGTGATAAGCCGGCGGGGGCCGTAGAGATCGTGTGTCCGGCGTGTCACCGCATTCGTGATCGCTTTCCGGCCGGTTTCGTCGAAGTCGGCGGCGATTTTTTCGCGAGCCATCGCGACGAGCTGATGGGGCTGATCCGTCACCATGAGGAAAAGATGAAAGCGAACGATCCGCTGGCGCGCATCATGGCCGTCGAGGATTCGCCGGAAGGCGTTCTGCTGATGACGACGGATATCCACCTGGCGCGCGATATCGGCGATGCCCTGAACCACGCCTATCAGGGCGAACTGGAATTTCATTACAACGAAGCGGAGAACCTGCTACGGGTTCGCTGGCAGCGTTGAGCTAAATTTCACGGTGGTCTTGTGTTGTCTTGCGTGACGCCGTGCAGCGTGGATAAGCCGGCATACTGCTCCGGACTGTGCCCGAAACGGTGCGCATGCAACTTTTTCAGGCCGTCAGGACGGCTTCCCGGCTAGGTTGTCGTCGGCGAGGAGGGCGTCGATCTTCGCCGCGCAGATGAAATCGTTTTCGGACAGGCCGCCGATGGCGTGCGTCGAATAGCGCACGACGCATTGGCGGTAGCCGACTTCCAGGTCGGGGTGGTGGTTTTCCCGATGCGAGATCCAGGCCGTGGCGTTTACGAAGGCCATTGTCTCGTAGTAGTTCTTGAAAACAAAGGTCTTGACCAGTTCGTTGCCGGCTTGCGACCAGCCGCTCAGATTTTGCAGCAGGCGGTTGATTTTCGCCTGAGCCAGTGGCGCAACCCCGCCCTCGCACGGTTTGCAGCTTTTCGCGGCGAGATCGCAAAACGTCGACTCCGGTTTTTCCATGATCTGCTCCTTTGTGTTGGCAAGGCCAGCCCCTCACTTGCAGGACGGCTTGAATTGGATCGCGTGGCGCCGTACAGGTTCGCAACAGATCGATTTTGGAGTCGTACTATTTCAACTGGGAGGTCAGCTAGCCGACTTATCCATTTTCCGGGCAGGATGTCTTTTCGGCATCGGGTGGACAGGGCGACATCTTGCTGAAAGCCTTGCAGCCGAGAACGATAGAGAGG
The DNA here is from genome assembly GCA_964575415.1 of uncultured Propionivibrio sp. Classification (GTDB taxonomy): domain Bacteria; phylum Pseudomonadota; class Gammaproteobacteria; order Burkholderiales; family Rhodocyclaceae; genus Propionivibrio. The sequence continues at coordinate 48,159 of CAZNQL010000014.1, forward strand.
GTGCTGCACAGGTAGGATTCGAGGCTCATCCCGGCGGCTTGCGCCTTACGGTGGAAAAACTCGTAAACCTCCGGTTCGAGATCGAGCGTAACCGGCCTGCGCTCGATTTGTCGTTCCTGGGTTGCGCTGTCGTTTGTCATCATTTGTCCCCAAGGTGATGGGTTTGCGAGTGCCTTTTTGTTGATCGCGCCATGTTACACGCCGACAGGGGGCGAATTCCATACGAAAGTCGTTTTTCGTAGATTTGCTCTCATCTTGCATGTCAATGGTCATGGATATCAAGTCGGTGGAATAGCCGGCATGTTGATTGAACCTTTGTCGCTTGTCGCTGCCATCAGCTTCTTGCTGAAGGCACACAAAAGTAATATTGGCCGTCGAGTGTCGATAAGCCGGATAGCGTTGATAATATAAAAACCATGAATAGAATCGATGCGCAATCGAAGGGAAAATTGGTCCGCAATGGGCACGCCAAGCCTTCGTTCGCCCGCGAAATCGCGCTGGTCCTGCTCATCAAGGTGGTTCTCATCGTTGCCATCAAGTTCGTTTTTTTCAGCGACCCGGTGAAAAAAACCGAGGTCGTCCATCATATGGACGCTGCTTTCCTGTCCGGGAGCACCGCGTCCGAAACCCATTCATCATCAGGCTCGCAAAGGACCCCCCCATGATCAGTGAATCCCTTGTCGACTTGTCCCGTCTGCAGTTCGCGGCGACAGCGTTCTACCACTTCCTGTTCGTGCCGCTGACATTGGGGTTGTCGTTCCTGCTGGCGATCATGGAGTCGGTTTACGTCATGACCGGCAAGGAAATCTACCGTGACATGACCAAGTTCTGGGGCAAGCTGTTCGGGATAAATTTCGCGCTCGGCGTGACCACCGGGCTGACCATGGAATTCCAGTTCGGCACCAACTGGGCCTATTACTCGCATTACGTCGGCGACATCTTCGGCGCGCCGCTCGCCATCGAGGGTTTGCTGGCTTTCTTCCTCGAATCGACGATGGTCGGCCTGTTCTTCTTCGGCTGGGATCGCCTGTCCAAACTCGGGCATCTCGCGGTTACGTTCCTGGTGGCTATCGGTTCCAATCTTTCGGCCTTGCTCATCCTCATCGCCAACGGCTGGATGCAGAATCCGGTCGGTTCCGAGTTCAACCCGGTGACGATGCGCATGGAAATGACCAGTTTCTGGGATGTCGCCTTCAACCCCGTCGCGCAGGCCAAGTTCGTGCATACCCTCAGCGCCGGCTACGTGACCGGTTCGGTTTTCGTTCTCGGTGTCAGCGCCTGGTATCTGCTCAAGGGTCGGGATGTTGAATTTGCCCGTCGTTCCTTCCGCATTGCTGCATCCTTCGGTCTGGCCTCGGCCTTGTCGGTCATCGTCCTTGGCGACGAGTCCGGCTATACCACGGCGGAAGCGCAGGATAGCAAGATGGCCGCTATCGAGGCGATGTGGAAAACCGAGCCGGCGCCCGCCGGGCTGACGCTCTTCGGCTTTCCCGACGAAGAGAAACGTGTCACGCACATGGAAATCCACATTCCCTACGTCATGGGCCTGATCGGTACCCGCTCGACGGACAAGACGATTCCCGGCTTCGACGAAATCGAAGCGCGGACCGCCAAGCGTATCGGCACCGGCATCGTCGCCGTCAAGGCGCTGGAAAAATTGCGCCAGGACCCGAAAAATCCGGAACTGCTCGCCGCCTTCAACGCCGTCAAGGCCGATCTGGGTTACGGCCTGCTCTTGAAGAAGTACGTTGCCGACGTCAGCCAAGCGACGCCGGAGATGGTCGCCAAGGCGGTCGACGACGCGATCCCGGCGGTGGCGCCGCTGTTCTGGGGCTTCCGCCTCATGGTCGGGTTATCGATGCTTTTCTTGGCCTTGTTTGCGTGTTCCTTCTTTTTCGCCGCGAAAAACGACCTTAATAAGCCCTGGCTGTTGAAATGGGCCTTGTGGGCTATCCCCTTGCCGTGGGTCGCTTGCGAGATGGGCTGGTTTGTCGCCGAATACGGTCGGCAACCGTGGACGATCCACGGCGTGCTGCCGACGCATCTGTCGACGTCGACGCTGAGCACCGGCAGCCTGATTTTCTCGCTCTCCGGTTTCCTGATTTTTTACACGCTGCTGCTCGTCGCCGAGCTATTCCTGATGTTCAAGTACGCCCGGCTCGGTCCGTCCAGTCTTGGCACCGATCGCTATCACCATGAAGATGCGGGTGAACCCGCCATTTCCGCCAAGGGGGCTTGAAATGCTTGATTACATGACCTTGAAAATCATCTGGTGGCTGCTCGTTGGCGTCCTTCTTCTCGGCTTCGCGATCATGGACGGCCACGATATGGGTGTCGGCACACTCTTGCCTTTTGTTGGCAAGACTGACGAAGAACGGCGGGCCATCCTCAATTCGGTCGGCCCGCACTGGGAGGGTAACCAGGTCTGGTTCGTCACCGCCGGCGGCGCGCTCTTTGCCGCCTGGCCGCTGGTTTACGCCACCGTATTTTCGGGCTTCTACTTCGCCATGCTGGCGGTCCTCTGGGCCTTGTTTTTCCGGCCGGTCGGCTTCGACTACCGCAGCAAGGTTGCCGACCCGCGCTGGCGTAATACCTGGGACTTGGGAATTTTTGTCGGCAGTGCCGTGCCGGCGCTGGTTTTCGGCGTCGCCTTCGGCAACGTCATTCAGGGCGTTCCCTTCCATTTCGAGAACAGCATGATGCCGGTCTATACCGGCAGCTTTTGGGGGCTGTTCAGCCCGTTCCCCCTCGTCGCCGGCGTCGTCAGCCTGTCGATGCTCGTTTGCCACGGCGCGAACTACCTCATTCTACGGACCGAGGGCGACATCCAGCAGCGCGCGCGAATGGCCTCGATCGTCGCCGCCGTCGTGATGATCGCCGGTTTTGTCGTCGGTGGTTTCTTTATCTTCGGCATGCAGGGTTACCTGATTACTTCGCCGTTTTATCCCGGCGATGTGCTCAACCCGCTCGACAAGACCGTTGTCATGGAGGCGGGCGCTTGGATGAACAATTTCAAGCGCTACCCGCTGCTCTATGTGCTGCCGGCGCTCGGCTTCATCGGCGGCGTGCTGAGCATCGTCTTCGCGCTCGCCAGGCGTGGCATGCTGGCCTTCATCAGCAGCGCCATCGCCGAACTCGGCATCATCTTCACGGCCGGCGTCGCGATCTTCCCCTTCGTTCTGCCGTCGAGTACCGATCCGGCAAGCAGCCTCACCGTCTGGGATTGCGTCTCCAGTCAGCGCACGCTGGGCATCATGTTCTGGGTCGCCCTGATCATGACGCCGATCATCATCGCCTACACCGGCTGGGCCTACCGCGTCATGCGCGGCAAACTCACCGTCGAATACATCAAGGCCAACGACCGCTCGGCCTACTGAGGAAAGGAACGATCATGTGGTACTTCACCTGGGTTCTCGGCACGGCCTTCGCCGTCCTCTTCGCCATCGTCAACGCCATGTGGCTGGAGGCGCAGGAAGAGCAGGGGCGTGAGAAGGATCGGTAAGCTACGAGTTTGCGGTCTACGTGGAGGTCGGGGACGCTGCGCGGCTTTATGGCGTAGCGTCCGTGTTGACAGCGATGTTATGTGTGATGGTTTTCTTGTCTATCAGGAACGCACAGTGAGTGGCGCTACAAAGAATTTGGTGCGCTTTGATCGGCTGGCTATGACCAACGAGATACAGATCAATAGGAACACGCTTCCCGTCTTCAGCCTTTCTTAAGAAGTTATTTGCGGTCGCTTTTCCGCTCTTATCCGCAAAATAGCCCGCGATAAATATTCCAAGAATTACGAACAAGACTACAGCCGCGAATATGAAAATTTGCGCTGCGAAGCTTGCAAATTTAGCGAGTTGCTTTGGTGGTTGCAATTGTGAATTTCTGGCCTCTTGAAGGGAAGGTCGGGGTATCCATGACCCAAGGAACTGGCGGACTCGAACGGAGGTGCTCAGAACAACTATCACGAGGGCCACCAACGCAATTGTTTCTGCGGCAAAGACAAAGTACACCACTTGAACTGCGCTTAGATCGAGTAGTGCGAAGAATCCGTTAAAGAGCGTTTGATCCACGGTGAGGGGAAACAGGCTTTCCTCCAACCCCATAGCTCGTGCGAAACCTTGGTAGAGCACGACGCCAAGAACATACAAGGACGCCGTTGCTACCGGGAGTCCGGTGAGAATGGTTTGGAGTGAAGCTCGGTGCGATCTATTGTGCATAATTGGTAGTTGGCGCCTGATCTGCCGACACGTCTGCTAATCTGGAAGAAATGCAATTAAAAGGGTCAGAGATATGTACCAGTTGAATTGACGAATCAATAATAACCGAAATAACTCTGTCCCTTTTAGTTGCTCTTTAAGATGCACACGGCATTGTATGCTGAGGAATAGAAATGACTGAAAACTGGGGTGATGCCGAACTGGCAGCAGCGGTGAGCGCCTACAAAGAGATGGCGACACTTGAGGCATCACAAAAGCCGTATTCCAAACGCGAATACTACCGGCAACTTGCCGCACGATTTGGGCGCACCGAGAAGTCCTTTGAATACCGGATGCAAAATGTCTCCGCTGTACTTCATGAGCAGGGACGCAATTGGATACCGGGGTTGAAACCAGCCGGAAATGTGGGTGCCAACGTCAGGCAGCGAATCGAGGCACTCTTAAACAGCAACAATGTGCAAAGGCGTCCTGTTGCCTCTTCGAACGCGGCATACAAGCAGAAACTGCCCGCAATGCGTGAATGGCTAATCGAAGTGGCCCGATCCAAGGGCAAAGTGTTTTACAGCGAGATGATGCAAATCTTCGACATAGACCGGTTTAGCTTAAGGCACGCTATGGATTATCTAGGTCATCAATCGGACAATCTGGATGAGCCAATAATCACCGCTCTGATCGTCTCGAAGGGCACAGGCCAATGCTCTGTCGGGCTATCCAAAGAATTTGACGTTCAGGATGACGTAGCCGAGAGGCAACGTCTCTATGAGTACTGGGCCAACAACTCACCTACACAAAGCACGCCAGAACTGCCCCCGACTGACTTGAAAGCAAAGGCTCTCCGCTTCGCCATAGTCGCCAGCAGACCCGACCAGGCCGCTTTTCGTCGCGAAGTCTACGAGGCATGTGGCGGTAAGTGCGTTATCAGCGGGTGCGATGTAGACAAGGCACTTGATGCAGCGCACAAGCATGGTCGGGATTGGCGACTCGGCCATAACAATGCAACAGACGGCTACTTGCTGCGTAAAGACCTGCATGCCCTCTACGACAAGGATCTGCTCACCATCGGGGACGATGGTGTTGTCACCCTGGCCCCTGAAGCACGGGATCACTATAAGGAATTCTCGGGTAAGAAGCTTACCTAACCCGCGAACCAGAAAGTGTCTGAAAGAGGGGAGAATTAATACGAAAATGCCTGCAAACCCTTGCAGGTTGTGGCTTTTCGAGATGATCCTGGCGGAGGCGGTGAGATTCGAACTCACGAACGGTTTCCCGTTGCCGGTTTTCAAGACCGGTGCAATCGACCACTCTGCCACACCTCCGGGGTTTCGACGGCAGGCCGCCATGTCTGGCGGGGTCGTCATTCTGCCACGTTTGCGCTTGAGATGAAAGTTGGCGCGTTTGTCGGCGGCGATCGGTGCGGGACGTTACAATCTGTTACCCCTTGCGGCGGAACTTGTGGCACCCTTGCGCCGTCTTAGTTAGGCAACATTATTTCTGGAGGAGGAATCCATGCTACTGCATTATCAATACACCGGTCAGGCTACCCGCGAAGTTTCGCTTGAACAGAACAAGGTCTTGCGCAACACCTATATGCTGCTTGCCCTGTCGATGGTGCCGACGGTTCTTGGCGCCCTGGTCGGCATCCGCATGGGCTTTTCGCTCTTCGCCGGCAGCCCGATGATTTCGCTACTCGTGTTATTCGGCATCGCCTTCGCTTTCATGTGGGGGATCGAGCGCAACAAGAACAGTTCGCTCGGCGTGGCGCTGCTGCTTGGCTTCACCTTTTTCATGGGCTTGATGCTGTCGCGCATCCTGATGGTGGCCCTCGGTTTCTCGAACGGCCCGATGTTGATTGCGACGGCGGCTGGTGGTACGGGCGCCATCTTCTTCACCCTGACCGGCGTGGCGACGGTGACGAAGAAGGACTTCAGCTTCATGGGCAAGTTCCTGTTCATCGGCCTGATCGTGCTGCTGCTGGCGTCGGTCGCCAACATTTTCTTCCAGATTCCGGCGCTGGCGCTGACGGTTTCGGCAGTGGCGGTGATGCTGTTCTCGGCGTACATCCTGTACGACATCAGCCGTATCGTGACCGGCGGCGAGACGAACTACATCTCGGCGACGCTGGCGGTTTATCTGGACGTGTATAACGTTTTCGTCAGCTTGCTGAATTTGCTGATGGCGTTTGCCGGCGACCGCGAATAAGGCGGATTGTGGCGATTGAAAAAGGCGGCGGAAGCCGCTCTTTGTCGTTTACTCGAAGGGGAATGCCGGCCCTTGAATCATGCGCAGTCCGGGCCGGCCGGGAATCTCGGCAAAGCGGACGGCGTGGCGCGGCAGCGCCTTGATGTCCAGGGAAGCGTGCAGGTCGTGCAGGCTGATCAGTTGATAGCCTTTGTCTTTCCAGCCAGCGAGCATGCGCTCGAAGGCGCCTGCGTGTTTCATGCCTTCAAGTTCGGCGCGCAGGGTGAAGACGTGGTCGCCGGCAATGTCGGCGGACATCTGGACGATCTTGTCGGCGGCCTGTTCGGGCGTGCTGCCGGCTTCGACGATGAGCGTTTCGTCAAGCGTCGGCAGGGTGGTCGGCAACTGCGGACAGGTGACGATTTCGCCGTCGATGACCGGGATGAAGGGGCGTTCGCCGCGGCAGTCGCTGGCGTAGGAGAAGCCGAGTCGTTGTGTGAGGCGCAACGCGTGCCGGTTCATCCGCCATCCGGCGGCAGCGTGGCTGCGGGCGATCTCGGAAAAAACTTCAGAGAAGCGCGCGCAGGCTTTGCTCATTTCCGTTTCCACCCAAGGGGGGGCGGATTTCTGGATTTTCATTTCCCAGCCGGCGCGATCCCAGGCGTGAATTCCGACCTCGAAGCCAGCGTTTTTCGCGTCGCGCAGAACCTGGGCACAGCGTTTGCCGATGTCGGGGGCGGGCAGGTAGCGGCCGTTGAGGCGCGTGCGCAGGCCATAGTGTCGCGCTAGCGAGGTGGGGCGATCCTCGCAGCCGGTACGGTCGGGGCCGAGCGAGAAGAAGAAGGTGCCGGTCGCTTCGTGCTGCTGGAGTGTGCTGATGAGCGCCGGAACGCCGGAGAGCGTGCCCTGACAGGTGTCGACGTCGATTTTGAGTGCGATACGTTTCATTCGGGTTGTCCGTTCGGACGTTTTGTTATTCGGGAAATCAGGCCGGGTCGAAAACGAGGCAGGCTGCCGTTCTTCGCCCTTCGTTGATCAGTACGTTGTAGGTGCGGCAGACGGCCGCAATGTCCATGACCTCAAGCCCCTTGCGCGACAGCATCAGCGCTTGCGTTAGATCAGGGCGTGGAAAGCGCAGGCAATTTCCGGTGCCGAGGAGAAAGATTTCAGCGTCGAGCGTGGCGAGGAAATCGAAGTCGGCGGCGCAGAGTGTATCGAAGCAGGCTTGCGTCCATCCGTGAATGAGGCGGTCGGGAAGGACGACGAGATTGCCGCTGTACGCGATTCCGTTGACGCAGACATGGCCGCTACCGTAGGCGGTAAAGGTGTTTAGGCCTTCGGTTCGGGCAAGTTGCAGTTTCATGAAATTGCGGTGTGGGGTACGGTAAAGTACGATTATATATTTTCGCCGTGCGGATTTCGCAGGTGTGTGAATGCGATGCCGTTGCGGCATCCCGAACATGTTCAGGAAAGGACGGTCTGCTTTCGGCGGGCTGTAATGGTTGATCGTATGAAACCCGTATTGAAGTCGAACAAACTAGCCAATGTCTGTTATGACATTCGCGGCTCCCTTCTGCAGCAGGCCAAGCAGATGGAGGACGAAGGGCACAAGATCATCAAGCTGAATATCGGCAATCTGGCCTCGTTCGGTTTCGATTCACCCGAGGAGATCCAACTCGACATGATCCGCAATCTGCCGAACGCGGCCGGCTATTCGGATTCCAAGGGGATTTTCGCAGCGCGCAAGGCGGTGATGCACTATACCCAGCAGAAGCGCATCAAAGGGGTGACGCTCGAGGATATCTACATCGGCAATGGTGTTTCCGAACTGATCGTCATGGCCATGAATGCCTTGCTCAATATCGGCGACGAAGTGCTGGTGCCGGCCCCGGATTATCCGTTGTGGACGGCAGCCGTGAGTCTTTCCGGTGGGACGCCGCGTCATTATCTGTGCGACGAGGCAAACGAATGGTTGCCGGACATGGACGATATCCGCGCCAAGATCACGCCGAAAACACGCGCTATCGTCGTCATCAATCCGAACAACCCGACCGGCGCCTTGTATCCGGAAAGTGTATTGCTCGAAATCATCGCGATTGCCCGTGAGCACAATCTGATCATCTATGCCGATGAGGTGTATGACAAAGTGCTTTACGACGGTGCCACCCATACGGCGATGGCCTCATTGTCCGAAGATGTGCTGACGATCAGTTTCAACGGGCTGTCGAAGAATTACCGTTCCTGTGGTTATCGCGCCGGCTGGATGGTGGTTTCTGGCGATTTGCGTGATGCCCGCGATTACATTGAAGGCCTGGATATGCTGGCTTCGATGCGCCTGTGCGCCAACGTGCCTGGGCAGTACGGCATTCAGACGGCTCTGGGCGGCTATCAGAGCATCGACGACCTGGTGGCGCCGAACGGTCGCATGTGCCGGCAGCGCAACCTTGCGCACGAACTGATCACGGCCATTCCCGGTGTCACCTGCGTCAAGCCGAAGGCGACGTTGTACATGTTCCCGCGTCTTGATCCGGAGATTTATCCGATCGAGGACGACCAGGCGTTCATCGCTGAGCTGTTGCGCGAAGAACGTGTCCTTCTCGTCCAAGGGACAGGATTCAACTGGCCTTACCCGGATCATTTCCGGTTGGTTTTTCTGCCTCACGAGGACGACCTGCGCGAGGCGATCGGGCGCGTCGCGCGTTTCCTGGAAGGTTATCGCAAGCGGCACGGCACCTGAAATGCAGGTGATCGCGGTCACTGACGATGCCGGCGAGGTCATCGAGCCGGGTTGGCTGGTCGAGGCGGAGCGCGTGCATCGGCAGTTGCGGCCGCAGTTGCCGCCTGCATATGCGGATCGCCTGCGCGAAGTCTTTGCCAATGGCGGGCGCATGGCGGTGGTTGTCGATGGCGACCAGGTTATTTCGGTCAGCGTGTGGCGGCTTATCGAAAACACCTACGAGGGACGGCGCTTGTACGTCGACGATCTGGTCAGTGATGAAGTGCGGCGTTCAACTGGCGCCGGCAAGTTGTTGTTCGACTGGCTTGAACAAAAGGCCTGTTTGCTCGGATGTCAGGTACTGACGCTGGATTCTGGCGTACAGCGGCAACGGGCGCACCGATTTTATTTTCGCGAGGGTATGCATATTCCCTCGTTCTGTTTTAGGAAGGTAATTGAATGAAACCGATCAATGTTGGACTCCTGGGGATTGGTACCGTCGGCGGCGGTACGTTTACCGTACTGAAACGCAATGCCGATGAAATTGCGCGTCGCGCCGGTCGGCCGATCCAGATTACTGTCGTTGCCGACAGTAATCTGGACCATGCAAAGAAAATAACCGGTGGTGCATGTCGCTTGACCGACGATGCTTTCTCGGTGGTTGCCGGTCCAGAAGTTGATATCGTCATTGAATTGATCGGCGGCTACGGCGTTGCCAAGGAACTCGTACTCAAGGCGATCGAGAACGGCAAGCACGTGGTCACCGCCAACAAGGCGCTGCTGGCGACGCACGGCAACGAGATTTTTGCCGCTGCACAGAAGAAGGGGGTTACGGTTGCCTTTGAGGCGGCTGTCGCCGGGGGCATTCCTATTATTAAGGCGTTGCGCGAAGGCCTGACGGCTAACCGCATCCAGTGGATCGCCGGCATCATCAACGGCACCACCAACTTTATCCTGTCCGAAATGCGCGACAAGGGCTTGCCCTTCGCCGATGTGCTCAAGGAAGCGCAGCGTCTGGGTTATGCCGAAGCCGATCCGACCTTCGACATCGAAGGCGTCGATGCCGCGCACAAGATCACCATCATGAGCGCCATTGCCTTCGGCACGCCGGTGAGTTTCGACAAGGCGCACATCGAAGGCATCAGCAAGCTCGAAGCCGCCGATATCAAATACGCCGAGCAACTGGGCTATCGCATCAAGCTGCTCGGGGTCACCAAGCGGACGGAAGAGGGCGTCGAACTGCGTGTGCATCCGACCTTGATTCCGGCCAAGCGCCTGATCGCTAATGTCGAAGGCGCGATGAATGCAGTGATGGTCTATGGCGACGCCGTCGGGCCGACGTTGTATTACGGGAAGGGCGCCGGTGCCGAGCCGACTGCTTCTGCCGTCATTGCCGATCTCGTCGATGTTACCCGCATGCATACGGCCGATCCCGAGCATCGTGTGCCGCACCTGGCTTTCCAGCCCGACGCCGTCGTCGATCTGCCGATCCTGCCGATGGCCGAGGTGGCAACCAGCTACTATCTGCGCCTGCGGGTCGAGGACAAGCCCGGTGTGCTTGCCGACATTACCCGAATCCTCGCCGACCAGCACATCTCGATCGACGCGATGATTCAGCGCGAGCCGGACGAAGGCGAAGAACAGACCGACATCATCATGCTCACGCACCAGACACGCGAAAAGAACATTGATGCCGCTATTGCGAAGATTGAGGCTTTGAGCGTGGTCAAGGGCAAACTGACCCGCTTGCGCATGGAAGAGTTGTTGTAATTTTATGCGTTCCGCCACGCCGTTGGCGTGGTTGCCCAGATTGCGGTTCCCGACTTAAACGGGAGCCGCATTTTTTTGTTTCGTTGGATTGTTTTGATGTTGTCTATTAACTGTTTATTAACAAAGCGTTGAAATGTATTTTTGATAAATGGCTAAAGATTCTGGTTTTAGCTCCGTTGAATGACTGACCGGCACCCAGGGTGTGCAAACCACAACGGAATGAATGCAATGAATCGCAACGAATTACAACGCAATCCGACGCATCGCACGGCCTCGCGCCGCCTGCATCGCCGTCTGCATCGCCGTCTGCATCGCCGTCTGCATCGCCGTCTGTCGAGCCTTTCGGCTTCGCGTTGCGTTGTTGCTCAAGCGGCGGCGCCGGCCATTGCCCCGTCGGCGATGGTTTCGTTGCCGCAGGATGTGGTCAGGCAGGCCGGGATGTTTGAATTGCTGGCCGCTGAGATGCGCATTGCCGAGCTCGAAAAAGCATTGGCGGAGGCCAATGCTGCGGCATTTACCGATCCGCTGACCGGAGCGTTGAACCGTCGCGGCTTCGAGCACGCTTATCAGCGGGAATTGTCGCGCGCACGGCGCAATGGAAACGGCTTGGCACTGGTTCATATCGACCTCGACGATTTCAAAGCGATGAATGACGACTATGGCCATCAGGCGGGTGACCGGGCATTGATTCATCTGGTCGATTCGCTGCACAAATCGATGCGGCCGACCGACATCCTTTGCCGTTTCGGTGGCGAAGAGTTCATTCTGATTCTCGTGGATACGACGTTGGTGAATGCAGTCAACGCGGTCTCCCGCTTTCTGCAGGAATTTTCGGCGACGCCGATTACCGGAACCGGCAAGCGGATGACTTTCAGCGCCGGGATCGTCGCGCATGCCGCTGACGAAGCGCTTGATCAGGTTATTGGACGCGCTGACGCGGCCACCTATACGGCCAAGCTCGCCGGCAAGAATCGAGTGGTTGTCGGCTGAATCTGGAAGATCCTGAATCTTCGGTTGGCGGTTGTGGCTCGGCGGCATGGTAAACTCGCTCGTTTGAGCTAACCAACGTTTCATCGACGGTCCTGACCATGCCCTATATTTCGACCCGCGGCGACGCACTGAACCCGCAGAAAAAATCCTTTACCGAAATCCTGCTCGGCGGTCTCGCGCCCGACGGCGGCTTGTATCTCCCGGAATCCTATCCCCTGGTGACAAAGACCGAACTCGACGAATGGCGCGGCCTGTCCTACGCTGATCTGGCGTTCGCCGTCCTCTCGAAATTCATCGATGATATTCCTCCGGCCGACCTGAAGGCGCTGGTCGACAAGACCTATACCGCCGAAGTGTATTGCAACGGACGTGACGCCAGCCGCGCAGCCGAGATCACGCCGGTGCGCTGGCTAGAACCCGGCTTGGGGCTGCTCGAACTGTCCAACGGACCGACGCTGGCGTTCAAGGATATGGCCATGCAGTTGCTCGGCAATCTCTTCGAATACGTTCTCGAGAAGAAGGGCGAAGAGATCAACATCCTCGGCGCGACCTCCGGCGATACCGGCTCGGCCGCCGAATATGCAATGCGCGGCAAGCACGGCGTGCGGGTTTTCATGCTGTCGCCGCACGGCCGGATGAGTGCTTTTCAGCGTGCTCAGATGTACTCGCTGCAGGATGCCAATATCTACAATATCGCCGTGCGCGGCATGTTCGACGACGCGCAAGATATCGTCAAGGCGGTGTCGAACGATCACGCCTTCAAAGCGAAGTACAAGATCGGCGCCGTCAATTCGATCAACTGGGCGCGTGTCGCGGCGCAGGTCGTCTATTACTTCAAGGGTTATTTTGCAGCGACTCGCTCGAACGACGAGCAAGTGGCCTTCGCCGTGCCTTCCGGAAATTTTGGCAATATTTGCGCCGGCCACATCGCGCGCATGATGGGCTTGCCGATCGGTCGCCTGGTGCTGGCGACCAACGAGAACGACGTGCTCGACGAGTTTTTCCATACCGGCATCTACCGGCAGCGCTCCACTGCGCAGACCTACGCCACATCCAGCCCGTCGATGGATATTTCGAAGGCGTCGAACTTCGAGCGTTTCGTCTTCGATCTGGTCGGCCGCGATCCGGGAGTCATCCGCGAATTGTGGGCGAAAGTCGATGTCGGCGGCAGCTTCGATCTTTCGGCGACGCCGTATTACGAGCGGCTTCCCGAATATTGCTTTGTCTCCGGCAAGAGCAGCCACGCCGATCGTCTGGCGACGATCCGGGCGACTTACGAAAAGTACGGCGTGATGGTCGATACGCATACGGCCGACGGCCTCAAGGTCGCTGCCGAGAACCGTTCGCCGGAGATGCCGATGATCGTGCTCGAAACCGCCTTGCCCGCCAAGTTCGAAGATACGATCGTCGAGGCGCTCGGGCGCCGGCCGGAGCGTCCAGCGTCGATGCAGGGCATCGAGAATTTGCCGCAGCGCGTCGAAGTGATGGAGGTCAGCGCCGAGGCGGTCAAGCAGTTCATCGCCCGCGAACTGAATTATTGATTCTTACGAACTGGTCACTGAATGACGAAAAAGGCACCGCAAGGTGCCTTTTTCGTGAGCGTTGCGCGTTGCGCTAGAGGTAGATCACAGCCGGGAAGACCGCTGCGGCTAGAACAAGCACCAGCCATTCGAGGTTGTTCCGGGCCAGAAAGCCAGTGAAATGCAAAACCAGGATAGTGATGGCGACTACATAAAAAAGTGCAAACAGCATGCTGCTCCCCTTTCTTTGGTTTTGCCGCGACGGGCAACGCGTAATCTTTTACATTTTTTTTTGATTATAGCCGGATCAGGTACATCAGAATCGGAACTTCTCCCACCTTATTTATTTGATCCTAATCCTTGAAACGCATCGATAGGTCGAGTGCGCGCACATCCTTGGTCAGGCCGCCAATCGAGATGCGGTCGACACCGGTTTCGGCAATGCCGCGCAGGGTGTCAAGCCCAACGTTGCCAGAAGCTTCGAGGATGGCGCGTCCACCAGCGATGGAAACGGCTTCACGCATCTGCTCGTTGCTCATGTTGTCGAGAAGAATCATTCTTGCTCCGGCATCGAGCGCCTGGCGTAATTCGTCCAGCGTTTCGACTTCGACCTGGATGAACTGGCAGGTCACCGTGGACGCCGCAGCGACTTCCTTCGCTGCGGCCATGGCGGCAGCGATGCTGCCGGCGGCGAGAATATGGTTTTCCTTGATCAAAATGGCGTCATAGAGGCCCAGGCGGTGGTTGCCTCCGCCGCCGCATTTGACAGCGAATTTTTGTGCTAGTCGCAGGCCGGGAAGCGTCTTGCGCGTATCCACGATCTGGGCGCGCGTGCCGGCGACGATGTCGGCGTATTGCCGGGCTTTGGTCGCTACGCCGGAGAGGAGTTGCAGAAAATTGAGCGCGGTGCGTTCGCCGGTCAACAACGCGCGTGCAGGGCTTTCGATTTCACAAAGAAGCTGATCTGGCACGATGCGGTCGCCGTCGCTTACTTTCCAGTCGATCTGGATTGACGGGTCGAGCCGGGCAAAGCAGCGCGTAAACCAGGCGGTGCCGCAGAGGACAGCGTTCTCGCGAGAAACGACCGTGGCGCGGATGACACGTTCGGCAGGGACAAGTTGGGCGGTCAGGTCGCCGCTACCGACATCTTCGGCCAGTGCGGCGGCGACGTTACGATCGATTTCCGCGTCAAGGGTGGGCGGGATGGTGTGAGTAGCCGTTGAGTTCATGGTGTTTCCAGTAGAACAGATGTTTCGGTCGTCGGAATTCTAACACTGAGCCTTGCTGCTCTCGGGGAGGGCGACACGATGGAGTCGCTCTCCGTCCCAAGCTAGATATTCGCCGCGATCTTCGCGCCAGTCGGAAAGCACCCAGCGTTCGACGTGAATGCCGTCGATCAGGTGTCTATGGACAGCGGGTTGGTGCGTGTGGCCATGAATGAAAGTCGCGTAACCGTGCTGGCGGATGAAATCGTCGGTGTCGACGGCGTTGAGGTCCATCAGGTAGCGAGCTTTTTCCTGCTTCGAATCCTCGCTTTGCCGGCGTAGTGCGGCGGCGATAGCTTTGCGTTCGGCCAGCGGTTTGCCCAGGAAGGCCGAGCGCCAAGCGGGGGAACGTACCTGGTTGCGAAATGCCTGATAGTCCTTGTCGTCGGAGCACAGCGAATTGCCGTGCGAGAGGATGAATTGCCACCCGTCAGCAGAAAGCACGAAGGGGTCGGCGAGCAGAGTTGTTCCGCTGCGCGTAGCGAATTCTTCTCCGAGCAGGAAGTCACGGTTGCCGTGCATTACCGAGATGTCTACGCCGGCGTCAACAAGCTTGCGCAAGGTTTCGACAATTTGCCGGTTGAATGGCTCTTCGGGGTCGTCGAGACAGTCGTCGCCCGGCCAGACCTCGAACAGGTCGCCGAGGATGAAAAGCTGCTTCGCCTTGCGTGCCGCACCGTCGAGGTAGGCGAGGAAGAGGCGGGTGACGTCCGGCGCTTGCGGGGAAAGATGCAGGTCCGAGATGAAATGGATCATGGTGTTCGGAACCGCCTAATTATTTTTAGAATCAGCAGATTTCGGTACGTTCGATGACGACGTCTTCTTTCGGCACGTCCTGATGGAAGCCGGAATTTCCGGTCTTGACGGCCTTGATCTTGTCGACGACGTCGGTGCCCTCGACGACCTTGCCGAAGACGCAATAGCCCCAGCCGTTGGCGTTGGGGGCGCGGAAGTTGAGGAAGTCATTGTCTACGACGTTGATGAAGAACTGCGCCGTTGCCGAATGCGGGTCGCCGGTGCGGGCCATGGCGATCGTGTAGGCGTCGTTCTTGAGGCCATTGTCCGCTTCGTTTTTGATGGGGGCGTTGCAGGCCTTCTGCTTCATGCCCGGTTCGAAGCCGCCGCCCTGAATCATGAAGCCGTCGATGACACGGTGGAAGATGGTGTTGTCGTAGTGTCCGGCCTCGGCGTAGGCGAGGAAGTTCTTGGCGGTTTCCGGGGCCTTTTCAGCGTCGAGTTCGATGGCGATGGTGCCGAAGTTGGTGTGGAATTTGATCATGAAAGTTTCCTGTTATTTGTCGGAGAGAATTTTGACGGACTGGATGAGGACCGGTTCGACGGGAACATCCTGATAGATATAGCGGCTGCCGGTTCTGACCTGGGCGATTTTGTCCACGATATCCATGCCCTGGGTAACCTTGCCGAAGACGGCGTAGCCCCAGCCGTCGCGTGACGGATAATCGAGGGGGGGTTGGATTTGTGGTTGATGAAGAACTGCGCGGTTGCCGAATGCGGGTCACCGGTACGCGCCATGGCAATCGTGCCGCGCTCGTTCCTGAGGCCGTTTTTCGCTTCGTTCTGGATCGGTTCGTGGGTGTCCTTTTGTCGCATGTCGGCCGTGAAGCCGCCGCCCTGGATCATGAAGCCGTTGATGACGCGGTGGAAGACGGTGCCGTCGTAGAAGCCTTCCTTGGCGTAGCGGAGAAAATTCTTGACGGTACTCTGGGCTTTCGCCGAATCGAGTTCGATAACGATCTTGCCGGCATTCGTCTGCATTTCAACGGTGGGGGCGGCGAATACCAGTGACGACAGTGCGATGCCTGCAGCAAGGGCAATAAGCTTAAAGGTTTTCATGCAGCTCCTTCGTAGAGAATTTTCCAGGTCCCGTCTTCTCGGATCCAGTACTGGCGTTTTTTCATCCGGTTGGTGAGGTTGTTGCTCTGATAATCCTGTTCGAAGGTCACCACCGCCATGTCGTCGTTACCCGGGTTACGAAACACGGAGAGGTCGGATAGTTTGACCTTGATCCACTCCTTCCCGTCGTTGACCCGGCGTTTTTGCTCGGTGAATTCCTTTAATGTCTGTCCGTTGTTCTGAAATTCATTGGCGTAATTGCTGATGTAGCGATCGATATTCCGGCTTTCCCAGTCGCGACGCCAGGCCTCGATTCTGCCGATGAGATCCTTGCGTTCCTTCTTCCACTCGTCTGGCGTGAGCCATTCGACCGAGTCACTGATGATGACCGGTGTCATCCCGATCTGCAGCTTGGTCGCCAGTTCGTCGAGATCGGTGTTAGCCAGCACGACGCAACCGTCCGAGGC
This sequence comes from uncultured Propionivibrio sp., assembly GCA_964575415.1. Taxonomy (GTDB): domain Bacteria; phylum Pseudomonadota; class Gammaproteobacteria; order Burkholderiales; family Rhodocyclaceae; genus Propionivibrio. Next base: position 65,130 of record CAZNQL010000014.1, read on the forward strand.
TTTGGGGGGCGGGCGCGAGAAGGTGTTGGGTGGCGTGCCGTGCAACCAGATGCCGTGCCCGCTACGTCCCAGTCGCTTGTCCCATTCGTTGGGGTAGTTGATCGGAAAAGCGCCGGTGCCGTAAAACTCGCCGACTTTTTTCGGTGAGAGGCTCGATGTGACTTGATAGACGCCGGTTGGTGTTTTCTTGTCACCCTCGCGCATTTTGCCGGCGCCGAGCTTACCTTGCGAAATATAGTAGTCGGCAACCAAGCGTGGGTGGCCGTTGGCCTTTGTGTCATTCGCGTACACGAAAAGCCTCGATTTACGCGTGTCGACAACAATCGCGTGTTTTTGCTCCGGCGGCATCTGAAGAAGATAACGCGGGATATTTTCAGTTGTTGTCGCCCGGTCACGGTAGGCTCGCAGGCGGACCATGATTTCATCGCGCAAATCGTCCAGTTTTTCCTGTGGGACGTTTTCGGCGTTGCCGAAAGTTGACAACGGTGCGCTACGGGCCAGCATGAGGTCGCCTTTGATGAGATAGGCCAGGCGGAAATTTGGGTATTCCTTGATCAGCGCCTCGGTATTTTCCAAGGCTTTGTCCAGGTTGTTGTTGTCGATTTCCGTAACAATCCGGAAAAGCTGGGATTCCAGTCCTCTTTCCGATTGCAGCCCCGCCGGCAGGTTTGTCGGTGATGTCGCGGTCTTGATGTGTGCGCCGGCAGGGATGACGGATGCGGCCACGAAGGCGGCGATCAGGCCAATGACAATTGCGATTCGGTACATTAATTCACGCGTTCCTGATGAATCAGCCATTTGCCGCCCGATTTCACGAAATCAATCGTCTTGCCGGACGACGATTTCAGCGTGCTAGAGGTGTAATGCTGGCGGAAGCGCACCGTTGCCTTGTCTCCGTTGATCGTGACCTTGATATCGTCAAGCGATACTTGTAGTTTTCCAGGTTTGTCGATGCGCTGATGGCGTTGTGTCTCCCAGGCTTTGCGTGTCATGCCGTTTGGTGTCTGGAAGCTGGCAGCATAGAAGGCGAGGGAGCTCTTGACGTCCTTACGCGTCCAGGCGCTGGCCCAGGCATGCAGGGTTTTGACGATCTCCGTTTCGCTGTTTGCGTTCCCGGGAGTTTTTTCAACGGTCAGGTTGGCCTCCGGTTTTTTCTCAACCGGAGTTTTTGCCGGCGGCGGTGTCGGTTCGGAGGGCGGAGCGACGGTTTTTTGCGCTGGCGGAGGGGCTGCCTTCGCCGGCTCGACTACGGCGACCTTGACCGGTTCCGGTACAGCAGGCTTCGACGCGGGGTGCGGTTTCGAGGTGGGGGGCGTCGAGCTTCCGATCAGTTCCTTGATCATCGACAGCTTGGTTTGAGTTTTTGAATTCGATGAATCGAGCTGCAAAGCTTTGTCGTAAGCTTGACTCGCCAATTTTGCATAGACATCGCCGAGGTTTTCATGGGTGATGGAGTAGCTCGGATGGGTGCGGATCGCCATTTCCAGCGCTTAGCGTGCCTTGTTGTATTGTTTTTGCTGGGCATGCAGCACGGCGAGGTTGTTGTAGGGTTCAGGAAGCTCGGGATAGTCCTCGGTCAATTTGGTGAATACGGCAATGGCTTCGGCTTGGCGACCCATGTCTGTCAGAATCAGGCCACGTTGGAAACGCGCCTGGGCATCCTTGGGCCTGCTGACGAGAAGCGCGTCGACTTTCTCCAAGGCCTGCGATGTTTTTCCCTGCTTCACCAACTGCTGGATTTCAGGGATCGATTGCGCGTTGGCTGAGATGGCGAAAAATGTCAGGAGAAGGCCGGCGGTAATGCTGCAAAGGCTTGCCAGTAAAGGCGTCTGGGGGGTCGATTGCATTGTTGTGATATACTGGCCGCAGGTTGATAATCTAACCCGAGATTCTAACAACAAGTCGGGCGAACCCCAAAATTTTCCGAGCGTTGCCGGGCCCGTGCAACGTGTTTTCGAGCCGAAAGATGCTGAAAATCTACAACACCCTGAAACGGGAAAAACAGGATTTCGTACCCCTCGAACCGGGTAAGGTCCGCATGTACGTTTGCGGAATGACCGTCTACGACTATTGCCACCTCGGTCATGCTCGGGTGCTTGTCGTTTTCGATATGGTGCAGCGCTGGTTGCGGGCGAGCGGTTACGGTGTGACCTATGTGCGCAACATTACCGATATCGACGACAAGATCATCAAGCGGGCGCAGGAAAACGGCGAAACCATTGGGCAGTTGACTGATCGTTTTATCGCATTCATGAACGAGGACGCTGCAGCGCTTGGTGTTGAAAAGCCCGACCATGAACCGCGGGCGACCGAATACGTTCCGCAGATGCTGGATCTGATCCGTCAATTGGAAAGCAATGGGTTGGCGTACAAAGCGACGGACGGCGACGTGAATTTTGCCGTGCGCAAATTCCCCGGCTACGGCAAGCTTTCCGGTAAGTCGCTGGACGACCTACGTGCCGGCGAACGCGTCGGTATCGATCAGGCGAAGAGCGATCCGCTGGATTTCGTCTTATGGAAGAGCGCCAAGGCGGGCGAGCCGTGCTGGTCGTCGCCGTGGGGCGATGGGCGTCCCGGCTGGCATATTGAATGTTCGGCAATGAGTTCCGATTTGCTTGGGCAGCGTTTCGATATTCATGGCGGCGGACAGGACTTGCAATTCCCTCATCATGAGAACGAGATTGCCCAATCCGAGGGGGCTCACGGTTGCCAGTTTGTGAATTACTGGATGCATAACGGTTTCGTACGCGTCGACGACGAGAAGATGTCGAAGTCGCTGGGCAATTTTTTCACGATCCGCGAGGTGCTGAAAAAGTACGATGCCGAAGTCGTGCGTTTCTTCATCCTGCGCGCACATTACCGCAGTCCTTTGAACTACTCGGACGTGCATCTTGACGATGCGCGTCAGGCACTGGCGCGGCTCTATACGGCGCTCAAGGCCGTGCCTGCAGAAGACATTGATATCGACTGGGAGGAAGCCCATGCCCGGCGTTTCCGGGAGGCAATGAACGACGATTTCAATACCCCCGAAGCTTGCGCCGTGCTTTTCGATCTGGCGACGGAGGTGAACCGCGGCAAGTCGCCGGCTTCGGCCGGCCAGTTGCGCGCGCTGGCCGGGCTGCTCGGCCTGCTCCGGCGCGATCCGCAGGCCTTCCTGCAGGCGGCGCCGGTTGCAGGCGGGGACGAGGGGCTGGCTATCACCAATGAATCGATCGAGTCGATGATCGCCGAGCGGGTAGCAGCCAAGAAAGGCCGCAATTTCGCCGAGGCCGACCGCATCCGTAACGAGCTTCTCGCTGCCGGTATCGTGCTTGAGGACGGCCCCGGCGGCACGACCTGGCGACGCGCCTGAATCGTGGAACCCCTGCGCGAATGTCCAGCTTGGCGCGGCAATGCCAAGTGCCTCGCCTGTGACGGCCGCGAAAATTCCTTTTTTGCTGGATTGCCGGCGGAGAAGGTGTCCAGTTGGCATGTGGATGTTGTCAATACGGCAACGCCGTCCGGCGCAGTATTGTTTGATCGTGATTCGGAAGCGACGGGCGTTTGGGTGATGCGCACCGGCGCCGTCAAGTTGATGGCCGCCGCCTGGGATGGCACGCAACGCATCGTAAGGGTTCTGAAACCCGGGGATGTCGCTGGTCTCGAGGCGTTGCTGGCGGGGGGCTATGGGCATACAGCGATGACGGTTGGCGAGGTTCGGGCTTGCTGGATTCCCTTGTCTGTGGTTCGTCAGCTTTGTTTGGAAAATCCGGTGTTTCAGTGGGGCTTGATGGTGCGGTTACAGGAGGCGCTGCGTGAAACTGAGTCATGGCTGCTCGATTTGTCGAGTACGGGGGTGAGTGCACGCACGAGGATGGCTCGCTTGCTGCTGCGTTTGCGAGTCGACGAAAATGGGGCGCGGATTCTCAATTTCTCACGCGATGAACTCGGACTTATGCTCGGTGTTACCACCGAAACAGCGAGCCGGATCATAGCCGCTTTTCAGAGAGAAAAGATTTTGGCACGGGGAGAAACGGGAAGCCCGTCCTTTATCGGCGAAGTTACGGCGCTGGAAACTGTCGCTCGGGGAAAATAAATCCGGTGTGGTGCGCGACGAGAAGGCTTTTCGCTGTCGAGGATGCAGAAAAACGAAGAGCCGGCATTGACCGGCTCTTCGTTTGGTGCGTCCCGCAAAGGAGATTTATCCGGCAAAAAACTCTTTGACCTTGTCCAGCCAGGAATTTGCCCTTGGGTTGTGATGTCCGGAGTTTTCGCGGCTCGACTCTTCCAATTCCCTGAGGAGCTCCTTCTGGCGCTCGGTCAGGTTGACCGGTGTCTCGACAACGACATGGCAGAGCAGGTCACCGTGCGCATGGCTTCGCACGCCCTTGATGCCCTTGCCGCGCAGGCGGAAGGTTTTTCCAGTTTGCGTTTCAGCCGGAATCTTGATCTTGGCGACGGTGTCGAGTGTCGGGATCTCGATTTCGCCGCCCAAGGCTGCCGTGGTGAAGCTGATCGGCATTTCGCAGTGGAGGTCGTTCTGTTCGCGCTGGAAGACGGCGTGCGGTTTGAGATGAATCTGCACGTAGAGATCGCCCGATGGACCGCCGTTAACGCCGTGTTCGCCCTCGCCGGACAGGCGGATGCGATCGCCCTCATCGACCCCGGCGGGGATTTTTACGGCCAGGGTTTTGTGTTGCTTGATGCGTCCGGCGCCGTGGCATGAACCACAGGGGTCGGCGACGAACTTGCCAGTGCCGTGGCACTTGGGGCAAGTCTGCTGGATCGAGAAGAAACCTTGTTGCAGACGGACTTGGCCGCTACCTTGGCAGGTCGGGCAGGTTTTGGGTTGCGTGCCTGATTTCGCCCCAGTCCCTTTACAAGTGTCGCAAGCTTCCATGGTTGGAATGCGAATCTTGGTCTCGGTGCCGAAAGCGGCTTGCTCGAGGGTGATTTCCAAGTTGTAGCGCAGGTCGGCGCCGCGGTAGATGTTGGAGCGTCCGCCGCCGCCACCGAAGATTTCGTCGAAAATGCCGCCGAAAGCGTCGGAAAAGCCGCCGGCGCCGAAGCCGCCAGCCTGCGGGTCGACGCCGGCGTGGCCGTACTGGTCGTACGCCGCGCGCTTTTGCGGATCGGAAAGAATTTCGTAGGCTTCCTTGGCTTCCTTGAAATGATCCTCAGCCTTGGGATTGTCCGGATTACGGTCCGGGTGGTGTTTCATGGCCAGCTTGCGGTAGGCCTTCTTGATATCTTCGTCGGAAGCGTCACGATTGACGCCGAGGATATCGTAAAAATCACGTTTTGCCATGTAGATCGGGCACCGGAAGAGGTAAAGCGGAGGGGCGAGGCGCGATTATACGCTCCTCGCCCCCGACATCACATCTGAAGCTTATTTCTTGTCCTTGACTTCAGTGTATTCAGCATCGACGACATCGTCGTCCTTCTTCTTGTTGTCGCAACTGTCGCCGCATTCGCTGCCGCAACCTGCGTCGGCACCCGCGCCGGCTGCGGCTGCTTCGGCCTGCTGCTTGGCGTAGACCTTCTCGCCCAGTTTCTGCGCCGCTGTGCCGAGGGCCTCGCTTTTGGCCTTGATGGCGTCGAGATCGTTGCCACGAATCGCTTCCTCGGCTTCCTTGATCGCGGTTTCGAGGTTGGTTTTTTCCTCGTCGCTCAGTTCAGCACCGTGTTCGGCCTGTGATTTCTTGACCATGTGGATCATGCCGTCGCACTGGTTGCGGGCGTCGGCCAGTTCGTGGGTTTTCCGGTCTTCCTCGGCGTGCAATTCGGCGTCCTGCACCATGCGTTGGACTTCTTCCTCGGACAGGCCGCTAGAAGCTTGGATCTTGATCTTGTTTTCCTTGCCGGTCGCCTTATCCTTGGCCGAGACGTGCAGGATGCCGTTGGCGTCGATGTCGAAGGTGACCTCGATCTGCGGCATGCCGCGCGGTGCAGGCGGGATGTCGGTCAGGTTGAATTGGCCGAGGCTCTTGTTGCCGCCAGCCATTTCGCGTTCACCCTGCAGGACGTGGATGGTCACCGCCGACTGGTTGTCGTCGGCGGTCGAGAAGACCTGAGAAGCCTTGGTCGGGATCGTCGTGTTCTTCTGGATCAGCTTGGTCATCACGCCGCCCAGGGTTTCAATGCCGAGCGAGAGCGGAGTGACGTCGAGCAGCAGCACGTCCTTGACTTCGCCTTGCAGCACGCCGCCCTGAATCGCGGCGCCGACGGCGACGGCTTCATCGGGGTTGACGTCGCGGCGCGGATCCTTGCCGAAGAATTCCTTCACCTTCTCCATGACTTTCGGCATGCGCGTCTGGCCGCCGACCAGGATCACATCGTCGATGTCGCTGATCTTGCAACCAGCGTCCTTCATGGCGATGCGGCACGGTTCGATGGTGCGTTCGACCAGTTCGTCAACCAGCGATTCAAACTTGGCGCGCGTGATTTTCAGCGTCAGGTGCTTCGGACCGGATGCGTCGGCGGTGATGTAGGGCAGGTTGATCTCGGTCTGCTGGCTCGACGACAACTCGATCTTGGCCTTTTCGGCAGCGTCCTTCAGGCGCTGCAGTGCCAGCACGTCGGCCTTCAGGTTCA
>CAZNQL010000015.1:0-68016 GCA_964575415.1 uncultured Propionivibrio sp.
ATGGCCTACGTCGACCAAAGCCGCGAGGACCTTTCCGATACCCAGACTGTTTTCGACGAACTCTCGGAAGGCCGCGACATCATTCAGATCGGCAAATTCGAGATGCCGAGCCGCGCCTACATCGGCCGCTTCAACTTCAAGGGTGGCGACCAGCAAAAAATCGTCGGCAAGCTCTCCGGCGGCGAACGCGGTCGCTTGCACCTTGCCAAGACCTTGATGACCGGCGGCAACGTGCTGCTGCTCGACGAACCGTCGAACGACCTCGACGTCGAAACGCTGCGCGCACTGGAAGACGCCCTACTCGAATTCGCCGGTTGCGCGATGATCATCTCTCACGACCGCTGGTTCCTCGACCGCATCTGTACGCACATCCTGGCCTGCGAAGGCGAATCGCAATGGACCTTCTTCGCCGGCAATTATCAGGAATACGAGGAGGACAAGAAAAAACGGCTCGGCGAGGAAGGTGCCAAGCCCAAGCGGATCCGCTACAAGCCAATCACGCGCTAAGAAAACGCAGAGGACTCAGCGCTTCCTCAAAAACAAAAGACCCGCAGGACAAACCCTGTGGGTCTTTTGCTTCTCTGCTGCCCGCAACAACGGGCACTCAGCAGAATGTTTATCAGTGTTCCGAGCGGAGGCTGGCGGAAAAGGCTTCTTCCATCGACTCGGGAAAAAGGAATTGGTTGAACGCGCGTTGAATCTCGGCCTTGTTCACGCATGCACTTTGATCTTCGAAACGGATCCCCAGCGGACGACCGTTGGAAGCCAGCGTGGCGAAGGCAAAACGCCAACGTTGCGCCTCGGCCAGACGTTCACGCAATTCACGCTCATTACGGATGACAACGCCTGCTTTTTTCAACGAATCCAGAAACTCGTCAAAGGATTCATTACTCAGACTGCCCATTTTTTTCTCCATTTATTTCGGTGGAAGACCACCATGAGTCCAATAACGCGCCTTTAGCAACGCGGTTGACACATTTTTCAAATTACCTGAAAAATTACCCTAAGCTTGCTCTTAGAACAGAACAGCGTTTTCGATCATGAAATTTTTCCCAAATTAACAAACGAAAACCCGCCTCTAACGAACCTATAGCGACGACCGTGCCTAAAGTAATTTTTCCTTTAAAATCACCTCATTGTGATCGAACCCCACTGACCGCCACCCAAGACCCGTCGAATCATTCCGGAAAAAACCGACAAGCACGCTTTACGAAAACAAATACCGCTTTGAATACAATCGACTACCTTGTCGCCCATTAACGACAACAGAAATCCGCGCAATCCTCGCATAATTGCGATCTCTGCTCCCCTGCCCCCCATGCCTGAACGCGGCAACCAACTCGAACTGCTTTCGCCGGCGAAAAGCGCCGAATCCGGCATCGCCGCCATTACACACGGCGCCGACGCCGTCTACATCGGCGGCCCGTCGTTCGGCGCGCGCGCCAACGCCGGCAACTCGGTCGCCGATATCGAAAAGCTTGTCAAGCACGCCCATCGTTTCAACGCCCGCGTGCTAGTCGCGCTCAATACGCTGATCCGCGACGAGGAATTCGAAACCGCGCAACGTCTGGCCTGGCAAATCCACAATGCCGGCGCCGACGCCCTGATTGTCCAGGACATGGGGCTGCTCGAACTCGACCTGCCGCCTATCGCCTTGCATGCGAGCACGCAAACCGACATCCGCACACCTGAGAAGGCGCGTTTTCTCGAAAATGCCGGCTTTTCGCAACTCGTCCTTGCACGCGAACTCTCCCTAGAGCAGATTCGCGCCATAGCCGCACACACGACGACGACTCTCGAATTCTTCGTGCATGGCGCGCTCTGCGTCAGCTACAGCGGCCTGTGCAATCTCAGCCATGCGCAGACCGGGCGCAGCGCCAATCGCGGCGAGTGCTCGCAGCCCTGCCGCCTGCCCTATTCCCTTCAAGACCAAGCCGGCCGGATCGTCGCCGGGAACCGTCACCTCCTCTCGCTGAAAGACCTCTTCTACGTCAAGAACGTCACTGCCTTCTACCGCCAGCGACTCGATGCCCTTCTCGAAGAACGGCCCGATTTGCACCGTTCCTCTTCCGGCCGCTGCGAATTCTTCTTCAAGCCACAGCCCGCGAAAACCTTCAATCGCGGTGCGACCGATTATTTTCTGAACGAGCGGCAGCAAGACATTGTCGCCTTCGATTCCCCGAAATTCGTCGGCGAAAAAATCGGCAGAGTCGTCAGTCTCGGTCGTGACTGTTTCGTGGTCGACAGCCGTACACCGCTGCACAACGGCGACGGAATCGCCTTTTTCTCGTCCGACGGCGAACTCGTCGGCCTACGCATCAACGTCGTTGAAGCGCTACCTTCCGGCTATCGCCTTTTTCCGACGCTGACCGACCGCAAGCTGCCTGCAAGCCTGCACCCCGGCACGATCATCCATCGCAACCATGACCAGGAATTCGAACGGCAGCTCGAAAAGAAATCCGCAGAACGGCGCATCTCGATAAACCTGTGCCTCGAAGAAACCGACGACGGCTTTGCCCTGCACCTTAGGGACGATGAGGGCGTCAGCGCTTCGGCAAGCATCGTGCAGCCGAAAGAGCCGGCGCAAAACGCCGAACGCGCTTTGGCATCGCTGCGCGAAAACCTGGGCAAACTCGGCAACACCATTTATCGCGCGGAAAACATCGATCTCGCCATCGACGCGGCCTGGTTCGTTCCCGCGTCCGCACTGAACGCCCTGCGCCGTACAGCCATCGAAGCGCTCGACGCAGCGCGACTCGCCGCCTACCAACACCCTGTTCGCCACCCGCCGGTCGAACCGCCAGCCCGTTACCCGGAAGAGGTCCTCGATTATCTGGGCAACGTGCTGAACCGGAAAGCACGCGCGTTCTATGAAAAGCACGGCGTTCGCGTCATCGAGTCCGCCTTCGAATCCGGGCAGGAAAAAGGCGAGGTATCGCTGATGATCACCAAGCACTGCCTGCGCTACAGCTTCAACCTCTGCCCAAAACAGGTCAAGGGCATCCGCCCGGAGCCGATGACACTGAGCAACGGCAGCGAAAAACTAACCCTGTGTTTCGACTGTAAGGCCTGTGAAATGCACGTCGTCGGCAAGCTCATGAAAAACCGACCGGGCCGGATCAATTCAAAGTAGCCGGGCTCTGTTCAGCCCGGCTTGCCATCGACGCGGGGCCGAATCAGGATCGGCAAGTACTTGATCAGATACAGGCCGAAACACCCTGCCCAAGCCAAGGAAGAGGCCCACATCAAGGGAATGTAGGCCGAAGCGGCGATGCCCAACAGGGGCAGCACCCGCAGTACGATCGCACACTGCAGAAGCAAGTAGCAGATCAGCTCGAGCCATCCCGTCCTCAGCAAACGTCCGGTATGACCCAGCGCCATCCGGGTGATCATGCTGATGATCAAACCGCCGGCGGCCCCCACGGTCAGCAGATGCAATACGGGCTGAGACGTCGTCAGCCCCGCTCCGGCGACCACCAGAACGATCAGCGCGACGATGATCCAGGCGTGCGAAAGATGGAGAATCCACAGCAAGGGCGTATGGATTGTCGGCAGGGGCCGCCACCCCCAGACCCGGACGCATTGAATTCCGGCTGCGAGCGCCGCCACGACAGCCGTCGCAACCACGTCGGCATTGACCGCCCACATCAGGAATGCCAGACCGGTCGAGGCGACCGCCAGACGATCCACCCAGGCATTATTCCAAGGCACCGTGCGCAAGGCATTGGCCGTAAATGAAGGCACGATGCGGCCGGCGATGACCGTTTCCAGCATGGTGATCAAGGCCTCCGCGAGATGCAGCCCAGTCAAGGGCGAGACCTCCAGCCAGCCGAGAGCGCCGGCATGCGACATCCCGTTGGCGAACGCCAGCGCCAGCAGGAGGACGGAAATGAAATAGTTGCGCGCATTGTTCGACCTGAACAGTGCTCGCACCACCACCAAAGCGACGACCGGCAGGAAACTGACATCGATGACGGCGGCAACAACCGGCATTCCCGAGAACCGAAACAATCTCCCGCCCAGCCATAGCGCGACCAGCGCGACCAGCGGAGCGCCCGACGGCATGGGCAGCCCCGTCCAGCTTTGGACAGCCGTGAGCAGAAAGCCTGCGATCACCGCCCCGGCAAAACCAAAAACCATTTCATGGCCGTGCCAGACCATGCCCGGCAAAACCGGAGCGATCGAAAGCTTGCCGCTGAACATGCCGATCCAGAGCGGAACCAATAAAGCAGCCAGTGCCGCGGCAAGTAGGAAGAACGGCCGGAATCCCAACCCGAACAAAGCGAATCTGTCGAGTGGCGTCTTCGTATGCAGCTTCGGCTCTTCGATACGAATCAACGCCATGGAATATTCCTTTTCAATAGTGCGGCGGTATCTCGTCGCGTGGGTTACTTGGTTCCTCGGATTCAGGCCGGGCCTGCATCTGGCTGTAAAGCAGGCGGAGTTGCGCCTGCAACAGGTCGATCTGTTCCTGTTGACGAAAAACGGTGTGATTGAGTTCCTCGACCATGTCCTCGGTCAGGCTCAGCTTGATTTCCAATTCGGTCAGTCGGTCTTGCATTGTCGAATCCAGGAAGAAAAAGGACGAAAGGATAAGCGGGATATAATCTGCGGGTCGATTGCTTCAAGGAAAGTTTTTATGTCGCTCGTGCCATGCCGTGCCTGTGGCCACCAGGTCGATACTTCCGCGCTCGCCTGTCCCGGTTGCGGCGCCACCGATCCTGGCAAAAAAATCAGCCGTCAAAAACGCGATGCCATTAGTTTCGCCATTCAGTTAACTTTCTGGCTGATCGTTCTCGCCGTCGTGGGGCGATTCCTGATCCACAACATGCTTCCGATGGCCAAACAGTTTCTTACGAAGCCAACGATCGAGCAATCGCAAGACACTCGTTAAGAAACTGATTATTCATCCACCACCGGAATTGGCAACACACTCTTGGCGGCTTCCAGCATTGCGCGCCGAGTCTCCGGCGTCTCCAGGCTGATCCGCCCGAGTTTGCCATCCCGGTAATCCTGCAGCAGCACCAGCGAAGCCTTTTCGAGATCCGGTTCGCCGCCGCGCATGCGCAAGGCACGCCGTTTTGCTACGCCCTCGACAACCGCCTCGGCATCCAGTCCTTCGACGCTGAAACCGTAACGCGCCGCAAGAGGCTCCGGATAACGCGCCAACAAAAGGCCGGCCAGAAAGACGGCCACCTCCTCGTCGATAATGGCATTGCGACCGATCGCGTGGCTCGCCGCCAGCATCCAGCCGTCGCTGTCGTGTTCGATCTTCGGCCACATCAACCCCGGCGTATCGATGATCGTGTGGCGCACGCTGATCTGGTACACCTGTTGCGACTTGGTCACCGCCGGCTCGTCGCCGACCTTGGCGATCTTGCGCTTGACGAGCGCATTCATCAACGTCGACTTGCCGACGTTCGGAATGCCCATGATCATCATGCGCAAGGGCTTGATGTTGTCGTTACGATGCGGCGCCAGGCTCTGGCATAGCTTTGGCAGACGCGCCACTTCGGCGGCATTCTTGCTCGTAATCGCCACGGCTTTCACGCCCGGCTGCCGTTCATACCAGGCAATCCATGCCTTGGTGATCAAAGGATCGGCAAGATCCGATTTATTCAACACCTTGAGGCAGGGGCGCTGCCGAAAGGCACGCAGCTCGTGTACCATCGGATTGGTGCTCGCCTCGGGCAAACGCGCATCGACCACCTCGATCACGACATCGATATTGGCCATGGTCTCGGCGGCTTTCTTGCGCGCCGAGGTCATGTGACCGGGAAACCACTGAATCGCCATGGGAAATTGGTTCAGGAAAAAGGGGCATTATCCCATGCAACGAAGCGCTTCATCTAAAATGCTCGGCATATGAAAAAACAAAGCTCATCCTCCCCCGCATCCCTTCCCGAAATCAAGCCGGGACAGTCCATCGAACTGCTCAAGGAACTGCACATTCTGACGCGCGACGGCAAACTCAACCAAGACAGCCGTCGCAAGCTCAAGCAGGTCTATCACCTCTATCACTTCATCGAACCGCTGCTCGCCGAACTGAATTCCGGAAACACCGACTTCAGCCTCGCCGACCACGGCGCCGGCAAATCCTACCTAGGTTTCATCCTTTACGACCTTTACTTCACGGCCATCGGTGAAGGGCGCATCTTCGGCATCGAAACCCGCCCCGAACTCGTCGACAAATCCATCGAATTGGCTCGTCGATTGCAATTCGAACGCATGCGGTTTCTCAATCTCAGCGTCGAGGAATCGATCCGCTCGCCGGAACTGCCCGAGCGCGTCGACATCGTCACCGCGCTGCACGCCTGCGATACCGCCACCGACGACGCCATCCGTTTTGCCCTGCGCAAGCAAGCCCGCTCATTGTCCTCGTGCCCTGTTGCCAGGCCGAGATCGCCGCAGCATTACGCAAGAACAAGAACGCCTCTTTCGCCAAGACGCCCCTTTCCGAAATCTGGCGACACCCGATCCACACGCGCGAATTCGGCAGCGTACTAACCAACGCACTCCGCTGCCTGCAGCTGGAAGCGCATGGCTATCAGGTGACGGTCACCGAACTCGTCGGCTGGGAACATTCGATGAAGAACGAACTGATCATCGCCCGCCTCACGCACGAACCGCGCCGTAATGCGCAGGAACGCCTGGAGGCAATCCTGCACGAACTCAATCTCGACGAGTTGCGCGAACGCTTCACGGCGAACTGAAGACACACCAAACAAAGGTAAAAATGGTGGAAACCTGGATCACGCGCTTTGTCGCCAGCCTTTGCGGCCTCGGCGGCCTTGGCCTGCTGTGGACCTTCGGCGTCTTTGTCGCCGTTCTCTGGCACGAAGGCTGCTTGCTCGATCTGAATCGCAGCGAATGGCAAGCCATCGGCGTCCCTCTGCTGCTGGGGATCGCCGTTGCTTGGGGAGCGTTGTACCTATTCGGGATCGCGGATCGCGAAAAAAATCCAAGAATTTACAAAACGACGCGCGCGATCTTCCTCATCGCGTGCGTCGTAGCCGCAATCAGCGGCATCGTTTGGGCCAACCACAGGATCGGTTGAGCGCCGGATCGAAAATCACGCCGTAGTATTGATCAGCGTGCCGACTTCCTGACCGTTGGCATTGACCGTCGTGCGCGTTCTCTGCGCCTCCAGACGTGCCTGCGCCGCTGCCTCCGTCTCATTCACGGCTTGCGTATTCCGGGCCTCTTGGGATTGCTGAGACTGTTGGGCTTGCTGCGTCTGTTGCGGCTGGCGGGATTGCTGGGACTGTTGCGTCTGCTGAAAATCCTGTGGTGGCTGCTCGGCTTCAGCACGCGGATTGCGCGCCGACTGCTGGGTACTCGCGATTAGCGTCGAATATGCATTTGAAGCGACTGAAGATACATCCATAAAACACCTTCTGCTCCGGGCCAAAACAAACCACCCATTTGAATCATAGACCATATTGCCAAATAATTGTTCAAATTGACACGCCAGTCATCGATTCTCAAAGTGCGTACGTCACTTTATCCGCTCCAAAATCGGCGTCGAAGCGCCTATGATTACGCCAGAACCGAACAAATACCGAACACAAGAGGTCTGTCATGGCTACAAAAAAACGATCCTGGGTAGTAATTATCGGCATCGGCTTCATCGTTTTGCTGATTGCCGCTTTCGCCGTCTTCCAGCTGGCCATCCGGGAACTGAAAAGTCAGGTCAAAAACGCTTTGGGCCCCCAGGGTGAGATCAAGGAAATCCGCGTCGGTCCGACCGGTGTCGAAGTGATCGGCATCCGTATTCGTGCGCCAAAACCCGACGCCAAAGCGCGGACAACCCTGGCTTGGCCTGCTGAAGACCAGTTACGCGCCGAACGCATCTTGATCATTCCCTCGGTCATGGATTTACTCTCCGCCAAGGTCGTCATCCGCACCCTGCGCATCGAGGGCGCCTACATCTCCATGCTGCGCGCGCGAAACGGCCAGATGAAGGTTCTCCCCAGCCTGCTCGACAAACCAGCCAAACCTGCCGCTCCAGGTGAAAAATCAGCGTTTGCGGGCGAAAAACCGGCGGAAGAAAGCATGCCCCCGATCACAATCGGCCGTATCGAACTCGCCGACTCGGCCTTCGACTTTTACGACGCCACGATCAGGAATCCGCCGCTCAAGCTGAGCATGGAAAAAATCAACGCCAACGTCAGCAAAATCCGCTTGCCAGAACTCAACGAAAAGAGCGAGATCAACTTGGACGGTATCCTCAAAGGTATCCGCCAAGACGGAACAATCCAGATCAACGGTCAAATCCAGCTTTCGACCAAGGAATCCGACATAGCCACTCGAATGCGCGGCGTCGATCTGGTCGCCCTGCAACCCTATCTGATCAAGGCTGCCGAAACCGGCGTCCGGAAAGGCGCGCTCGATCTCGACCTCAAGACCACGGTCAAGAAATCAAAACTTCACGGCCCCGGCACCCTGACCCTCAACGACTTGGAACTCGCCTCGGGCTCGACAACGCTCATGGGCATGCCACGCGACGCCGTCGTCTCGATGATGAAAACCCACAACGACAAGATCACAGTCAAGTTCGTACTGGAAGGCGACATCAACGACCCAAAATTCTCTCTCAACGAAAACCTGAGCACACGCGTCGGCGCTTCCGTAGCCAACAGCCTCGGCGTCAGCATCGAAGACCTGGCCAAAGGTGTCGGCAAAGTCGGCGGTGGAACAGCCAAGGGCATCGGTGAATCCCTCAACAAACTGTTTGGCAAATGAAACTTGGGCGGCGCAGCCAGACGACTGCCACGGTTGCCGCCCTTCCCACTCAATTCAAGGAGTTATCATGAACCATCACTTCCTCTCCCGCCACATTCCTTCACTGCTGGTGCTCGGCGTTTTGGCATGCCTCGCGAATACCGCGACGGCTGGCGAACTGCCCAAGCGTAAACCCGGCCTTTGGGAAATCGACACCCAGATGCAAGGCATGCCGAACATGGGCGGCTTCAACATCAACGAGATGATGAAGAATCCGAAGCTGCAGGAAATGATGAAACGCTAGGGTTTCAACCCCGAGGAGTTACCCCCCGGATAGCAGCCATCAGATCGATCGCGGCGCGGGCGGGATTGATCTGCCCGCAGATTGCCGAAACCACGGCAACACCGTGTGCACCGGCGGCGATCAGTGTTGCGCAATTACCGGCATGGATACCGCCGATGCCAACAACCGGCCATCGGGAAGCGGCAACCAATGCTGCGAAACGTTCTGTTCCGACCACCTCGGCGGCATCGGCTTTGGTCCCGGTCGGATAGGCCGGGCCGATGCCCAGATAGTCGACACCCTCGGGCACGGCCGCCAATTGCTCAGGATTATTGACCGACAACCCGAGGATCTTGTGCGGCCCGATCTGACGGCGAACTTCGGTGGCGGGCAGGTCGCCCTGCCCGACATGCACCCCGTCGGCATCGACGGCGAGTGCGACGTCAACATGATCATTGATGATCAGCGGCACCCCCAGTGGTGCCAGAACAGCCTTGAGTTCCCGTGCGGTTACCAGCCATTGGCGCTTTTTCCAGTTCGGTGCGCGCAACTGAACGACCGTAGCACCGTTTTCCGCCGCCAACTGCGCCGTGCGCAGCATGCCTTCCGGTCCTCCGCAAAGGTCGGGATCGAGGACAAGATAAAGCGTCAGATCGACCAGATTCAAGACGGCACCTCCTTGCGTAACGATTGCGGACTCAACCGGTACAACGCATCCAGAAAATCCGCCTTGAACGACCCCGGACCTCGGCAACTTGCTGCAGCCTGTTGCCCACACCAACCGGCGACCGCACAGGCCGCCGCCACCGCCAGCAGGCGATCCGGTGCCTTGGCCGTAAAGGCCGCCACCAGTGCCGACAAGGCGCAACCGGTGCCGACCACACGCGTCATCAACGGATCGCCCCAGGGCGTCGTCCAGACCTGATTACCGTCCGTGATGTAATCGGTTGCCCCGGTCACGGCAACGACCGCGCCGGTCGTCTGCGCCAGCCGTTTGGCTGCCTCGAGCGCTGCATCGGAAGCCGCGGTCGAATCGACGCCACGGCCGCCACCGGCCATGCCGGCCAGGGTCATGATCTCCGAAGCATTCCCGCGGATCGCCGCCGGCCCTGCCTCCAGAAATTCACGGCAGGCTTGCGCCCGGTAATCGAGAAAGCCAACCGCGACCGGATCAAGCGTCCACGGCACCCCCGCCCGATTCGCCGACGCCACGGCCTGACGCATGACGGTGAGACGGGCCGGATACAAGGTACCGACGTTGATCAACAGCGCCCCTGAAATCGCCGCAAAATCAGCCTCCTCCTCCTCGGCGACGATCATCGCCGGCGCCGCGCCAGCGGCCAGCAGCACGTTCGCGGTCATTTTCGTCGGCGACTTTGTGAAGAGGCAGCGTATTCGACATCGGGCAAAGCGTTTCAGTTGAAATCAAAGCCCGTACTATAGCGCGGAAGAATGCTCAGCAGTGCCTCTTCCCGGCTCGCCTTTGCCATACAAATCCTGTCCGCCAACCCATGCCAAATGGAATTCCGTGAACTAGACTTAAATAGTTGGGATAGAAAACTAGCGATCAACCCGATCTCAAAAAAAGGAGAGCCAAGTGGACCAGATGATTACCGAATTCCTCGGCAAATACAGGGAGGATTTCGAATTTTTTGAAACCACATGCAAGATCGTTGCCGAAATTCTTGAAGCTAACCTGCAGGCGGCTGGTGTACGGGCAATTGTCAGCTTCCGCGCCAAGAACCCAAAACGGCTCGAAGCAAAAGTTGTCGAACGCGCCAAAAACAGAGATTACACGCGGCTGGAAAACATTTACGACGACATCGTCGACTTGGCGGTCGTTCATGCGGCGCTTTATTTTCCAGGACAACGGGAGGAAGTCGGCAACATCATTCGCAAGCACTTTCTTCTTGTTTCGGAACCGAAAAATTTCCCGGAAAACCTGCTGCCGAAACAGGGACGCCGATTTTCGGGCTATTGGGCGACGCACTACCGGGTACGCATCCCCGAATCGAACCTGAAAGAAGCCCAAAAACGCCATGCCGGAATCACGATAGAAATCCAGGTAGCGTCGGTACTCATGCACGCCTGGTCGGAAGTCGAGCATGATCTGATCTACAAGCCGTTACAAGGGCGCCTGTCGGACGAAGAATATTC
This sequence comes from uncultured Propionivibrio sp., assembly GCA_964575415.1. Lineage (GTDB taxonomy): Bacteria > Pseudomonadota > Gammaproteobacteria > Burkholderiales > Rhodocyclaceae > Propionivibrio. The sequence goes on from CAZNQL010000015.1 coordinate 11,165, forward strand.
GGTTCTCGACGAGTTGAATGGCCTGGTTCTTGCCGGAGAGATCGCACTCGAACGCCTCCAGCATGCGGGCGAACATCGGGCTTCGACCAAAGGCCGCGAATTCGCCAGTCACTACGATCTTGCCGCCGCACTGCTCGAACTCGCCCATAACAATCTCAGCGCGTCGGCACTCACCGAATAGGAAATCGGCCGCGTCGACTTGTTGTTCCTTCTGCTGATGCATGAAGGCATTGCCACACCGGAAGCGTTGTCCCCCTACATCAACGTCCTGCACGACGATTTCGAGACGCGCCCGCTCGCCGAGCAAGTCATTGACCAGTTGCTGGCTGAAACGCCCGAGCGCTACACCACTTTTGCCAAGCTGCGCGCCACCGAATATCGGCTCCCCTTCGCACCGGGCCACACTGAACTGCCTGCGCAACACCACGCCATCGGCAATTTCATGTCGCTCTGGATCGAATACGAGCAATACGTAGGAACCCTCGCCGAAAGTAAAGGGCTGACTGGGTACAGCGTCACGCCAAGCAAATTGCTTTCACTGCTCGAGGGCAGTCCGCCGCAACTTCTCGCCAACGCAGAACGATTACGGCAGTTTAGAAACGAATTGGTGCACGGTTCCGAAATTCCGGATAGCGAAGCCATCAATCGCGCAACCGGCACGCTGCAATCCCTGCTCAAGGAACTCGATAAAATCCATGCAAAGGCGGTGTAACAAGAAAACGGCATATTCCATCCTTGTCTGACGAAAACAGCACCACAGATTTCTTTCACGGCACAAAGCGATGGGCGCAAAATATACCGGTCCGCCCCTGCAAGCACAAGACATGCACCCCAACGGCGGCCTCGTAAGAAAGGACTAACATGCTATTCACGGAAGTCACTGAAAGCAGCCCGGACGTCGGCGCACGCGAGATCGTCGCCCAATCATGGACGCACCTGCACGAACTGCTTTTCGAGGGCTCCTGGAACGATGAACTGCAACACCATCGCTCACACCATGCCTTTCGCGGCAATTCGAACGCCAACTACCGGCTGGAGCCGAGCCTGATGCGCATCGGCGAAGGCTACCATGAACGCGAAAAACACCTGCTGCGCAAATTCCAGAAATACGCGCACCGCAACGTCGTCGAAAAGGATTCGGTCTGGCACTGGCTTTCCGTCGCCGAGCACCACGGCCTGCCGACGCGGCTCATGGACTGGACCTACTCGCCGCTCGTCGCCCTGCATTTCGCGACTCATAATATCCGCGAATTCGGCATCGACGGCTGCGTATGGAAGGTCGACTACGACGAGATCCACGAGCACCTTCCCGACAGCCTGAAAAAAGCGCTACGCGCCGAAGGCGCCCATATCTTCACCGTCGGCATCCTGGACAAATACGTCAAGGACCTGGCGGCACTCGACAAGATGCCGTCCGACCTCAACGACTTCCTTCTCTTTTTCGAACCGCCGTCACTCGACGACCGGATCATGAATCAGTTCGCCTATTTCTCGATCGCTTCCAACCCGACGCTGGTCATCGACGACTGGTTCAGCCGCGTCACCTCGCCGCGCGCTTGGCAAAAGATCGTCATCCCCGCCGGACTGAAATGGGAAGTGCGCGACAAGCTCGACCAGGCGAACATCTCCGAGCGAGTGCTGTTTCCCGGCCTTGACGGACTTAGCCGCTGGCTGCGCCGACATTACACCAAACGCGTTTAGCTCTCAGCAATCCTTTACCCGCATTCGGACGAGCCTAGCCCGCTGGCGTAAAATGAGCGCCTTCAGGGAGAACCATCACATGTCCAAGATCGACGTCCTGTCGTGCACCGAGTGCGGCCAACTGAATTGCTATCGGCACAACAAAAAATATCCGGATTTTTGCCTATCCGAAAGTACGGACAATGCACTGATCAATTCGACGAAGCAGAGTTACTGCGGCGATTCGCAAGATGCTTTGGTGGCCAAGGCCGCCGCCGAAGTCGAGGGATTGTTTTATTGCGAACTGTCACGCGTCGAGGAAGTCGTGGCCTTCGCGCGCCGCATCCAGGCCACGCGCATCGGCATCGCCACCTGCCTTGGCCTGATCGAAGAAACGAAAATCTTCGCCAAGGTATTACGCGCCGCCGGGTTGGAACCTTTCACCGTGCTCTGCAAGGTCGGCTCCGTCGACAAAAGCGAGATCGGGATTGCCGAGGAACTCAAGATTCAGAGCGGCACTTTTGAAGCCTGCTGTAATCCGATCCTGCAGGCACAACTGCTGAACAAGGAGAAAACGCATCTCAACGTCATCATGGGGCTTTGCGTCGGACACGATTCGTTGTTCACCAAATATTCGGACGCTCTGGTGACGACCTTGATCACCAAGGACCGGGTGACCGGCCATAACCCCGCTGTAACCTTGTACACCTCGAAAACCTACAGCAAACGGATTCTCGATCCGGAACACCTGCAAAAGCTTTAGCCGGACCATCGAGGATAGCGCCAGCCAATCATGCCCCCCGCCGTCGTCATCATGGGCGTTTCCGGTTGCGGAAAGTCGAGTCTGGCTGCTGTCTTGGCGCAAAAAATGCCGGTGCGCCGGATCGAAGGCGACGATTACCATAGTGCGTCCAACCGCACGAAAATGAGCCAGGGCATCGCCCTGACCGATGCGGACCGCGAAGGCTGGTTGGCAAGCTTGAGCGGCTTGCTGCGACAAACGCCGCCCAACGTCATCCTGACCTGCTCCACCCTACGCAAGACGTACCGCGACACATTGCGCAATGCGGCAAGCGACCTGCGCTTCGTTTATCTCCAGATCGGCCCCGAAGAAGCCCTGCGTAGGGTCAATCAACGCGCCGATAGCCACTTCTTTTCACCCAGCCTCGTTGACAGCCAGTTTGCCACGCTCGAATCGCCGGAAGGCGAGCCGGGCGTGCTCACACTCGACGCCAGTCTGCCGGTGCTTCAACTGGCCGAGCAGGTGGTCGCCTGGCTAGCGCAGGAATCTCCCCCATAAAACCGGGGCGATTCGAACGGGCGTAGCGCTTTGGAGAAAGCGTATTGCCTCGTTCAGGTACTCTTCATCGCTCTTGGAGCTGGCCGCCCATCGCGACCATTTCTGCGCTGCGCCGCGCCTCCACCGGGCTTTCCGGCCGGCGTTGCGGTTTTTGCCGGCGCTTGCGGCTTGTTGGAGCGTGCTGCACTGCCCCGATGCCCGCCCGACGGACGTTGACCGCCGCGCGCTCCGGCCGAACGCATCTGGATCGGCTCAGGGCGAATGCTGGGGTCGGGCTCGTAACCCGGATGGGCCACCACGTCGATCGGCTTCTTGATCAGCCGCTCGATGTCTTTCAACAGCTTGTGCTCATCGACGCAAACCAGCGAAATAGCCGAGCCTTCCGAACCGGCACGGCCGGTACGGCCGATACGATGTACGTAATCCTCCGGCACATTCGGCAACTCGTAGTTGACAACGTGCGGCAATTCATCGATATCGATACCGCGCGCCGCGATATCGGTGGCGACGAGGACGTGCAGCTTGCCGCTCTTGAAATTGGCGAGTGCCCGGGTACGGGCATTCTGGCTCCTGTTGCCGTGGATGGCATCGGCGCCGATACCGGCCTTGAACAGCTTTTCAGCCAGACCGTTGGCGCCCCACTTGGTGCGCGTGAATACCAGCACCTGATACCAGCCTTTTTCCTTGATCAGGTCGATCAGCAGGTCGCGCTTGCGCTCCCGATCGACCTTGTAAATGATTTGACTGACCAGTTCCGACGCGGTGTTGCGGCGCTCGGATTCAACGTATTCCGGATTGACCAGAAAGCTGCAGGCCAGCGCACGAATCTCATTGGAGAAGGTCGCCGAGAACAGCAGGTTCTGGCGCTTTTTCGGCAGCAGCGCCAGCACCTTCCGGATGTCGTGGATGAAGCCCATGTCGAGCATGCGGTCGGCCTCGTCAAGCACCAGCACGTCGATACCCGACAGATCAACGGTACGCTGCTGCGCGTGGTCGAGCAGACGACCGGGGGTGGCGACCAGGATGTCGACGCCTTTCTTGAGCGCGGCGACCTGCGGGTTGATGCCGACCCCGCCAAAGATGACCAGCGACCTGAACGGCAAATGTGCGCCGTAGGTGCGGACGCTATCCTCGACTTGCGCCGCCAGTTCGCGGGTCGGTGTCAGGATCAGCACGCGGATCTTGCGCGGCCCGGTGGTTTTGTCGCTTGCCAGACGGTTTAGGATCGGCAGGGTAAAGCCGGCGGTCTTGCCAGTGCCCGTCTGGGCGCACGCCATCAAGTCATGCCCGGCAAGAACCTTGGGGATAGCCTGGGCCTGGATCGGGTTCGGGGTCGGGGTCGGGGTTTCATAGCCTTGATCGGCAATGGCGCGCAGGATCTCGGGAACGAGACCCTGTTCGGTAAATTTCACGTAGGGTAACTCCAAGCATCTGCCCTGCGTGCGCGGATGACCGCGGCTGCACGAACCAGTCTGGGCAGATCGATAAGGATGATTGGGCCGAGTCTGGCGATGCCGCCAAGCCGGTCAAACGCGCGCCAAGACTGATGAAAGGCGCTGCGAGGAGGCGCGATCCTAACACGTCCCAAGCATTTCCGCCCGGAAAATTGTCCGTGGCCCCGAAGATTTGCGACAGGCTTGAACGCGACGTCTGAACGGCTAGCCGCGATTTCTACTGGCGCTTCGCCAGCAACCGGTCCAACTGGTTGGCAAACGCTTTTCGATCCGCGTCGGAAAGCCCCGACGGGCCTCCGGTTTCCACGCCGCTGCTGCGCAGAGTGTCCAGGAAGTTGCGCAAACCAAGGCGCTCCTGGATATTGCCCGTCGTCAGCAATTCCCCGCGCGGATCGATGACCACCGCGCCCTTGGCAATGACGTCGGCGGCCAACGGCACATCGGCGGTAATGACCAGGTCGCCCGGCTGCGCTTCTTCGGCGATCCGCTTGTCCGCCACATCGAAACCGGCGGGAACCTGCAAGGCTTTGATCCACGGCGACGGCGGGACACGCAGCATCCGATTGGCGACCAGCACCAGCGGGACCTGGGTGCGATTGGCCGCCCGATAAAGAATCTCCTTGATCGCCACCGGACACGCGTCGGCATCCACCCAGATTTTCATAACCATTCCACTCGACAAAACGCGCAGCGATAGTACTCGATTAGGCAAACAAGTGGCTAATGGCACACAGGGCGATTGTTTTGAATGGGGCGGCAACGGCGAAAATTCGGCCAAAGCCGACCCTGAAGGCGCGTTCCGGGTTAGTCTGCAATGTATCGGATAACTGCCACTCGGCAGTCAGCGGTGGTGGCGGTCCGTCAAACTTTCGATATGATGAAAGAATCTGGGTTGCTAGTGGGTAACAATATGAAACGCGATAGAAATCACGTCCTCGAAGATTTGTCGGTTACGGCCTTGCGTGCAGCGCTTCCTGAACTGTGGGTGATGCATGAATTTCGCCGAGATTACGGAATTGACATCCAGATCGAAGTTTTCGATACAGATGGTTTTGAATATTGGTCATCCCACTCTGATCCAGTTCTCCTCCTACGTTTTTTTGCGGAAACGAAAACCATAAAGTGGTGCTGGATGCACGACCTGGAGTGGCGAATGAAACCAACGGCTGCATCGGTCGATGTGGCCACTCATTTGGAAGTTTGGCATCACGAAGAAACTGCACAGACAATTGAACAGCTAGCAAGACTACGAAGAGAAGTCGTGCAGCACCAGTTGTCCTTGCCGGCGACCGTTTGCGTTAGAGACGAGTCAAATGGAGTAGTGGGGAGCCTGAGATTGGCCGAGCTAATAGGCGGGCGGCTGCCTTCCGGCTCTTTCAAGGTCTTCGGCGAGTCTGCAGCGCCGTGCCACTTCGATGTCCTCCTTGAAAGGAAGAAGCTACGGTTAAGTCATGTGGGGTTGCCCGGATTTGTTGTCACGTGTGACGGCGATTATGATGACCCCGCAATCGTCGCGGACCTAACCGTACTGTTACTTTTCCTAGTCTCGTGCCGTTACGACAGAAGTTCTGTCGCACGAATTATCGCTACTCAGTCTTCGACAACTCTGTTTGGCGCGGCGTCAGAAGAATTCCAACAACTCCTCATAGAGGGACTGATCTACTCGTTGGGGATTGATCGAGCTATTCCAATGATTCTCGATAGACTCGCCAACAAAGAAGACCCTGTCGCATGGCTAAACATCCACGTGGTGGGGCTTCGAGCTAGTAAGCGCTACGGGCAAACAGATCTGTGGCAGAAACAATTGAAGGCCTGGGCAGACGCACTTCCGTACCCTGGGATGGCGGCATCGGCGGCATACAATGCAGCAAATTACCTCGCTCATTCAGGTTCCTGGCAGGAGGCGCTGAACTATTACCATATGGCAGGTGAGCGGGATTCTGGCTATTTCGACAGGGGCTATTATTGGGCAGAACTAGGTGCTGCTCAGTTTGAGACGGATCAAGCTAACGTCGCTGCGAGTTCATACCAAAAGGCATTTGACATCAACCACTCGCCTGCTGACCAGTGGCGTTTAGGTGACGCATTGTTCCACTGCGGACACTACGACGCCGCTTACCTAAATATTAGTAGTGCAGTTGCGACCGACGTAAGCCTTGGCTCCTACCCTCGCTTGGTGGCATTGGTTTGTGAAGAGCTGATATCGACCTGGGGATCAAGGAGCAGAAAGTCGAGCCTGTGAGCGCCGCAACACAGGAAATGCTAATGGCGCTAAGTGCAGCCGTTAGCATCGACGACTTGATTCAGAAGTTGCGGCCATTTCTCGAAATCTGTGCGATCGATCCGCTCCTGTCATTCAATGCAGGCCACCTTGCGAATATTTCTGACCAACCACAAATCGCAATGTATAGATTTCTTACATGTGCGCGGAGAAATAGAGGAGACATCCAGGCATGGGCTTGCGCTATCACTTCTGCCATGAAGATTGGGCAGGCCGATGTATTACCTCTTCTAATGGAGTCGGCATATTTTTATGTTGGCGAAGGATTACATGAAGCCATATTGAAATCGTTTCCTTTACCTGCCGGTTTGCCTACTGATGCTGGCATACAGTTCCAGCAGCAGTTAATAGCCCTGATCCGGGCAACTGAAATAAAAAGCAAGGAGCCAGTCACGATGAGAATTCATGGTGCAAGTAAAACCAAGATTCTCAACGCGGGTGCGTAAGACAGACGCTAGGGGAAACCAAGTGGATTGGCGTGAATACGAAAAGACGGTCTTCGCGGAGTTCAAGCTACGCTACCCTGCGTCTCAAATCACTTGGAATGTGCATCTTCACGGTAATTTGTCGGGAGTCAAACGCCAGATAGATATTCTTATCGACGTCACAATTTCGGGAGCGCAACTCCGGACAGTGGTGGACGCAAAGATGTACAACAAGGCCATTGACATTAAGGACGTCGAAGAATTCCTTGGTCTCATGGCCGACGTAGGTGCTCACCGCGGATTAATGGTAACGACAATCGGCTATAGCCCAGCTGCTTTAGAACGAGCACATCGCGACTTGGCTGACATCGAACTCGATGTAATGAGCTTAGCCGAGTTCAAGGCATTCCAGGCACCTATTGCCGTCCCATATAGCGGACCAAACACTGTCATCCTGCCAGCGCCGTTTGGCTGGGTTGTTGATAACGCGAGCGCACCCCAATTCAATGCGGTCCTCTATCAACGTGGACACACATTCAAGGAGGCGGCTCAGGCGCACGAATGGGCTTACTTTCAATTTTGGCGGAAGGATGTTCCGGATACACAGACCACCGTAGATGGCGTAATCGAAAAACAAAACGTTGATCTCCATGACGAAAATCCAGATACAGAGATTGCCCTCCTTGATGTTCCAGATACCGTGAAGTACCCAGCTAGAATAAGGCTGGCTAAGCGTCCGCACCATCCTGCATGCGAATACACTGGTGTCATAGAGTTTCCGGAGTTTATTTTCTTCATCGTATTGTTCACGCTGCCTCAGGTAGCGAATCGTAATCTCCGAAAATTGATCGAGTTGCTTTCGTGGACGAGGCCAAGCCGAGTAACTGATACGCGTCCTGATAAAACACGCCCCGGCACTTTTGTACTCCGCTTAGGTGCCAAAAATGACGAAGAAATAATTTTCTTCTGTCCGTCTTCCGACGATTAGTCGAAGGTTCTAAGAGGTGCCGCGCCAATAGATCACCAAGCTTGATGTCACTGTAACTGCGGACTTAACGTTACCGTCAACTGTTATACCCAGGCAGGCGTCTGATTGATTAATGAGCCACCAAGGGAACTGTGGTCGAGGTTCTGCGAAGTTCGGTGGAAGGTCTGATACCCGTACTGACATTCTCCGTCCACCAATGGCAATATGCCGTACAGGAATCTATAAAAAGGGAGAGCTACCTTGGATTATTCATTTGAAGTCGTTACAGATGTGGCTGAAATCGCAAAGCTGAACAGGCGCCTTGGCAAGCAATTGGAGAAGATCTTTCGGATCAAGCGAGAGCGTGAAATCACGTACCCATCGGGCCATTTCAAGGGCACTGTCTATTTTGAATCAGCCTCTGGTGCAAACGTGCGAGCGTGGTCACCCTTCAGCGGAGACAACAAGCTGGGAAACTTCCTGCTTTCAGGGGATCCTGCCTCCAGTCACTGGATGGAAATCGACGTCCAGTTGAATTTTCCGACACGGACCTACAACCGAAAGATGGCAGGCGCGTTCGTTAAGGACAGCAACGGTGATGTATTCCTTGCGCATCGAGGAAAATTGACCAAAGGGCGCGCAGGGCTGAAGAAGGCAAAAGTCTTCAGGGAATTCGCGTCACGAACGATCGAAGCACATGACGGCAATCGCTCCTCACAGTTGATCCTGATTACCTCACTGGAAGCTTCTGAGTTGGCGGACCGTCTATGGGAGTTCGCCGAAGAGGCTCGTGAAGTAGCCACCCGAATAGGAGCCGAGCAGGATGATGAAACTGAAGACGAGACACCACCGTCGGGTAACTCTCCGAAGCCCGCTACTCCTTGCAAGAAGACACCTTCAGTGAAGGACCAAATGCTAAGGCTGCGGGACTACTTCGATGAATATGCCGGAGAAGGGCATTCAAAGGGTCACGGTAGTGGTAAACGGACGGTCGAGCATGGGGAAATCGTTCGAGCGCTGGAAGCAAAACTGCGCTTAACTGGAAGCAGCCAAAAAGCGCAAGCTATCGACCTTGCCATCGTTGCAATGGAGGTCGACCTTTTCGAGGTCAAAACCTCAGCAAGAACCACCGACGTTTACACAGGTGTTGGTCAATTGCTCATCCACGGCGAGTGCATTCACGATGTGCTCGGCCTGCCTGTGCGTAGGCACTTGGTACTGCCCACGCTACCCCGCGGAAGTCATTGCAAACCCATCACAAAGAAGGCAGGCATTAACATCGTCACCTTTGCGAAGGACGGCGCCGGGTACCGATTTGCAGGGCTACCCTAGCCCCACGCTGCTCTGGCACGAAGCTAAAGCGCCTGCGGTTAGGAGGGGATAGTTTGCTCCATCTAATGGCAGAGCAAAGGATTGACAGGCGAGTCGCCTGTACAGGAGAACGCCCGCTTTGATCGAAACCGGCCCTGCGAAACCCGACAGTCGATGGCACAAAGTACTCACTCGTCGGTAAAGAAAGCGGCCTTCAGATTGCATGCCGCCTCAACGGCGGCAACCTGCGCGACACCAGCCACTCATCAGAAGTACTGCCAATGGCGGCTATGGCCGATAACCAGACGACGATACTAAAAGCCAAGAACACGCTGCATAATCACCGGGCATCTCGGCTAAACTACGCCATTATCGTCCGCGACTGGACCCGGCCATGTACTCGATTCCCCTGTACCTTTCCGCAGAACTGCGCCGTATCGACGCAGCGGCAGCCGATCAACCGCTGATGGAGCGTGCGGGCCGCGCCGCTGCCGATCTTGCCGCGTCCATCTGCGCCGAAGGTAACGGCGCCGTTCTCATCCTCGCCGGGCCGAGCAACAACGGCGGCGATGCCTTTGTCGTCGCACGCTTGTTGCGTGAACGCTTCTTCGAAACGCAAGTGGTGTTCGTCGGCGACGCCGAAAAACTGCCGCCGGATGCCGCGCAGGCCTTCCGTCGTTTTCGCGAAGCGGGCGGCACAACGCTGGCGGCGATTCCGGATTGTCCACGCTGGTCGCTGATCGTCGATGGCCTCTTCGGCATCGGCCTCACGCGCGAAATCGGCCAGCCCTACGCGGCGCTGATCGAACACGCCAATGCGTTGGCCGTGGAGGACGGTTGCCCGTTGCTCGCGCTCGATTGCCCGAGCGGTCTCGACGCCGACACCGGCGCCCGCCACGGCCCGACGATCCGCGCCAGCCACACGCTGACCTTCATTGCCGCCAAGCCCGGCTTGTTCACCGCCGACGGCCCCGATCATTGCGGCGAAATCTCGGTCGCGCCGCTCGAACTCGTTGCCGAGAACATCGAGCCGGCCGGCGGCCGACTCGTCGCGCGGGAGCTATTCGCCGATCATCTGCAACCGCGCCCGCGCAACAGCCACAAGGGCCATTTCGGCAACGCCGGCATTCTCGGCGGCGCGCCGGGCATGGTCGGCGCTGCGCTGCTGGCATCGCGGGCGGCGCTGCGTCTGGGCAGCGGCCGGGTTTATGTGGGTTTACTTGATGAACATGCGCCCTCGCTCGACATTCTGCAGCCCGAGCTCATGCTGCGCGCCCCCTCCGAACTGCTTGCCGTCGACTTGACCGCGCTGGCCTGCGGCCCTGGCATCGGCACCGGAGACGCAGCGCGTGAATTACTTACCAAAGCCTGTGCGCTCGCCATTCCGCTCGTGCTCGACGCTGACGCGCTTAATCTACTGGCTTGGGATAGCGCGCTCCCTGCCGCTATCGCGGGGCGCAACGCACCGACCCTGCTCACGCCGCACCCAGCTGAAGCGGCTCGCCTGCTCGGTTGTTCGGTCACCGACATTCAGGCCGACCGCATCGGCGCCGCCAGCAAAATCGCTAACCGCTTCAAGGCTCAGGTCGCGCTCAAGGGTTGCGGCACGGTCGTGGCCACGCCCGACGGCCGCTGGTTCATCAATAATCGCGGCAACCCCGGTCTGGCAACGGCCGGCAGCGGCGACGTGCTCAGCGGATTCGTCACCGCCCTGCTGACGCAAGGCTGGCCGGCGCTCGACGCCCTGCTCGCAGCGGTGCAGTTGCATGGCGAGGCGGCGGACAGATTGGTTGCCGAAGGTATCGGCCCGGTCGGCCTCTGCGCCGGCGAACTGATCGACAGCGCGCGGCAGTGTTTCAACCACTGGATTGCCGGACATTGTGACGACTGAAAAACGCCTGGGAATCCTCCTTTTCGTCAGTGCGCTCTTCCTCTTTGCTGTCCTCGACACGACGTCGAAATACCTGACAGCGTTCTTTAGCATGCCGCTGCTCGTCTGGGCGCGCTATACCGTGCATCTCCTGCTCATGCTGGTTTTCATCGCCCCCGGCACAGGCCGCGAAATCGTCGTCACCGACAAACCCGGACTCTTGATCCTGCGCGGATTCACGCTGCTCTTGGCGAGCATCTTTCTGCAATTGGCACTCAGGAGCTTGCCGATCGCCGAAACCAGCGCCATCTTTTTCACCTCGCCGCTAATCGTCGCCCTGCTCGCCGGACCGTTGCTTGGAGAAAAGGTCGGCATCAGGCACTGGCTGGCGACACTAGGCGGTTTTGCCGGCGGACTGCTCATCGCCCGGCCGGGCGGTGCTATCGGCGGTACGGGTCTGATTTATGCGGTATGCGCAGCGATGAGCTTCGCTTCCTACCAGATTCTCACGCGCAAACTATCAGCCACCGAGCCGGTCATGCGCCAGCTGTTCTATACAGCGCTGGTTGGTTGATCGCCATGTTGCCGGTCGTGCCCTTCTTCTGGACTGGCAGCATTCCGACATTGACACAGGCACTCCTCATCGTCTCGCTCGGCCTGACGGCCGGGACCGGACATTTCCTCCTGACCCGCGCCTTCCGCGAAACGCCCGCCTCGACGCTGTCGCCGATGCTGTACCTGCAACTGGTGTGAGTCGCTCTGCTCGGCTGGATCGTCTTCGATCAGTATCCCGATGCCCTGTCGGCCATCGGCATTCTGTTCATCGTGCTGTCAGGACTGTCGCTCGTGCTGTATGCGAACCGTCCGGACAATAGCTGAAAGGAACCGGCTGGTCGGTACGCAATCCAATTCAGGCTGCCACTTCACTGTGGCACTTGACGGAGGATAGGACATGAAGCACGTGATCTGGGTATTGTGGCCGTCATTCCTGGCTGCCGGCATCGCTGAAGTGGCGTTTTTCACGCTGATCGACCCGCAACAGCTTTATCTTCTCGGCGAGCCGGTCGACCTGCCGGCGATGGCAACCTATTCCGTCGGTTTCCTGCTGTTCTGGGCGATCTGTGCGGAATCGAGTCTGATGACCTGGTTCATGCTGCCGGCCAGTGTCAAAAGTGCGCTCGAAAAAGCGGCGCACGAGCGCGCCGACTTGGCGCGGCCGATACGCCGCCACTAAGCGCCGCTGGCGTTAAACCAGCGCCAATCCGATTTCGAGATCGTTCTTCAGGTCGACGGTAGCTTCGAGGCCAACCGAGATCCGGATCAGGTTTTCGGCGATGCCGGAAGCCGCCCGCTGTTCGGGGGAAAGCCGTCCGTGCGTCGTCGTCGCCGGATGCGTAATCATGGTCTTGACGTCGCCGAGGTTCGAGGTGATCGAGAGCAAGCGGCAGTTGTCGATAACCTTCCAGGCTTCCGCGCGCCCGCCCTTGACTTCGAAGGCGACCATGGCGCCGCCAAGCCGCTGCTGGCGTTTGGCCAACTCGTATTGCGGGTGCGATTCGAGGCCGGGGTAATACACCCGTGCCACCTTCGGATGTGCTTCGAGCCAGTGAGCGAGTTCGAGTGCGTTGGCCGACTGTGCTTCGATCCGCAAGCGCAGTGTTTCCAGCCCTTTGAGCAGCACCCAGGCGTTGAACGGCGACAGCGTCGGCCCGGTGGAGCGCAGGAACTTGACGATTTCCTGGATATGCTTCGGCGAGCCGGCGACGGCGCCGCCCAGCACTCGCCCTTGCCCGTCGATGTACTTGGTCGCCGAATGTACGACGAGGTCGGCACCGAGTTCGAGCGGACGCTGCAACACGGGGGTGCAGAAGCAGTTATCGACGGCGACGAGAATCCCTTTGGCATGCGCGATGGCGCTCAAGGCGCCGATATCGGAAATTTCGGTGAGCGGATTCGAGGGCGATTCGAGGAAGAACAGTTTGGTTTCCGGACGGATCGCCGCTTCCCACGCCGCCACGTCAGTTTGCGACACGAAAGTGGTTTGCACGCCGAAACGGATCAGGATCGTGCCGAGCAGTTGCTGCGTCGCGCCGAACAAGCCGGTCGAAGCGACGATGTGGTCGCCGGCACTGCACAGCGTCATGACCAGCGACAGGATCGCCGACATGCCCGAGGCGGTGGCCACGCAGTCCTCGGCGCCTTCGAGCGCGGCCAGACGCTGCTGGAACATGGTCACCGTCGGGTTGGAGAAACGCGAATAGACGTGCCCTTCTTTTTCTCCGGCGAAAAGCGCCGCCGCTTCCGCCGCGCTCCCGAAGACGAAGCTCGACGTCAGGTAAAGCGCCTCGGAATGCTCGTTGAACTGGCTGCGCTCCTGGCCGGCGCGAACCGCCAGCGTTTCGGGTCGATAGTCGCTCATCGGATCAGTTGGCCGAATTGAGGTTGAGATGCATCTGGCGGGAATCGCCGCTGTCGCTGCGCACGTTCGCCGCCTTGCCGGAACGCGCCTGTTCGATGGCGTCGAGGTATTCCGGCGTCACATCGCCGGTGACGTAGTTGCCGTCGAAACACGAGCAGTCCAAAGATACCAAAGTCGGAAACAGGTCGCGCACCGATGCCTTCAGCGCATCGAGATCCTGATAAACGAGCGCGTCGGCGCCGATCTCGGCGCAGATTTCTTCATCGGTACGATTGCTGGCGATGAGTTCGCTGCGCGTTGGCATATCAATGCCATAGACATTGGGGAAGCGTACGTGTGGCGCCGCCGAAGCAAAATAAACCTTGAGTGCACCGGCGGCACGCGCCATGTCGACGATCTCGCTGCTGGTCGTGCCGCGCACGATCGAATCGTCGACGAGCAGGACGCGCTTGCCCTTGAATTCCTGCGCCACGGTATTGAGTTTCTGGCGCACCGATTTCTTGCGGATGGCCTGACCGGGCATGATGAAGGTACGACCGATGTAGCGGTTCTTGACGTAGCCTTCGCGGTACGGGATACCCAGGCGCTGGGCCAGTTGCATCGCCGACGGCCGGCTCGAATCGGGAATCGGGATGACAACGTCGATCTCGGAAACGGGAATCTGCTGGCTGACCTTGTCGGCCAGGTATTCCCCCATGCGCAACCGGGTCTCGTACACCGAGACGCCGTCGATCACCGAATCCGGTCGTGCCAGATAAACGTATTCGAAGATGCACGGCGCCAGCACCGGCTGTAATGCGCACTGGCGGAAATGCAACTGGCGTTGCATGTCGATAAACACCGCCTCGCCAGGCGCGATATCACGCATGACCTGGAACCCGAGCGTATCCAGCGCCACCGATTCCGAGGCAAGCAGGTATTCCTTGCCTTCCGGCGTATCGTTTTCACCAATGACCAGCGGACGGATACCGTACGGGTCGCGGAAAGCCAGCATGCCGTAACCGGCGATCATGACGACGACGGCATACGCCCCCTTGCAGCGGCGATGCACGCCGGCAACGGCGCTGAAGATGGTGTCGAGGTCGAGCCGGAAGCCCTTGGCCGACTCCTGGAGCTCATGCGCCAGGACGTTGAGCAGCACTTCCGAATCCGAATTGGTGTTGATGTGCCGCAGATCCTGGCGGAACATTTCCTCCTGCAACTGACGCGTGTTGGTCAGGTTGCCGTTGTGAGCGAGAACCAGCCCGAAAGGCGAATTCACGTAGAAAGGCTGCGACTCCGCCGAGTCCGAAGACGACCCCGCAGTCGGATAACGGCAGTGCGCGATGCCCATGTTGCCGGGCAAGGCGCGCATGTTGCGCGTGCGGAACACGTCGCGGACCATGCCCGATCCTTTGTGCATATGAAAAGTACCGCTCTCGACCGTGGCGATTCCCGCTGCATCCTGCCCGCGATGCTGCAGAACCATCAGCCCGTCATAGAGAAGTTGATTTACCGGAGAGGTCGCGACGACCCCGAGAATCCCGCACATAGATTATTCCTACCTGAATCGAATTCGTTTTGACAAGTCCGGCGGCAACCAAGGCTTGCCCGCCAACACTGCGGTTTCCAGCGGCGCCGAAAAATACGCCTCGTTCCACCACTTCTCTTTGGGCAGCGATGTCATGCCGCCCACGGCCACCAGCGCGAGGACGATCAGCATTCCGCGCGCCATACCAAAAATCACCCCCAGCAAACGGTCGCTGAGGCTCAAGCCCAAAGCCTTGAGCAAACCCTGCATGGCCAGACGCAACAGCGCCATCAGCACGAGCACGGCCACAAATACGGCAACCCAGGCCGCAACGATACGCATGGCCGGGTCGGCGATGCCCGAAAAAAAGGCGCCGGCGACCTCGCTGCCCCACCATCTGGCGGCAAAAAAAGCCAGAACCCAGGCCGCCAGGGCGATGATCTCGCCGACAACGCCACGCCAAACGCCCAGCGCCACCGAGGCCAGCACGATGACGGCAACGACGTAATCGAACGCATTCATTTCCGGGCCGCGATGATGCCGTTTACACCGATCCGCTTCATCTTGCCGAGGGCTTTCTCGGCCGCGTCACGATTGGGAAAAGGACCGGCACGCACGCGCGTTTTCTTTCCCGACGGCGAATCGAGCGGCTCGGTATAGACATGAATCCCGAGTTCTCCGATCTTGGATTGCAGCACTTTGACGTTGCCGGTATTGGCAAACGCCCCAATCAGAATGACGAATTCTTCCTTGGCCGCTCCCGTGCTCAATCGACCCTCGAGAATCGCCGCCGCACGCTGCGCTTCACTCATGGTGGGCTTTTCGGCCTTTTCGGGGGCTTTCGCTTGAGGCTTCTCGGGCGCTTTTTCAGGAACCTTTTCAGGCGCCTTTTCGACCTTTGCTTCACCCTTGACTTCGGCAGGCTTCACAGCCGCCGGTTCGGCGGGGTGCGCAACCGGAGTGTTGGTTTTGTGAGCTTTCTCCGCCTTCTCCGCTTCGGACCGACCACTTGGCCTGGAAGGCTTGGGAATGGGCGACACCTGATCCTGGCCGGGAATGCGAATTTGCACATCCTGAACCTGCTGCTTCGGCTCGTCGTCCATGATCATCGGCAAGACCACGGCAGCCAGGGCAGCAAAGGCGACTGCCCCCACCAGACGTCGGCGGGCCCGTTTTTTCAGTTGCAGATTTGCGTCAGTGGATTCGGACATCGATGTCTATTGAACGTAAGGTTCCGGCGTCTGCCATCGGTTACGGATCATGCGCCGCGATTCAGCGCGCGCATGACAGCCGCCACCGTGTAGAACGACCCGAAGGTGAGAATTCTATCATTTTCCCCTGCCAGCTTGGCAGCACTCGCAAACGCCTCCTGTGGTGAAGCGAAGCAAGCGACATCGCCACCGAGTTTTCCAGCCTCGACGGCTGCAGCAAGCGCAGCCGCCGGAGCCCCACGAGGCACATCCAATCCCGCCAGATGCCAGCGGTCAACCTTTCCATCCAGCGCAGCCAAAGCACCGGCGATATCCTTGTCCGCGAGCATGCCGACGACGGCGATGGTTCGGCTGAAAGCCCCCATCCCGGCCAGATTTTCCGCCAGACCTGCCACCGCCTGCGGGTTGTGCGCAACGTCGAGCACGACGACGGGCTTTCCCGGAAGCACCTGAAAATGCCCGGCCAGATGGGCCTCCTGAAGGCCACGTCGAATAGCCTGCATCGGCACCGGCAGCCTGCCCCGAAGTTGCTCGACGATCGTGAGTACAGCCGAGGCATTACGCATCTGGGCGGATCCGGGCAAACAGGGATAAGGCAGTGCGTCACGGCGAAGGACACCTCGTTCGCCATCGGGCAGCATGCCGCAAATCCAGTACGTCCACTGCTCCCGATCGCCAAAACAACCGAAGTCTCGTTCCAACAGGAGTAAGTCAGCCCCGATGGTCGCGGCATGGTTGAGGAGCGATTGCGGCGGCTCGGGATCGGCGCAGAGCGCTGGTTTGCCGGCACGGAAGATTCCCGCCTTTTCGAAGGCGATCGCATCGCGCGTATCACCCAGCCAATCGGTATGATCCAGAGCGATTCCCGTCACTACGGCGCAATCAGCATCGTAAATGTTTACGGCATCGAGCCGCCCACCCAGTCCGACTTCAAGAATGCCGACATCGATCTCAGCCGCTGCAAACACTTCCCAGGCAGCGAGGGTGCCGAATTCGAAATAGGTGAGCGCCACGTTGCCGGCCGCCTGCCGGCCTGCCTCGACCCGAGCGAAAGCCTGACAAAGTGCGGCATCGTCTACCGGACGCTGGTCGATCCGAACCCGCTCGTTGTATTCGAGCAGATGCGGGGAGGTATAACAGCCGACACGGTAACCGGCCAAAGTGTAGATCGATTCGAGATAGGCGCAGGTCGATCCCTTGCCGTTGGTGCCGCCGACGATGATCAGCGGAAATTTCTGTACCTGGCCGAGTTCTGCCTTGACGCGGGCAACCCGCTCCAGACCAAGCTCAATCCCTCCCTGCCCCTTGGGGTGCAGGCTTTCAAGATGGATCAGCCAGTCGGAAAGTGATTTCACAAAGCTCTTTCAACGCCAAGCGCGACGACTCACAAAGATCACAAGGATTCGAGCAGAATTTCCCGGTGATTTTCGGAATCGGCGCGCTCTGAGTTTTCAGCGATTAAGCCGCTGCCGGCTTTTGCTGCAGCATGGACAGCATCTTCACCAGCTTGCCCTTCATTTCGCGGCGGTCGACAATCATGTCTACCGCGCCCTTCTCGAGCAGGAATTCGGCACGCTGGAAACCTTCCGGTAGTTTCTGGCGGACGGTCTGTTCGATGACGCGCGGACCGGCAAATCCGATCAGTGCATTCGGTTCGGCAATGACGATATCCCCTAAAAAGACGAAGGAGGCGGAGACACCGCCCATCGTCGGATCGGTCAGGATGGTGACGAAAGGCAGACCGGCTTGCGAAAGCTTGGTCAGCGCGGCCGAGGTCTTAGCCATCTGCATCAGAGAAAAGAGCCCTTCCTGCATCCGAGCGCCGCCCGAAGCCGGAACGCAGATGAACGGCGCACCGATTTCGATGGCTTTCTGCACACCTCGCACGAAGCGCTCGCCGAGCACCGAGCCCATCGAACCGCCCATGAAGTTGAATTCGAAGGCAGCGACCACGGCCGGCAGGGAATGCATCGTCCCCTGCATGACGACCATCGATTCGGACTCGCCGGTAGACTTGGCAGATTCAACCAGACGCACCGAGTATTCCTTGCTGTCTTTGAACTTCAGCGGATCCAGCGGCAGCACTTCGGCCCCGATCTCGACTCGGCCTTCGGGATCGAGCAGTAAATCGATACGCTTGCGGGCGTTGACCCGGTTGTGAAAACCGCACTTCGGGCAAACGTTGGCGCTTGCCTCAAGATCGCTCGTGTAAAGCACCTCATCGCAGGATGAGCACTTGACCCAGAGCCCCTCGGGCAGGTTGGATTTGCGCTCGACCTCGGGTTCGATGCGTTTCATCTTGGGAGGGACTTCTTTTCTTAACCAGCTCATGGCTCTCCTTTGGCAATCAAATAATAATTATTCGGCAGCGCCGTCGATCCCGCGGCGCAATTCGGAAACGAGCGAAAAGACCCGCTCGCAGACGGTTTCAGGCGTCGATTGCTCGATATCCTCGATGATGCGACTGCCGACGACAACAGCGTCGGCGACCTTCGCGACCGAAGCCGCAGTTTGCGCATCGCGGATACCGAAGCCAACACCGACCGGGACCCCAGTCGCCGCATGAATTTCGGGAATCCGCGCCGCCACGGCGGCCACATCAAGCGTAGCCGATCCGGTGACGCCCTTCAACGACACATAATAAACATAGCCGCTAGCCAGCTCTGCGACCAGGGCGATGCGTTCCGCTGTCGATGTCGGCGCCAGCAGATAGATCGGATCGAGCGCATTGGCCCGCATCGCCTGCGCAAAACCAACACTTTCCTCGGGCGGATAGTCGACGACCAAAACACCGTCAACACCAGCATCGAAAGCCGCTGCCGCGAACGCATCGATGCCCATGGCCTCGATCGGGTTGGCATAGCCCATGAGAACAACCGGCGTATCGTTGTTATCGGCGCGGAAATTGGCCACCATCTCGAGCACCCGGCGCAGGCTGGTGCCCTTCTGCAAGGCGCGCTCGGAAGCACGCTGAATAGTCGGCCCGTCGGCCATCGGATCGGAAAAGGGAACACCAAGTTCGATGATGTCCGCCCCGGCTTCGACCAGCGTATGCATCAACGGCACGGTCAATGCCGGATCGGGATCGCCAGCGGTAATGAACGGGATCAGCGCCTTGCGCCCCTGCGCCTGCAACCGTTCGAAAGTTGCCTGAATTTTCGACATGCTCAGCTCCTCAGAAACGGATGCCCGATTTCTCGGCAACGGTGTGGATATCCTTGTCGCCGCGCCCGGACAAATTGACGAGCAGAATCTTGTCCTTGGACAAGGTCGGCGCCAGTTTTGCGGCATAGGCCACCGCGTGGCTCGATTCGAGCGCGGGAATGATGCCTTCCAAGCGGCACAGATTGTGGAAGGCAGCAAGCGCTTCCGTATCGGTGATGGTCACGTATTCGGCACGCCCGCTGTCCTTGAGCCAGGAATGTTCGGGGCCGACGCCAGGGTAGTCGAGGCCGGCCGAGATCGAATGCGTCTCGATGATCTGACCGTTTTCGTCCTGCAACAGATAGGTGCGGTTGCCGTGCAGCACCCCCGGCCGCCCGGCCGTCAGCGAAGCCGCGTGGCGCCCGGTCTCGATGCCGTCACCGGCCGCTTCGACGCCGATCAGGCGCACCCCTTCCACCGAGATATAGGGATGGAAAATCCCCATCGCATTCGAGCCGCCGCCGACACAGGCGATCACCGCATCCGGTTGACGACCGCACAGTTCCGGCATCTGATCGATGGCTTCCCGACCGATCACGGACTGGAAATCGCGCACCATCATCGGATACGGGTGCGGACCGGCAACCGTGCCGATGATGTAGAAGGTGCTGGAGATGTTCGTCACCAAGTCGCGCATCGCTTCGTTGAGCGCATCCTTGAGGGTCTTCGATCCGCTCTCGACGGGAACCACGGTCGCGCCAAGCAGTTTCATGCGATAGACATTCGCCCCCTGCCGCTTGATGTCCTCCGACCCCATGTAGACGACACATTCCATGCCGTAGCGCGCCGCCACCGTCGCCGTTGCCACGCCGTGCTGTCCGGCACCGGTCTCGGCGATGACGCGCTTCTTGCCCATGCGTCGGGCGAGCATGGCCTGGCCGATGCAGTTATTGACCTTGTGCGCGCCGGTGTGGTTAAGGTCTTCGCGCTTGAGATAAATCTGCGCGCCGCCGAGTTCCTCCGACCAGCGCTTAGCATGATAGACGGGGCTCGGACGTCCGACGTAATGTTTCAGGTCGTATTCGAATTCGGCAAGAAAAAGCGGATCGCGCTGAGCCTCGGCGTATGCGGCCTTCAACTCTTCAAGTGCGGGAATCAGCGTTTCGGCAACAAAAATCCCGCCGTAAGGGCCGAAATGGCCGCGGTTGTCAGGCAAGTTGTAAGGGGTCTCAGACATGGTATCTCCTGAAGGCAGAGTCAAAACGGAACGAACAGACGAACAAAAACCGCCGCTGGCCTCAGGCATGGTCAGCGACAAAACGCCGCCAACAGGTACGAGTACGTCCACCACAACTTTTGCGCATTCCGTTTCCTGCTTCAACAATTCCTGCGTCAACTACAAACCGACCTGCGTCTTGGGCCGGATCACTCGTCCAGCTACATTCCAACCGACTGCACGGCGGATACAAACGCTGCAATCTTCCCGGCGTCCTTGATTCCCTTACTGCTTTCGACACCTGACGACACATCCACCGCCGCCGGCCGAACACGAGCAATAGCCTCGGCAACGTTGTTTGCATCCAGGCCGCCGGAAAGAATGATCGGCTTGC
The DNA here is from genome assembly GCA_964575415.1 of uncultured Propionivibrio sp. Classification (GTDB taxonomy): domain Bacteria; phylum Pseudomonadota; class Gammaproteobacteria; order Burkholderiales; family Rhodocyclaceae; genus Propionivibrio. The sequence goes on from CAZNQL010000015.1 coordinate 32,347, forward strand.
CGAGATTCGAAGGAATAAGCGCCCAATCGAAAACCTCACCTCCACCGCCGTAACCGTCAACAAAAGCGTCGAGCAGAATCGCTTGCGCCGAAGGATACGCAGCCGCGTATTGTACCAAATCCATTCCGGACTTCACGCGCGCCGCTTTGACGTAGGGACGGTCGAACTGGCGACAATACGCTTCGTTCTCATCGCCGTGAAACTGCAGCAGATGAATGGGTACGGAAGCTAGCGTTTCCCGCACCACAACCGGATCGGCGTTGACGAACAAGCCAACAATCGTCACGAAAGGCGGTATCTGACGCGCGAGCGCTGCTGCCGTCGGCAGATCGACGTAGCGCGGACTGGGCGGATAGAACACAAGACCGATCGCATCGGCGCCGGCTTCCACCGCCGCCTGCACGTCTCCGGGGCGGGTCAGTCCGCAAATCTTGATGCGAGGTTTCATTATTGGACTCCTTAAATCAGATCACTACCAGAGCATCCAGCAAAGCGTCTTGACAGACCGGCAAAGACCAGTGCGAATCGTAATTGACATCGCGTAGATACAGCCCAGCAGCCGAAAATGTCGGGGCAGCCAGACGCCGATCTTTCATCGCCAGCAAATCCGACATCCATGCCGGCGGGTGCTTGCCTTGCCCGATGTAAACCAAGCTCCCTACCAGATTGCGCACCATATGGTGCAAAAATGCGCCCGCCTCGAAATCGAAAACAACGAGGTCCCCGACGCGACGCACTTCGGCCCGGCGCATTGTCTTGCGCGGCGACTTGGCTTGACAATCGGCCGCACGAAAAGCGGAAAAGTCATGCTCACCGAGCAGCTGATTCGCCGCTTCCTGCATGGCTGCAACCTCAAGCGGCTGGTGACACCAACCGGCACGGCCGTGCCACACGCCGGTGCGTTGCGGACGATTGATCAGTAGATAGCGGTAGCATCGGCCAGTCGCTGAAAAGCGGGCATGAAAATCGCTGGATACCGGCTGCGCCCAGCGCACAGCCACTGACGGAGGCAAAAAGGTGTTGACGCCGCGGACCCAGGCTGTCAGCGGCCGTTCGGCTTCGCTGTCGAAATGCACCACCTGCCCCGTCGCGTGCACCCCGGCGTCGGTCCGACCGGCGCAAACGACACCGACCGGTTCGCCAGCGATCTGGGTGAGCGCCGCCTCCAACACGTCCTGCACAGTGTCGCCGGCCGGCTGTTTCTGCCAACCGTGAAATGCGCTACCGTCATATTCGATACCGAGTGCAAATCTCATAATGAGGAAAGATATAACCAGAACAGCACGAGAGCAATGATCGTAAAGATCACGATCAATGCATCGATTAAACCGAAGTCATCATGCCTGATTTCAAGGGCTTCGATTTCGCTCGCCACCGGCGCATCAAGCAGGGTCCGCCAGTCCCTCGGCCGCGGCAAGGCGTCAACGTAGCGGATGACCAGCATCAGTCGGACAACGCCACGATCCGGATCAATACCGACCGCGCGCAACGGTTGCAGCAAAGTGTGCGTTGCCGCAAGCAGATCATTGAAGGACATGGATTGCTGAATCGCTGCCAAGCCGAACAGAACCAATAGCAAGCGCCCAAGGTGCGTTACTCCCTCTAGCAAGCCTTCGTGAGTTGGCGCGTATCTTGAGTTCCAAAGCGCCTCTCCGGGAACCCCCCAGGAAAAAATCACGAGAAGGGAAAGGAGTAACCAGCGAGTACGCCAGATCAATCGCCAGCCCAATCGCAGAACCTTAACACCCAACAAGGGCACACTGGCAACGACAAGCGCCAGAATCATCCCGCTCAGTCCCTGAACCGCGAGCAGCAATACAATCCGGACGATCAAGCGCGTCGCAGGATTCAAAATAGTTTCCGACAATCGATTTTCCACAAGCATCGTCTATGAAACAATGAAAAGGCCGTAGCCCAAAAGAGCTACGGCCTCATTTTACCGAGCGGCAGACTTATCCGCCGATCCGCGCGAGAATGGCTTGAGCGTTTTCCTTTTGCGACGTATCGCCTTCATTGAGGACCTCATTCAGAAGTTCTCGGGCTCCCTCCAGGTCACCCATTTCCTCATAGGCTTTTGCCAGATCGAGCTTGGTCGCAACTTCCTCGTTCGTGTTGAATTCGAACTCGGGCAGCATTTCCTCGCTCGCTCCAGACTGCGGATTGACGACTACCTCCTCCGGCACAGAAGAAACGCTCCTCGCCTCTTCGATAACCGGCGGAACAGCCAGCTGAGTTTCCATCTGCATAGCTTCGAAATCGGGATTGACGTTGGTCGCAGCAAGCTGCGCTTGATCTTCATTTTCCAGATCATGCGCACGAACCTCATCGACAACGGGAGAAGAAACGATCAGGGTCTCACTCTGCATGGCTTCGAAATCAGGGTTGACGTTCGTCGCCACCAACTGGCTCACTTCCTCTGCCTCCACTTTTTCGGATTTACCCGCATTTTCAATAGGCAATTCCTTTTCAGGCTCCGAAGCGAGATCAAGATCAATTGATGCCATGTCGAACGATGGCACTGCCGACTCCGACCGACCGGAGAAGTCCTTGCCGTCAAGTTCGACGTCAAACGCCAGACCATCGTCACCTTGGCGTTTTTCTAACGCTTCGGCCAATTGCTTCTCGGCTTCCGACGGAGCCACAGAAATATCGAAATCAAGTTCAGGAAGCTCGACTCGTTGCTCCTCTGCACGCGGCAAAGAAGTTTGCTCATCCGCTGACAATTTCGCGACCTCGGCATCTTCAGCGCCGCCGGTTCCCAGATCGAAATCAAGAACATTAATCGCGTCACTTTCCGTTTCCACGTTCTCGGAGGATGGCTGGGCGGGCTTTTCCTCCTCCAGACCAAGATCGAAGTCGAGAACATTTGAAGGCGCCTCCGGCTCAGACAATCCAGGAATCCGCCCCTCTTCCTTCGGCGCAACGCCATCCTCTGACCCGAGATCGAAATCCAGATGATTGAAATCCGGCGTCTCGGTCTTGACAGCTTTTTCCTGAGCTTCAGAATTCTCGCCCGATTCAGCCTCGGTCAATTGTGACAAGCCGCCAGGCATAGTCACCGTATTCCGGATCGTTTCGGACGATACGATTACGGTCGCATTCGGATCGAAATTCGCTGTGGAGGTCACCCCTTTGAATATCGGATTGTCAGGATCCAGCTTGCGCCCCATGGCAGCAGCCTTCTCCCAGTCCATGCCGACACCGGATGTTTCACCGTAAAGCTCCGTAGCCAAACTCTCAAACTTGCCGGTATCGGCGCGATTGGCAAAGATTTCCAACAGTTTCAGATGAATCGCATAACGCTTGGGATCTTTCTGCTTGGCTTCAAGCAAAATTTCTTCGGCTTGCGCATCACGCCCATACGCCATATAGACATCGGCTTCTGCCACGGGATCGACCTCGTCCGTATCGATGCTTCCCGGACCGGCCTGGCTGAAGTCGGTATGCACCGGCGTATGCGAGGTATCGACGCTCTGTCCGCCGGTGTTGCGGAAAACCGAATTCGCCGACAAGCCGCTGCTTTGCGGAGACAAAGTACTGCTCAAATCGAGCGGCGCTTCTTCTTTCTTGCTTTCGCGACGACGACGCGCATAGAACAGGCCTGCCAGCAACGCAAGGATGCCCCCACCGCCGGCCAAAGTCAGCGGATTATCGAGCAAACTCGCGAAGAAACCAGGCTCTTCGGGCGGAGGCGGCGGAGGTATCGGTTTGGGTTTCGGCTTCGGCATCTCGGCAGCAGGTTCGGACTTGGGTTCCGGTTTAGCAGCCGGTTCCGGCGCCTTTTCTACAACAGGCGGGACTGGCGCTGCTGGAACCGGTCCAGGTTCCGTTTTGGCGGGAGTGGAATCCGCTTGCGGCGCCGGAACGGGGGGCAACTCCGGCTTGGCAGCTTCGATAACCGGCGGCTGAGACATCGGCTCAACCTTGGCTGCCGCCTGTTTCTGCAACTCCGCCAAGTTCTGACTCTTCAATTCGAGGAGCTTTTGCAGTTCAGCGACGTTCTTCTCGAGCATCGCATTACGTTCATTAGCTTCCTTGAGCGCCTGCTCCCTGGCGATCAAATCTTCCTCGGCACCTTTACCGGTTCCGGCAACAGATCCTGGTGCAATCACCGTGCTGGAAACCTTCAACTGATCCTTTGCATCGGAGCCTGGCGCCACCTTTTCTTCGACACGCGCCGTAATTTTCCCGGAGACTTCCTGTTGGGCCAAGTCATCCTTTTCGACCGATTTCGCGGCCACGGCGGCCAACCGAGTACGATAGGCGTTCCAATCAGAACTCTGCTTGACGACAATCTGACGCGCTTCCTTCTCGCTAACGCTCTCGACGATGGACTTCTCAGGAATCGAAAGAATCTTCCCGGCACGCAGTCGATTCATATTGCCGCCATCGAAAGCTTCTTGATTCGCGCGCAGCAAGCCGACCAACATCTGTTCCAGCGTGACACCATCAGGTTTGTTGGCGACGGCGATCTTGCGCAGGGTCTCCCCCTGTTTGACTTTGTGCGATTCCTGTTTTTCAGGCGTCGCCATTTCCTGTACCGGCGCAACCGGTATTCTCTTACCCTTCACGGCGCTGAGCGCACGCGAACGCGTATCGGCGTCAATCTCCCCTCCCTTGGAGGACGGCCCGGACGCCATGCCCTGCGCGGCTTTCGCCGTCGCCACGGGCGCCGGAGCACGGGAGAGCATCTCGGGGGGATCGAGCAGGAAAGTAAACTCGCGAACGAGGCGCCCGGATGCCCAGTTGAGCTCAAGCAGCATGTCGATAAACGGATCGTTGATCGGCCGATCCGACGTGAGTTTAATCACAGCTTGGCCATCAGCGCGCTTACCGAGATTGAAACGAATGCTGAGAAGGGACGTCGCATAATCCAGACCGGCCTGCTTGAAGGTTTCTGGCGAAGCCAATTGCGCTTTCATGTCCGACAGCTCTTTCGCCGTCGCCGAAACCTCGATTTCTGCACGCAACGGTTGCCCAAGCGCCGAAAAAACGACAATCTTCCCCAATCCTGCCGCATTTGCCGGAGCGGAAACGCCAGAAAGAGCCAGACAGGATGCCACCGCGATCACGGAAGCACGCAGTCCGGATGAAAATGGTGCGCGATAAGTTCGTTTATTCACGGCTCCACCCTGAGCATCCAAATAGTGATTATTAAAATAACATCATGCATTTAGCGATGCAAGCTAAAGTTGCTTATGATGTTGCGACCGTTGACAAAAAAACCGGAGCGTAAGCCCCGGTTTTTTCAGGAAAAACGTAATCAAGCGTCGAGCAGGATGCGCAACATCCGGCGCAGAGGTTCGGCCGCGCCCCACAGCAGTTGGTCACCCACCGTGAAGGCGCCGAGGTATTCCGGCCCCATGGCCAGCTTGTGCAGTCGGCCAACTGGGATGGTCAGGGTACCGGTCACGGCGGCCGGCGTCAGTTCGCGCTCGGTGATCTCGCGTTCGTTGGGTACGACCTTCGCCCAGGAATTACTGCTGGCGATGATGTCCGACACTTCGTCGAGTGGAACGTCTTTCTTCAACTTGATCGTCAGCCCCTGCGAGTGGCAACGCATGGCGCCAATGCGCACGCACAAGCCGTCGATGGGAATGCTGCCCGGCGAACGGAACGAGGGGCGACCAAGAATCTTGTTGCATTCGGCACCGCCCTTCCATTCCTCCTTCGACTGCCCGTTATCGACCGGAACATCGATCCAAGGAATCAAGCTACCAGCGAGCGCCGTATTACGGAAGTTCGTCGTCGGGAAGCTGGCGGCGCGCATGGTCTCGGCAACCTTGCGGTCGATATCGAGAATCGCCGAAGCCGGATCAGCGAGATCGGATTTAACCGCGTCGTACAGGGCGCCCATCTGGGCGAGCAGTTCACGCATGTTCTGAGCCCCCGCCCCGGAGGCGGCTTGGTAGGTCATCGCCGACACCCACTCGACGAGGTCGTTCCGGAACAGCCCCCACAATCCCATCAGCATCAACGAAACGGTACAGTTACCGCCAATCCAGTTCTTTCCACCCTTGGCCAGCGCATCCTGGATCACGTTCAGGTTAACCGGATCGAGGACAATTACGGCATCCTTCTCCATGCGCAGTGTTGACGCGGCGTCGATCCAGTGGCCGTTCCAACCCGCAGCGCGTAGCTTCGGGAAGACTTCCTTGGTGTAATCGCCCCCCTGGCAGGTAAGGACGACGTCCATCTGTTTGAGCCTGTCGATCGACATCGCGTCGTGCAGCACGCCGCCTTCCTTGCCGCCAAGCGCCGGCGCCTTGCCGCCGACCGACGACGTCGAAAAATACACCGGTTCGATGTGCGCAAAATCGCCTTCATCGACCATGCGCTGCATGAGCACCGAACCCACCATACCGCGCCAACCATCCAGACCGACCTTCTTCATGTCATTTGCCTCGCTAAATGCGGATCAACACAAAAATCAAAGCGCCGCCAAAACAGCGTCGCCCATCGCCTTCGTTCCGACGCGCTTCATCCCGGGCTCGTAAATATCGCCAGTACGATAACCTTGCGCCAAAACTTTCTTCACAGCGCCTTCGATGCGTAGCGCCGCATCCTCTAAACCGAACGTATAACGCATCATCATCGCCACCGACAGGATCGTCGCCAGGGGGTTGGCCACGCCCTGTCCGGCAATGTCCGGTGCCGAACCGTGGCTGGGCTCGTAAAGCCCCTTGTTGTTCTCGTCGAGCGAGGCGGACGGCAACATGCCGATCGAGCCGGTGAGCATCGACGCTTCGTCGGAGAGAATATCGCCAAACATGTTGCCGGTCACCATCACGTCAAACTGCTTGGGCGCCTTGACGAGCTGCATCGCGGCGTTATCCACCAGCATGTGCGACAACTCGACGTCCGGATATTCGGGCGCCAGTTCGTTCATCACGTCGCGCCAGAGTTGGGTCGTTTCGAGAACGTTCATCTTGTCAACCGAGCACAACTTCTTGTTGCGCTTGCGTGCAGCCTCGAACGCGACGCGTCCGATGCGGCGAATTTCGCTCTCCGTATAGTGCATGGTATTGAAACCGAAGCGCTGCTCCTTGCCGTCCACCGAACGCATCTCGACACCTCGCGGTTGACCGAAATAGATGTCGCCGGTCAGTTCGCGCACGATCATGATGTCGAGACCGGCGACCACTTCCGGTTTCAGCGTCGAAGCGTTGGCCAGTTCGGGATACAAAATAGCCGGACGCAGATTGGCGAACAGGCCGAGATCCTTGCGAATGCCGAGCAAGCCGCGCTCCGGCCGCTGTTCGCGCGGATGGGCATCCCACTGCGGCCCCCCGACTGCGCCGAGCAGAACGGCATCGCCTTCCCGGGCCAGTTTCTGCGTCGCTTCCGGATACGGATTACCGGTGGCATCGACGGCGCAACCACCGAGCAGCGCCTCTTCCAGTTCCAGCTTCAGATCGAGAGCTTTGAGGACGCGCACGGCCTCGGCCACGATTTCCACACCGATGCCGTCACCCGGCAACACACAAATCTTCACTATACCTTCCTTATTTCAGATGAATTCTCAGGAGAACAACCAGGGCTGCTCGGCGCGACGCCGTTCCTCGTAAGCTCGAATCATGTCCGCATGACGCATGGTCAGCCCGATATCGTCCCAACCGTTGAGCAGGCATTCCTTGCGGAAAGCATCAATAGAGAACGGAATCGTGTGTCCATCGGGGCAAACCACGGTCTGCGATGGCAGATCGACCACCAGTCGGTATCCCGGCGTCGTCATAACGAGCTGGAACAAAGCTTCGATTTCGTTGGCCGGCAGCACGATTGGCAGAATGCCATTCTTGAAGCTGTTGCTGAAAAAAATGTCGGCAAAACTCTCGGCGAGGATGACTCGGAAACCGTAATCGAGCAAAGCCCACGGCGCATGCTCGCGCGAACTCCCGCAGCCGAAATTCTGCCGAGCCAGCAAAATCTGTGCGCCCTGATAGCGCTCTTGGTTGAGCACGAAATTCGGGTTGCGCGGCCGCTTGCTGCAGTCGGCGCCTGGCTCGCCAACGTCCATGTAGCGCCACTCGTCAAACAGGTTCGGTCCAAAGCCCGAGCGTTTGATCGATTTCAGAAACTGCTTCGGGATAATTGCATCGGTGTCGACATTCGAACGATCGAGCGGCGCGACCAACCCGTCCAGGCGTACAAACTTTTCCATGGTTACCTTTACAAATAATCTTAACGCGTCGCTGCCCGCTCGATAGCCTGGCCACCTTTTTCGATATCTTTGCCCAGTCCTTGCACCGTGTTGCAGGCGGCAAGTATTGAGACAGAAGCGATCAAGAACGCGATGAAAGCTGACTTATTCACGAATGTCTCCTCAAAGCAAATCACGAACATCAACAAAGTGGCCTGCAATTGCCGCGGCCGCCGCCATCGCCGGACTGACCAGGTGCGTGCGTCCGCCCGCGCCCTGCCGCCCTTCGAAATTACGGTTCGAGGTCGATGCGCATCGCTCGCCCGGCTCCAACCGGTCGGCATTCATCGCCAAACACATCGAGCAACCGGCCTCACGCCACTCGAAACCGGCGTCGATGAAAATCTTGTCCAACCCCTCCTGCTCGGCCTGCTTCTTGACCAACCCGGAACCGGGAACCGCCAGCGCCTGCTTGATGTTCGCGGCAACGCGCCGACCGCGCAGGATCGCAGCAGCAACGCGCAAGTCCTCGATACGCGAATTGGTGCAGGAACCGATGAAAATCTTGTCGACCTTGATCTCCTTGATCGGCATATTGGGATTAAGCCCCATGTACTGCAGTGCGCGCTCGGCGCTCTCGCGCTTGATCGGATCGGACATCTTCGCCGGATCGGGCACCTTGTTGCTAACCGGGACAACCATCTCTGGCGACGTACCCCAGGTCACCTGCGGCTGAATCTCCTCGGCGCGCAGGTCGATCACGCAATCGAAGCGTGCGCCATCGTCGCTGTGCAACGTGCGCCAGTAAGCCACGGCAGCGTCCCACTGCGACCCCGTCGGGGCAAACGGGCGCCCTTTGAGATAATTGATCGTTACGTCGTCGACAGCGACAAAGCCCATGCGCGCTCCGGCCTCGATCGCCATGTTGCACAACGTCATACGTCCTTCCATCGACAAGCCGCGAATCGCGCTGCCGCCGAATTCGATGGCATAACCGGTACCGCCAGCGGTACCGATGCGGCCGATGATCGCCAGAGCGACATCCTTGGCCGATACGCCCTTGCCGAGCCGGCCTTCGACGCGGATCAGCATGGTTTTCGATTTCTTCTGCAGCAGACACTGCGTGGCCATCACATGCTCGACCTCGGAGGTGCCGATACCCATCGCCAGACAGCCGAAAGCACCGTGCGTGCTCGTATGCGAGTCGCCGCAAACGACCGTCATCCCGGGCAAGGTCGCGCCGTTTTCCGGTCCGATGACATGCACGATGCCTTGGCGGACATCCTTGAACGGAAAATAAGCCAGCGCGCCGACTTCGCGGATATTGGCGTCGAGCGTCTCCACCTGCAGGCGTGAAACGGGATCCTCGATACCACGTTCCCAATGATTGGTCGGCGTGTTGTGATCGGCGGTGGCAACGATAGAAGATACGCGCCAGGGTTTGCGCCCGGCCAGTTTGAGTCCCTCGAAGGCTTGCGGACTGGTTACTTCATGGACCAGATGGCGGTCGATATACAGCAGCGCTGTCCCATCGTCCTCCTCATGCACGACATGACTTTGCCAAAGTTTCTCGTATAAATTTTGCGACATCTTTCTGCTATCCGGAAAATCAGGCCAAAGGGCTAAAACAGCGTTCGATTATCGCACGGGACGCACGGACTGTCAGCCCGTGACGCGCCATGCTGTCACCGAAAAACCGTGTTTAATTTCGCCGTCAACGGCGTTTGCGCGCCGCAATATAGAGCGGCATCACGCGGTCGGCATAAACCTGAAGATCGGCGATGCGCGAATCGTGAGACGGATGCGTCCACAGCCATTGCGGGATGCCATTGTCGGAGGCACGCGCCATCTTCTGCCAGAGTGAAATCGCCGCATACGGATCATAGCCGGCGCGAGCGGCCAGTTCGACGCCGATCCGGTCTGCTTCTTGCTCCATCTCTCGTGAATTCGGCCGCATGAAGGCTAGATCGCCAACCGTACCCAGAACGTTCTGGCCGATATCCGCATCGATTCCGAAATAGGAACCGATCAGCACACCGCCGATTGCTGCCGCCACGCTAACCCCCGCCGCCTGCCCGGCTTTCTCGCGCCCGTGTTCGCGCAAAGCATGGGCGATTTCATGCCCCATGACCGCTGCCAGTTCGTCGTCGGAAACATCCAGGCGCTCGATCAGCCCACTGTAGACCGCCATCTTGCCGCCCGGCATGCACCAGGCGTTGAGTTCCTTCGAGGCGATCACGTTACTTTCCCAGTGCCAGCGCGGCGCATCCGACCGAAAAACCGCCGTCGCTGGAATCAGTCGCGCGGCGATCGCACGCACACGCTGCAATTGAACCGAATCGCGATTCAACAGCTTTTTTGCCTGCGCATCGTTCAGGGTTTCCCGATACGCCTTCTCAGCAGAGCGATTGACCTCGGCGGCGGAAACAAGCATGGTCTGCTGGCGGTCGACGGCGACCGCTCCGCCCGAAGTCGTCTGCACCGTCGCGCATCCCGCCACGAAAGCCGAACTCAACGCCAGCACGGACAATAAAGAGCCGAATCGGCAACCCCTGAATCTGAAAACCATTTCCCGGTTCCTCATTTGTAACTTGCCAATGGACAACAGCCAGCGCTTATTGTTCACGCATGCTGCCCCCTGGAATCCAGCGCGCCACCACCAGAAAACCGACAAGCGAGTACGCCGTACCCAGCAACATTGCTGCTTCCCCCCCCAGGCTATCCCAGACCCGCCCGCTGAGCAGACCTCCGAACAGACCCCCGGCACCGAACGACAAGCTCGAATAGATGGCTTGCCCACGCGCGCGCAAACGACCGGGAAACCAGCGATTGACCGCGGCGATCGCCGTGGCATGAAAAGCCCCGAAGGTGATGCCATGCATCAGCTGCGCCAGAACTTGGGCAAAAAGAGAGTCTGCTCCACAACCAATCAGGACGAAACGCACGATACCGACGGCAAAGCTCGCCAGCAAAATGGTCCGCAGACTGAAGCGGCGCATCAATGGCGCCATGTACACAAAAACAACGATTTCAGCGACAACCCCCAGAGAGAACAATGCACCGACCAGTGTCTTGGCATAACTGTGCTCGGTGAGGAAGATCGAATAGAAGATATTCAGCGCCGCATGCGCAGCAGACATCAAAAAGCAGCCGGCGAACAGTGCCTTGACCTGCGGTTGACGCATGACTTCACCGACAGGCGCCGGCTCGTCTAAATGATGATGGGTCGGCGCTTCGGGAAGCAGCAGGGAGCACATCAGGATGCCGGCCAACAGCGCGAACGTCATCCAGACCAGGCTGAACACAGGCAAATGGTCGAGCAACGCTCCCGCTCCCATCACAGCGACAATAAAACCGATCGACCCCCACAACCGGATGCGACTGTAGCGTGCCGCGTGCTCATGCAGATGATCGAAAGTCAGGGCTTCAACCAAAGGCAACGAGGCGACCCAAAACACGGCCAAGAGCACCATAACCAAAAACAGCCACTCAAGGCGGGTGAGGAAAAAGAACAGTGTGAAGACGATCAGGGCGGCAAGGCCGGTAAAACGAATAACGGGTACGCGCTGACCAAGGCGATCGGCAATCATTCCCCAAAGATACGGCCCGAACAGACGCATGAACTGCATCAGCGACATCAACAGGCCGATGTCCCAGGCCGACAGGGAAAGCGACTGGAAATAAAGCCCGAAGTAGGGAAAAAAAACGCCGATAAAGGCGAAATAAAAAAAATAGTAGCTAGAAAGGCGCCAGTAGGGAAGAAGATGCATCCGGCCATTTTACCGGATGCATTTCCGGAATCGCCGTTTTATCTGGCGGCCTGTTGACCGGCGCGATAGGCCAGCATCAGGTGATACAGATCGTCCTTGACCTTGACGCGCTGTTTTTTCAAATCTTCCATCGTGAAATCGTGAACGGGCATATCGTGCTCTTCAAGATCTTCGACCTTCCCAGTCAAGCGGTGGTACTTGGAATACAAGCTGGCAAACATCGGATTGAAATTGCGCAGGGTAGCGATAGCATCTTCCATTTCTGGAAATTCGCTGTGCAGATCGTGGTGTTCGACGTACATTTCGGGTTCTCCTCCTTAGTCAGCAGTCAGGCAACTACCTCAACCTAGGAAGCGCTGAATAAACGGCTGCATTGCGCTTTTTATCCCCACCAATTTTTTCTGCGCTTCCCAATCAAAACTAGCGTGATGTGATTCTGCCCGGAATTGGCGCAGTTGAACAGATCACGTCGCCACATTGCGCCCGATGGCGAAGCGCATGGTCGATCAGCACCAGTGCCAGCATGGCCTCGGCGATCGGCGTCGCCCGAATGCCGACGCAGGGATCGTGTCGACCATGTGTCTCGACCATCGCCGCTACGCCGGCCAGGTCCACCGACTGGCGAGGCAAGCGGATGCTCGATGTCGGCTTGACAGCCATGCGCACCACGATGTCCTGGCCGGTGGAAATCCCCCCCAGAATGCCGCCCGCGTTGTTCGACCCGAATCCCTCGGGCGTCAATTCATCACCGTGTTCGCTGCCTTTCTGTTCGACGCAGGCAAATCCCGCCCCGACCTCGACCCCCTTGACGGCATTGATTCCCATCATCGCATAGGCGATTTCGGCATCGAGACGGTCGTAAACCGGTTCGCCCCATCCCGGCGGCACACCAGTCGCGGCAACGCTGATCTCGGCCCCGACCGAATCGCCTGACTTGCGCAGATCGTCCATGTAGGCCTCAAGCTGGGGAACGATCGCCGCATCCGGGGCGAAAAAAGGATTCGCGTCGATCTGCGCCGCATCGACAAAAGAAATATTGATCGGGCCAAGTCGGCTCATCCAGCCCTGGATCGTCACATCGTAGCGCGCTTTCAGCCATTTTTTGGCAATTGTACCGGCCGCGACGCGCACGGCCGTTTCACGCGCCGACGAGCGGCCACCGCCGCGGTAGTCGCGGAAACCGTATTTCTGCGTATAGGTATAGTCCGCGTGCCCCGGCCGGAAGGTCTCGGCGATGTTGCCGTAATCCTTGCTGCGCTGATCCTGGTTGCGGATCAGGAGGCCGATGGGCGTCCCGGTCGTTTTCCCCTCGAAAACGCCCGAGAGAATTTCAACCGTATCCGGTTCGCGGCGCTGGGTCACATGGCGCGACGTCCCCGGCTTGCGCCGGTCGAGTTCGGCCTGAATGTCGGCTTCGGAAAGCTCCAGGCCCGGCGGACAGCCGTCTACGACACAGCCAATGGCCGGGCCGTGCGATTCGCCGAAGGAAGTGACCGTAAAAAGAGTACCGAAAGTATTGCCGGACATGAGTTTCTCGGGAGCGTTAGAATGAGGGAAAGTCTATCACAGCCGGGCTTTGATGCCCCCGATACGCCAATGACGACGCCCCCCAAACCCAAGCGCCCGGCGGCAACGCCGCCGACAAGCAAACCGAGACAACAGCGTGCGCCGACACCAAATCCGCTGCGCCAGGCCGACGCCCGCTGGCAGCGAACCGTACGCTACGGCTGGGACAAAGGCGGCGCAAAGGGGGGAAGATAGAACGTCTTTTTCTTTTCGTATCTCCGGTTTTGGCGCAGCCCCCAGGTGCCCTCGCACCCGGGGCTTGCTGTTACCGATTACCGCTCCAGCTCAACCGGAACGAAGATCGTCGCATTGTCGCGCCGAATCAATAGGGCAACGCGTTTTGAAGCCTTGTCGAGCAAACCGCGCATTTGCGAAACGCTGCTGACCGGCTCACCGTTAACCGAAAGCACGACATCGCCCGGACGAATCCCGGCCCGGGCCGCGTTACCGCTGGCATCCTCAATCAGCAAACCGCCCTTGTCGATATCGAGTTGCCGGCGTTCACCTGCGGTTAACGGCCGCAACGCTAGACCAAGACGACCATGCGCCGACGACTTGTCGTCGGCACTAGCACTGGCATCCGCCTTCTGTGCGCCGATTTTGACCTCGATTTCGCGCATTTCGCGCTTACGCCAGATTTTCAGCTTCGCCTTTCCTCCGGGACGAATATCCGCCACCAGCGAAGGCAATTCCCCCGAATTGGTAATCTCCGTACCGTTCAACGCCAGAATCACATCACCAGGCTCAATCCCGCCCTTAGCTGCCGGACTATCCTGTTCGACGGAACTAACCAGCGCACCGGCCGGCGTTTTGAGCCCGAAGGATTCGGCCAGCGATTGGTTAAGACTCTGGATGGTGATACCAAGCCGACCGCGCTGCACCTTGCCGTACTTCACAATCTGACTCTCAACCTTGACGGCAACCTCAATTGGGATAGCAAAGGATAGCCCCTGATAGCCACCGGTACGACTGTAGATCTGCGAGTTGATACCGATGACCTCGCCCGCCATGTTGAACAACGGTCCACCGGAGTTCCCGGGATTGACCGCAACGTCGGTCTGAATAAAGGGAACGTAATTTTCATCCGGCAAGGTGCGCGACTTGGCCGAAATGATCCCCGCCGACGCGCTGTTTTCAAAACCGAACGGTGAACCGATCGCCAGTACCCATTCACCAACACGCGTGTTAGCGGTGCTGCCGACTTTCACCGTTGGTAGGTTGCGCGCGTCGATCTTAAGCACAGCGACATCGCTGGGCTTGTCGACGCCAAGAACCTTGGCTTTGAACTCGCGCTTGTCGATGAGCTTGACGACAACCTCGTCGGCGCCATCAATCACATGAGCGTTGGTCAGCACGATGCCATCGCCACGCAGGATAAAGCCAGAGCCCTGGCCACGCACCACTCTTTCCCCACCACGCTGCGGCATTTGCGGGACACCAAAACGCCGGAAAAATTCGTAGAACGGATCGTTGGGATCGAGCTGGGGAAAACCGGGCAATTCCTGATTTCTGACTTTGCCGCTGACGCTGATATTGACCACGGCCGCCCCGTTATTGGCGACGATGGCACTCATATCGGGCAACCGCGCCGCTGGCGTAGCAGGATGATTTGCTGCAGCAACGGCCGGGGCCGCCTGCGTGGCAGCACTGACCGACCACAATCCTTTCCCACTCCCGATTGAATAGGCGCCACTCAACGCCGAAGCCAAAACCGCAGCGATGACACTTCGTTTCAAAGTTTGATAATTCATAGCTCCTCTCCTGTTGGGCAACAGCCAAATGTTGGCAATCACGTTGCAATGATCAAAGCCTACAACCAGAAAACTTAAGAATGACTTAAAGCACTTGGTAATGGTTCCGGCTACTATTAGTCTTCAGGCTTATCGAAGCTGTGGCTCACCTCGATTCTTGATGCGACTCTTTTTTGCACTCTGGCCGCCGGCGCAAGCCGCTGTCAAGCTCGACCGGATCGCGCGCTCGACGGCCCGAAACCTGGGCGGGCGTCCGACCCGGCGGGAAACACTGCACCTCACCTTGGCATTTCTCGGCGAGGTCGAGGAATGTGACGTGTCGAGGCTGGTTGTGACGGCTCAGGGTATCGGGAGCGCACCTTTTGAACTGGAAATCGACTGCCTTGACCGCTGGCACCATAACCGCCTGCTCTGGGCCGGTTGCCGTAAGCCCCTCCCCGCCCTACTTGATCTGGTTTCAAACATGCGCGTCATGCTTCATCAAGCTGGTTTCATCGCCGGTAAGCGGGAAGCGCCGTTCACGCCCCATGTCACGCTGATCCGCAAATTGCCGGAAAACGCCTGGGCAAATGAGCTGCCGACAATCGAACCGATCCACTGGCCTTGCAAGGAATTTGCCTTGGTACGTTCGCGACTCTCGGAAATCGGCCCGGCTTATGAAAGCCTCGCCAAGTTTCCGTTGATCGGGCGCTGAGTTTCAAGACATCGGCGAAAATACAACGCGTGCCAGCAAGCCGCCACCTGGTGCATCATCCAAAACCACTTGTGCCCCATGCCGCTGTGCAATCGTGCGAACAATCGAAAGCCCCAGGCCGGCACCTGTTCTTATATTGACATCTTCGCCCCGGCGATAGAAACGATCGAAAACGCATTCGCGCTCCGCGGCCGGAATCCCAGGCCCGTTGTCGACAACGTCCAGAAAAGGTCCGGCCTCGGTCAAACCGCAGGAAACGTCCACCTGTCCACCGACAGGGGTATAGCGCACAGCGTTGCCAACCAGTTGGACAACAGAATGCGCAGCGCCTCGGCATCTCCGCGCACCTGTGCCGTTTCGTCGAAGCGCGCCAGACCGAGGTCGATTCCTCGCTCTTCGGCGAGGCGTTGATGCGCGGTGACGACCTGCCGGGACAGATCGGCCAGTCCGACCGTTTCGAAACGGAATCCAGCCGCCCCCGGCTCCTGGCGTGCCAGTGTCAACAACTGCTGAACGGCGTGACTGGCGCGCTGCAGCCCGCTCTTAAGCTCGTTCAACGCCACGCACCGCTCCTCTTCCGATACGGCGCGTTCGACGAGTTGCGTCTGCAGCTGCAACGCAGTCAAAGGGGTGCGCAATTCATGTGCCGCGTCGGCGACAAAGGCACGCTGCGAATCCAGTGCGATTTTCAACCGCGCCAGCAGATCGTTGAGCGAAGACACCAGCGGCCTCACCTCTTCCGGCACGTCTGGATCGCGCAAGGGTTCGAGCAAATCGGGCGTGCGCGCCTCGACCGCCTTGGCAATTTGTGCCAGGGGTCGCAAACCACGGGCCACCAGAAACCAGATCAGTGCGCCGAGCACCGGCAACAGGATGACAAAGGGCTTTAGTGTCCGCCAGGCGGCATCGGCGGCCAACCGTTGGCGCACACGCATCGGTTGCGCCACCGAAATAGTCAGGCCCTGATACTGGATAGCGAAAATCCGCCACTCGCCCTCCAAGGTTTCTGCCGTCGAAAAACCGAGGCGGGTCAGCGTCGGCAATACCTGATGCGGACGCGAATAATAAATGCTCAGCCCGTTCCGATCCCAGATGCGAATTACATAATCCAGACTATCATCGCCGGCCAGCGCCTCTGCCGAGCCGAAAAATGTCCGATCGCGCAGTGACATCGCGATCTGCTGCAACTGGTAGTCGAAAATCGAGCCGGCCTCATCCCGTGCAGCGCGATAGGTAGCCCAGCCGCCAAGCAGCATGACCACGAGAATAGCGCCAAGCAGCGCCACCAGCAGATCGTTGCGGATTGATCTCACGGTGGCGGCACCCGGTAGCCAACGCCGCGAACGTTTCGGATCCAATCGGCACCAAGTTTGCGGCGCAGGGAATGGATATGGACCTCGACCGCGTTGCTCCCGACCTCTTCGTCCCAGCCGTAAATGCGATCTTCGAGTTGGGCGCGGGACAAGGGCACACCAGGCTGTTCGAGCAGGGCGTGAAGCAAAGAAAATTCACGGCCGGAAAGATTGACCGGCACACCGTCGAGATAGACCTCATGCGTCGCTGGATTGAGTAAAAGGGGGCCATGCTCGATCACGGGTGAAGCCCGCCCGGCCTGCCGCCGAAGCAAGGCACGAATGCGTGCCGACAATTCGTCGAGATCGAATGGCTTGACCAGATAATCATCGGCCCCGGCGTCAAGACCCTTGACGCGATCGACGACTGAATCGCGCGCGGTGATCACCAGCACGGGCAGATCGACGCCTTTCCGGCGCAATCCGGCAAGCAAATCAAGCCCGGATTGGCCCGGCAGCCCCAGATCGAGCACGAGCAAATCATAAACGTCGTTGGCCACGGCCAGTTCCGCGACCGCGCCATCGCGCACCCAATCCACCGTATAACCGTCCTGGCGCAATCCATTCTGCACACTGGCGCCGATCATCGGGTCATCTTCAACGAGTAACAAACGCATCCCTGCTCCACGCGAAGCTCATCAACCCTTGTATTATCCCGCAAGGATTGCCATAGATCAGTGCGCTTCCTCGACCATCAGCCAGATGCTCCGACTTTCGCCTCGATCATAAGTCGTAGCGTCGATCGAACGTCGCGTGTGATCAACGCTCTGCTGGACACTTCCCCCCCAACTCGATCCATTCGCCAAGACGGCCGGAAACCGTTGTCGACAATTGCTGAGATGAAACGCTACCGTACCCGGCATGACTGGGTTCATCGAAAGCGGAACGAATTTCGAGGCTGACCCGGTCGCCGTTCAGTCGGGGAACCGCGACGAATCCCTGTCCGACGTCCCGATAAACGATGCTGTCGCTGACCACGGCGCCGCCGGGAACGGGCACGATCTGGCGCATTGGTAACGGCAACGAACGGCCGACATGGATATGCGCACGACCACCATCCACGACCTGGACTGATTGGAGCGCCCGCTCCTGCCTACTGGACTGGGCCGAATCTCCCTGTACCCGGACCACGGAATCGCCCTGGCGAATCTCGATGCGCGTGCCGACCGTCCCCGGCCTGCCAGACTCAGTCAGGCGCACATGCTCGCCCGCTGCGACAGAACCGGAAACGCCGACGGCCTCGCGCCGGCGCTCACTTACTCGATCCTGACTGACATGGATCACCAACCGGCGCGCCGGCCGGTCGATTGCTGCCAGCGCCTCCCGCAAGGCTTCAAGATTGCGGGGTGAGGCACGCACGATTAATTGCCCGCTCATGCCGGAGAGCGTTCCGCCCGGCTCGACAAGGGGCCGTAAGACCGGAAGCACCTCCTCTACGGTACGATGGCGAAGCGCAATGATTTCCATCTGTTGCTGCGCCAGCAAAGGCAGGGCGACCAACAGGGCAAGGCAGGCAAAAATCCGGCGCATGGCGGCTCTCCATGGGATTCGAAGCGGATCATCTTAATCCGAAAATCCGCCCCGCCGGAAAATCGATAGCTAACCAAACGCTTTGTCGCGATGGAAAACGCCGATGACGCCATTTCCGCCTATGGTAGGCAAAACCATCGGTTTATGCCGAGAAAGCGTATCTCGCCACTCAAGCAACGCCCGACAAGTTTTAACGGAAAAACTCCTCCAGCCTGACAAATACTTCGTGCTCGGCACTATGCCGGCGTACGACAAGCACGTCCTCCAGCTTCTCGACCTGCTTGACCATCTGGTCGAGCCGCGTATCTTCGTTGACCATCAGCCAAATACGACTGATTTTCCCGTTGCCGACCGGCACGCAGAGAATGCCTTCGACGTTGTAGGCGCGGCGCGAAAACAGACCGACCACGTGCGACATCACACCGGCATGGTTATTCACGTCGATTTCGAGCACCGTGCGTTCGAGCGCGCGGAATTCCGGTTTGCTGATTGAATTCATTTTCACCCTCCGATCATGTCTTTGTTGGCCGCACCGGGCGCCACCATCGGCAACACCTGTTCGCGCATCTCGATGCTGGCGTGGATCAGTGTCGGCCCGCGCGTGTTCATAGCCGCGGCAAGTGCCGCGCGCGGATCGTCTACACCGTCGAGATCGAGCGTCTTCCAGCCAAAACCTTCGGCGACCTTGATGAAATCGGGTACGCCCTTGAACTTCGACGCAAACGCCCGCTCGCCGTAAAACATCGTCTGCTGCTGCAACACCAGTCCGAGCGATGAATTGTTCATGAGCACGACCTTGACGTTGGCATCTTCCTCGGCTGCCGTGGCGAATTCCTGGACGTTCATCAGGATACTGCCGTCGCCGGAGAAACAAACCACCGTGCGTTGCGGTTCGGCAAGGGCGGCGCCGATGGCTGCCGGCAGACCGAACCCTATCGTCCCAAGTCCGCCCGAAGTCAGCCACTGGCGCGGTCGTCGCAGCGGGTACGCCTGCGCGACCCACATCTGATGCTGGCCGACGTCGGTCGTGATCGTTGCCTCGTCGTCAACGTTCTCGGCAACGGCGCGAATCAAGCCGTACGGCGTGCGCGGATCGCCGACACCCGGCATGCGCAACGGATACGCCGCTTTCAATTCGGCGACACGTGAAAGCCAGGGTTCTCGCAAGGCTGGCGCCAGCTTCGGTGCAAGCTGTCCGAGAACAGCCTTGACGTCGCCCCGAATGGCGACATGCGCCGCCTTGATTTTGTCGAGTTCGGACGGATCGATATCGATATGGACGATTTTGGCTTGCGGACAGAACGCCGACACCTTGCCCGTCGCCCGGTCGTCGAATCGCGCACCAACGGCGATCAACAGATCGCATTCGTCGAGCAGCAGATTGGTGAAACGCGCCCCGTACATGCCGAGCGCAAGCGGATGATCGGCCGGCATGGCGCCCAGCGCCATCAGTGTCATCACCGTCGGCAATCCCAACTTCTCGGCAAATGACACGGCCTCCGCAGCGGCGCCAGAATGGATGACGCCGCCGCCAAGGTAGAGAATCGGACGCTGCGCAACGTTGATCATGGCGGCGGCGCTTGTCACCGATTGGCCATCGACCGGCGGCAAAGCTTGCGCCCTGCCCGGTTCTGGCCATTCCCGGACTTCGACCACCTGGTTCTGGACATCCTTAGGAATATCGATCAACACCGGGCCGGGCCGGCCGGACGCCGCGATCTGGAAGGCACGCGGAATGACCTCGAACAATTCTTCAGCCGAGCCGACGAGAAAATTGTGCTTGGTGATCGGGATGCTCATACCGTAGGTATCAACCTCCTGAAAAGCGTCGGTACCGATCATCGACTGCGGCACTTGCCCGGTGATCGCCACCAGTGGAATCGTCGAGTTTGGCGTCGGCGATCGCCGTCATCAGGTTGGTCGCCCCCGGCCCCGATGACGCAATGCACACGGCGACCTCGCCCGTCGCCCGCGCCATACCCTGAGCGATGAAACCGCCCCCCTGCTCGTGACGCGCGAGCACATGGGCAATCTGCTTCGACTGCGACAAGGCGTCGTAAAACGGCAGGATCGGGCCGCCGGGAATGCCGGCGACGCGTCGCACGCCTTGGCGTTCGAGCAGGCGCACGACGATCTGCGCGCCGGTCAATGTTTCGATTGAATCGTGGGTCATGAACATCTCCTTCAGGGAACTGCGTTGGTTGGCGGTTTGACCGGCCGGGAGTGCAAAAGAAAACCCCCGCCTGGTTTGCACCGGCGGGGGTTTCGAATTACTGGCTCTCTGTTCTAACTTACCTTCTTCGATCCCTCGTCGGCGCGCGGCGTACGACGCGTACTACACATACGACCGGTACAGCACTGACCGAAGCGACGAACACAGCCGCCGTCATCGCAAGAGCGATAAACAGTTCGAAGGCATGTGCGTCAAAAAAGGTCGTGATCGGAAGTTAGGTTCGAAAACGAGTGCTCATTAGAAACGAGCAGCAAATAAAATACAACCCCAAAACGCTCATGGTTTTATTGTGAAACATAAACCCGCGGCAAAATCTCGCAATACGGCCCCTGCGTGTCCTCGGTAAATATTTTCCAGCGCTGGTCGTCATCGACGATCAGCGATTGATGGCTACGGTGCGCGACAAGGAATCTCGAATCCTCGGCGTAGGTTGTCGGATAGATTTTCGGCACCGAACGGCGTTCGAGATTCCGGTTGACACTTACGAAGGTAAATAAACAAGAATTCGATAACGCCTTGCTCGTCCGGTCCCGGCTGATCCGCTCGATGCCGGCCTCGACGCAAATGCATGCCCCGCTCGTATACACAATGCGACTGGTGAAATGCAGTTTGTCACCCAGTCGCACCGGATGAAAGAAATTGATGCGGTTGACGGCCGCCAAGATCGAGCGCTCGGGTGCCACTAGTTCGGAGCAGATCGAGGACAGCTCATAGGCCCGTCGGACGATATACCCCCCGAAGATTCTCTGCGGGACGTTTTCATTTTCCGGGTACATCCGCTCTCAGGCTTCGGCGACCAGCCGGCTGGCCAGCAATCCCTCGAAGCCTGGTTTTTCCTGGGCCTGATGAGAGGCAGTTAGCATGCGGAATTCTTCATGGCTCGGTGGATCGAGCAATGCCGCCTGCTGTTTTCGATACGATTCCCGCCTCGCGATCGCGGCATCGAAGCGACGTTTTTCATCGATATCAGCGCAATCCAAAGGCGGCAACTCGGCACTAACTTCGCCGGCAACCTCATTGCGCCGGGCCACCATGGTGAAGTAGCAGGATGCGATATCTCGTGGCGGTGTTCCGGGCTGTTCGACGTGTATCCCCACCTCCAGTGACGAACGACCGACGTGATTGATGCGCGCCCGGCAAACGAGATCGCGCGAAATATCGACCACATGCCGCACCAGGATCTTGTCGATTGCGGCAGTCACCACCCAGGCATCCGGATAAATCCGCCGCACGTAATTCAGGGATGCCTCTTCAGCCACCTTATCGAGAACTTCCAGCAACAGGCCGAATCGCATGTTCCCCGGCAGTTTCTCGTCGACCACCTGATATTTCCGGCGCAAGCCCGGATCACTGCCCAATCTCAACACATAGTCGTAGGAAGTTTCGGTGGGGCGCATGGTCTTTTTCCTTCCGCTTTGATCTTGCTCCATTGAAGATTTGCCTATGACAGCGATTCTCGAAAATCATCTTGAATTCCCGAATTTTCAGTCCTTCGATTCGCTTTATCTTTGACCAAACAACATCATTATTGATAACCGTTCCCAACAAAGTTGACAAAGCGATTCCTTTTTATGAGAATAATTCTCAGTCGAAACATAAACACATCACGTAAGGAGGAGGCCATGATTCTCGCAGCAAGCCAATCGCCCGATACCGGGGATTCTTGGGCAACACTGCCCTCCTACGTCGCGGAAGAAATCATGGCCCTGCGTCATGCGCTTCGTAGCAGCCACGATAGGTTGCGCCAATGCGCCCTCGAATCAACGAAGCGCCTCTGTTCTCTGACTAACGAATTAACCCGTCTGGAACAACTCAACGCGAGCTACGTGAAAAAACTCGAGGTATTCGAAAACGAAAACCCGCTCGACGGCATGACTCGTTGCCTCGAATCCTGCCGCAGGGAAAACGAACAACTGCGTGAGCATAACCAGCGCGTCAGAATGCTTGAAAAAGCGCTCGCCGATGCCCAGGCCGAATGCCAGAGAATCGCCATCGAACGCGACAATCTGGCGTCGCAACTTGAGCACCGGGAAGAAGAAGCGACGATGTCGCAGGACGGAAAGCAAGATGTGTTCAATCGCTAACACCACAACGGCCACCTCCGAGACAGCGCACAAAAATACTGCTGCCTTTGCGCTCCGGAGCCAACGAATGGAAACGGCATTTTCCGCTGCTGCCATCAGCAAAAAGCAGGCGATGAAAACAAGCTCTCGCCGCCGACGATTGTGGGATCTGCCGATTCAGTACCATTGCCCGGTCATCGGGGTTTGTTTCGACATTGCTGAAATCCGCAAAACGCTAGCAAAAGCAACCCAATACCCGGCGGAAACAACGGATTACACGTGGCACACCCTTGCCGTAGGCGTATGTGAAAGCCGCAACCCCGTATCCGAACAGTTCAATAAAATTCTCGACCAACGCTATTCGCAAGCAATCCGGAAATTCAGCGCCATCAAAACCGTTGAAGAACTGCGCGCCAAGTGGGGTGAAACCTGCCGATCAGGCACGGATATTCCTGCCACGCTCTGGGCCGTCGGTACGCACCCTGCCTGCAATCAGGATCTGGACCAGATAGTTCTGGCCGACATCCATATGATCCAGAATCAAGTAGGGGCAGGTGTCCGGCACGATGTCCAGGCCATGGCCAGTCTTGAACAGGAAAACAGAAACTTGCGTACCGAGCTCGAATCCGCGCGTTCCAGGATTGAACAACTCAGGAAAAACCAGGCATCGTCTTCCCAAGCCCTGCAGCAACAGATTTCCTCCCTGCAGCTCGAGCTCGAATCCGCGCGTTCCAGGATTGAACAACTCAGGAAAAACCAGGCATCGTCTTCCCAAGCCCTGCAGCAACAGATTTCCTCCCTGCAGCTCGAGCTCGTATCCGCCACGGAAAACAATTTGCGGCTGCAATCACAGGTCGAGAAATTCAGCGCATCGATACCCGACTATTACGAGCGCAGTGACTTGCTGGCACGTTTCACCGAGTCGGAAAATCGCCTTCGCAGAATGAAGGAGAACGAAAAACGCCTTGAAGGCGAACTAGCACGCCTTCGCGCCTTCGCGATTTCGCAGCCCATGCAGAAAAAACGATCGAAGCACTGACCGCTAACGACCC
The DNA here is from genome assembly GCA_964575415.1 of uncultured Propionivibrio sp. GTDB lineage: Bacteria > Pseudomonadota > Gammaproteobacteria > Burkholderiales > Rhodocyclaceae > Propionivibrio. Next base: position 56,498 of record CAZNQL010000015.1, read on the forward strand.
TACCGAACCGCTTCATTCGCCAATGCTTGATGGTGAACTCCAAAAGACATTAGGAGGGAAATGCGTCCTGTGTGTTGGCGGTCGGACAGGCGCAATTCACCACTATCGCGACACCATTGAACGCCATGGCGGACGTTTCGCTCATCACGACGGCGGCTGGGAAGAAACCCTGCACCGGATCGAGCATGTGATCGATGCCGCCGACGCCGTCATATGCCAGGTTGCCTGCATAAGTCACAACGCTTACTGGCGCGTCAAGGAGCAATGCAAACGCACCGGGAAACCTTGCTTGTTTGTAAAAAAAGAGGGGAGTACCAGTTTCGAACGGGCAGTCAGCCAGCTGTTCACGACCAAGGAAAATCGTCATGGGTAATCAATCTAAATCTTCCGGCAAGAAATGTTGCAAGAAGACCAGGCCCTGTAAAAGCTGTCCCCACAAGATCGACTTGTAACCCTGCCAACTGACTGTCGATCACCGATTCAACATGCCGCCTCCATGGCACCTTGCATATCGCCTACGGCGACCGCAACGACCTCGGGGTCGACCTTTCCGCGATTGACCATCTCCTTGAGAAAGTCACTGACCGAGTCCGACAACATCCCTTTTCGATAAGGGCGATGTTGCGCCATCGCCTGAAAGATATCGGCAACTCTCAGGATGCGCGCCTCGACGGGCAGATTCTCGGCGTGGAGATGGAAGGGATATCCCGTACCGCCGGGCTCTTCATGGTGGTAGGCAGCCCACTGCGCGATTTCGTCGAGTCCCTTGATCTGACTGAGAATCTGGTAAGTTTCGAAGCTATGCGTATTGATGATTTTGCGTTCCCGGTCGTCGAGTTGCGCGGGCTTGTCGAGTATTTCGTCGGGGACGCGCAACTTGCCCAGGTCGTGCAACAAACCGGCAATACGCAATTTATTGCAATTCTCTTCGCTAATCCCCATTCGCTTCCCGAACAGGCAGGCAAGCCGTGCGACACCGAGCGAATGGTTGGCGGTAAACGGACTCTTGGCATCGACGATGCGCGCAAAAATGCTCCCGAGTTGTTCCAGATCGCGATTAGAAGCGGCGAAAACCCGACCATCGTGAAGTTTCTGCTGCAGAACCAACTGAATGGCCCGCGCTTCCAACTGCAACCAGAACGCCTCGGTTTCCGAGGTCGCAAGAAAAGCCTCGACGAGTATCGGCGAAAAGTAAGTTCCCGAGCATTTGGCAATGCGGTCGCGTATGGACGAGGCATAAACGAGGATGGCGTTGTTCGCATAATACGGTGCGGCCAGGGTATCGACGCGATCCGTCAGGAAGATCAAATTCGCAATCTGTGCTGTTTCTGGATCCATTTCTGGAATTTCAGACAACAAACTCCAGCGCGTATGATGAAAAAGTACCGGTTCGGCCATCGCCGATAACGGCGCAAAACCACGCAACAAGTCGAAGCCGATTTCGCAGTGCTCCTGCGACCCCCGCCACTCGAATTCGTCGAGCAGATGATGATGGACCTGGGTCGAGGACACGCCGATATCGTGCAGCATGCCGAGTTCAAAAAGGAAAGTCGTTTTTTCGTCGTTGAAACCAAGCGTTTTCCCGCACGCGGCGGCCATGATGCCGACCCGCTTCCCGTGGGCGACGTCGTCGATCCCCACCAGATCAAGGGCATCGGACAACGAGTAAATCACTTGCCGTAAATCGACATCGGCAAAACTCGTCGGAGAAGCACCAATATGACTCGTGAGTTGATTCATGCCCCCTCCTGAAATTTATGAATGATCTTGTTAGCTAGCCTTATCGTCGTGTAAATCGCTCATGCGCATACATTCAACGATCCAGCTTTGATCCTTACAAAATATTTCTACCCTGCATATACGTAGTTTCACGTAGTTTGCGCAATTCATCGGCAAAAGCCGCCATTTAGACATAAGCGCCTGACCATCAACTTGCGTGCTTCCTCAAGACATCCAAACAGGATGACTAGGCCGGCAATCTGCCCCCAGAAACGAGAAGGAAAGGCCTGCGTCGAAAACAGCCAGTTGCCTGCTGGTAGGAATACTATCAACAAGAGCAGCGCGACTTCAACTGCCAGTCCGAGCGACATCAGGCGATTCTTCGCAAACGTGGGATCCCAAGCTGCGACGAACGGGTGGCGGCAAAGAAACAGATTGACCACCTGAGCCATGACAATGGCCGCGAGGCAGGCAGTAGTCGCCTGAAGATAGAGGGGCTCATGGTTCCCCAGCGGAACACCGTATGCCCAACCGCCCGCGCCGAGGACGAGGAAGAAGGCGACCAAGGCTACGGCCGCCTGCATCGGCCCAAGCCAGAGGTACGCGCGAGCAATCAGCGCCCAGGAAAGCAAGCGCTCGTCGGGACGACGCGGCGGACGCCGCATCACGTCCGGTCCGGGCGGCTCCGCCCCCAGCGCCAGCGCCGGCACCATGTCGGTCCCGAGATCGACGGCCAGGATCTGGATGACGGTCAACGGCAACGGCACGCCGAACAGAACGAAGGCCAGATAAGGCACGATCTCGGGAATATTCGACGTCAGGATGTAGGTCAGAAACTTGCGAATGTTGTCGAACACCGCGCGGCCTTCCTCGACCGCATTGACGATGCTGGCGAAGTTATCGTCGAGCAGGATCATGTCAGCCGCCGATTTCGCCACATCCGTCCCGGCCAGACCCATGGCGATGCCGATATGCGCCGACTTCAAGGCTGGCGCGTCGTTAACCCCGTCGCCGGTGACGGCAACGATCTCGCCCTTACGCTTCAGGGCTTCGACCACCAGCATCTTCTGCTTGGCGGAAACCCGGGCAAAGATCACTTCAGGCCGGTCGAGCGCGGTCTGCAACTGGGAGCGCGTCATCTGGCGCAGCGCATCGCCAAGAATGACGCGTGGGCGATCGCTTTGCACCAACCCAATTTCGTGGGCGATAGCCAGTGCCGTATGCGGATGATCGCCGGTTACCATGATCACCTTGACGCCGGCCGAACGGCAACGCTCGATCGCTTCCGGCACCTCGGGACGAGGCGGGTCGTACAATCCGATCAGGCCGGACAAGTGCAGACCGTCCTCCCGTGGCACCTCGTCCGCCCCCAGGCGCTTACAGGCGAAGGCCAGTACGCGCAATCCGGCATCGGCCATGGCCTGCTGTGCGTCAAGCACGCGTTGCCGGGCGCCCCCGTCGAGAGCAACCGCGCCGCCGTCTTATTCGAACGATTCGCACAAGGGAATCACGGATTCCGGCGCCCCCTTGCAATAGAGCCAGCGCTCGCCGCCGGTTTCAACAATCACCGACATGCGACGGCGGTCGCTATCAAAGGGGAGTTCGCCGACCAGGTTCATGCCATTGCCAATCGGTGCTTGCTCGGCAAACTCATACAAAGCAAGTTCCATCGGATCGCCCAACCAGACTTTTTTTCCTTCGCGAATACCTTGCTTGAGGCTGTGGCAGGTCGCGGCGTTGCGCAGCAGATGATTCATAGCTGCCGTCGCTTCGGACGGACGGCCGTCGAACCAGCCCCCATTCAGATAAACTCGACGCACAGTCATCCGATTGCAGGTCAGGGTACCGGTCTTGTCACTACAGATCACCGTCGTCGCGCCGAGGGTTTCCACCGCCGGCAAATGACGAACCAACGCGTTGCGCGCCGCCATCCGTTGCGTCGCCATGGCCAGCGACAAGGTCGCCGTCGGCAGGAGACCTTCCGGCACGTTGGCAACGATGATGCCGATGGCGAACATCAGGTTGGCCCAGAACGGCAGGCTGAGAAACACGCCGATCCCGAAAAACACGACACCGAGGCTGGTGGCGAACACGGCCACCAGCTTGGACAAGCGCCGGATTTCAAATTGCAGGTGCGAAGCCGTCTTGCCCGTCGTCTGCGTCAGATGCGCGATCCGTCCGAACTCGGTGTTCATTCCGGTGGCAAAAACGACCGCGCGTCCGTCCGCGGAAAGCAGCGACGTTCCCGCAAGGAGAACATTCCTCGTATCGAGCGCCAATGGCTCCCCAACCTCATCGGCGTTTTTCGCCACCGGCTTCGACTCCCCGGTAATCGCCGAAACATTGACCCGGATCGTGTTGCTTTCCGTCAGCCGGCAATCCGCCGGCACATTGTCGCCGGCCTCGAGCAGGAGAATGTCGCCAGGCACCAAGTGTTCGCCGGGAATATCGAGCAATTTGCCGTCGCGCATGACCTTGACGTATTGCGGCAACAACTGGCGCAAAGCATCAATCGCCCGTTCCGCCCGGTACTCCTGCCAGAACGAAAAGCTCCCGTTGATCAGGATTACGGCGATGATCGCCAAACCGAGTTGCCACATTCCCTCGCCCGGACTGCGCGACTCGGCAAAGAACGCCAGCCCCGCCGCCACCCACAGGATGAGGGCGAAAAAGTGGGTGAACTCACGCAGAAACCGCCGCCACTGCGCCTCCCCGCGAATTTCGGCCAAATGATTCGGGCCGTACTCTGCCAGACGTCGGGCCTCCTCCACCGACGTCAGCCCTTGTTCGGACGTTTCCAGGCTTTTCAGTGCCTCGGGAACAGAGAGATTGGCGACATGCATCGCTCGCTCCAAGAGTACGCTTATGCGCTCAGCTTAGACCTGGCCTCGAAACTTAGCCATGAAATGATCGCCGGCCACGCCAAAAACGCCTACTGGTACGGATCGCGCCTGACCAACGAAGCGACGAAGATACTGTGCCCGCACAACAATGCAACGAGCCTGCAAACCGCCGCCGGCGTGCTCAGCGGGGTCATCTGGGCCATGCGTCATCCGCAAGCCGGGATTGTCGATCAGGAAGAGATGGACTTCCGTGAAGTCCTCGATCTCGCGAACCCCTACCTCGGCGAAATGGTCGGCGTATTCAGCGAGTGGACGCCGCCCGATGGGCGCGGCCAGCTCTTCCCGGAGGATGTCGACCCCGATGATCCCTGGCAGTTCAAGAACATCCGGGTTTAGAACCCGCGAACAGCGGCTTGGGACTGTACAGATATCTCGCTAATTCATTCGAGAGCTACCGACCGCATCATTCAAAGACCACTTTTCGGCGCAATGTCGAATGAGTACAATCGGCCAGAAGCGGACATTCGAAAAGGTGCCCAGAAGCGATCGTAGCCTTCGGGCTTACGCACGTCATATTGGAGTTGTTATACTGACCGGCGTAACATCAAATGACTGAAAAACAAGAAATTTGCGGTGCATCAATATCATCTGTTATACGGCCCCCAGTGTCCGTGTAAGCACTGTTAGAAATCACGGAACGTAATGAGTCGTATTGAGTTACTTGCTTTGATCCCCTCGCTTATGTCATCGATAGCTGCAATCGCAGCTGCTATTGCAGCATTTCTTGCGTTGAGAATTAGCCGAAAAGCACATTCTTTTAATGAGAGAAGCGTATTAGGCGTTCATCACAATTCAGCCGTATTGGAGCTTTCAAGTGGAATCGATACGATCCATAAATCTACTCGAAAACTATCAGTCTTTTCATATCACCTATGGGCAAATTGGGCTGACCAAATCGAGGAGAAAGACATCCGTTCCAATGGTGGAACCAATCCTAGACCGTTGAGGCATGTTCTAACCAACGGAAGTGAGATGTTGGCGGAGCATGGAAAACATCATCGGCGTCCGTATAGGTACGTTCAAAACGCAATGTCTTCCATAATACGAGATGGCGTAACAGGGTTAAACGATTCTGAATACAACGCCCTACTAAGAAAAGCTGATGGTTCATACTCTGATTTTGAGGAGATCTTCGGTGTTCCATCTCAAAATCAAAGCATCTCCAACTCTGACGCATTCAGATGGGTCTGCTATCAACTAGCAAGACGAGTCAAAGAAGAGGATTGGCGCAAAATATGGAATGACGCTTGGGAACCTGATGGCTGGATAAGCAAGTACAGAACTGAATTTTCGAACGTTAAGCCTGTTCTTCAGGAAGTGCTTTCCTCACTTATAGCAGAAAAAACCAAAGTGGCTCATAGCGCATTCCCACTTGAATCCAACCCTTCGCTGAACAAGAAGTACCATACACTTTTCTACGCATTGAAGTTTCTTCTTGAAAACGGCGATATAAGCATATTAGAGCACCATCAAGACACGAAATTTTGTGAAGACATACCTCAACTAATACTTTACTCAATGGGAATGGCCTATTCTGTGATGCAAATTTTAGGCGAAGTTACGTCAGGCGAGGCAAGAGGTCATTACTAACAAGCGCATGCAAGGAACGCATTCTCCGCTACGCTTTCGGCTCCGCATCAAAATGCGCCCCTGATGCGCGGCGTTATGTTCAAAATCAGTACGGCGTTAATTGAGTGAGCGATAAACTTACAGAATTCAGAGAGTCCATTGATTGCGACAAAGGGCTGCAATCTAAGCGGCAACTGCTGGTCATGGCTTGCTCCATATTTTTAGCCATAAACCTAACGGGAGCATCCATAGAAGAGGCTAATACATTCTTATTCAAGATAAAGTTTTCAAACCACGCAGGCTTAAGCGCACTTTTCGTGGCGAGCATACTTTTTCTTTCTATCAGATATTACGCATACGCACAGGACTACCACTCAAAACTTCATGAGTTTTGGAGTGAGCGTTTACTTACAGACTACAAAATTTTCAGTTTTGATCATCTCGACGGAACAATTGGTGGCTTATTGGGAAAAGTCATCGACGTTTACGGCGGGGATGAACCTGGCATTGAGCACGCAAAATATTGCGTTAGCGGCATTTTTCAAAGGTCTATTTCATATCAAAGCACCGGCATGGATGAGAGAGGCCAGTACTACTACACCGCCCACATTGATTTAACCAAGTTCGAAAAAGACTGGAAATGGCGTAACTACCTAAAAATATTAATCGCAGAAGGAAAATACCAAATCGAGGCTTTGCTGAAGTACAGAGAAGGCCTTGATTTGCTGGCTCCCTACTTATTGAGCCTTGCGGCCATTTTGTCGTATTTTTTTAAAGCCAGTATATTGACCACAGTTTAATTTGGAACATAACCCTGCAGTTGAGAGGGGCAGCCAAAAGCTGCGCTTTTGGTTCCCTAACCCATCAATCCACTGGACCTGCGCGCAAAGCCGCGCAGGCCGGTGAATTCAAACGTTCCTGAAGGTCTGCTTTTATAAACAGCCAGATTCCGCTTCGGGTCGTGTGCGTGAGTTTGCTGACTTGGGAAGCGGACGTTCGACTCCAATCCGGGTGGCGCATAATGCATGAAGCCCATGCCGGTCGGACATGGGCTTCGTAGATCCTTGACCTCGTAGCGATTGACCAAGGTATTCGGCATTCGCCGTTTGGGTACTACGCAATCATCACGTACTGCGGCGGACATTCGACCATCTTACCTTTAGTCGCGTTGTTACTGGGTGGCCCGATCTACTACGCATCAGGCACAGCTTTAGATTACTCCTCCTGCCGGAAATGTCTAGTCTTGACCGACAACAAGAATGGGGGTCGAATGATCAGTTCTGCACATGGAAAGTCGCGCAATCAACACGTCAATGTGGCGCCATATGAATACCAAGGGCCGCTGAATGCGGGACACCTGCCGCACAGCCATCAAGACGATGAATATCTCTTGTGAGTCGGGAGCTGACGTGACCCAGAAGAAGTAGCTATCATGCAAAGTCTAAAAATAAAAATGGCCGGTCTGTAGAACCGGCCATTTTTCATCGATGGTGCTTCTTGGCCGCTAAGACAGAGGAAGCCGCAGATATACGAAGCGCAGCAATGATTGAAGCGGCTTTTTACGCTTCCTCCGCCCGCCCGAGCTTGCGGAACAATGCCTTGTCCTTCTCGACGCCGGCGCCCAGCGTCGTCAGATAATCACCGACCAGTGCGGCGCTGACGCCAGCCGCGAGCGCCTTTTCCTGGATATGGAAGATCAGGCTGCGGCCCCCGGCAAAGCGCAGGTGTGCCGTCGGGTTGATGAATCGGAAGAGCGCGATGGTGACCAGAATCTCGTCGTCCGACAGCGGCTGGCTGCCCTGCATTGGCGTGCCTTCGATCGGATTGAGGACGTTGATCGGGATCGAATCGATGTTCATTTCACGCAGGCTGAATGCCATCTCGATGCGCTAGGCCATCGTTTCGCCCATGCCGAAGATGCCGCCGCTGCAGATTTTCATGCCGAGCGCCTGCGCTTCGCGAATGGTGCGCTGCTTTTCCTCGAAGGTGTGCGTGGTGCACAGGCTCGGAAAATGCGAGGCTGCTGCCTCGATGTTGCAGTGGTAACGGCCGACACCGGCGTCCTTGAGTTTTTGCAATTCAGGTGTCCGCAGCAGCCCCATCGAGGCGCACAGCTTGATCGGCGTTTCCTTGCCGATGGCTTCGAAAATCTTGCAGGCTTCCTCAATCTGCTTCGGCTTCAGCGCGCGGCCACTGGTCACCAGCGAGAAATGCTTGACCCCGTGGCGAGCGTTCTCCTGCGCGGCCTTGATGCCCTCCTCCGCGCTGATCAGGGGATATTCCTGCACCCCCGTCTTGAAATGGCGCGACTGTGAACACCATTTGCAATCTTCGGAACAGCGACCGGATTTGGCGTTGATGATCGAACACATGTCGACGACCCGGCCGCTAAACCGGGCGCGAATCGCGTCCGCCGCCGCGTATAGCGCTTCCTTTTCGGAGGTTTCCGACAAGGCCTGGGCCTCTTCCAGGGTGATATGCCCGCCGTCGAGGACGCGCTGTTTCAGTATTTCGATCTGTTCGGTGTTCATGGCTGATCCGCTTCTAAAGCTTCTAAAACTCCCGCGGACAACACGCCCACGAGCAGGGGAAAGGCGCGAATTTTACCACCGCTCGCCCCAGATCAGGGGGAAAAGGCTGTCCTATCAGGACTTTATGTCAGCGACAACCGCTTGCATCCAAGCGAGCAAATTCCCCAGGTCCATCGCACCGCTGCGCTGCTGGAGAACGCGACCGCGATGAAATATGGCCAAGGTTGGAATGCTGCGGATGGCAAAACGCGAGGCCAGCGCTTGCTCGGCTTCGGTATCGAGCTTGGCAACGCGCACCAAAGGCTCCAGCTTCTCTGCGGCGGAGGCGATCACCGGCGCCATCATCCGGCACGGCCCACACCAGGGCGCCCAGAAATCGACGAGTACGGGCAGGTCGGAGTCGTGCACATGGCGCTCGAAGTTCCGCGCCGTCAATTCCAGCGGCGCACCTGTGAACAGCGGCTGCTTGCAACGACCGCAAACGGGTTTTTCGCCGAGACGGTTGGAGAGCACCCGGTTCTTGCTCACGCATGAGGGGCAGATGACGTGGACGCTTGGGCTCATGATCATCCCTTCAGACCATTACATTTGTCTGATATAAGGATCATCTTCTGAAAAACAAGCCTCGATCAAAACCAGACCATCAAATCTCTTGATCTGGATCGCCATCTAGACGTAGAAACTCTCGCCGCAACCGCACTGATTCTTCACGTTCGGGTTGTTGATGACGAATCCGCCCTCCTCGTCTTGCCTCGCGTAGCCGATAACCGTGCCTTCAACATAGACCAGTGATTTCGGATCGACGAAAATTTTGGCGCCGTGGCTCTCGAAGACGTGATCGTGTTCTTCGGCACGATCGACGAATTCGAGGCGGTACGCCATACCGTCGCAGTCGGAAATTTCAACCATGAGCCGAATGCCGAGACCACGCCCCCGCCCTTCAAGATAGGTCTTCACTTCCTTTGCCGCATCCTCGCTGTAGCTGACCGCCATCCTCGCACCTCCAGAACAATATCTGGCATATGCTATATTAAATCGTAGCTTTCGTAAAGCAACCGCCAAGGAAATCGGCAACTGAATTAAAGCAATGTGCCGACGCCGGTGGCGGCTCCCAACACTACAGAGACTACCCTAGCGCCTTATCGATCACCTCAAACACGTCGCGCGACAAGCCGGTCTGCCCTTTCAACGACGCCAATGCTGTCTGCGCGTACGCTTGCCGGTCGGCGTCGAAGCGTTTCCAGCGGTCGAAGCAGCGCGCCAGACGCGCGGCGACCTGCGGATTGACCGGATCGAGGGCGGCGATCTGCGCCGCGAGGAAGCGGTAGCCGCTGCCGTCGGCGGCGTGGAAGTACCGGTGATTGGCGCCGAAGCTGCGCAGCAGCGCATAGACCTTGTTCGGATTGCGCAGGTCGAAAGCAGGGTGGCGGGTCAGGCGCTCGACCCGCGCCAGCGTTCCCGGCAAGCGACTACTCGCCTGCACGGCCAGCCATTTATCGACGACCAGCGCTTCGTGTTGCCAGCTTTCGTAGAAAGCCGCCAAGGCCGTTTCACCTTCGCTGCCTTCCGTATTGGCGAGCGCGAACAGCGCTGCGAACTGGTCGGTCATATTGTCCGACGCCTCGAACTGCCGTTGCGCCAAGGCACGGTTTTCGGCGGTATCGAGTTCGCACAGATAGGCGAGGCAAAGGTTGCGCAAGCGCCGCCGCGCCACTTGCCCGTTCTCTGGGTGATACGGCACGGTTGGCGCCAATTCGGCGTAAAGCCGGGCGAAGTCGCTTTCCAGGCCGACGGCCAGCGCATGCGCAAGACCGGTGCGCGCCTCGTGCAGCGCCTCCGGATCGACGACCGCCATCTGCTCGGCCAGCGTCGCCTCGCCCGGCAAAGCCAGCGCCTCGGCGACAAAGGCCGGATCACTGCCGCTGACCAGCACCGTGCGCGCAGCCTCGACGACGTGCTTCGGCCAGACTGCGGCTTCGCCGCGCATCAGACGCGCGGCGTTGTCGAGGATCAGTTGCCCGAACAGGCGCTGCCCGGCCTCCCAGCGGTTGAAAGGATCGCTGTCGTGCGCCAGCAGGTGGGCGAGATCGGCCTCACTGTACGCATAATCAAGCACGACCGGCGCCGAAAAGTCGCGCAGCAGCGACGGCACCGGCGGCGCCGGGATGGCCTCGAAAACGAAGGTCTGCGCCGGTTCGGTGAGATGCAGAATTTTCGTGGTGACACCGCCTCCCAGATCAAAGCCCTTGCCGTCTGGTCCGATCAAGCCGATGGCGACGGGGATCAGGTACGGTGCCTTTTCCGCCTGTCCCAGCGTCGGTGCGCAGGATTGCGCCAGTTTCAGCGTATAGCGTTGCGCCACCGCGTCATACTCGCCGTGAGCGATCACTCTCGGCGTCCCGGCCTGGCTGTACCAAGTCATGAAGCGCGAAAAATCGAATCCCGACGCCGCGCCAATCGCCGCGACGAAATCATCGCAAGTCACGGCCTGCCCGTCATGGCGCTCGAAGTAGGTGTCCATCCCCTTGCGGAAAGCCTCGCGCCCGATCAGCGTCTGGATCATGCGCACGACCTCGGCGCCCTTTTCATAGACGGTCGCTGTGTAGAAATTGTTGATTTCGAGATAGGTCGACGGGCGCACCGGATGCGCCATCGGCCCGGCGTCCTCGGGGAATTGAGCCGCGCGCAGGCCGCGCACCTCGCGAATGCGCGCCGTCTCGCGGCTGTGCGTGTCGGCGCCGAATTCCTGATCGCGGAAAACGGTCAGCCCCTCCTTGAGCGAGAGTTGAAACCAGTC
>CAZNQL010000016.1:0-67939 GCA_964575415.1 uncultured Propionivibrio sp.
GGCTCCCCACAACACCAGCCCTCTCCATCTCACGATGCAGAGGGCTGCGTGCTTTAGAAGCTACCACATACTTTTCCATGCGCTGGGAGGCCGTTGATTCGGGTTCGCAGCAGGAGGGTTCTCCATGAATGAAAAGACTCTTGAAATTGCGACATTGGGCGGAGGCTGTTTCTGGTGTCTTGAAGCTGTTTTCGAACATGTTTTGGGTGTCGCGTCAGTCACTTCAGGGTATAGCGGAGGTCACACGGATAACCCAAGTTATCGTGAGGTTTGTGATGGGAATACTGGGCACGCAGAAGTCGTACGCATTGCATTTGACCCTAATCAAATTAGCTACGAACAGCTGCTTAAAATATTCTTTGTAATTCATGACCCGACAACCCTGAATAAGCAAGGTAACGATGTCGGGACGCAATACCGCTCAGTCATTTTTTATCACACTGATGAACAAAGATCCGTTGCCAGTGGGTTGATTCGCGAACTTGAATGCGAAAGATTATGGGAGGCGCCAGTGGTAACGGAAATTTGTCCTGTTTCCCATTTTTATGAAGCAGAGAATTATCACCAACATTATTTCAAGCGCAATCCAGACCGAGCTTACTGCCAGTTTGTTGTAGCACCGAAAGTCGCGAAGTTCAGGAAGCAATGTTCGGCCTGGATGCGACGAAATTAGCTACTTGAAGTGGCATAATTGTGCCTCGTTTAATTTCTGGGCAGGCACAATGATCAATTACGGGAACGGTATACAGGCGATTGACGCCAATTACTTACGTCCGGGTTTTGCAGCCGTTCATTTAATTGCCGAGAGAGGCAGAGTGGCGTTGGTCGATACGGGAACTAACAACTCCCTTGCTTCCGTAATGTCGGCGCTGGATAACCTCAAGGTTGAGCCACAAGCGGTTAACTACATTATTCTGACGCATATTCACCTTGATCATGCCGGTGGCGCAGGGTTGATGATGCAAGCATTTCCTCATGCACAGCTGGTTGTGCATCCTCGTGGCGTTCGCCATATGGTAGATCCGTCGAAATTGGTTGAGGGGGCAACGGCCGTTTATGGTGCAGAGGCTGTCCAACAACTATACGGAGATGTTCGACCTGTCGATCCGCAAAGAATTATCGAAGCGACCCATGAGTTGAGCCTTGAATTGAATGGGCGGACTTTGCTTTGCCTCGATACGCCTGGGCATGCGCGGCACCACATTGGCCTCGTCGATCGGAAAACAGGTCACGTTTTTACAGGTGATACTTTTGGAGTTTCTTATCGAGAACTCGACATCGATGGCCGTCAATTCATTTTACCGGCAACGACCCCGGCTCAGTTTGATCCAGCGGCCATGCATGGATCGATCGATTTGATCATGTCGTATGCGCCAGAAGCCATTTACTTGACGCACTATGGACAGATCAAGGATGTTGCGCGCATAGCCGAGGAATTGCATCGTTCGATTGATGCTTACGTTTCAATCGCATTGCGAGAAGCCAAAAAAGATGAAGGGCGACATGCCAGAATATTGGCGGGAATTCGGGATCAGCTTTTACAAGAAATGCGAAAATTCGGCAGCACATTGCCGGAGTCGAAGATCGTCGATATTTTTGCCAACGATCTTGAATTGAACGCCCAAGGACTGGGGGTTTGGCTGGATAGCCAATAGGTCGTTGGTTCCAACTTCGTTATTTCGATGCAAGAGAACGGAGCGCCTCTCCAACGGCAAAAAATCCGAATGATGCCGTGATGCATACGGATGAACCATATCCTGCGCAATTGAGGCCGGAGATGCCGGGGGCTTGGTCGCAACTGGCGGCGCTATCCGGATAGCGTAGTGGCTCGTTCGAAAAGATAGCTGGAATGCCGAACTTCTTCTTTGGGTCGCGGGGAAATCCGTATTCTTTACGTAACAGACTACGGACCTTGGATAGCAGGGGATCCTGAACGGTGCGCGAGAGATCATCAATGGCGATTTTTGTCGGGTCGATCTGTCCGCCCGCGCCGCCGGCGGTGATGATCGAAATGCCCTTCCTTTTGCAATAAGCAATGATGGCTGCTTTGGTGCGCACTTGATCAATGGCGTCAATGACGAAATTTGGTGCGTTGGCGAACATCTGCTCGACATTGTTCGGCGTGACGAAATCCTCAATCCGGTTAACCCGGCACATGGGGTTGATCGACAGAATGCGTTCGGCCATGGCGTCAGTTTTTGCTTTGCCAAATACGTCTCCGAGGGCATGGATTTGCCGATTGACGTTTGATTCGGCGACCATGTCCAGGTCGATCAACGTGATCTGGCCGATGGCTGTGCGTGCCAAGGCCTCCGCGGCCCAAGATCCGACACCGCCAATGCCGATAACACACACGTGCGCAGCATTGAACCTTGAAAGAGCATCCACGCCGTAAAGCCTGCTGACACCGCCGAATCGGCGTTCCAGATGGATGGTATTGGTGTTCATCAGGCCTCGACGGTCCGGCGGATCACGCGATTGAAGGGTTCGATCCACTCCGGGGCAAACTGGTTTTCACAGGCGTTGATTTCAGCGATGGCTCGCAAAATTGAGCGGTTTTTCCCGCGGTTGATATGTTTCAGCATAACAGCTTCAAAAGCGTCAATTATGGCGAGAATTTTGGCACCATCGCAAATCTGTGTTGCCTTGAGCCCCTGGGGATAGCCGCCGCCATCCGGCATTTCATGGTGCTGAGCGACCATTTTCGCAGCTTCACTCCAGCCTTCCATGCGGGAAAGAATACCGGAGGCGTAGTCCGGATGGGTGCGCATGACTGTAATTTCATCTTCGGTCATGCGTTCGTGCTTCAGCCAGATGGATTCGGGTAAGAACATCATGCCTACATCGTGCATGTAAACCGCTGCTTCCAGCTGAATGGGAGCCACGGGGTTGTTTTTCAATAAGTTGGTTTCCATGGCCAGACGAAGAATGCGCGTAGTGCGGCCCTTGAAAAGCAATGAGCGCGATTCGAGTTGCGTGGCGAGCGTGCGGAAGAAGCGCAGGTCTTCAGCCGCTTGAGTTTTTGAGCGAGTGGCTGTTGATGGAGACTTTCCGCGTAATAAGTTTGTTTTATCTGCCGCCGGACGAAAGTCCGTAACTGCTTCAATCAGATCCCCGGCGCATTCGTCCATGTCTTCCGGGGCAGCCGCCGCAAGTTTTTCCAAGCCCTGAACCAGTGGGAGCAAGCGCAGATTCGCGATGTCTTTGTTTGTAAGTAAAGCCTCTGCTGCCAACTCCAAGCGGTCAATGCCTAGCAAGATTGCCTCGGAAACCGTTTCTGAAAACGGGATTTCTCCATTCCTAAAACGTGCCAGTACGGTTTCCATCGGGTGGACGATGAGCACTGCAAGGTCGATATGGCAAAGAGTGGCGTCTCCCTTGATGTTATGTACAGAGCGAAAAAGACTGCTGATGATCTCGTGATCTTCCGGCTCTTTTTTTAGGCGCGAAATGTCGCGCTCAATGTTCGGGGCCAAGTCGTTCAGGGACTCAACGAATTCTTCAAGCGCGCGCTTATCGGTGATTTCCGGCGAAATGATCGAACGGACATCCATGATTTCTCCCTTGGCTAGATTTGTATTTGAGTTTATCCGAAAGGTGTTCGTTCAAAACTAATTTTTATGGTCTGTATGCGAGTCGGACTGGCTCCGGGGGCTAGCCTGGTCTACACTCCATCCTTCAATTAATCAGGAGGCACAATGTCCAAGACTACAACCGAATCCGGCCTGGAAATCGAAGAAATCAAACTTGGTGAAGGTGATGTCGCCACGTCCGGTCAGTTCGTAAGCGTACATTACACGGGCTGGCTGACCAATGGCAAAAAGTTCGATTCCAGTCGCGATCGCGATGACCCGTTCGAATTTCCGCTTGGGCAACAGACCGTGATTGCCGGTTGGGATGAAGGCGTGCAGGGCATGAAGGTGGGGGGCGTGCGCAAGTTGACCATTCCGCCACATCTTGGTTATGGCGCCCGCGGTGCTGGCGGGGTGATTCCTCTCAACGCGACGCTGGTCTTTGAAGTCGAACTGCTTGACGTCAATCTGGATGGCTGAGGCAAAAAGGAAAACCTTGGGGGTGCCGCCCAAACCCGGTACCTCTAATCCGGACGGTGGCACTCGTCGCAAGCCTTTACGCGGTGGTGCGCCGATAGCCCGTAGAGGCGTCAGCGTTTCACCGATCGTTGTTCCGGCAAAAACCGGGGATCGGCCGGTGGCGCCACGTAGCCAGTCTTCTCATGCCGTGGTTCGTGATGAACGGAAACAAGCTGCGCCTGCTGCTTCGTCGGCTGTGGGGCGTGATCAAACAGGGGTTCGCGTTTCCAAACTGATGGCTGAGCGTGGCTTATGCTCCCGGCGTGAAGCGGATGCTTACATCGAGCGCGGCTGGGTCTACGTGGATGGGGTGCGAGTGACCGAACTCGGATCGCGCGCCCATCCATCGGCCAGCATTACGCTCGACAAGGCCGCACGCGCGGTGCAAACGCGCCAGATGACGGTCCTGCTTCACAAACCCGTTGGGTATGTTTCCGGACAGCCTGAACCTGGATTCAAACCGGCAGTTTCCCTTGTTTTGCCCGAGAATCAATTCCAAACTCCCGATACGCCGCGCTTTCAACCGGCGCATCTCAAGGGGCTGGCGCCGGCGGGAAGGCTGGATATCGACTCAACGGGCTTGCTCGTGCTGACCCAGGACGGGCGTGTTGCACGGCAATTGATCGGTGAGAATTCGAAGGTCGACAAGGAATACTTGGTACGTGTGGAAGGCAAGCCCATCGCCAACGGCTTGGCCCTACTCAACCATGGTCTGGTTTTGGACGGAAAGCCATTGAAGCCGGCGAAAGTCGAATGGCTGAACGAGGATCAGTTGCGTTTTATCCTGAACGAAGGGCGCAAGCGGCAGATTTGTCGCATGTGCGAACTCGTCGGTTTGCGCGTCGTCGGCCTCAAACGGGTTCGTATCGGAAAAATCAGGCTGGGTGATTTACCCCTGGGGCAGTGGCGTTATCTGCGGGATGGGGAGATGTTCTGACGGCAACTGTGCAAACGTGCCGACCCGGCCGAGAACTCTTCCGCAACTCATTGCACAGCATCTCATGCAGCAGATGCGATGGCCATGCCGTTCGGTTTTTCCAAACGTGCGCGCCAGATTATTCGAGTTCAGGGGGGGGGGCCGCGGCGTGCTCAGTCGTTGCCGAAGAATAGTGACGGATCGACCATCGCGCCGTTGAGGACCACACTCCAATGCAGATGCGGGCCGCTGGAACGTCCTGTCATTCCGGATAGCCCGATGCGTTTGCCTTGACTGACAATTTCGTTCGCTTTGACATCAATGCGGTCGAGATGGCAATACATGGAAATCAGGCCGTTGCCGTGGTCGATAAAGATGGTTTTTCCGTTGAAAAATCGTTGCAGGCCGAATCGGCTGCTGATTCGGCCTTGGCCGGGTAATTGCAAGTTGGAATCGATAACGGTCCGCGAGTCATCTTCTCGCCAATGACGCTTGAGCTTCCGGATATGGTCGATTTCAACCAGGGCGCGGGCTTCATCGGTGGGCGAAAGCGTGACTTTGCCCTTGTCCTTGAGCGTGATGTGTTGCTCCGGGTAGCGCTTGGTGCGGATGTTGAAGCGCACGACGTGCTCTTGTTTCCCGTCGTTGACACGCAATTCGTGCGGTCCTGCTGGGAGCTTAAGGTCGAGTCCGACTATGGCGATCCAGTGGCCCCGGTCCGCAGTGACCCAGACAGGTTGTTCACCAAACCATGCTCGAAGTTTCTCCATTTTTCCGCTAATGGGAGCCAGCGGGACAACGGCGACGCCTCCAGGGACGCGTAAATCATTCGGCAGGGCCTGCACCGGCAAGGGCAGGTTCAGGAGCAGCAGGCTAGCCGTAAGCACCGTCCATCGTAAGATCGAAACAGTCATGGACAATTTAGTCGGAGATGTCGCCTTCTTCGGTTTCCGCTGTTCGTGCTTGTTTCTGACGCAGGCGCTCATTCTTGCTGCCGTCAAAGAATGCGTAGCGACCGTAGAGTTCGCAACCCTTCATACCCGGGTCGCAGGGGCGTTTGTCGACCTTGTTGCACAGGCCGTTGACTTCGTGGGGGCAACTCCATCCGCCGCCGGTCATCTCTTCATCCTCGGTTAAAATACGGGACTACGCATTCTCCTCTGCCCGAGCTGTGATTTCAAGGCGGCGAAGAGACTTTTAACCCGGACAGGCGATTAGACCATGAATACAGCAGAAGATGTCCTGAAGGCCTGGATGCAGGCCGTGAATAATGGCGATTTAGAAGGCTTGCTTGCACTTTACGATGATAGCGCCGTCCTGATCCCTACCTTTTCCAGCCGTTTGCTGGGAAAGCCGGAAAAAATCTGGGATTATTTTTCCAAGATTTGTGCTCGGGAGGATCTGAGCATCGCTCTGCATGAGAAAACGCTGGGCATCCAGCAAGTTTCCGGCGAGATTTACGCCATGCATGGCATCTATTGCTGGCGCTTTTCCATCGATGAGGAGTTGCTGAGTTTCGAGGCACGCTTCAGCTATTTGCTGAACCTCTCACTGCCGAAACCGATTGTTCAGCATCACTCCTCACAGATTCCGCGCATGCTTTGAGGGATGTCGGATGTGGTTGGTTTGTGTCCCGACGGGTATCGTTAGCGCCAAATACTGAGCGGGGGGTCAGCTATAACGGCCTTTAAGATATCGGTTCGCGAAATGAAGCCGACCAGCGACCGCGTCTCGTCAAGGATGGGAACCCCGTCGGCGTGATGATCGAGCATCGCTCGCGCGATGCGCCGGATATCGGTCACAGGGCTTGCTGCCACGACAGGGGTGGTCATGACATCGGCGACTGTCTTTGCCATGACGTCACGAACGGCGCCGGCCTCTACGTTTAGCACCGTCAGAAGGTTCCGTTCGCTGATCATCCCGACCAGTTGTTGGTTTACATCGAGAACCGGGGCTTGATGGATGCCCTGATCGACGAGTTTTCTCCAGGCGTAGGCGACCTCGTCGTCGGCGTCGATCGTAATCACCATGCGTTGCATAATCTGATTGGCGTGGTAGAGCGGGCCCCGTTCTAGACTGTCGGGAAGCATCGACTTGTAAGCCGCAATCGCCTGTTCGCCGAGCGGGGAGGGTTCCGCCGCTTGCGGCTGAGGGGCAGCGGGCATGTTCTCGATTTGATCGCCAATTCTTCGTGCCGCAACTACGGGGCTTCGGCGCATGATCGGAGGCATGCGCCCGAGATTTTCGAGCGTGCCTTGAAAGATGGGGCCGCTCAGGCCATAAACGTAAAACATGAACGAATCTCGACAGGGCGTACTGGTGGCGTGGTGGCAATGAGTTCTTGGGGTCAGGCCCGGATCGCCTGCGCTCCCTGTAGTAGTTCGATCACTCCATGCGAGGAGATCGGGGCATGATAGAAAAATCCTTGCATGGTCGTGCAACCCTGCCTGCGAAGGTAGCGCGACTGAGTTTCCGTTTCGACCCCTTCAGCAACGAGTCTCAGGCCAAGTCCGCGGGCGATCGAGATGATGGCCAGTGCGACCGGGTAATGCCCTTGTTCGTTATCGATGCCGCGGACGAAAGATTGGTCGATCTTGATCGTGTGGACCGGGAAGCGATGCAGGTACGAGAGCGATGAATAACCGGTGCCGAAGTCATCAATAGCGATACTGACCCCAAGTTGGCAAAGTTTGTTGAGTTGGTCGATGGCGTTTTGTGGGCTGCGGATGCAGATGTTTTCAGTAATTTCCACTTCGAGTTGTTGCGGGGTGATGCCGTAGTGAGACATGAAACCGCGCATTTTTTCGAAGAAATCACGGCGTTCCAGATACTGAGGCGATATGTTGACCGAAACCTGCGGCAGTTCGAGTCGGGTTGATTTCCAGCGTGAGAGATCTCGGCAGACGGCCGCAAGCATCTAGTCCGTGAGCGGAATCATCAAGCCGTTTTCTTCGGCAAAGGGCAGGAATTCGCCAGCGGTCAGGAATCCCCGTTCCGGATGGTTCCAGCGCATCAGTGCCTCGACACCGACAATCTGTCCGGTTTCGCAATCCACCTGCGGCTGGTAATACATTTCGAGCGCATTGTGTTCCAGCGCCCGCCGCAAGTTCTGTTCAAGGGTGATCTTCTGGTACGAGGCGTCAAGCATTGAGGTATCGAAAAACGAGACGCCGTTCTTGCCTTGTCCCTTGACGTGATACATGGCGATGTCGGCATGCCTCAGGAGTTCGTCGATCGATTCGCCATCGGACGGGAAGATGGCCACACCGATGCTGGCAGAGACGAAAACGTTGGTTCCATCGACAATGAATGGCGGTCGCAGTGACTCAAGGAACTTGTTGGCGATGATTTCCGCATCGCTCTTGTCGCGCAATTCCGGTAGGACAACGGTGAATTCGTCGCCCCCCATTCGGGCCATGGTGTCGCCGCGGCGCAGGCAACCCTTGAGTCGGCAAGCTGCCTGCTGGAGCAGTTCATCGCCTTTGACGTGCCCGAATGTGTCGTTGACCAGCTTGAAACGATCCAGGTCGATGAACATGATGGCCAGATCTGCGCTTTTGCGCTTAGCCTGGATCATGGCCAGACCGAGACGGTCCTTGAACAGGATACGGTTCGGCAGATCGGTCAGTATGTCGTGGTAAGCCTGGTGGGAGATCAGTTGTTCGGCACGCTTGCGCTCCGTAATGTCACGCGCCACACCGTAGGTGCCAAAATAGCTCCGTTTGTTTTCCTCATGGCCCAGTGGATAAATGCCCATCGAATTGAATGAGATGGTCATGAAGGTGTTTTCGAACGTTCTTTCCTGGTCATTGTTGTGCAAGCTCCTCAGTCGTAACTCGACATTGCGCGAGGCGCGATCGCCGACGCGGCGTTCGTTGAAAACGTAGCGGGCGTGTTCAATGTCCTCTTCATGTACCAGCACCGAATAGTGCTTACCGATGAGCTCGTCGGGATGGAAGCCGAGCAGGACCTGAACGCGGTCGTTGATGTAGATGAAGATGCCATCCTGATCGAGCGTGTAGATGATGTCGGGCGAGCTGTCGACGAGATAGCGGTAGAGCTTCTCGGAACACTCCAGTCGCCAAGCCATACTGCGGTTTTGGCTTTCCAGACTTTTTTGCCGGAGCGCGTTGTCGATCGTCTTGAGGAGTTCTTCTCGCGTGTAAGGTTTGCGCAGATAGTCGTAAGCACCGCGTTTAAGGGCACCGACGGCGCCTTCAATGCCTGTCTCGCCGCTGACCACCACCAGCTTGGTGTCGATCCCGTGATGGTTGACGTAGTCCATGATGTCATGGCCACTGTAATCGGGGAGGCGGAGGTCAAGCAGGGCGAGGTCGAATTGGTGTTTTTGCAGTTGATTCATCGCCTCGGCGCCGCTGCTGGCGGTGTACAACAGATAGCCGCGATCTTCGAGCAGGGCGCACAGACTACTCAACATCAAGGTTCATCATCGACCAGAAGCAGGCGCGGAGACGCGTTCTCGGCAAGAATCCGTACGGTATCGGATTGCCCCAGGGCGAAACTGAGCGCAGCGGAGTCGTTCGAAGAAAGAGTATTCATGGCAACCTCTGGCTGGATTCCGGCAGGTGCGTGAAGTGGGGCATGATGCTTGCCGCACCGGGAGCAGAATGACGAATGATGTTCCTTTGCCATTGCTTCGGCAGGAAATCGACCCCTCGAGTCGTTTGACCAAACCATGCACGATGCTCAGACCAAGCCCGCGGTTCGTGCCCGCTTTAGTCGTCTGACCTGGTGAGAAAAGGTTGTTAAGAACCTCATGGGCGATACCTGGGCCGTTATCCCTGATGATCAGTTCGATATGGGCGTGTCCGTCGACCTTCACCTGGCCACTGTTGACGATCTCGATTTCTCCGCCGTCCGGCATGGCTTCAATGCCGTTCTTGATCAGGTTGACCAGAATCTGCTTGAGTTCACCGCTGCCACCAGCGATTTCACAGGGAGATTCCGTCGTCTGCGCATGGATGGTCACGGAGGGGGGCGGGTATTGCGTTTCGCTTAACAGGCGAACGACGTCCTGAATGACACGATTGACTTCGATGTTGCCGTTCCCGGTTTCAGGCTTCGGCTCTGAAAATCCCTTGATGATCTGGCCTACACGGTCGATCTCCTCGTGAAGAATCGAAAGCTCGCCGATGGCGAGTCCCTTCTTCTCAAGTTTGCTGTCCAGCACGCCGAGATAATTCTTGATGATGGACAGCGCATTGTTGGCCTCGTGCACGATTTCCTTTGCGGCGCTCTGGTGGTTATCGCTTGCGGGCGCAATTGGATTGGCAACGGGCTCTTCCGGTGTTTGCGCTGCTTCGGTAAAAAGGATGGAAGCCTGGTCGGCGAACGATTTGAGGAAACGTTGGCGTTCGCGCAGGGAGGTGACTTGCCAGGGCGCAATGCCGCCGATCAGGACGCCGACACAGCGTTGCCCGGCACTGATCGGCAGGCAGACCAGGGCTTCGTTATCCAGTATGCGGAGCAATTGCTCGGTGGCAAGGCTTGTTACCGTCTCATTTGCGGAGACAAACGAGACTTTTCGCTGTATTGCACTATCCGCAATCGATCCGCCACCGGCTAGTGCGACGGTGAATTCGCTCATGCGGTTCTTGTGGTCTCCGATCGGGATGCCGACCAGCGACTTCCCGGTTTGATCAACACGCAAGATGACAATATTGCTGAAGGAGAAAAGCAGCCGAGCTGAGCGAACGATGGTGTCGAGAAGCGCCGTCCTTTCCCCTCGCTTGCTGGAAAACGATCGGCCGATTTCTGTCGATATGTACATGTTTGCGACTTCTTCGGCCAATCGTTTTGCCGGGGCGTTGAGATTTTGACGCGTTTCCTGGGGATTCGCCGTCGGCGCAACGCTGGATTGGCTACCGTCCGCCCCTGCAAGAATTCCTGCGATATTCCATCCGTCCGTTGCGACCGTCAGTTCGTCCGCGCCCGTCAGGTCTATGCCGAGTAATTCTGCAAAGCGGGTGACCTGCTTGCCGCTCTCCTTGTAAATCACGAGCAGCTCCTCGGCCTGGAGGCCGCAGAGCTGCCCAGCCGAAACGACATCTGGGTCGCCTTCTCCTCGGGTGCTCATTAGTTGCGCCAGAACCACGATGCGAATCAGTGGAGGGGCAGAAGCCACAC
The DNA here is from genome assembly GCA_964575415.1 of uncultured Propionivibrio sp. Lineage (GTDB taxonomy): Bacteria > Pseudomonadota > Gammaproteobacteria > Burkholderiales > Rhodocyclaceae > Propionivibrio. The sequence goes on from CAZNQL010000016.1 coordinate 11,155, forward strand.
GCGCCATCGACTCGTGGTGGTAGCGCAGGCTGTCCGACAGGAAAGAGTCCAGTTGCCAGCGGTCGGCGAGCCAGGCCCCGATTTCCGGATGGGAGAGCTTGAGCAGACTGTGTTCGATTGAGCACAGTTCGTCATTGTCTGGCGCGAAAAAGAGCGGGGCATATTCCGCATGCGCTTCGGAAGGCAGAGCCAGCCGTCCGACATCGTGCAGCAGGCCGGCCAGATAGGCTTCTTCGACATTGGGAACGCCCATTTTCCGGGCAATGCTGCCCGCCATAACGGCAGTGGTCAGGGCGTGCTTCCAGAAACTGCGCAGATCGGTGCCATTCGACTGAGCAAACCCATTGAAAACTTGAAACACCGATTCACTAATGACCAGTGTTTTGATCAGGTCTGTGCCGAGTGTCGCCAGCGCATTTTCAAGGCCAAATTTCTTTCCGCCACGATGATAGGCGGAACTGTTCGCAATGCCGAGAATCTTGCACGCAATGGCCGGGTCCTTGGCGACCAGTTCGGCCAGCGAACTCATGCCAATATCTTCCGATTGGCATTGTTCGAGCAGCTTGAGCAGAATCTGCGGCATGGCCGGCAGACGGGCCATCATCAAGCGACTGTGAAGATCTGAATCAGCCTTGTTCATTGTAGGTCGCGCGGTATTGTTGCCAAACGTTCATGCCGAATTTTGGTTCGGACAACGGGCCTCGGCAATAAGAAAAAATCGCATCGGGATATATCCGGTGGGCCTCGATAATCTGTTGATGTTGATGTTGATTTTAAACCAGTACATGAATAAAACAAGTCTATCTTGTTGAATTGTATTCTGATTTGTTTTTTTTTTTTTGCGGCGGGGTTATTCCGCACGCAAGGCTTCGACCGGGTCCAGTCGGGCGGCTCGGCGGGCAGGGAGCACGCCGGCCAGCAAACCAATGGCTATGGCGACGGCTTCGGCAACGAGAACGAAGCTGAGGGGAGTGTTTACAGGCAGCGCCGGAACGAAGAGATGGATCAGTTGCGCGAGCATGAATCCCAGCACTAGTCCGGCTAGGCCGCCGAGGGAGGAAAGCACGACGGCTTCGCCGGGGAAGAGTCCGAGGATGGTCCGGCGCGGTGCGCCGAGGGCGACCAGCAGACCGATTTCGCTGGTGCGCTCGGTCACGGCAATGGTCATGATGGTGACAATGCCGACGCCGCCGACGAGCAGCGAGATGCCGCCCAGGGCGCCAACGGCCATGGTCAGCACGTCGAGAATATTGGACAGCGTGCGCAGCATGTCCTCCTGGGTGATGATCGTAAAATCCTCGCGGCCATGGCGAGCCTTGAGCAGGACGGTGATTTCGCGCTGGATACGCGCGACGGGAACGCCTTCTTCGTAGGACAGGTCGATGTTCATCATGCCGTTACGGTTGAAGAATTCGAGCGCGCGGGCGACCGGAATATAGGCGGAGTCATCAAGGTCGATGCCGAGAAATTGCCCCTTGGCTTCGAGAACACCGATGACACGAAAATGCTGGTCGCCAACGCGAAGGCGTGCGCCGAGGGCGTTTTCCGTTCCAAAGAGTTCATTCTTGAGCTTGGCGCCGAGAACAACGAAAGCGCGGGCGCCTTCCGCATCCTCTGGCGGCAGGAAATGGCCGCTACTGATTTTCATGCGGTAGACGCTGAGCATCTCGGGCGTAACGCCGTTGATGAGCGTGCGTCGGAGGCGACCGTTTCCTTTGATTTCGGCGTTTCCCCAAACTGCCGCCGAGATGCCGGTGATGTGGGGCAGGCGACGCAGTGCGCGCGCATCGTCAAGGGTGAGCGGACGCACCGAGGTCGGAATGCCGGTCGGCGCCGGACCGGAGGTCTTGACCTTGCCCGGAGAGACGCTGACAAGATTGGTGCCGAACTGGGTGAATTCATTGAGGACGAAGCGATGGATGCCTTCGCCGATCGAGGTAAGGAGGATCACGGCGGCAATGCCGACAGCGATGCCAAGCAAAGTCAGGAAACTCCGCAACCGGTGCGCCGTGATGGCACGCAGTGCGAGGTGAACCGAGTCGGCGGGCCGGATCATGGTCTGCTTACCGTTTGGCCAGCGATTGCACGGGGTCGAGGCGAGCAGCCTGGCGCGCCGGCAGGACGCCGAAAACGATGCCGGTCAGTAAAGCTGTGCCGAGACCAGCGAGGACGGCCCAGTCGGGAGGATAGGCCGGGAAGACCGGGTAGAGTTGGCGCAGCAGTGCTGCCCCGGCTTGTCCGAGCAGATAACCAAGTAGTGCGCCGGCGAGGGAAAGGAGGGCGGCTTCGGTGAGGAAGGCGGTCCGGATTGTCGCGCCGGTGGCGCCGAGCGCCTTGAGTAAGCCGATTTCGGAGGTGCGTTGCGTGACCGAGACGAGCATGACGTTCATTACGAGAATGCCGGCGACCGCCAGACTGATCGCGGCAATGCCGGCGACCGCCAGCGTTAGCGTGCCAAGCAATTTGTCGAAAGTCGCTAGCACTGCGTCTTGCGTTATCACCGTGACGTCTTCCTCGCCCTCGTGGCGCAGTTTGATTATCTCCGTGACCTGGCGTTTTGCCGTTTCGATCGCTTCACGGTTATGGGCTTCAACGAGAATTCGGAACAACGTATTGCTGTTGAACATGGCTTGGGCCAGAGCAACGGGCACGATGACCAGTTCGTCGGTATTCATGCTCAAGCCCTGGCCGGTCGACGCCAGGACGCCGATGACCCGGAAACGACGGTCGCCGACGCGGATCAATTGGCCGAGCGCGGGTTCGGCCCCGAACAATTCGCTACGGATCTTGGTGCCGATGACCGCTTCGGAGGCGCCGCGGCGCCAGTCGCCTTCCGAGAGGAAGCGGCCCTGCGCGAGTTTCAGGTTGCGAATGTCGATGAACTGCGCGTTCGAGCCGGTGAGGACGACCTCGCGCAATTTGCCACCGTAGCTGATCTCCGAGGTGCCGACGGCGAGCGGCGCGACGCGGCGCACGGCGCTGGCGCGCAGGAGCGCCTGGGCGTCGTCGATGGTCAGATCGCGCGGGGTGTTGGTAATGGCGTTGGCCGGATTGAAGCCGCCGGTCTGCGATCGGCCTGGGAGGACGATGACCAGATTGGTGCCGATCGATGAAAACTCGTTGACCACGTAACGGCGGGCACCGTCGCCGAGCGCGGTGAGAATGACCACGGCGGCGACACCGATGGCCATCGCCAGCACCAGCAGCGACGTGCGCAAGGGATTGCCGGCGGCAGCGTCTCGGGCGAAGCGGATCAGGTCGGGGGCGCGCATGGTGGAGAAAGGCGACTAACCACAACGTGCACAACGGGCACGACGAGAAGCAAAAACATTTGCAAACAGAACTTGCCGATATTCGTTTACGGAAGTTGCCCTTTCTTGTTTTTCGTTGTGTCCGTCGTGCGCGTTGTGGTTCATGACTATTTCCTCGAATCGCTCCGCAACGCCCCGTCTTCCATGTGTAGTTGCCGGCCGGCGCGGGCGCCGAGTACCGTGTCGTGGGTGACGACGATCAGGGTGACGCCGCTAGCATTGAGTTCCTCAAGCAGATGCATGACTTCCTCGCCGGTGGCGCGGTCGAGGTTGCCGGTCGGTTCGTCGGCAAGAATCATTGCCGGTTGCATGATCGTGGCGCGGGCGATGGCGACGCGCTGGCGTTGCCCTCCGGAAAGCTGATCGGGGCGGTGTTTGGCGCGGTTAGCGAGACCGTAGTCCGAGAGGGCTTGCTCGACGCGTTGGCGACGCTGCGCCGGGTCGATTCCCGCCAACGTCATCGGCAGGGCAATGTTTTCGGCGGCCGTTAGTCGCGGCACCAGATGGAAGCTCTGAAAGACAAAGCCGATGCGCTCGCTGCGTACGCGCGCCTGTTCTTCAAGGGTCAGTGTCGTGACGTCGCGCCCTTCGAATCGATAGGTGCCGGCGTTGGGGTGGTCGAGCAGTCCGAGGAGATTGAGCAGCGTCGATTTTCCCGATCCGGATGGGCCCATGATGGCTACATATTCGCCCGCCTCGATGCGCAAATCGAGATGGCAGAGTGCGTGTACCTCGCTGTCGCCGAGATGGAAAATTCGCTCAATGCCGGATAATTCGATGAGCGGCGTGGCCATTATTTTGCCTGCGATGGGGGGGCTTCGACCGCATAGTGGGCGCCGGTTTTGACCCCGACGCGTTCGAGGGAGGTGACGACGCGCTCGCCTGTTTGGAGGCCTTCGATGGCTTCGGTGAATTCCCAGTTGGCGAGACCGGTTTTGATTTTTCGTTCCTCGAGGGAGCCGTCGGCGTTGGCCACTAGAACGCGTCCCCCTTCGAGCAGCGCCGAGGTCGTGACGCGGACGACGTCGTCGCGAGCATCGAGGATGGCTTCGACGTCGGCGCTGTAGCCGATCAGCAGCTTGCCCGGCTCGTTCGGGTCGTCGAAGGTGGCTTCGATATCGACGGTGCGCGCCTGTTTTTCGACCGCGGAAACGTAGGGGGCGACGCGTTTGACCTTGCCCGGGAAGGAGCGTTTGGGCAGGGCGTCGAGGCTGATGCGCACCGGTTGGCCGGCATGGATTTTCGGCGCGTCGACTTCGTCCATCGGGGCGGTGATGTAGAGGCAGGTGTCGTCGATCAGATCAATCGCCGGCGGGGTCGGCACACCCGGCGGCGAGGGCGTCGAATATTCGCCGACTTCGCCGACGATCTTGGCGACGATACCAGCAAACGGGGGGTAGAGAATCGTTCTTCCTTGTTCGACGCGGGCGGCGTCGAGTCGGGCTTGGGCCTGTTTCACATCGGCTTTCGTGGCTTCGCAACTGGCTTTGCGAGCTTCGGCTTCGGTGCGCGCGGATTCCTCGCGCGAGGTTGATACGAACCCCTTTGCGCGCAGTGAACTCTGGCGTGCGGCTTCTCGTTCGGCGTTGGCGGCCTGGGCGCAGGCTTCGTCGACATGCTTGCGGGCAGTGGCGATCTGGGTGCCAGCGAGCCGGATCTGGGCCTGCTGATCGTCGTTCCAGAGCTTCATCAGCAACTGGCCTTGTTTCACATGATCGCCTTCCTTGACCGCCAGCACCTCGATACGGCCGCCCATGATGGTCGACAGCTTGGTGCGTTGGCAGGCGTCGACGGTGCCGGCGCGGGTGTTGGCGATGCTCGATTCGACCCTGCCTCGGTCAATCTCCTTGAGCGTGACGGTCACTGGTTTCGGGCGCTTGACCTACCAAACGGCCAGGGACAGGAGAAGCAGGATGGCGAGGGCGACGAGAAGGCGGCGGGTCAGGGGCGACATGGCGGCTCAATGGCGATGTTCTGCGTAAAAAATAGCATGTTCATGCAAAACCGCCGCGCTGGCAAGGCGCTTGGAGGGGGTGGAAAAATTCCGAAATGGGCGGAACGATGGTGGTGTCCGATCATTGCGGAAAAGAAGTGGATGGCCCGTGAACGCAGGTTTAAGTGGGGTTGTTTTATGTCAATAGCAAGTTTTAGTGCTTGTCCGTCCCAGGTATTTGTGCAAAACTGGGGCTGTCCCTCTATCCGTCCGGGCAGTTTCTCCGGGTGCCTTTCCAAATTCAGAATTCTGTCTTCGTTTTGCCATGGACAAAAATTTTCTTCAAAAAATCCTGTCTCTCGACTTGCTTGCTTCTCCTGCATTCCTGACCGGCGTGAGAATTTTCATGATCGCCTTGGTCGCGTGGCTGGCCCTGCGTTTTTCGCACAAGCTGATCCGGACATTCCGCGAGTTTGTGAGCAAGAACAAGGGCGCCGAGGAAATCAAGCGGATCACCACGCTCGGGCGGGTTTTTCGTTACATCGCCTCGGTGCTGGTCACGCTGATCGCCGGCACGCTGATCTTGGGCGAACTAGGGGTTTCCGTGGCGCCGATTCTCGGTGCAGCCGGTGTCGTCGGCGTGGCAATCGGTTTTGGCGCGCAAAGCCTGGTCAAGGACTATTTCACCGGCTTCTTCCTGCTGCTTGAAAACCAGATGCGCCAGGGGGATGTCGTTGAAGCCGGGGGCAAGTCGGGTGTGGTCGAGGAAATTACCCTGCGCTACGTGCAGATGCGCGACTATCAGGGCAACGTGCACTTCGTGCCGAACGGTACCATCACGACGGTAACCAACATGACGCGCGGTTTTGCGTATTCGGTCATTGATGTCGGCGTGGCTTACCGGGAAAGCGTCGATGAAGCTTTGGCCGTGATGCGCCAGGTGGGCGTCGAACTACGTGGCGACTCCGACTTCGCGCCGAAGATTCTCGAAGACCTCGAAATCGCCGGCGTCAACGACTGGGCGGATTCAGCGGTTATTCTGCGCTGCCGCTTCAAGGCCGTGCCTGGCGAACAGTGGAGGGTGCGCCGCGAATTCCTGCGCCGCCTGAAGGCGGCATTCGATGCGGCTGGGATTGAAATCCCCTTCCCGCACCTGACGCTTTATCCTGGCCAGCTCAAGGACGGTAGCAGTCCGCCCCTGAAACTGGCGATCGAAGAAAACCAGAGTCAGGAGATGCTCCATGACAGAAACAAGAGGGCTAGGATCGCAGAACAAACTTAGCGATCACGATATTTATCTTTTCCGCGAAGGCAGCCATGCCCGGCTGTATTCGCAGCTCGGCGCACACCGTTGCGAGTCCGCCGGGCAGCCGGGATACCGGTTTGTTGTCTGGGCGCCCAACGCCCGTGCCGTGTCCGTGATCGGCGATTTCAACGGGTGGCAGGCGGATCTTCATCCCTTGGCTTCCCGTTCCGATCACTCGGGCCTCTGGGAAGGCTTCGTCGCGGGGGCGAACGCCGGCGAAAGCTACAAGTTTCGCATCGAAGGCGCGCACGGTTTCATGGCCGAGAAAGCCGACCCGTTCGCCGTTTATGCCGAGGTACCGCCGCGCAGCGCGTCGCGCCTATGGGATCTCGATTACGCCTGGAACGACGGCGGCTGGATGAGCCGGCGCCGGGCCGCCAACGCGCTTGCCGCGCCGATCTCGGTCTACGAAGTCCACCTGGGGTCTTGGCGGCGAATACCGGAAGACGGTAACCGTTTTCTGACCTATCGCGAGATGGCGCCGCAGCTGGCGGCGTACGTCAAGGAAATGGGCTTCACCCATGTCGAACTGCTGCCAGTGATGGAGCATCCCTTCTACGGCTCCTGGGGGTACCAGACCACCGGCTATTTCGCCCCGTCGTCGCGCTACGCGACACCGCAGGATTTCATGTTCCTGATCGATACGCTGCACCAAGCGGAGATCGGTGTCATCCTCGACTGGGTGCCCTCGCATTTCCCGGCCGACGGTCACGGGCTGGCCAATTTCGACGGCACCTGTCTCTACGAACACGCCGACCCGCGCCAAGGCTTCCACCCGGACTGGGGTAGTTCGATCTTCAACTACGGACGCCACGAAGTGCGCGGTTTCCTTCTATCGAGCGCCTTGTTCTGGCTCGACAAGTACCACATCGACGGCCTTCGCGTCGATGCAGTGGCCTCGATGCTCTATCTCGATTACGCGCGGGAAGAGGGCGAGTGGATTCCCAATGTCCACGGCGGCCGCGAAAATCTCGAGGCCATCGAATTCCTGCGCGATTTCAACGAGGCGGTCTATCGCGATTATCCGGACGTGCAGACTTTCGCCGAGGAATCGACGGCCTGGCCGATGGTGTCGCGCCCGACCTACGTCGGCGGGCTCGGTTTCGGCATGAAATGGAACATGGGCTGGATGAACGACATCATCCGATATTTTCAGCAGGACCCGATCGCGCGCAAATATCATCACGGCGAACTGACCTTCTCCTTGTGGTATGCCTTCAACGAAAATTTCATCCTGCCGCTTTCGCACGACGAGGTGACGCACGGCAAGGGGGCACTGATCGGCAAGATGCCGGGCGACGAATGGCAGCAGTTCGCCAACCTGCGTCTGCTCTACGGCCTGATGTGGATGCACCCGGGCAAGAAACTGCTGTTCATGGGCGGCGAATTCGGCCAGAAGCGCGAGTGGCAACACGAGGAAAGCCTGGAATGGCACGTCCTCCAGTATCCGTTGCACGATGGCATGCGCCGCTGGGTCGGCGAACTGAACCATCTTTATCGCGCCGAGCCGTCGCTGCACGATCTCGATTTTTCGGCGAATGGGTTCTCCTGGGTCGATGGCCTGAACAGCGACGAGAGCGTGATCGTCTTCCTGCGCCACGGGCGCAACCGCGACGATATGACGCTGGTGGTGTGCAATTTCACACCGGTGCCGCGTCACAATTATGTCGTCGGCGTTCCCGTCGGCGGCGGCTGGGAGGAAATCGCCAACAGCGATGCCCAATGCTACGGCGGTAGCGGCGTGGGCAACTTCGGTCATGTCGAAGCGGCGCCGATCGCGGCGCACGGGAATTTCCACTCCATGACGCTGACCTTGCCGCCGCTGGCCGTGCTGGTCCTGAAACCCCTGATCCGTCATGGAGGTGGCGCATGAGCCAACACAGAACGTTGCCAGAAAACGGCGCTTCGCGCGCGGTGATCGAAAACGTCTGCCCGCAGGTCGACGCCGGCTGTTTCCCGATCAAGCGGACCGTCGGCGAAGAGGTCGTGGTCGAGGCGGACGTCTTTGCCGACGGCCACGATATGCTGCCCTGTCTCGTGTGCCACAAGCCGGCGGGGGCGACGGATTGGAGAGAAGTCGAAATGCAGCCGCTGGGCAACGATCGCTGGCAAGGGCGTTTCGCCGTGACGGCGCCGGGGCGTCACCAATACACGGTGATCGCCTGGGTTGACCGCTTCCTGAGCTGGCGGCACGACATGATCCGGCGCCGCGATCCGCAGGACATCGCGGTTGCACTGCAGGTCGGCGTCGAATTGGTGCGGGCTGCTGCCGCGCGCGCTAGCGGCGACGATGCCTTTCACCTGAACGAATGGGCGGAGAAACTCGGCGAGCCGATCACGCCCGAGTCCGGACGCGAACTCGCGCATAGCGACCGCCTCGCGGCGCTGATGGCTCGATATGCCGAACGTCATTTCGTGACGCAGTCCGAGGGCGTCCTGGAGGCGGTTGTCGATATCGAGCGCGCCCGCTTTTCCGCTTGGTACGAATTGTTCCCGCGTTCCTGCGTGGCTGGCGGCGAAGCGCACGGGACATTTGCCAGTGTCATCACCCGCCTGCCCGACATCGCCGCCATGGGCTTCGACGTGCTCTATCTGCCGCCGATCCATCCGATCGGCCGGGCGTTCCGCAAGGGGGCCAACAACAGCCTCACCGCCGGGCCGGACGATCCGGGCAGCCCGTGGGCCATCGGCGCCGCCGAGGGCGGGCACCGGGACATTCATCCCGAGTTGGGCAGCCTCGACGACTTCCGCCGACTGGTCGCCGCCGCGCGCGCACAAGGGCTGGAAGTGGCGATGGACATTGCCTTCCAGTGCTCTCCCGACCATCCCTACGTGCGCGAGCATCCGGAGTGGTTCCGGCATCGCCCGGACGGCAGCATCCAGTACGCCGAGAATCCGCCCAAGAAATACCAGGATATCTATCCTTTCGACTTCGAAGGCGACGATTGGCCCGGGTTGTGGCGCGAACTCAAGGGCGTTTTCGAATACTGGATCGGCGTGGGCGTGCGCATTTTTCGGGTCGACAATCCCCACACCAAGCCTTTCGGGTTCTGGGAATGGGTGATCGGCGAAATCAAGGCGGTGTATCCGGAAGTCATTTTCCTGTCCGAGGCGTTTACCCGGCCACGAATCATGCATCGCCTCGCCAAGCTCGGATTCTCCCAGTCCTATACGTACTTCACCTGGCGCAACACCAAACAGGAATTGATCGAATATTTCAGCGAACTGGCGCTTCACGATTCGCGTGAATATTTCCGCCCCAATCTGTGGCCGAACACGCCGGACATCCTGCCCGAGTTCCTGCAGTATGGCGGGCGACCGGCTTTCATGCTACGCGTTGCCCTGGCGGCGACGCTGGGGGCGAACTGCGGTATTTACGGCCCGGCTTTCGAGTTGATGGCGCACGAAGCGAGAGAGCCGGGGGCAGAGGAATACCTCGATTCGGAGAAGTACCAGATCCGGCGCTGGAATACCGGCAGTGCCGACAGCCTGCGCGATTACATCGCCCGTCTGAACCGCATCCGGCGCGAGAACCGCGCCCTGCAATTCGATCGCGGCTTGCGCTTCCATGCCATCGATAATCCGGCCATGCTGTGCTACAGCAAATCCGACGATGAGGGGACGTTGCTGATGGTGGCAAATCTCGATCCGCATCATGTCCAGTCCGGGTGGCTGGAGTTGGCGCTGGACGAGCTGGGGCTGGCGGCGGACCAGCCCTATCAGGCGCACGATCTGCTTTCCGGCGCGCGTTATCTCTGGCAAGGGGGGAGGAATTTCGTCCGCCTCGATCCGCTGGCCTCGCCGGTGCATATCTTGCGTTTGCGCCGCCGTCTGCGTAGCGAACGCGATTTCGATTACTTTCTTTGAGCCGGGGAGTTTGCGATGTCGAAGAACAGTCAGGAGATCAAGCACATCGAGGCGCTTCTTGCCGCCAGCAAGGAAGCCGGACTGTTTTGGGAAAACGATCCGCTGTGGTACAAGGACGCGATCATCTACGAGTTGCACGTCAAGGCGTTCAAGGACAGTGACGGCAATGGCATTGGCGATTTCCGGGGGCTGACCGAAAAACTCGATTACATCCAGGATCTCGGCGTCAACACGCCGTGGTTGTTGCCGTTTTATCCGTCTCCGTTACGTGACGACGGCTACGATATTTCCGATTACCGCAATGTCCATCCCGATTACGGCACGCGTGCCGATGTGCGTAACTTCATCCGCGAGGCGCACCGGCGTGGACTGAAAGTGATCACCGAACTGGTCATTAACCATACCTCCGACCAGCATCCCTGGTTCCAGGCAGCACGCCGAGCTCCCCCCCCGGATCGAAGAAGCGCGATTTTTACCTGTGGTCGGACAGCAAAGAGAAATTCCCGGAAACGCGCATCATCTTTACCGACACCGAGAAATCCAACTGGACCTGGGACGAGGTGGCGCAAGCCTACTACTGGCACCGTTTTTTCTCGCACCAGACGGATTTAAATCACAACAATCCATCCGTTGTTAAGGCGGTGATCCGCATCATGCGTTTCTGGCTCGACATGGGCGTCGACGGCCTGCGCCTCGACGCCATTCCCTACCTGTGCGTGCGCGAAGGGACCAACAACGAGAATCTGCCCGAGACGCATGCGGTCATCAAACAGATTCGTGCCGTCGTCGATTCCCGCTACAAGAACCGCATGCTGTTGGCCGAGGCTAATCAGTGGCCCGAGGACGTGCGCGAATATTTCGGGGATGGCGACGAATGCCACATGGCGTACAACTTCCCGGTGATGCCGCGCATCTTCATGGCTGTTGCGCAGGAAGACCGGTATCCGGTGGTCGACATCATGCAGCAGACGCCGGAAATTCGCGAGAATTGCCAGTGGGCCATTTTTCTGCGCAACCACGATGAACTGACGCTGGAAATGGTTACGCAGAGCGAGCGCGAATTCATGTACCAGATCTACGCGGCCGATCCGCGCATGCGCATCAACGTCGGCATCCGCCGCCGGTTGGCGCCGCTGATGGACAACAATCGCGACAAGATCGAACTTGTCACCTTCCTGCTGATGACCTTGCCTGGTTCGCCGGTGATGTACTACGGCGACGAAATTGGCATGGGCGACAACATTTATCTGGGCGACCGTAACGGCGTGCGAACACCGATGCAGTGGAGCCCCGACCGCAACGCGGGCTTTTCGCGCGCCGACCCGCAGCGGCTCTATCTGCCGCCGATCATGGATCCGACCTACGGCTACGAAGCGGTGAACGTCGAGGCCCAGTCGCGCAGCGCCTCGTCGCTGATGAACTGGGTCAAGCGTCTGATCGCCGTGCGCAAGAACTTCAAGGCCTTCGGGCGCGGCAAAATTCGTTTCCTTGAACCCGGTAACCGCAAGATTTTGGCCTACGTGCGCGAATGGGGAAATGAAACGCTATTGTGCGTCGTCAATCTGTCGCGCAATGCCCAACCGGTCGAGCTCGATCTTTCGACCTACAAAACCCGGGTGCCGGTCGAGTTGCTCGGACGGGCTGCGTTCCCGCCAATCGGCGAATTGCCGTATCTACTGACGCTCAAGGGGTACGGGATTTATGGTTTCCGTTTGGCTACCGATGCCGAGGTGCCTTTCTGGCACGCCGATTATCTGCTGCGGCCAGAGTTGCCGGTCCTTGTTCTGACCGAAGGCTGGCTGACTTTTTCCGGCGGGCGGGCGACAGCCAGCACCGTGCGCCGCGCGATTGCCGCCACGACCCGTCAGCAGCTTCAAGAGAAGGTGCTGGCGCCCTATATCGAGAGCAGCGCTGGTTTGCCGGTAAAGGGCACCCGATCACGCGCATCGAGCTGATCGAGCAGGGCGAATGGAACAGCGCGCTGGGCAGCTAGTTGCTGACGATCATCGAAGTGCATTTCGCCGATATCCCCCCGCAGACCTATTTTCTGCCGTTGGCCATCTGCTGGCAGACCGAAGTTTGCGAAGAAAAGATGAATTCCCTGGGGGCCTGGGCCTTGGCGCGAGTGCGGCAGAAAGAGCGGACGGGCCTGCTCTATGGCGCTTATGGTGACGACAGTTTTTGCCGGGCGCTGGTACTTGGGATCGGCGAAAACCAGACGTTTTCGGTCGGGAGAGGACGGCTCGAATTCCACGCCTTCAAGGCTTTTGCCGAGCTGGCCAGGGGTGTCGACGCACCCGTCCGCCATCCTGCCCTGGAGCAGAGCAATACGGCCGTGTATTTCGGCAACAAGATGTTCCTCAAAGGCTATCGCCGCCTGCAAACCGGGATCAATCCCGAGGTTGAGCTCGGTTACTTCCTCTCGGAAAAATCGCCGTTCCCGCATATCGTTCCCGTTGCCGGATCGATTGACTTCCTGCGGCCGGATGGCGAGCGGCAGACGCTGGCGATTCTTCAGGCCTATGTCGAGAATCAGGGCTCGGTCTGGCATTTCGCCGTCGATTACCTGGAGCGCTTCCTCGCCGAGCAATTAGCCGAGCAATTAGCCGAGCATGCTGCTCCCTTGGAAAGCCCGCACGGCTATTTCAAGGCGCTGATGGCGTTGCTGGGGCAGCGCACCGCCGAAATGCATCTGGCGTTCGCACACCCGACCGGGGATGCTGCGTTCGATCCCGAACCGGTGAGCACGGACGATCTTGCCGCCTGGACCTCTCGTTTGCACGACGAAGCGGCGGCAACCCTCGACGACCTGGAAAAGCTGGTCGATACGCTGCCCCCCGATTTGCGCACAGCGGTCAATCGCTTGTTGAAACAACGCGACGAACTGATGTCGCGAATCTCCCCGTCGGCCTTGGCGGGCGTTGCGGCTTGCAAGATGCGCTACCACGGGGATTATCACCTCGGACAAGTGCTGCGCGTCGAAAACGATTTCGTGATTACCGATTTCGAAGGTGAGCCTCAACGCAGCATCGAGGAGCGGCAGCGCAAGCATTCGCCGCTGCGCGACGTGGCCGGCATGCTGCGTTCGTTCAGTTACGTTTCGGCGGTTGCGGCCAACCACACAACGGCGGAGCGCCCCGGCGATCGGCACCGGCTCGGCCCCTTGGTCCAGGCGTGGGAAACGGATGCGTCTGCGGCCTTCATTCAGGGGTACCATGAGGCTATCGGCTTGGGAGAAAACCGGGTGTTGCCAGCCGACGCGGACGCAGCCGAGCGTCTGGTCGGATTTTTCGTCATCGAAAAAGCGCTCTACGAACTGCGTTACGAAATGAACAACCGTCCCGACTGGCTGGCGATTCCGCTGTTCAGCCTAATCGGCCTGCTTGAGGACAAGGATACCCACTACGAAATTTAAATTAAAACTGGAGGTGGTCTATGAAAGTGCTCGCCATGGTTCTGGCCGGAGGCCAGGGGTCCCGTCTGCATCCGCTGACCGCGGAACGTTCGAAACCCGCCGTTCCTTTTGCCGGGCGGTATCGGATTGCTGATTTTGTCATCAGCAGTCTCGTCAATTCGGAGATTCGAAGCATCTTTTTGCTCGTCCAGTACAAATCGCAATCGCTGATTGAGCACGTCAACAAAGCTTGGGGGTAGACACTGAACTTCCCCGGGCAGTTCATTACCGTCGTGCCGCCGCAGATGCGCGAGGGGCAGGAGTGGTTCCAGGGAACGTCCGATGCGGTCTATCAGAATCTCAATCTGATCGAGCGTCACGCGCCGGACATGGTCGCCGTCTTCGGCGCCGACCATATCTATCGCATGGATGTGCGTCAGATGGTCGAGTTTCACCGCCAGAATTCGGCGCACGTCTCGGTGGCGGCGCTTCCGGTACCGCTCAAGGAGGCTTCCTCGTTCGGCATCATCGATGCCGACCAGCATGGGCAGATTCGCGGTTTCCTGGAAAAACCGGCTAATCCACCGGCGACGGCCAGCGACCCGACCCGCGCCTACGGCTCGATGGGAAACTATCTGTTCAATACTGACGTTTTGCTCAAGGCGCTACGCGAAGCGAGAGAGCGCGGCGAACACGATTTCGGGCACCATATCCTGCCGCGCCTGATACACACCCACCGGGTGTTCGCCTACAACTTCGGCGACAACCGTATTCCGGGCGTCGCCGACTACGAGGAGCAGGCGTATTGGCGCGACGTAGGCACCATCGACGCCTATTTCGACGCCCATCGCGACACGCTGGGCGAACAGCCGCGCTTTAAGCTGTTCAACCCCCAGTGGCTGACGAGTTCCAGTAATTACCAGGGGCCGTCGGCGCGCTTCATGAACGCCCAGATCGAGAACAGCACAGTCAGCGCCGGTTCGCTGATCAAAGGCGCGCGCATCCGCAATTCGATCCTGCGCCGCGAAGTGATCGTCGAGCCGGACGTCGAGATCGACGATTGCATCATCATGGATTACACGGTGATCCGGCGCGGGTGTCGGCTAAAAGGGGTGATTGTCGATCGTTACAACGATATTCCGGCCAATAGCGTGATCGGTTACGACCGGGAGGTCGATCGCCGGAAATACCATGTCAGTGAAGGCGGGATCGTTGTTCTGCCAAAGGGGCGCGAAGTGCCAGACGTGAGTTGTTACCAGATTTGATTTTTCAGGAGCAAGAATGACACAGCCAATCAGCGCCATCTGGCCAGGATCGCCGTTTCCCCGTGGAGCGACCTGGGACGGCGAAGGCGTGAATTTTGCGCTGTTTTCCGAAAACGCGGTGCGCGTCGAATTGTGTCTGTTTGACGAGAGCGGGCGCAAGGAGGTCCAGCGTATCGAGATGCCTGAGCAGACGGACCAAATCTGGCATTGCTACCTGCCAGAGGCTCGGCCCGGCCTGCTTTACGGTTATCGTGTGCACGGTCCTTACGATCCGGGGCGCGGGCATCGTTTTAATTCGCACAAATTGCTTATCGAGCCCTATGCAAAAGACATCGTCGGGTCGATCCGCTGGAGCGATGCCAATTTCGGTTACCGCATCGGCCATCGCCTGGGCGACTTGTCTTTTGATCGCCGCGACAGCGCCAGCTACATGCCGAAGTGCCGGGTGATCGATCCTGCCTTCACCTGGGGCGACGACCGTCTGCCGAGAGTTCCCTGGTCCGACATGGTGATCTACGAACTTCACGTCAAGGGCTTCACCAAGAATCATCCCGAGGTGCCGAAGAGCCTGCGCGGTACCTATGCCGGTTTGGCCACGGCGCCGGTCATCGATCATCTGAAGCGGTTCGGCGTTACCTCGGTCGAGCTGATGCCGGTGCATGCGTTCGTCGATGACCGCCATTTGCTGGAGCGAGGTCTGTCCAATTACTGGGGCTACAACTCGATTGGTTTTTTCGCGCCGGACCATCGCTACAGTTCGAGCGGCTCGGTCAGCGAGTTCAAGACCATGGTCAAGACCCTGCATTCACACGGCATCGAAGTCATCCTGGACGTTGTTTACAACCATACGGCCGAGGGTAACCAGCTAGGGCCGACGCTGGGCTTTCGGGGGATCGACAACGCCGCCTACTACCGGATGCTCGGCGACAATCCCCGTTACTACATGGATTACTCGGGCTGCGGCAATACGCTCAATCTGCAACAACCTCGGGTGCTGCAGTTGATCATGGATTCGCTGCGCTACTGGGTTCTGGAAATGCACGTCGACGGGTTTCGCTTCGACCTCGCCTCGGCATTGGCACGCGAACTGCACGAGGTGAACCGCCTCGGCGCCTTCTTCGACATCCTGCTCCAGGATCCGGTGCTTTCGCAGGTCAAACTGATCGCCGAGCCTTGGGATCTTGGCGAAGGCGGCTACCAGGTCGGTAATTTTCCGGCCGGCTGGGGCGAATGGAACGACCGTTACCGGGATACGATGCGTGCCTACTGGAAGGGCGACGGCGGTCTCATCGGCGACTTCGCCCGCCGCTTGACCGGCTCCAGCGATCTTTATGAACACAGCGGCCGCAAGCCCTACGCCAGTGTCAACTTCATCACCGCGCATGACGGCTTCACGCTGCACGATCTGGTCAGCTATAACCACAAGCACAATGAAGCGAACGGGGAGGATAACCGCGACGGCACCGACAACAATAATTCCTGGAATTGTGGCGTCGAGGGCGAGACGGATGATCCGGAGATCAACACGTTGCGCGCCCGGCAGAAACGCAATCTGCTGGCGACACTGTTTTTCTCGCAGGGCGTGCCCATGTTGCTGGCCGGCGACGAGATGGGGCGGACACAGCGCGGAAGCAACAACGCTTATTGCCAGGACAACGAAATCAGTTGGGTGAACTGGAATCTATCGGACGCAGACCAAGATTTTCTGGCCTTCGCGAAACGCGTCATCGCCCTGCGCCGTGAGCACCCGGTTTTCCGTCGCCGGAATTTCTTCCAGGGGCGGGCCATTCGCGGTACGCAGGTCAAGGACATTGTGTGGCTCAAGCCCGATGGCCATGAAATGAGCGACGAGGAGTGGGCGCACGATTTCGCCCGGTGCCTCGGCGTCTTTCTTTCCGGGGAAGCCATGGAAGAGCGCGACCAGCGCGGGCGCACGGTCAAGGACGATAACTTGTTGCTGCTCTTCAACAGCCATCACGAAGCCATTCCGTTCCGGTTGCCGGTGATCGGGAAAACGATGGTCTGGCAATCGCTGCTAGATACGCATTTTGCCGGAGGGCTGCAAACCGACGGAGATTATTGCGGCGGTGAAGACTATGTGCTCGAAGGCCGATCGCTCGCGCTTCTTGTGCAACGCCTGCGGCAAGGAGACGACGAGTGACTTGTCGCCAACACACCATGCCGTTCGGTGCGCAGTTGCTGGCAACGGGCGGTGCGCGCTTCCGTCTTTGGGCTCCCGGGGCAGAGCACGTCGTTCTGAACGTCGAGGGCGGTGAGCAGCGCATGGCAGGCGTGGGGGGCGGCTGGTTCGAATGCGATCATCCAACGGCGCATGTCGGGTGTTGCTACCACTTTCGGCTGGCGAACGGGCTTCGCGTTCCCGATCCGGCGTCACGCTTTAATTCCGACGACGTCCATGGGCCGTCCGAACTCATCGACCCGGCCGCGTATGCCTGGGCCGATGGCGCCTGGCGTGGTCGTCCGTGGGAAGAGGCGGTGATCTACGAACTGCACGTCGGGAAGTTTACGTCGGAGGGAACGTTCGACGGCGTCTTGCGGCATCTGGATTATCTGGCCGACCTTGGCGTGACGATGCTCGAAATTATGCCCGTCGCCGACTTTCCGGGGCGGCGTAACTGGGGTTACGACGGGGTGCTGCTCTTTGCCCCCGATGCCGCCTATGGCCGGCCCGAGGATTTCAAGCGGCTAATCGACGCCGCGCACGCGCGCGGCCTGATGGTCGCGCTTGATGTCGTGTACAACCACTTTGGTCCGGAGGGCAACTATCTGCACGCCTATGCGCCGGATTTCTTCAATCCCCGGCATTCGACGCCCTGGGGCGCAGCGATCAACTTCGACGGCGACCACTGCCGCACGGTGCGCGATTTTTTTGTGCACAACGCGCTCTACTGGCTGGAGGAGTATCACCTCGACGGCTTGCGTCTCGACGCCATCCACGCCATCTGTGACGACAGTTCGCCCGACATCGTCGAGGAGATCGCTGCCGCGATTCGTCAGGGGCCTGGACGCGAGCGCCATGTGCATCTGATCCTGGAGAACGACCGCAACCAGTCGCATTATCTCGGGCGCGATCCGGCCGGGCAGCCGCTGCAGGCTACCGCCCAATGGAACGACGATGTTCATCACGTCCTCCACGTTCTTGCCAGCGGTGAGGAGGACGGCTACTACGCCGATTACGCTGAGCGGCCGGCAAGGGGTCTGGGGCGTTGTCTGGCCGAGGGGTTTGCTTATCAGGGGGAAGCCTCGGCCTTCCGTAGCGGCGAACGGCGCGGCGAACCGAGCGCGCACTTGCCGCCGACGGCATTCATCAATTTCCTGCAGACCCACGACCAGATCGGTAATCGTGCCTTTGGCGAGCGTCTGTGCCACTTGGCCGATCCGCAGGCCATGCGGGCGGTGAGCGCGGTATTGTTGCTGTTGCCCGCGATTCCCTTCCTGTTCATGGGCGAGGAGTTCGCGGCGGCGCAGCCCTTCCTGTTCTTCTGTGATTTCGGCCCGGAGTTGGCCAAGGCGGTGACCGAGGGGCGGCGGCGTGAGTTCGCCGGCTTTGCCCGCTTTGCCGATCCGGCGATCCGCGAGCAGATTCCTGATCCCGGCGACGCGGCGACTTTCGCCGCCAGCGTGCTCGACTGGACGGCGCCGGAGCGCGAATTGCACCGCGAAACGCTCGAATGGCATCGCTACCTGCTGGCCTTGCGCAAACAGTGGATCATGCCGCGTCTGGCCGGCATGGGTAACGGCGATCCGAAAGTCACGTTGGTTTCCGATACGGCACTCGGTGTCCTCTGGCATCTGGGCGATGGGAGTCGTTTGCAACTGGCGGCTAATCTCGGTGCGCTACCCGTAAGCTTCGAGAAGATTCGCGAGTTGACCCGAGGCTTGCGCCTGTACGTGACGCCGGGTCTCGATGACCGGGGACTGACCCGTGGCGATTTCCCGGCCTGGGCGGTGAGCTGGTATCTGCAAACGGACGATTGAGATGGCGAAAACGGCAAACGATAAACGGGAAGCATTAAGCCAGCTGGCGGCGTACTGCGGCATCGCCGACACGTATCACGATATCTGGGGCAAGGCGCATGCCGTGACGGATGAGAGCATTCGCGCCATTCTCAAGGCCATGCGTCTGCCCGTCGACGACGACCCGGCCGAGGTGCTGCTTCGTCTCGAAGAGCGCGAGTGGCGTCGTCCGTTGCCGCCCGTTCATGTGACGAGGCTGGGCGACGCGATGGCGCTGCCGGTGTCGCTGACACAGGCGCAGTCGGGGCGACGCCATCAGTGGACCCTGACCTCGGAGGCGGGCACGGCGACGAGCGCTTGTTTTATTCCCGCCGAGTTGAAGCGGCTTGGGGAGCGCCGTTTCGGGAAAAAAACGTATGTTCGCAGCGAACTTGGGTTACCGGTTCCGCAAGAGGCCGGATACTACCGCTTTGAACTCGAGCAACTCGGTCAGGAGGCTTCGCCACGGACGGAAATGACGCTGGCGGTGGTGCCGCACCGATGCTATCAGCCGGAAGCCGTGGATGGCGATGGCCGTCTTTGGGGGCCGACTGTCCAGCTTTACGGCGTGCGTTCGCGGCGCAATTGGGGCATCGGCGATTTCACTGACCTGAACCATCTGATCGATCTGGTCGCAGATGCCGGGGGCGGTGTAGTTGGCGTCAGTCCGTTGCATGATCTGTTCCCCGAGGCCCCTGCGCGCATCAGCCCCTATAGTCCGTCCAGTCGTTGTTTCGTCAATACGCTGTTCATCGACATCGAGGCCGTGCCCGAATTCGCCGAATGCCGGGCGGTGCAGGAGCTGGTCGCCGGCGAGCGCTTCCAGGTGCTGTTGCGGCGCCTGCGCACGACGGACGAGGTCGATTATGCGGACGCTAGCGCTGCCAAGCGCGAAGTACTGGCGTTGCTCTACCGGCATTTTTGCGACGCTCATCTCGCCATGAACAGCGGGCGGGCGCGTGCCTTCAACGCCTTCCGCGAGCAAAGTGGAGAGGCGCTGGAACGGCACGCCCGGTTCGAGGCGCTGCAGGCGCATTTTCATGGCGAGGATGCCGGCGTCTACGGCTGGCCGGCGTGGCCGGAAGCTTTTCGTCATCCCGATTCACCGGCCGTCGCCGAGTTTGCCGCCAGCCATGCGGACGAAATCGGCTTCTTCCCCTGGCTGCAATGGCTCGCCGACGAACAACTGGCTGCCGTGGGATTCCGCTCCTGGCGACGCGGCCTGGGCGTCGGCGTTTTCCAGGATCTGGCGCTGGGGGCGAGTCCTGACGGTTCGGAGTGCTGGTGCAACCTGGACGTATTCGCCGATGGCGCCTACGCCGGCGCACCGCCCGATGAATTCAGCCCGCTCGGGCAGGACTGGGGGCTCCCGCCGTTCATTCCGCTGCGTCTGAGAGAAGCCGCCTACGCCCCGTTCATCAACTTGTTGCGCGCCAACATGCGGCACAGCGGCGCCTTGCGCATCGACCATGCGATGGGCCTGATGCGCCTCTTCTGGGTGCCGGCGGGATCGTCGGCGAAGGACGGCGCCTATGTTGCCAACCCCTTCGACGACCTGCTCGGCATCCTCGCGCTGGAGAGCCAGCGCAACCGCTGCATGGTCGTCGGCGAGGATCTCGGCACCGTTCCGGAAGGTTTCCGGCCGCGGCTTGCCGACGCCGGCGTGCTGTCCTATCGGCCGCTGATTTTCGAGCGTAATGACAGCGGCGGCTTCAAGTCGCCTGACGCCTACCCGCAGCAGGCACTGGTCGCCGTCAGCACGCATGATTTGCCGACCTTGCGCGGTTTCTGGCAGGGGCGCGACATCGACCTGCGTCATTCCCTCAATCTGCTGTCTTCGGAAGACGAGCGCAGTCGTTTGATCGTCGATCGCGCCCAGGATCGCGCCCGTTTTCTGGTGGCACTGGAAAACGCCGGCCTGTTGCCGGAAGGGAGGAGTGTGCACCCGGTGGCCGTACCGGAGATCACCCCGGAAATGATGCTTGCCGTGCACGCTTTCCTGGCGCAGACGCCGTCGCGGATGCTGGTGGTGCAGCCGGAGGATGTGCTCGGTGTCGTCGAGCAGGCCAATCTGCCGGGAAGCCGTGACGATCAACATCCCAACTGGCGCCGCCGCCTGCCGCTTCATCTCGAGGACTGGCGCGACGACGAGCGCTTCGTTGCGCTTGCCGACCGGCTACGCCAGGAACGCGGCAGCGCCGTCGCGCCGCACGACGAAGCGTTGGCGCAGCCGCGCTCGGCGATCATTCCGCGCGCCACCTACCGCTTGCAGTTCAACCGCGATTTTACCTTTGCCCAGGCGGCCGATCTTGCGCCTTATCTGGCCGAACTCGGCGTCAGCCACTGCTACGCTTCGCCCTATCTGCGGGCGCGACCAGGCAGCATGCACGGTTACGATATCGTCGATCACGGCGTGCTCAATCCGGAAATCGGAGAGGCGGAAGATTTCGAGCATTTCGTGGCGGCCCTGAAGGCGCATGGCCTGGGGCAGATTCTCGACATCGTGCCCAATCACATGGGCGTTATGGGGGCCGACAACGGCTGGTGGATGGATGTGTTGGAGAACGGCCCGGCGTCGGCGCAGGGCAATTTCTTCGATATCGACTGGGAACCCCTCAACCCCGAATTGCGCGGCAAAGTTCTGCTGCCGCTGCTCGGCGATCATTACGGTACCGTGCTCGAGCGCGGCGAGCTGAAGCTGGTCTTCGATGCGGCTGGCGGCGAATTCAGCCTGTTCTACTATCAGCACCGTCTGCCCATCGATCCGGCGACGTATCCGCGCATCGTCGGATATCACAGCGACCAGCTGGCGGCTGTTCTGGGGGATCAGCATCTCCGCTACGTCGAGTTGCAGGCGCTGCTCAACGCTTTCGGGCGCTTGCCGGCACGGACCGATACGCAGCCGGAACACATGCTCGAACGTCAGCGCGACAAAGAGGTTTATAAGCGTCAACTGGCAGCGCTGTGCGAATCATGCCCGGAAATCGCCCGCCATATTGCCGACAACGTCCTTGAATTCAACGGCATTCCGGGCGATTCCGATAGTTACGATCCGCTGCACGAATTGCTCCAGCTCCAGGGGTATCGGCTGGCGTATTGGCGCGTGGCGTCCGACGACATCAACTATCGGCGTTTTTTCGACATCAACGATCTGGCCGCCGTCCGCGTCGAAGAGCCGGCGGTGTTCGAGGCCACGCATCGTTTCGTCCTCGATCTCGTCAAGGCGGGCAAGGTCGACGGCTTGCGCGTCGACCACCCGGACGGGCTTTTTGATCCCGGCCAGTATTTCAGACGCTTGCCGGACGATTGGGCGGTGCACGGGACGACCGGCTATCGTTTCGCCAACCTGGCCAACGGCTTGTTCGTCGATAGCACGGCCGAACGGCGGATGACGCGGGTCTACGAGACCTTTGCCGGGATCAGCGACGATTTCGAGGATATCGCCTACCGGGCCAAGAAGCTGATCATGCGCACCGCGCTGTCGAGCGAACTGAACGTGCTGGCGACGCGCCTGACGCGCATCGCCGCCGCCAGCCGCGAGACCTGCGACTTTACGCTCAACGGCTTGCGCGCAGCGCTGGTCGAAGTCGTCGCTTGTTTCCCGGTCTATCGCAGTTATGTCAACGGCAATCATTTGAGCGTCGATGACCGTCGTCACATCGGCTGGGCGCTGGCCGTGGCCCGCAAGCGCAGTCCCGTCGCTGATCCCGGCATTTTCGATTTCATCCACGGCGTGCTGACTACCGACATCGCCCGTGGTCGCAGCAAGTCCTACTGGCAGCGCGTCGAAGCCTTCGCTATGAAATTCCAGCAGTTCTCCTCGCCGGTCATGGCCAAGGGCGTCGAGGATACGGCCTTCTATCGCTATCACCGGCTGATCTCGCTCAACGAGGTCGGTGGCGAACCGCGTCGCTTCGGCACGCCGCTGACGGCGTTTCATGGCTCGATGCGCTACCGCGCCGTGCGCTCGCAGTACAGCATGCTGACGACCTCGACGCACGACAGCAAACGTTCCGAGGATGTGCGCTCCCGCATCAACGTGCTTTCCGAGATGCCGGCGGCGTGGAAGCTGATGCTCCGCCGCTGGGCGCGGCTGAACCGGGCGCGCAAGCGCCGGATCGAGGGCGTCGAGGTGCCGTCGCGCAACGACGAATATCTGCTTTACCAGACCCTCGTCGGCAGTTGGCCGTTGCAGCCCCTCGACGACAACGCCCTGGAAACTTACCGGCAACGCATCGACGCCTACATGATCAAGGCCTTGCGTGAGGCCAAGGAACACAGCAGCTGGGCCAATATCAACGCCGAGTACGAAGCGGCGATGAGCGCTTTCGTCGCGGCCTTGCTGGCGCCGGGCGACAAGAATCTGTTTCTGGCCGATTTCACGGCGGTAGTGCGGCCGATAGCCTATTTTGGCTTGCTCAACAGCCTGGCCTTGTCCCTGATCAAGCTGACGGCGCCCGGCGTTCCCGATATCTATCAGGGCTGCGAATCCTGGCAGTTCAATCTGGTCGACCCCGACAACCGCCGGCCGCTCGACTTTGCTGCCTATCGTGAGCAATTGGCGCAACTCAAGCCGCTGGTGGATGCCCCGGGTGAGCTGTGGCGCGAACGCTTGCAACCGCTTCTCGACGACATGAGCGACGGGCGTATCAAGCTCTATCTGCATTGGCAAGGGTTGGCGCTGCGCCAGCGTTGGCCCGAAGTGTTTCGCGACGGCGAGTATTGGCCGATCAGCGCGACCGGCAGTGCAGCGGCGCATGTCTGTGCCTATGCCCGCCGTTCTGGCGGCCGAAGCGTGCTCGTCGTCGTGCCGCGCCTCACGGTCCGCTTGCTGGCGAACTAGCTCATATTGCCGGTCGGCGAGGCGGTCTGGAACGATACCGGACTCGAATTGCCAGCTGAAATGGGCGGACGCGCCTGGTTCAACGTGCTATCCGGGGAGACTCATGCGCCGGGAGATCGGTTCCGGCTTGCGTAGGTGCTGGCGTCTTTCCCGGTCGCCTTGCTGGTCTCGGAGCTAGCCGTTGATTAGCGCCGACGACGCGGCGCTGATCGAGGAATGCACGCAACGTTCGCTGGCCTTGTTGCGCGAGAATCTCGGGCCGCATGGCTTCATCGCGGCGCGTCCGACGGACAGGGCGGTTGCTCGTCGCTACGACCGTGTTTTCGGCCGCGATGCGGCGCTGTGTGCGATTGCGGCCGCGCGCAGTGGCGACGCGCAACTGATTCGCGGCGCACGTCTTAGCCTCGCGTCGTTGGCCGCGCATCAGGCGGCCAACGGGCAGATTCCGAAATTTGTCGAGCCGGACGCCGGGCGCGGCGACTTCTGGTATCTCGGGTGTATCGATGCGACGTTGTGGTGGCTGATCGCCGTCAAAATGGTGGATGCGGCGACTGGCGGCAGGTTCGAATACCGCCATCGCGGTCGTGTGCGGCGGGCCATTGCCTGGCTGACGGCGCAGGAGCATCCGGTGATCGGCCTGCTGCAGCAGAACGAAGCGAGCGACTGGGCCGACATGATGCCGCGCTCGGGGTTCGTGCTGTATACCAACGCGCTCTGGTTGTACGTCAAGCGGCTCTACAGTCTGCCGGGAAGCGCTGTCACGCACCGGCACGCCGGCTGCCTCTTCTCGCCCGGCAGCGAGTTGCCCGAATACCGGAGGCTACGGCTACTCGTGCATTACGCGCAGCGCGGCACGCCCCGTTCGGCACTCTACCTGAGCTTCGTCAATCTTTCCTTCTGGGGCGAGGAGGGTGATGTGCTCGGCAACCTGCTCGCCGTGCTGCTCGGCATCGCCGACGGTTACCGCCGTCGGCAGGTGCTTGACGCCATCGCCGCGCATTCCGCACCCTGGCCTGGATTGTCGGTGCTGGAACCGATTCTTCCCGACAGTGCCCAATGACGGCCGTACATGCTGCGCCATCGCCAGAACCTGCCGCACCGTTACCATAACGGCGGCATCTGGCCGATGATCGGCGGCTTCTGGGTATTGGCGCTGGCGGCTGCTGGTCGCAAAGCCCAAGCGCGCAAGGAATTGATGCGGCTGGCGCGTGCGAATGGGGTGGCGGACTGGCGTTTCACGGAGTGGTTCGAAGGCGAGGCGGGAGTGCCGCGTGGCATGTCCGGCCAGACCTGGAATGCGGCGCTGTTCCTGCTGGCGCAAGAGGGCTTGGAACAGCCGGTTTTTTGATCGGCTGGCCAGCGTCGTTTGCCGGAAAAAGCATTCCGGAGCAGTATGCCGCTTTGCTACACTTCAGCGGTGGGCTGGAAGCAAGTTGGAGAAGAATCCAGAAGAAAGAGTCGGACCTTGAGTCCGGAGTGAAGCGCACTGTCGATGGGAAGGTGATGGACCGCAGCCTGGAAGCCGAGAACCGTTCGTTACGTCAGCAGCTTGATACGCTGTTGCGCGAGGCTCAGCGTAACCAAGACAAAATGCGCCGTTTCGACCAGCTCGAACGGCGGTTGATCGGTGCCGGCTCGCTCGAAGAACTGATCGGTCTGCTGCTGTCTGAATACCGGCAGGCCTTCGCGATTGAGTCAGTGACGCTGGCCCTGATCGACCGGGAATTCGAAGTCACCCGAATCCTCGAACGTTCGCCTGTCGCCCCAGGCGGATTCGATGGGTTGCTTCTTTTCCAGACGGCCGCTGAACTCGAAGGCCTCTACGCCGTCCGCGGAACCCCGTTGTTGACCCGCTACGACGCCGGCCGTCATCAGCTTCTATTCAATGGCAAGGCAGAGGGGATCGCTTCGGTGGCGTTGTTGCCGTTATCCCGGCAGGGCGAATTGATCGGGAGTTTCAACTTCGGCAGTGCCAATCCGGCGCGTTATACCCGCGATCAGGGGACGGATTTCCTCGAACGCCTGGCCGAAGTTGTGGCCATTTGCATTGAAAGCGCTTTGAACAAGGAACGCTTGAAACAGGTTGGCCTGACCGATCCGTTAACCGGGATCAATAACCGCCGTTTCTTCGATCAGCGTTGTCTGGCGGAAATCAGTCAGGCGATTCGCTACGATCATCCGCTGGCCTGCCTGCTCCTTGATATCGACCGCTTCAAGCGCATCAACGATACGTATGGACATCAGACCGGCGATGCCGTCCTGCGCGGGGTCGCCAACACCATTCAGTCGCAGTTGTGCCTGGGCGATACGATTGCTCGTTTTGGGGGCGAGGAATTTGTCGTGCTTCTGCCGCGCTCGGATCTGCCTCATGCCGTTCAGATTGCCGAGCGGATTCGCGCCAGTATCGAGGCGCGCCGATTTCAGACGCAGAACGATCGCGACATCCCGGTCACCCTTTCGATCGGCGTCTCTGAAATGGAGGTCGATGACGCGTCCAAGGATTTGGCCGCGCAGGCTTCGCAAATGGTCAACGCGGCCGACGGCGCTTTATACCGGGCCAAGCAATCCGGACGAAACAAAGTCAAAAGCGCTGGCGCCGAGGGCGATTCGCTTTCCGAGCGCTCGCTCATTGCCGCGCCGCTCAGATGGATGCGGCGACGCTAAACAAGCGGGAAATAAAGGCGAATCATGGCAATTTTTTACTGGAATAAGTATTTTGAAGTTGGCGTCCCTCCGATTGATCGACAGCACCGTCGATTGGTGGATTTGATCAATGAACTTGCCGAGGCGTTCGCGAGCGGCAAAAAACTGCCCGATGTCCGCCGTTTGATTGCCGAATTACAAGGGTACGCTTCGACGCATTTCCACGACGAGGAACGTCTGATGGCGGCGAGCGCGCTGCCGGAACCGGAAAAACAGCGGCATCAGCAGGAGCACCAGGGGTTCATCAACAAGCTGCTGGAAATCGAGAGCCGAACCGATCTGCTGAGCGAGGAAGCCGAAACCCGGATTCTGGAATTCCTCACCGTTTGGCTGCTGTCCCATATCCTGGGGTCAGATAAAAAACTCTTTGGAGCAACGGCGGCGGAAGGGGCCGGCCCGGTTTTGCCGGATTTTTTGCCCGAAATTTCACCGGTCGCGCATACCTTGCTGCATGCCTTGACCGAATCCGAGCATCGCTTTCGCCTGATTTCCGATCACTCACCGGCCTTGATGTGGGTTTCTGGCGCGGACGGGGAACGAAGCTTTTTTAACCACGCTTGGGCGGTGTTATTGGGGTGCGAAGTGGATGCCTTGTATGAGCGCTGGGGGTCATTTCTTCGCCCTGAGGACAAAACGGCCTATTTTCAGTTGCTGCAGACCTTGTCCGCGGATCCTCGTCCGACCAGCACGGAATATCGGTTGCAGAATCGGAACGGTGACTATCGATGGTTTTACGAGTCGATTTCCCCAAGGCTTGGCCCGAACTCGGAATTTCTAGGCCTGCTCGCGTCTGCGACCGATATTACTTCGATCAAGGAGGCCGAATTCCTGTTGTCCAAGGCCAATCAAGAGCTGGAAAAAACGGTTGCGAAGCGGACGGCGCAGCTTGAAAAAATGGCGCTCACCGACACCTTGACCGGGATTGGTAACCGGCAGTATCTGCTCAATGCTCTGGATGAAGAGCTTGGCAGGGCGCAACGGTACCAGAGGCCGCTGGCCATGATTTTCGTGGATATCGATTTTTTCAAGCGCGTCAACGATACCTACGGACACGATGTTGGTGACATTGTCTTGTCCGGCGTGTCAGGCTGTCTTGTTGGCATGCTCCGTGAAATTGATCGAGTGGCCCGCTTCGGGGGAGAGGAGTTTGTTGTTCTCCTGCCGGAAACGAATCTTGAACACGCCATGGCGGCGGCAGAGCGGATGCGGAGGGCGGTTGAAAACCTGAAAATAGAGGACATCAATGAAGCCGTGACCGTGAGTGCCGGCGTCGCGCAGTGGACACCGGGCGAAAGTCAGGCCGAGCTGATCCGTCGATGCGACCAGGCGCTTTATCAAGCCAAACATGATGGAAGAAACTGCTGCCGGAGTGCGGAACCCAAACTTGAGGTGACGCATTCATGACGGTCGTCCGGTTTGTCCAAAAACAACATCGCTTATTTCTGCTTGCAGCGCTTTTTGTCTCCTGCCGGCTCTTCGCGGCATCCTTGCCGGCAGTCGAGGCGCAGCACGGCATGGTGGTCAGTTCGCAGCGCCTGGCGTCGCAGGTCGGTGTCGATATTCTGAAACTGGGCGGCAACGCCGTCGACGCGGCGGTCGCGGTCGGTTACGCGCAGGCAGTTGTCAATCCGTGTTGCGGCAACATCGGCGGCGGCGGATTCATGACCCTGCGCCTTGCCGACGGGCGCGACGTTTTTCTCGATTTTCGGGAAAAGGCGCCGTCGGCGGCGACTGCCGACATGTATCTGGATGCCTCCGGTCAGGTCGTCAAGAGCGCCAGCCTGAAGGGGTATCGCGCTGTCGGCGTGCCGGGAACGGTGCTCGGCCTCGATACCGCGCTGCAGAAATATGGGCGCTTGTCGCGCCAGCAAGTCATGCAGCCGGCGATCCGGTTGGCGCGTCAGGGCTTCGTTCTGGCGCGCGGCGATACCGACATCATCGACAGCAAGGCCGCGACGATTCGCAACGACCCTGAAGCTGCGAAAATCTTCCTGCGCCGGGACGGCTCGCCCTTGCAGCCGGGTGACCGGCTGGTGCAGAAAGACCTCGCACGGACCTTGCAGGAGATCGCCAAGCGTGGTCCCGAGGCTTTTTACCGGGGGCGGATTCCCGCGGCTGTCGAGCGGGCGGCGCAAGCGGCCGGCGGCATCCTGACGGCGGCCGATTTCGCTGACTATGCGATTGGCGAACGTGAGCCGGTGCGCTGTGATTATCGCGGCTACCTTTTCATTTCCGCGCCGCCGCCGAGTTCGGGCGGCGTCACGCTCTGCCAGATCCTCAATACACTCGAAGGCTACGACCTCAAATCCCTGGGGTTCAATTCGGCAGCGTCGGTGCACGTGTTGGTCGAGGCCATGCGTCATGCCTACCTCGACCGCAATACCCTGCTTGGCGATCCGGCGTTCGTGAACAATCCGCTTGATCGCCTGCTGAGCAAGGACTATGCGGCGACCATTCGGCAGCGAATCGGCGACCAGGCAACGCCGTCAGCGGACGTTCGTCCTGGCGTGCCGCCGCACGAGAGCACGGAAACGACGCACTATTCGATCATCGATGGCGAGGGCAACGCTGTTGCCGTCACCTACACGATCAACGGCCGCTTCGGCGCCGCCGTCATCGCGCCGGGCACCGGCTTTTTCCTCAACAACGAGATGGACGATTTCACGGTCAAGGTCGGCGCCAAGAATCTCTACGGGCTGGTGCAAGGCGCACAGAACGCCATCGCGCCGGGCAAGCGACCGCTGTCGTCGATGTCGCCGACGCTGGTCATCCGCGACGGGCGGGTATTCATGATCCTCGGCTCGCCGGGAGGCTCGCGCATTATCAGTATCGTTCTGCAGACGGCGCTGAACGTCATCGACCACGGCATGGCGCCACAAGAAGCCGTTGATGCGCCGCGCATCCACCATCAATGGCTGCCGGACAAGGTGTATTTCGAGACGCGCGGCCTGTCGCCTGACACGCAGAAAATTCTGCGCGAGATGGGGCACGAGCTGGTCGAGCAGATGCCCTGGGGAGCGGCGGAATTGATTCTGGTCGGATTGCCGGGGGCGGAGGGCGCGAAAGTGGCCAGTTCCGGCAACGACAGCGCCCTCTCGGGCAAGGTCAGGCCCGGTTACCTCTACGGCGCCAGCGACCCGCGCCGTCCTTCCGGTGCGGCGATTGGATATTGACTGGCCGTGCTTGCAATGCCGGTGGCGATGAGTGTTGGGGCTGATCGTGATTGTTACGATGCGCCAAATGACTCAGTTCGACCCACAACTGCCGTACAACCCTTCTAGGGTTCTGCGGCAGGTAATTGATGTCAAGCAGTCACACAGCACGGAAACTAATGCGCTGTTACTCGGAAGACAGCCTTATGTCGCACTCTAGTCACTTTGAGTAGCCAATCATCATAGTAGCCCGCAACCCCAGCACATAAAACCACCGACTAAGCTGCGCTAATACTTCTTCTTGGGCTTGTTGGTCGAGCCGAGCAGATCGGCCAAACCCTCAGGATTCTCAGGGGTGCCGACGAGGATCGGACATTCCTTGAGTGCAGGATTGATGATGCTTTTGCTGGGATCAAACCCGTCGAAGCGAAGCCCTGCCAGATCGGCCCATGTGTGGATGAAATGAGATATCTGGTAGGGATGGTTTAGGTTTCTGTCGAAAGAGCGGCGTTCGGCAGTTTTCCAATCTTCTGATTGCCAGATGAAGAACGGAATGGCGTACATCGGCTTGGTTGGAGCGGCTTCGTTGCGACCAACAAAGTCGTGTGGCAGCGTATCGAATACGTCTTCGCCATGATCAGAGAAGTAAGTCATGATCATCTTTCCCTCGTGGGCGGCCAGCGTATCGATGATGTTGCTGACAACGTGGTCGTTGTAACGGATTGCGTTATCGTATTCGTTAATCAGCGACAGCTGGTTTTCGGAATTTACCCAGTCAGGCAAGTTCTTCTTGTCTTTGAAAACGTCGTATTCAGCCGGATAGCGGTATTTGTAGCGCATGTGCGTACCGAGCAGGTGAATGACAATGAAGCGACGTCTAGCGCCGTCGTTCAGAACATCCTTGAGCGGTGCGAGAACGTCCTCGTCAAATTTGTACGAGTTTTGCGAGCGGCTCTGATTCAGGTAGACCTGCTCGTCCGTCTGCTCGGAGAAACTCGTCAGCATCGTATTGCGCTTGGTCAGCGTTTGCTGGTTGGTAATCCAGTAGGTCTTGTAACCGGCCTGCTTCATAATCTGCATGAGGGATGAAGTGGTGAGGTAAAGGTCGGGGTTTTCCTGATCTACGAAGGTTAGCACCTGTTGTAAGGATTCAATGGTGTAGGGACGAGAAGCATATGCCTTTTTGAAAATCGCCAGTTGTTCGCGTTTCTCCTCGAGCTTCGGCGAAGTGGGACGTGTATAGCCATATAGGCTCATATGTTGGCTTGTCGTGGATTCGCCGATGACGAGAACCAGAGTTCGCGCCTCCCCAGCATGCAGGTCCTTGAGGTTGCCAATCGGAGGAATTTTCTTGTATTTACTGATCAGTAGTTTCATTTCTGCGAGTCGATTCTTGTAACGTGCCGCGCCGACGATAAGTTGCCATGGAACCGCGGGTTCCATACGGTTGACAGTAGCGTCAAGCAACGCTTCCTGGCTGAAGCCTTTGCGCATCACTTTAAATATCGGCGGAAGAATCAGTGCGAAGACGACAAGAACAAGTACGAACTTTCGTCCACTTTCAGTCATCGAAAGTGGACGAACCTGGCGCCAAAGCCACCAGGCAACGGCGGTGTAGATTATGAGTGCCGGAATCATCCACCAGATGAGGTATTGCCCGACATATTCGCTGGCCTCGGCGGGGTTCGATTCGAGGACGATAAACAGGACACTTTGCGAAAATTCCTGACCATAAATGATGAAGTAGGCAAGGTTGATGAGCGAGGCGGCCCAAAGGACTATGCCGATGCAAGCAGAAAGTACGCGTGTGTTCTTGGGGAAAAGCAGGAGTGGAACTAGCCACAGTAGTCTAAACAAGAAGCCTTGGCGAAACGGGAAAAAACCGGTTGCACCGCTAGCAAGCAGCAGCGCGTGACAAACACCAGAAAAAAACCAGAAAAACAGAAACGCACGGGCTAAGCCGCGCCAGTCGATAGTCTGTGTCAGCGGGAATTAAACGCGGAATGATGGGAACTAGGCTTAAGGCCTCGATGGTACTTGCTCAAGCGAGTAGTGTACCGGCTTATGTGCAAGCAGAAAGGGGGCCATGGAAAGAGGTTGATTACGGTCCCAAGAGCCGATTGATTCAGCCAGTAGGCCAAATGACCGCGATAGCAGATCACCGAAAATTGACCATTCGGCAGGTATCAGATGTGTGGCCGACCTTTGCCGGAGAACTTTCTGGTGCGAGCGAACTTCAGCTCTTGGCCGAACTCGGGCGTTGCCTTTGGCATTGATCAAGTCCTGCAAAAATAAATTCATAATGGGTGG
This sequence comes from uncultured Propionivibrio sp., assembly GCA_964575415.1. Classification (GTDB taxonomy): domain Bacteria; phylum Pseudomonadota; class Gammaproteobacteria; order Burkholderiales; family Rhodocyclaceae; genus Propionivibrio. The sequence continues at coordinate 43,256 of CAZNQL010000016.1, forward strand.
GAAGGCTACGCCAGTTCGTCACGCGACTCAAGCGGGATATTCGGCCATCCCGTTGATGGCATCGATGCTTTGCCGGATCATCGGCGAAAAAGAAAAAGGGCGCTTCGGTCGGGACGCCTTTTTTGTTTGCACTTGCCGTGCTCAAGGCGCGACCGTCTTGCGAATCAGCCCGTCGAGAATGTCGCTCGGGACCGGGAAGATGACCGTGTTGGTGCGGTCGTTGGCGACTTGGGTGAGTGTTTGCAGGTAGCGTAATTGCATGGCTGCAGGTTCTTTCGAGAGCATCTGCGCGGCTTCGAGCAGGGCCACCGCCGCTTGCTTTTCGCCTTCGGCATGGATGACCTTGGCGCGCCGTTCGCGTTCGGCTTCGGCCTGGCGGGCGATGGCGCGGATCATTGATTCGCTGATGTCGACGTGCTTGATTTCCACGTTGAGACCTTGATGCCCCAGGCGTCGGTCTGCGTGTCGAGGATCTTCTGTACGTCGAGGTTGAGGCGGTCGCGCTCGGTGAGCATCTCGTCGAGTTCGTGCTTGCCGAGCACGGCCCGTAAGGTGGTCTGGGCGAGCTGGCTGGTGGCGACGAGGTAGTTTTCAACCTGGATGATGGCTTTTTGCGCATCGACGACGCGGAAATAAACGACTGCATTGACCTTGACCGAGACGTTGTCGCGCGAGATGACGTCCTGGCTGGGCACGTCCATGGTGACGACGCGCAGGTCGACGCGCACCATCTGCTGGATGCCGGGAATGAGGATGATTAGACCCGGTCCCTTGACGCCGCTGAAGCGTCCGAGCGTGAACACGACGCCGCGCTCGTATTCGCGCAGGATCTTGATCGAGGAAAAGATGAGAACGCCAATAACGGCGATAACCGGGGCGAAACCGGCAATGAGGTCGAGGCTCATGATGTGCTCCTTGTGGACATTGGTTCGACGGTCAGGATCAGATCGTTGATCGCCGTGACGCGGATGTGGTCGCCGATGGCGATGGGCTGGGCACAGACGGCGCGCCAGTTTTCACTGTGCACGCGAACCCATAGATCGTCGCCCTCGATGCCGGTCACTTCCCCTGAGCTGCCGATCAATTCCTCTCGCCCGCTGACAATCGGGCCTTGCCGGCTTTTCAGTAGCAACGATCCGGTGAGCAGGATCAGTCCGGCCGCAGCCAAGGCCGATCCGGCGATGAACGACAGCGGAACGCTGAAGCCGGGGATGTCGCGATCCATCAGGAAGAAACTGCCCAGAACGAACGCGACAATGCCGCCGACCCCGATGGCGCCGAAGCTGGGCAGGAATAACTCAGCGACCATCAACGCCAGGCCGAGGAAAATCAGGCCGACGCCAGCCCAGTTGACCGGGAGCATCTGGAAGGCGTACAGGGCGAGCAGGATGCAGATCGCCCCGGAGACCCCGGGGACGCCGAAGCCGGGGCTAGTGAATTCGACGAACAGCGCGTAAAAGCCGATCAACATCAGCGCCACGGCGACCTGTGGGTTGGCGAGCACGGCGAGCAATTGGATGCGCCAGTCCGGTTCGCGCGTTTCGATGCTGGCCCCGGCAGTTTTCAGTATGTGCTTGCCAGAGGGCAGAGTGATCGATTTGCCGTCGATTTTTTTCAGCAGTTCGGGCATGTCGGTGGCAATCACGTCGATGACCCCCGCACGGAGTGCCGCTTCGGCCGACAGGCTGGCGGCTTCGCGCACCGCCCTTTCGGCAAAATCGACGTTGCGGCCGCGTAGCTCGGCGAGGCTGCGCAGGTAGGCAATGGCATCGTTGGTCGCCTTGCGGGCCAGCGTGTCTCCACCGAGCGAGGGCGTCGGCGACTCGTCGGCTTTGTCAGTTTCCTTTTTTCCGGACTCGGGCGCCGGCTTTTCGTCGCCGCCGGGGAGTCCGCCGACGGCGACTGGCGAGGGGGCGCCGAGGTTGCTCGCCGGCGTCATGGCGGCGATGTGGCTGGCGTAGAGGATATAGGTGCCGGCGCTGGCGGCGCGCGCCCCGCCGGGGGAAACATAAGTCACCACCGCGACGGGCGAGGCGAGGATGGCCTTGATGATGCGGCGCATCGAGGTGTCGAGTCCGCCGGGTGTGTCGAGCGCGATGACGATGGCCTCCAGGTCTTCGGAGTGCGCTAATCCGTGTTCGATGAATTCTGCCGACGCCGGCCCGATCACGCCATCCACTTGCAGGAAGTGCACGGTGGCTGCGGTGGCGGGAATTGCTAGCAGGTAGGCCGCGATCAGGCACAGGCCGCTGAGACGGATCAAGCGGAGCAGGGGGGCGTGCATTACGCACCTCCTCGCAGTGGTAAGGGCTATAAATAAGAACGGACGTACCAGTATTAGTTCAGTTCGGAATGTTTTTCCAGTTCTTGCTGTCACAGCCAAACAGGGTAGTTTGCAAAATCATCGGGAGAGCGAAGTGGCCGGCGTTTGGGCGGGTTAACGGGGCGGGGGTGATTTGCATCCGGGAGTTGGGCAATATGGGCGTGGTCCGATTTCCGATGCTTGGATGAAGTGGGGTTCCGGGGGGCTGCGGCGAGTTTCGCAAGGAGCAGGCATGAAGGCTTTTATCCGCTATTTTGGCGTGGCTTTTCTGGGGGCGCTTGTCGCGTTGCCCGGCCTTGCCTCCGCTGCCGGGGGGCGTCTGGATCGCATCCATGCCGATCAATTGCTGCGCGTCTGCATCTGGCCGGACTATTACGGCATTTCGTATCGCGATCCGAAAACACAGCAACTTTCCGGGGTCGATGTGGACATGGCGCTCGAACTTGGCAAGGACCTCGGCGTCCCGGTGCAATTCGTTGATAGTTCGTTTGCTCAGGTTGTCGATGACGTTGTTCGGGGGCGGTGCGATATTGCCATGTTCGCTATCGGGGTGACGCCGGAGCGCATGAAACACTTGCGATTTACGACGCCTCATCTTGCCAGCGACATTTTTGCCATTGCGAGCAAGACCAGTCCGCGAGTCAAGACATGGGAGGATATCGACCAGGCCGGAACAGTGGTGGCGGTTGCCAAGGAGACGCTGCATGAGCCAGTCATGAAAGACAAGCTCAAGACGGCGCGCTTGATTGTCCTGAATACGCCGTTTGCCAGGGAACAGGAAGTGCAGTCGGGACGCGCCGATGTTTTCATGACCGACTATCCCTATAGCCAAAGGTTTTTGCTCAATGCGGAATGGGCCAGGATGATCGCTCCTCCCGGAGGCTATCATGTGACGCCTTATGCCTATGTGATGGCGCCTGGCGATGATGGGTGGCATTCCAGGGTCGAGCGGTTTGTGGCCGAGATCAAGCGTGACGGTCGCTTGCGCGCGTCGGCAAACCGGTACGGGCTGCTTCCGATTCTCGTGCCATGAAAATTCATCTCGAATTCAACCGCAATCTTTACCTGACGGTCTACGCCATCTTCGTCTGTGGCGCCCTGATCATGACGACGTATACCTTGTTCCTGCTTCGCGCGGGGGGCGTCAACCGCGCGTTCGAGATTTCCGGAATTCACGCCCAGACGATCGAGGACTTGCTGACCCAGAGCTTGAATAACAGCCGACTGATTGCCGCCAGCGTATTGATTCATGCCGATGGCGCAGACGAAGCGGCACATGTCGTCGATTCCTTTTCAACCGCTTTGGCTCATTTTCCGGCCTTGCGCTCGATGTCGCTGTTGGACGAGCGGAACAGAATAGTCCTCAGTTCGAATCCCGCGAATGTGGGCAAGCTTGTGCCGACTCGGGATTATTTTCCGCCGGATACCGGGCAGGGGGACGGGCTGCGTATTGGAAAACCCTGGGAAGGACGCGATTTTTCGGATGGCCGTGAGTCGAGCGGGGCACGTCCGGTCGAGCGCAACGTTCTCAGCCTGGTTCCTGTCGAGCAAACTCTCGTTGCCGGCGAGCGTCGGGTGACTCTTCTGCTTGGGTTGAACACGGATTATTTCCTCAACCGCATGGCTCGGCAACTGGAGGCGGAAGCCGGCACGATTGATGTTTATCGCTACGATGGAACCTTGCTTCTGACATCCGACCCCGGCAGTCGTCTGGGCGAGCGATTCGAGGACTTGGCGAGTCATTTCGATTTCTCCGTCAAGGAGTTCGGGTTTGTCGAACACGAGAACCGGTTCGGTCTCAAGGTGTTAACGGCATTTCGGGCGTCACGGACCTATCCTTTTGTGGTGGTGACGCGGCTGGATCAGACGGTGGCCTTGCAGAGTTGGACGCGGCAGGCGAGAACACTGGTGGCCGTGGTGGCCTTGGCCTTGCTGGTCATCAGTGTTCTGGCTTTTGCCTATTATCGTCGCCAGCTTTTGTCGTTCCGGGAAAATGCTGAAAGTGCGCGCCTGCAAAGGATCAATGCCACCGTTTTCGATTCCAGCACCGAGGCGATCCTGATCGCGGATACCGAATCGCGGATTGTTTCTATTAACCCTGCGTTCTCGGCGGTTTCTGGCTACGCCGATGACGAGATTCTGGGTCGTCGCCTGCCTGAATTCCTGACGCCGGAAAGTGCGGATGAGTTTGCCGAGTACGTTCATGCCTGCCAGTTGCCGGAGCGGCCGGGGGAGATGCCGCATTGCGGCGTCACTGAGGGGCAGCTCGTCTGCAAGAACGGACAGGTTTTGTGGACGGAGATGCTGTCGACGCCTGAATATGATGGCCGCGGCAAAATCATCGGCTACCGCCGGATTTGCCGGAATATCTCCGAGCGCAAAATGATGGAAGACAAGGTCAAGCAGCTGGCCTTCTTCGATCCGCTGACGAATCTGCCCAATCGCCGGCTGTTCGATGATCGCTTTCATCAGGTTCTGGTGGCCTGCCGGCGTAGCGGATATTACGGGGCGCTGGTGTTCCTCGATTTGGACAACTTCAAGCCGCTCAACGATACGCACGGGCACGCTAGCGGTGATTTGCTGTTGATCGAGGTGGCGCACCGGATCAAGGCTTGCGTTCGCGAAGTCGATACGGTCGCCCGCTTTGGCGGTGACGAGTTCGTCGTACTGCTGGCCGCACTCGGCAACAGCCATGGCGAGGCGAAATCTCAGGCTGAGGCTATCGCCGAGAAAATCCGTTTGTCCTTGAGTGAGGCGTATCGGCTGAAACCGCCGGGCAACGGCGACCAAGCCGCACTTCTCGAACACAACTGCACGGCGAGTATCGGCGCGGTCGTGTTTTCAGGTCAGGACCGGGGTCCGGAGGATATCCTGAGCCTCGCCGATGCCGCGATGTACCGCGTCAAGGAACTGGGCCGGAATCGCATCCATTTTCATGTCGACGACGTCGTTTCCCTCTAGTCCAAGCCGAGGCGGGCTTCCGCCTGCATGCTGATCGTGCCGTCGCCAAGGACGGCGCGCAGGGCGACCTGTTTTCCGTCCAGGTCGGCGTGGAGGGTAATTGAATCGCCGATCAGTGCAGGGGAAAGCCCTCGGTAGCTGAAGTCAAGCACACGCGACGCGCCAACTTCTTCGGCAAAATTGGCCAGCAAGGTGGCTGTGAGCGGACCGTGGATGACCAGGTTGTTGTAGCCTTCGACGTTACGGCAGTAGTCGAGGTCGTAATGAATCCGGTGTCCGTTGAAGGTCAGCGCCGAGTAACGGAACAATGTAGTGGAAGTCGGCGTGACGGTCTTTGTGAACTGTCCTGGCGCAGGCGTGTGCGCTGGCTTTGGTGTGGCGCCCGGTGCCGTCGGCCCCTTGTAGACGATGTCGTGCTCTTCGTGGATGAGCAATTGGTTCTGCTCGGAGCGGATTTCGTGCAGCACGGTGACGAAGACGAGGTCGCCGCTGCGCCCTTGCTTATGATCGACGTTGAGGATGCTCGAATGCTTGTGCACCGTCGATCCGATCGGAAGCGGCGCCGCGAAGGCGACGCGTCCGCCGGCCCACATCCGGTTCGCAAGGGGGACGGGCGGCAGAAAACCGCCGCGCGCCGGATGCCCGTCGCGTCCCAGTTCGCTTGGCGGCAGGCCTTCAAGAAAATAAATCCAGTGCCATAGTGGCGGTAAAGCGGCGCCGTCATGGATGCGTTGCGGGTTGGCGAGATCGACGGTGGCCGCCATCAGGCGCGCATGGCGGGCCGCGATCAGGTCGGTGTCGCAGTGGGTTTTGCCAATCCAGCTTCGCAGGTGCTTGAGATCGATCTCGCTCATTGAGGGACTCCTATTCTTCAAGGCGGCCGTGCCGCCAATTCCAGGGCGGTGTGGGGTTCTTGCCGCTCCATAAGCCAAAGCGGCGAATTTTCGCGTTGAATTCGGCCTGCTGATAGAGGTTGCGCATCGGCGGTGTTTGCCGAAGGACATGCTTTTGGTGCCACCAGGCCATTCCCTGACGGACTTGCATCAGGCCAATGTCTTTGTTACGAATGCGGACGATACACAAATCATGGCCGTAGCGATCCTGCTCGGCGCACTCTGCCAGGGCCTGCTGGTTGAGCGCCTGCGCCGACAGGCTGGTTTTTGATTGCTGGCCAAAATCTTGAACCAGTTCAGGTGCGTCGGCACCGAGCAGATGGATGGTGTGGGGCCGCTGCGCGCTGTCGGTAATGACGAGTGTGTCGCCGTCGATGATGCGGGTAATCCGGCCTTCCAGTTCGTTGGCCGACGCCGCGAGCGGTGCCAGGGCGGCAAGGTAGACCAAGCGCAGCAGGCCGGTGAAGAAGCTGTCGAAGCGGCGTCGGTTGCGTGTCATGTCAGCAGTCGGGAAGCAAGCGTTCAAGGCGGGCTGCAGGAGGAAGGAGCGTTCTGCGTCGCATAGTCAAATCAATTTAGCATGAAATGGGGCAGGGCAGGCATGCCGTGACGGTCAATGCGATAATGAGCCTAGGGCAGTCGCAGTATGTCGACGGCAGGCGATGCTGGATCCGGTTTCTAACGTTGGGTTGAAAATGATACGAAAATTCCTGTGGGCGCTGCTGGTCTTCGCTTTCAATGTCAGTTTGGCGGCGCCGCGCGATGACGAGCGAAAATCCGTCGAGGTGGTGAGCGCCGAGTTCGGCGTCTTCTATGCAAATAACTCGCGCGAGATGGTCTTCGAGCCGACCTGGCATGTGCCGCATCGTCAAGGGTAGCGATACGGCTGGGTTATCGAGGTGCGGACGGAGCGGCGAAGCCTGAGTGTGCGCGAAGAATATCTTTTGCCGCAGTCGGAAAGGCCTGCGGCAGCAGACGTGGCTGCTGATAGGCTGATTATTCCACTCGAACGCGTTAGTCAGGTCAGCCAGCGGCAACTGGTGCCGGTGGACGGGAAAATTTATGGCGAATGGGCGATCGGGCCGGGTGAGCCGCCGGGGCATCGGCGTCTGCAGGTAGTCATCGAAGGGCGGGTGGTGGCGAGCTTCGAGTTCGATGTGAAGTGATTTTGTAGGCCGGCCTGTTGCAGGAGGGGAATTCGGCGGCGGAGGGAATGTCCAATCCGAAGACTTTGACCGACAGGAGTTCCATCATGCCGATTTCCATGTACGAAGCCTCGATTCCCGTTTTGAAAAAAATGCTCGGTAACCTGGCCGCGATTTTGGGCAAGGCCGCCGATCACGCCGCCTGCCAGAGAATCGAACCTGGCGTTTTCGTCAACGCCCGCTTGTTTCCGGACATGTTTCCGTTGTCCAGGCAGGTACAAATTGCCACCGATCAGGCCAAGAGTTGCGCGGCACGGCTGGCCGGGATTCCCATTCCGAAATATGTGGACAACGAGGTGACTTTCGACGAACTGCTGGCGCGCATCGACCTGACTGTCGATTTCCTCGACAGTATCGATCCTGCCTTGTTAGCTGGCAGCGAAGAGCGCGAGATCGTTTTACATCTGCACGAGAAAAAGCTCGAATTCATCGGAAAGAATTATCTTCTCGACTGGGTCTTGCCCAATTTTTATTTTCATTTGACGACGGCATATGCCATCCTGCGCCACAACGGGATCGTGGTCGGGAAGAAGGATTTTCTGGGCGAGGGCGGTTGAGCGTTTGTTGCGCCCCGTTCGCGAAAGCGACATGTCGAAAATAAAACGCCGGCCTGGGGCCGGCGTTTCGCGGAGGGCGGTCCGTCGCCCTTATTTTGCCTTGACGATTTCCTGAACCAAGGCCTTGAGTTCGGGCTTGGCGGCAAATTTTTCCCAAAGCGGTTTCATGGCCGCAGCGAATTCGGCGCGGTTGACGTTATCCACGAATGTGGCGCCGTATTTTTTGGCCTGGGCTTTGGCGGCTTCTTCTTGTTTGGCCATCAGCGCACTGTGAAATTGAACCGCGTCGTCTACGGAGTCTCGAATGATTTTTTGCTCATCCTTGGTCAGGGTGTTCCAGACCTTCTTCGAGAACAGGATTACATCGGCATTCATTGTGTGTTCGGTTTCGCTGAAGACAGGGGTAGCGTCGTAATATTTTCCGGATTCAAAGGCATGGATGTCGCCTTCGGCAGCATCAATCGCTCCCGACTTCAGGGCGCCAGAGAGATCTCCATTGGTCACCGCGATGCCTCCCATGGCTTGCACCATGCCCATTTCGAGATCGGATTGCGGCACGCGGATTTTCAGGCCCTTGGCGGCGGCAAGATTTCGCAGCGGTTTTTTGGCAAAGAAGGAACGTGCCCCGGACTGGACTATGGCAAGTCCGATGTAGCCCGCTTTGTCGCAGGCGGCGAGAATGGCCTCTCCTGCCGCACCGTCCATCGCCGAACGGAAGTGCTTGCTGTCGCGGAAGAGGAAGGGTAGTGAAGGAATGGCCGCTTCCGGGACGATGCCCTGGATTTCCGAGAGGTCGACTCTGACCATGTCGAGCGCGCCGGTTTTGACCAAATCCAGGGTCGTGCTGTCGGAGCCTAGCGTGCCGTTGGCATAGGTCTTGATCGAATATTGTTCACCGGTTTTTTGACCGATGATTTCGCCCAGTTTTTTGACGGTCAGAACGCTGGGATGATCCGGCGACTTGGAATCGGCAGAAGGAAGTCGCGAGCCTGGGCCGTCGTCATGGTCACGGCGGTTAGCAGAACGGCCCCCAGGAAAGTCTTCAGATGCATGATTCACTCCTTGCTGGAAAACAAATCATTTGAAACCGGGCCGGCTCCGAAAGCCGGCCCGTAAGATAAATGGTCTGCGCAATATACTCCATGCGGCGTTCTGGAATGGCAGAACGGTATGGATTTTTTACGGAGACTTCCGGCGATTGTGGTTTCCGGCGCGTCCGGCGTTGATCTGTTGTTGGCCTGCGCCGGGGTTAAAGTGTGTTTTTCTGGATGAGTTCGATCTTGTAGCCGTCCGGGTCCTCGACAAAGGCGATGATTGTCGTGCCGTGCTTCATCGGCCCGGCTTCGCGCACGACCTTGCCGCCGCGCGCTTTGATCTTTTCGCAGGCCGCGTATGCGTCATCCACTTCGAGCGCGATATGGCCGAAGCCGTTGCCGAGATCATAGGCGGATGTATCCCAGTTGTAGGTGAGCTCGATGGTGGCGCCTTCACTTTCGTCGCCGTAACCAACAAAAGTGTTGGTGAATCGACCGTCAGGGTAATCCTTGCTGCGGATGACTCGCATGCCGAGAACCTCGGTGTAGAAGGCTTGTGAACGTTGAAGGTTGCCGACCCGAATCATGGTGTGCAGGATTTTCATGTGTGTTTTCCGATTAATGTGCTGTGGTGTTAGAAAGGGACTGGATCAGTCCGACGAGATGGCGCCCGGGGTGGAGCGTGCCGGCTGGGCCGGAGATTTTTCGAGCCAGAAAGACAGGGTGGCATAAAGATCGTCAGGGTTGACTGGTTTGCCGAGATGGCTGTTTATCCCGCTATCCAGGCAGGCTTGCCGGTCCTCTTCGAATGCGTTTGCTGTCATGGCGAGGATGTAAGGGTGGCATTCCTTTCCAGGAAGGGCGCGGATGGCGCGGGTGGCTTCCAGGCCATTCATGACCGGCATCTGCATATCCATCAGTACGATGGCATAGTTTGATTCGCGGGCGTGGTCGACGGCTTCTTGGCCGTTGGCCACGATATCGACTTCAAGCCCGGCGAGTTGCAGTAATTCGGCGGCGACTTCGCTGCAAATGAAGTCGTCTTCAGCGAGCAGTATCCGCATGCCGCCGAATCGTTCGCGGATGACATCTTCCGGAAGAAGCAACGGGGACGTCGCTGCCGATTGTGATGTGGGGGCGCCGGTCCTGATGGCCTTGCGCAGGCTGATCGTTACCCAGAAGCAACTGCCTTGCCCCAGTTGGCTGTCGACACCGATTTGACCGCCCATGGCTTCCGCGATATGGCGGCAGATGGACAGGCCGAGACCCGAACCGCCGTATTTGCGTGTCGTTGAATCATCGGCCTGCACGAAGGGTTTGAAAATCCGTTCTTGATGTTCCTTGTCGATGCCGATGCCTTGGTCGCGGACGTCCAGCCGGAGCGTGACAGTGTCGGGGGTTTCTTCGAGAAGTTGCAGTGTGATCGAAATTTCACCGTGTTCGGTAAATTTGATGGCGTTGCCCACGAGGTTGAGCAGGATTTGCGAAAAACGCAGTGAGTCGCCAAGCAGTGAGGCCGGGATGTTTTCGGCAATCCGGCAGGTCAGGCGCAGGCCTTTGGCATGGGCCTTGTCCCGGAACATCGTCAGCGTGTCGTCGATCGCAGCAGCGGGGGAGAATTCCTTTTCCTCCAGGACGAACCGATTGGCTTCGATTTTGGAGAGATCGAGAATGTCATTGAGGATGCTGAGCAGGTGTTGCGCGGCCGCGTTGATCTTATCGAGTTTTGTCACCGATTTTTCATTGCCGACTTCCCGGCGCAGGAGATGGGTAAATCCAATAATGGCGTTCATCGGCGTACGAATTTCGTGACTCATGTTGGCGAGGAAGGTGCTCTTGGCGCGGTTGGCCGATTCGGCAGCCTCCTTGGCCTGGGCGAGTTCCTGCGTCCGGATGCCGACGAGATCTTCGAGGTGTTCGCGATAGGTTTCCAGCTCCTGTTCGATCTGTTTGCGCTGGGTGATGTCGACCCTGATAAAGTAGAGCTGCCCGGTCTTGCCCGGAGTCTCCACGAAAGCCAGGCTGGAGATGACCTCGACGCGGGAGCCATCCTTGCGCAGCAACGACAATTCCTTGCTCGTCAGCGAAGGGCCTTTGGCGAGGATTCGTGCGACGTCGCTTTTCACCGCCTTGATATTTTCGGGCAGGATGATGAGATCGGTCAGGAGCTTGCCGAGAGCCTCTTCCGACGTATAGCCCAAAAGAATTTCTGAAGCCTTGTTCCAGTAAACGATTCGGAGATCAGGAGTGCATCCCTGGACGGCAACCGAGGTCATTTCGCCGAGCAGATTGCGGAAGCGCCACTCGCTTTCGCGCAGGGCTTCGTTGATCCGTTTGCGGTCAGTGATGTCCAGGCAGTAGTTCAGACAGAACTCAAAGTCGTCGGGGTGTACGCCCTCGGCCCAGCCGTTGCCTAATTCGCTTTCGAGCGGTCGGCCGGTGAAATCAAGCCAGACCTTGTTGAAGTAGTTGCAAAGCTTGTCGGTTCCCGCTGTCCAGATCAGGGCCTGTCCGGAGTCGGCCAGGGTCCGGTACTGTTGCTCCCTTTGGGAGAGTTCGTCCTGGGCCTGCTGGCGCTCGATCATCAGGCGATTGATCCTGAGCATGATCCAGAAAAACAGTGCAACACTGCTCATTGTGCCGAAGGCGGCGATCACGAAGGACGTCCTCATGACCAGCTCGGACCGCTGTTTGAGATGGCTGACGTAGTGGCGATGATCGTTTTCCAGTTGGTTCATGGTCTGGATCAGCTCGGCCATGTTTCGGTTGCCGCTTTCCGCTTCGCGTTTCCATTGCTCTTCCGGACGGTCGGTATGGCGGGTGGCCAGCGTTTTCGTTGCCCAATCAAGCAAATTCAGCGTGAGCGCCTCGAATGGCTTGTAGAAAGCCATTTCTTCGGGATTGGCAGCATATTCCTCAGTCATTTCGTCGAGCAGCAGGCGGATGCGGTCGCTGACCACGAGGCCTTCGTTCAATGACTCGATTTTCCCGCTGAGCAGGTAGTTGAGCACGCTGTTCTGCAAGTGCGCGATATGGCTGAAGGCGCCCGCCGCGCGGGCGTAGAGCGCTTCACTGTGGGCCAGCTGAAGATTGACCTGGGTCACCTGCTGTTGGGCGCGCGTGGTACTCAGGCCGATGAGGACGAGAAGGGCAATGATGATGACGAATCCGGTGGTCGAGGTGCTGCCAAGTTCCCAGTTGAACGCTTGTTTGCGTCCGCTGAAGAGAAGCGTCGCGATTCCGAGGAAGGAAAAGAGAATGGCGCTGTCGGCTGACATGACGCGTATTCCTTCCCAGCCGAGTGCCGTGAGCGCTGGCGAGAAATAGGTGAACAGCGAGGTGGCGGTCAGTGCAAGGACGAGCAGGCTGCAAGACGCCGAAAGCACCGTCTTGCGGGCGCTGTGGCCCGAAAGGGTGTTGATCAGTATCGGCAGGGAAATCAAGACGAAACAGGTGGCGGATTTGACCGACATGCGAACAAGCCCGGGGTCGGGGGGGCTTGTCCGGCGATTCTCAAGGCAAGGTCGTCAATGCCGAGGTTCTGGCCTGAGAGATATTCAGTCAGGGTCAGCAGTCCGATCAGCAGGGGAAGTGACGACAGGGCGACGATCATTAGTCTGGTGCGTCGAGTGGCCGTCGGGGGCTGACCGCTCAGGATCAGGCTGATGACCAGGGCGTGCGACAGACCGATCAAGGCGAAGCAAAATGCCGAATTGGTAGACATCGGCGGGGCGGCAAGGGTGAATCCGATGAGGGCGTTGTTGCCCAAGAGGTTGCCGATAAAAATCAGTGTCCCGGCGGTAACGGTCAGGACTGCGGCAGGAAGACTGAAATAGATCGGTAAGTTTTTGCGCAAAAGGTCATTGGCCATGGGGTTGATGATCTCAGGGGGCGGTCGAGATCGGTACGAAAGTACCGCTTTTTACGCGGGTCATAAAGGTTCGGCCCTGCGAATCGCCGTAGGCATCGAAAATGATCGCGTTCTGCACGCCGTTGAAGGTCCGGCGTGAAAGCAGCGCCCGTTTGACCGATTCTCCGGGGCGAACATCCTTCAGTGTATCGAGGATGATGTTGGCGGCGTCGAATGCGAAAACACTGGCGAAGCCGGGCTCCTGATGAAAGCGTTTGACATACGCCTGGCGAAAGGCCACGTAAGCGGGCGATTTGTTCAGCCGGTCGTGGAATTGTGCCGAGATCAGGTTCTCAACCGAAGCGCCGCCCAATTGCGTCAGGCGTTCGGTTGCGGCCCATTCCGAGGCACCGAGAAGAATCGACGGGTTGAGTTTGCGAATGATCCGGCAAAGTACCGCAGCGTCGACCGAATTGGTCAGCAGGTAGATTACGTCGGGGGCGTCGCTCAAGGCAGCCTCGGCCTGCTTTTGCATTTCTCGGTCGTCCCGGAGGGAGAATCCAATCGGGGGCAGGAGTTTGCCCCCGGCTGTGGAGAACTGGTTGGAGAAATCCTGAATCCAGCTCTCGGCATAGGTCTGATTGCGCACGTCGTAAATGAAACGTACGCGCTTGAGGCCAAGGGTATTGAAGAGGTACTTGACATGAGCGGAAACAAAGCTTTGTGTTGATGGGATAACCCGGAAAAAATAGTCGTCCGCGTGGTTTAAAGCATTAGTGGTGACGGTCGGGCTGAGCATGAGCAGCTTCGCCTCGTTGACCTGTGGGACGGTGGCTACGGCGATGGTGCTGGTCATGGGGCCGACGATGGCCTCGACCTTGCGGTCGATCAGACGCTTGATGGCCAGTTGGGCGGTTTGCGGGTCTTGGCGGTCGTCGGCTTCGAAAAGCATGATTTGGCGCCCGTTGATGCCACCGGCATTGTTGTGCAAAGCCACGGCGAGCCGAACGCCGTTGAGGCCGGCGATGCCGAGGTCATTGCCTTGTCCGGACAGATCTCCAATAAAGCCGATGCGTACCGGTTCGGGGGGGGGGGGGGGCGCAGGCTGCAATCGCAAAGAGAATGAACGGAATCAGCACCAGACAGAAATGCCGTAACTGAGCCACCGTTCTTCTCCCCTCTCCCAGATTGAGCGCTTTTCAACCCATGGAGCAATGTCACGAACCAGTTTGCATTGTGCCTCCGATCCGCCGGGGTTTGCAAGACCGACGGCCGGCTCGGGAAGAATTACCAGCGCGGGCAGGTTGCCGCCAGGCGCTTCAGCTCCAGACGGGTTTCCCTGTGCTGAGGATAGTACCGGGAAACGATGGCCCAGAACCGTGGGCTGTGGTTCATTTCGATGAGGTGAGCGAGTTCGTGGATGACCACGTAGTCGATGACGTGCGGCGCGAAGTGGATCAGTCGCCAGTTCAGGCGGACGCCGGTTTTCCGGCTGCAACTGCCCCAGCGTGTGCGTGCCGAAGAGAGTGTGAGCGGCGGCGTGGGAAGCCGCATTTCACCGGCAAAGTGAAGAAGTCGTTTGGAAAAGTGGTGCTTTGCCTTGGTGCGCAAGGCTTTTTCGAGCAGGCGCGGGGCATCTGCCGGTTTGCGCAAGCATAAAGTCAGGACGGGGGCGCTTTGCTCGTTCCAAACGGCATGGAGGCTGCCGATGGCGAGTCGGATGCGCAGCGGTTGTCCGAGAAGCGGTAAATCGATTCCGTCAGCGATCAGCAGGGGCGCCGGGGATGGCAGCTTGGCCCATTCCGCCAGCTTTCGGGTGACCCAGTCTTCGTGGCGCAGGATCAGGGTCTCGACTTCGCCGAGCGACGCGTGTTGCGGTGCGCCGACACGCAAGCCGCGGTGGTCGACCGACAATCCGATGCTGCGACGACGGCTGCGGCGCAAGGTGTAGGAGACTGCTTGACCGCCGAGGATCAGGCTGCGCGGCGTTTCGTCGGCGATCAGGGGTTTTGCGGGGGATGGGCGGGGGTCAGCCTTTGACGACATGGCCGGTATCGGCGTAGCGATGCGGCGATATACGCCGCATTTCGTCTTCGATCCACTGTTCGGCGATCAGGGTGATTTCCTCGGCGGTTTTGTCGGCCGGGTCGATCGCCGGGCCGATGCTAACCGTGATCAGCCCCGGTTTCTTGACGAAGGCGTTTTTCGGCCAGAATTCGCCGGCGTTGTGCGCGACGGGGACAGCTGGAACACCGGCCTTGCCCGCCAGCAGGGCGCCGCCGGTCTTGAAGCGGCGCGTTTCGCCGGGGGCGACGCGGGTGCCTTCGGGAAAAATGGCGACCGAGAAGCCGTTCTTGAGGCGGTCGCGCCCCTGCTTGATGACCTGCATCAGCGCTTGCCGGCCGGCGGTACGGTCGATCGAGATCATCCGCATGGCGAAAAATCCCCAGCCGAGGAAGGGGATAAGCATCAACGAGCACTTGAGGACGAAAACGAGGGGCGGGAAGAATTCTTGCAAGGCGACGGTTTCCCAGGCCGACTGGTGCTTGGCGAGAACCACGACGGGAACCGCCGGGATATTTTCGCGGCCGACGATTTGGTAACGAATGCCCAGGACATGTTCGCAGATCGCCAGGAAAACCGTGCGCCAGGCGGCGACGATACGGAAGCGGGCTTTGATCGGGAGGGCAATTGACAGTGTGACAAGCAGTCCGGCGGGAGCGGTGATCAGAATGGCAAGGAAAAGGAAGAGGACAGAGCGGAGGAGTGCGATCATGAATTCAGGAGGTGATAGACGACCGCGGACAGGTCGTCGAAAATAAGGGTGCCTTCGGGCAGGTTGCCGTCGGCCAGTGTTTTTTGCCCTTTGCCGGTAAGGACCAATATCGGTTGGGTGCCCAGATTGGCACCGGCAACCAGGTCGCGCAGGGAATCGCCGACGGCCGGGATGCCGTTCAGGTCGACATTGAAGCAGTCCCGGATACGTTCGAACATGCCGGGGTTCGGTTTGCGGCACTTGCAGCCGTCGTCATTGGCGTGCGGGCAGTAGAAGATGGCGTCGATGCGTCCGCCCGCCGCCTGCACGGCGCGATGCATCTTGTCGTGGATGGCGTTGAGCGTGTCCATGTCGAACAGGCCGCGGCCGATGCCCGACTGGTTGGTGGCGACGACCACCTTGTAGCCGCTCTGTGTCAGGCGGGCGATGGCTTCAAGGCTGCCGGGAATGGGTTTCCATTCCATCGGCGACTTGATGAACTGTTCAGAATCGTAGTTGATGACGCCATCGCGATCGAGAATGACAAGTTTCATATGCTCAGCTTCGAAATGTCGGCGACTGCGTTGAGCTGGTCGAACAACGCCTTGAGCAGGCCAAGCCGGTTGGCCCGCACATCGGGATCATCGACGTTGACCATCACTTTGTCAAAGAAATGATCCACTTCGCTGCGTACCGAGGCCATGACTTTCAGTGCGTCAGTATAGGATTCAGCTGCGACGTGAGCCTTGACCGCTGGCGCGATCTCGCGGATACGCGAAAACAGCGCCTTTTCGGCATCTTCGGCAAGCAGCGACGGCTGCGGTTCGGGCAAAATGATCTCGGCCTTCTTGAGGATGTTGCCGATACGCTTGTTGGCCGCCGCCAGTGCCTGGGCTTCGGGCAGAGCCGAGAATGCGCGCACGGCAGAGAGGCGTTTGGGAATGTCGGCGAGGCGCTCCGGACGCTGACTGAGGACGGCGTCGACTTCCTGAGGCGTATAGCCTTGTTCGCGCAAGTTGCCGGCGAGGCGTTCATAGATGAAATCGCGCAGGGCTGAGATCGGCGGGGTAAATCCGTCGATCCGGTCGAATTGACGGCAAGCCGCATCCAGCAAAGCGCCGAGCGTTACGTCAAGATTGCCCTCGGCGAGCATGCGGATGGCGCCGAGCGCGTGACGACGCAGGGCGAAGGGGTCCTTGTCGCCGGTGGGCACCTGGCCGATGCCGAACATGCCGGCCAGCGTTTCCAGCTTGTCGGCCAGTGCGACGATCGTGCCGACCAGACCTCGCGGCAGCGCGTCGCCGGCGAAACGCGGTTTGTAGTGGTCCTCGATGGCATCGGCGACTTCCGGTGCCAGGCCGTCATGCTGGGCGTAATAGCGGCCCATGATGCCTTGCAGTTCCGGAAACTCGCCGACCATGTCCGTGAGCAGATCGGCCTTGGCCAGCATTGCGGCCTGTTCGGCATGGCGTTGCAAGGATTCGTCGCCGAGTTGCGCCGCAATGTGCCGGGCAAGGGCGGAGACGCGTTCGACGCGCTCTCCCTGTGTCCCCAGCTTGTTGTGGTAAACCACTTTGGACAGTCCGGGCAGGCGCGATTCAAGCGATTTCTTGCGATCCTGATCAAAGAAGAACTTGGCGTCGGCCAGGCGCGGGCGTACCACCCGCTCATTGCCCCCGATGACCGCGCTGGGGTCTTCGGGGCGGATGTTGCTGACGACGAGGAATTTGTTCGTCAACTTGCCGTTGGCGTCGAGCAGCGGAAAATATTTCTGGTTGGCCTTCATCGTCAGGATCAGGCATTCCTGCGGCACGGCGAGGAATTCGGCCTCGAACTGGCCAATGAGGACGTTGGGGCGCTCGACCAGCGCGGTCACTTCGTCGAGCAGCGCGTCGTCTTCGATGGCTTTGCCGCCGGCTATCTCGGCCGCTGCAGCAATCTGACGGGCGATCTCGGCACGGCGCTCGGCAAAAGCGGCGATGACGGCGCCGTCATCCCGGAGTTGTTTTTCATAGCTGTCGGCATCACGAATGATCACCGGATCGACTCGCGCTTCGAAGCGGTGGCCGTGCGTTGCGTTGCCGGCGTTTAAACCGAGGACGGAAATGGGGACAACATCGGCGCCGTGCAGCGCCACCAGCGCGTGCGCCGGCCGCACGAAATTGACGCTGCTCAAGCCGTCGGCCAGTTGATAGCACATGACCTTCGGGATCGGTAGCGCGGCAAGGGCGGCTTCGAGTGCCTTTTGTAGGCCTTCGGCCAGCGTCGCGCCTTTCGCCAGACTGTCGAAGAAGAGAACGTCGGTTTTGCCGTCATTTTCGCGGCGCAGGCCGGGAACACAAGAGGCGTCTGCGCCTAGCGCGGCGAGCTTCTTCAGGAGCGCCGGCGTGGCGTTGCCGCTGGCGTCAAGGCCGACGCTTACCGGCATCAGCTTTTGCACGACCGGCTTGTCGGCCGCGACCGTGTTGACGTCGGCAATATGCGCGGCCAGGCGGCGCGGTGAGGCATATGAGGTGACCTTGGCGTTGGCTGACGTGAGGCCGGACTGGGCCAGCGAATGGGACAGCGTGCGGGCAAAGACTGCGCCCAGGGTTTTCAGCGCCTTCGGTGGCAGTTCCTCGACAAACAATTCAAGGAGCAGATTTTTCGCGGTCATTTCAGGCTACCTTCTTTTCGATCTGGGCCAGGGCTTCTTCGGCCCAGGCTTTCGGCGCCATCGGGAAGCCGAGGCGGGCGCGGCTGTCGACATAGCTTTGCGCGACGCTACGCGCCAAATTGCGGATGCGGCCGATGTAGGCGGCGCGTTCGGTCACCGAAATGGCGCCGCGCGCGTCGAGCAGGTTGAAAGTGTGCGCCGCCTTCAAGACTTGCTCGTAAGCGGGCAGGGCCAGTTGCGCTTCCATCAGGTGTTTCGCCTGTTTTTCATGCGCCGAGAAAGCGGTGAACAGGAATTCGGCATCCGAGTGCTCGAAATTGTAGGCCGACTGCTCGACTTCGTTCTGGTGGTAAACGTCGCCGTAGGTCAGGCCCTCGGTCCATTGCAGGTCAAAGACGTTCTCGACGCCCTGCAAATACATGGCCAGGCGTTCGAGGCCGTAGGTGATTTCACCGGTAATCGGTTTGCAGTCGATGCCGCCGACCTGTTGGAAATAGGTGAACTGGGTGACTTCCATGCCGTTCATCCAGACTTCCCAGCCGAGTCCCCAGGCGCCAAGCGTCGGATTCTCCCAGTCGTCTTCGACGAAACGGACATCGTTCTTCTTGAGGTCGAAACCGAGTGCTTCCAGCGAGCCGAGATAGAGGTCGAGAATGTTGTCCGGCGCCGGCTTGAGCACGACCTGATACTGGTAGTAGTGCTGCATGCGGTTCGGGTTCTCGCCGTAGCGGCCGTCTTTCGGGCGACGCGAGGGCTGGACGTAAGCGGCTTTCCAGGGTTCCGGGCCGAGGGCGCGCAGAAAGGTCGCGGTGTGGCTGGTGCCGGCACCGACTTCCATGTCGTAGGGTTGAAGCAGGGCGCACCCCTGTTTGTTCCAGTAGCTCTGGAGACTCAGAATGACTTCCTGAAATGTAGGCATGAAAGGCTTCGTTTATGCGTAAAAGCCTCGATTCTACTTGCTTTTGAGCTTGATAAGAAGGCGCTGGCGGAGGCGGAAAGCGCTTCAGGAAGGGGGCTGTCAGCTTTCGGCTGCTGAGGGCTGAGCTTCTGTGACCGGCTCTTTGTCGGGATCGACTTTGTTGCGCCTCAAGTGGTCGCGAAATAAGTAGTCGCTTTGTACGATGTGTTCGACGAGCCAGTTTTTCACGAACTTGATGGTTTCCATTTCGAGATGGGTGTCCTGTTTTTCCAAGGCCTGACGTAGCTGGAAAATTTTCTCAAACATGGCTTCGTGAATGCGTTGGTGATCTTCGAGTCTGGGGTACTCTTTCTCCGCCATGATGGCTTCTTCGTGCTGGAAATGCATTTCAGCATAGGCGACCAACTGGCTGAGAAGGGAGGCGATTTCCCTGTGATCGCAGGCCACTTGCCATCGGTCGTGAAAACTGTTGATCAGCCGAAAGAGCTCTTTGTGTTCGGTGTCGATCGTCAGATTGCCGATCAAATAGGCTTCGCTCCAGGACAAGAAAGCCATGAGATTGGATTCCGGATGTAGGGTCTCGGTCAGGATTGTGCCTTGCGTCTGGCGAGAAAGGCAACCGTCAGAAATGCGATCAGAATGGCCGGCCAGTTACCCCAGCGAACGAACGGCGTGCGGCCTTCGTATCCGAAAACCTCGCCACGTAAGGCGCCGCGGGTGAAAGGGGTGAGCTTGCCGATAACCTTGCCATTGGCGCCGATGATTGCGGTCATGCCGGTATTGGTCGCCCGCAACGACATGCGCCCGGTTTCGAGACTGCGCAGACGAGCAATCTGCAGGTGCTGCGCTGGGGCCAGCGAGTCGCCGAACCAAGCGACGTTCGAAATGTTGAGTAGCAGCGTGGCTTCGGGGAGCGCGCGGATGATTCCCTCGCCGAAGGCGTCCTCGTAGCAGATGTTGACGGCGACCTTCTGCTTGCCGACGCGCAGAGGCGGTTGGTCGATCGGGCCGGGGGTGAAATCCGACATCGGGATGTTCGCCAGCGCGAGAAACCAGGCAAAGCCGGGCGGCACGAACTCGCCGAAGGGGACGAGCTGCGATTTGGTGTAGGTCTGCGTTCCCGATTGGCCGATGCTGATCGCACCGTTGGCGTAGCGCGGCCCTTCGTCGATGGGAATGCCGAGCAGCAGGTCGCCCTGTTGGCGTTTGGCCAGCGCCTGGAGGGCTTCAAGATAGTTGGCTGGAATCTGGCTCAGGAAGGCCGGGATCGCTGTTTCCGGCAGGACGGTCAGTTGCGCTGGATTTTCCTGCGCCAATTGGTAGTAGGTGCGTAGTGTCTCGTTGAATTTCTCCGGGCGCCATTTCATTTCTTGGGCAACGTTTCCCTGCAGCAGGGCGACACTGAGCGGTTCTCCGACCGGATCTGTCCATCGGATGGTGCTCAGCCCGTGTCCGCAAATGAGAATCAGGCTGATGGCGAACATCGGCGTGGCAGCCGGCCATTGAAGCCAGCGTAATTTGCGGCTCGCCGGGATCGATTTCCGGATTTTGAAGGACGTAAAGAGCAGGGCGCCGCAAAGGGCGGCCAGAAAAGAGAGCCCATAGACGCCGAAAATCGGCGCAAAACCGGAGAGCGGGCTGGGCGGCGTTTGTGAATAGCCGGTTGCGAGCCAGGGAAAACCCGTCAGCACCCAGCCGCGCAACCATTCACCAAGCGTCCACAGCGCGGCAAAAAAGAGCGTACGACGCCAGGGGGTTTCTGGCGCAAAACGGACGAAAGTGGCCCCGACAAGGGCCGGATAAACCGCAAGAACGAGACAAAAGAGCAGGGTGGCCACGGCCGCAAGCGGCATCGGCATGCCGCCGAAAACGCTGAGACTGACATAAATCCAGGATACGCCGCTGACGAACAGGCCGAAACCGAAAGCGCCGCAGATCAGTGCGCCTTGACGCGTTCGGTGCCGGGCGTGCGGCGAGAGGTCGAGCAGAGAGAAGAGCCCTCCCAGCGTCAGCCAGATCAACGGGTAGCCGCCGAACGGCGCAAAGGCCAGAACACTGGCCGCACCGAGCAGGAAGGCTTTGGCTAGAAGCCAAGCATTTCCTGGTCCCTCTTTCTCGTCAGGGGCGCTTTCAAACTCGCTTCGCTGGGTTATCACTGACCACTCTTTTCTGCGCTTCCAGCCGCTTGCGCTGGGTTGTGGCCAACGGAAGTGTCCGCAGGGCTCGTCCCGTAATGGCTTGTGATGCGTGGCGCGGAACAGGGCGCCAACATGTCAAGGCGTGGCACTCGCATCGGGGGCGGGGATGTCGGCTTCCGGTTCGGGGGTGACGATCAGCGTGTACAGGCGGCGGCCATCCGCCCGCAGGACCTGGAAACGCCATCCGCCGAGGGGGATCGTTTCCATCCGCCGGGGTACCCGGCCAAGGTGGTTGAGAATCAGGCCGCCGACGGTGTGGCAGTCGTTGTCGCTGAATTCGGTGCCGAGGGCGGTGTTGAAGTCATCGATTTCCGTTTGCGCCTTGACCAGATAGCGGCCTTTGCGATCGCGCCGGATGTTGTCCTCGGTCTCATCGAAGTCGTATTCATCCTCGATTTCGCCAACAATCTGTTCGAGAACGTCCTCAATGGTGATCAGGCCGCTGACGCCCCCATACTCGTCGATGACGATGGCCATGTGGTTGTGCGAGACGCGGAATTCGCGCAGCAGTACGTCGAGGCGTTTTGATTCGGGAATGAAAACGGCCGGACGAATCCAGTCGCGCAGATTGAATTGCTTTTCCGTCTGCACGCGCAGTAAATCCTTGGCCAGAAGGATGCCGATCACGTTGTCGAGTTTGTCGTCGATGACCGGAAAGCGCGAATGGGCGATGCGATTGACCAAGGCGATGATGTCGGCCAGAGGATCGTCGATGTCGATGACCTCCATGTGCGGGCGCGGCACCATGACATCGTTGACACGGATTTCAGAGGCCGCGAGCGCCCCTTCGGTGATCGACAGGGCATCGGCGTCGAGCAGCTTGCGTTCGTGCGCCGAATGCAGGAGTTGCATCAGTTGTTCCCTGTCTTCGGGTTCGCGGAGAAGCAGGGAGGAGAGTCGTTCGAAAAAAGTCGGTTTGTCGGGGTCCATTTTTTTTCGAGGTTTCTTCGGCGAGGCGGGCGGTTTGCTGCCGTCGTTCAGGCCTCGTTTTCGATTCCTCTTTCAGTTAGATAAGGATCAGCGTATCCCAATGATGCCAGAACGATACGCTCCAGGTCTCCCATTTTTTTCGCTTCCGCCTCGCCGGTCTCGTGGTCGTGGCCCAGCAGGTGCAGCACGCCATGGACGACCAGATGGGCGTAATGCGCCTCCAGCGGCTTGGCTTGTTCGGCGGCTTCGCGTTCGACGACCGGGGCGCAGACGACGAGATCGCCGCATACCCGGGGCTCGATCTCGTAGGGGAAGGAGAGCACGTTGGTCGCATAATCCTTGCCGCGATAGTCGTTGTTAAGCATGCGTCCTTCCTCGGCGTCGACCAAGCGAACCGTGATCTGTCCGCCGTGCGGTCCGTCGGCGTCGAGCGCCGCGCGAACCCAGGTCCGGATTTGCGGCCGAGAGGGTAGGCCGGCTGCGTTACAGGCGTATTGCACGCTGAGGTCGAGGCGACGGCTCATTTGCCCTCCTGCTTTTCATCCTGTTTCGCGGCATGGACTTCGTAGGCGGAAACGATGCGCGCCACCAGCGGATGACGGACGACGTCTTCCTTCTGGAATTCGCTGAAAGCGATGCCGCGCACGTTCTGCAGGATCTGGCGCGCTTCGATCAGGCCGCTCTTCTGGCCGCGCTGCAGGTCGATCTGCGTCACGTCGCCGGTGACGACGGCCTTGGCGCCGATCCCGATCCGGGTCAGAAACATTTTCATTTGCTCGGGCGTCGTGTTCTGCGCTTCGTCGAGAATGATGAAGGCATGGTTGAGCGTGCGCCCGCGCATGTAGGCGAGGGGGGCGATTTCGATGGCGCCGCGCTCGAAGAGTTTCGCCACCTTGTCGAATCCCATCAGGTCGTAAAGCGCGTCGTAAAGGGGGCGCAGGTAGGGGTCGACCTTTTGCGCCAGATCGCCGGGCAGGAAGCCGAGCCGTTCGCCGGCTTCGACTGCCGGGCGGGTGAGGACGATGCGCTGCACCAGTTCGCGCTCGAAGGCGTCGAGGGCCGATGCGACGGCGAGGTAGGTCTTGCCGGTGCCGGCCGGTCCGGTGCCGAAGGTGATGTCGTGTTCCTGGATCTGCTTGAGGTACTCGACCTGCCGTGGCGTGCGTCCGTGCAGTTCGGTTTTTCGCGTCATCAAGGTGGGCGTTGTGCCGCCGACCGGTGAATTCTTGCGCGTCGGGTGGTTGAGCAATTCGATCAGGCCGAGCTGGATTTCGTCTACCGAAAGCGAATCCTTGGCTTTCGCATAGAACTCTTGCAACGCTTCGGACGCGCGCGCCGTCTGCTGGCGTTCGCCGCGCAGGGTGAAGCGTTCGCCACGCCGCGCAATCGTAACGTCAAGCGCCGTTTCGATTTGACGCAGGTTTTCGTCGAGCGGGCCGCATAGATTGGCGAGTTGGGCATTGTTGACCGGCGAGAGCAGCAGTTCGATGGCTCTTGGCTTGGCAGGGGATTTGGCACTCATCCGCGAAGATTCCTTTCGGTCATGCCGGTCATGACTCCCGGGTCAGGATTTCGCCGCGTAGCGAATGCGCCAGCGCGGCAGTGATGCGCACGTCGACGAAGCTGTGGATCAGGCGCGAACTCCCGACGAAATTGACGATGCGGTTGTTGTCGGTGCGCCCGGCCAGCTCGTTTTCGTCCTTCTTTGAGCGGCCCTCGACGAGAATGCGCTGCACGGTGCCGATCATCGACTGCGATACGGCCTGCGCCAGATCCTCGATGCGTTGTTGCAGGCGCATCAGGCGTTCGGCCTTGACTTCGTGCGGCGTGTCGTCGGACAACTCGGCAGCCGGGGTGCCAGGGCGCGAACTGTAAAGAAAGGAAAACGAGGCGTCGAAACCGATGTCGTCGATCAACGTCATTGTTTTCTCGAAATCCTCAGCGGTTTCGCCGGGGAAGCCGACGATGAAGTCCGAAGACAGCGACAGGTCGGGGCGGGCGGCGCGCAGCTTGCGCACCAGGCTCTTGTATTCGAGCGCCGTGTAACCGCGCTTCATGGCCGCCAACACGCGGTCAGAGCCGGACTGCACGGGCAGGTGCAGGTGCGAGACGAGCTTCGGGACGCGGGTGTAAACGTCGATCAAGCGCTGCGACAATTCGCGCGGATGTGAGGTCGTGTAGCGGATGCGCTCGATGCCGGGCATTTCGGCGATGTACTCGATGAGCAGTACGAGGTCGGCCTTTTCTTCGCCATCGGCCATGGCGCCCCGGTAGGCGTTGACGTTCTGCCCGAGCAGGGTGATTTCCTTGACCCCCTGCGCCGCCAGGCCAGCCACTTCGGTGAGCACGTCGTCGAACGGGCGCGAGACCTCCTCGCCGCGGGTGTAGGGCACGATGCAGAAC
>CAZNQL010000017.1:0-64573 GCA_964575415.1 uncultured Propionivibrio sp.
AGATGACGCGGTTGGTGAAGTCGACCGGCAGCTTCTCGCCCTTGGCCAGCATGTCGGCGATGCGCTTATGCGCGGCGTCGCGGCCGGTCAGCATCTTGCCGTTGAGCAGCAGCTTCTGGCCGGGTTTCCAGGAGGCAACTTCTTCCTTGGTCAGCGTGTCGAGATTGACGCGCGTCGCTTCCTTGAGATCCGGTGTCCAGGTGACGGCCGGCCAGTCTTCGAGCTTCGGCGGTTCGAGCTTGGCCGGACCGGAGCCGTCGAGGTGAAAGTGCACGTGGCGGGTGGCCGCGCAGTTCGGAATCATCGCGATCGGCAGGTTCGCGGCGTGTGTCGGGTACTCGGCGATCTTGACGTCGAGTACCGTGGTCAGGCCGCCGAGGCCTTGCGCGCCGATGCCCAACGCGTTGATCTTCTCATAGAGTTCGAGGCGCAGTTCCTCGGCTTTGGTTTTGGCGCCGCGCTTTTGCAGATCGAGCATGTCGAGCGGTTCCATCAGCGCTTCCTTGGCCATCAGCATGGCTTTTTCGGGTGTGCCGCCGATACCGATGCCGAGGATGCCAGGCGGGCACCAGCCGGCACCCATCTGCGGCACGGTCTTGTTCACCCAGTCGACGACTTCGTCGGAGGGGTTGAGCATGGCGAACTTGGCCTTGGCCTCGGAGCCGCCGCCCTTGGCCGCGCAGATGACATCGACGCTGTCACCGGGGACGAGCTCGTAATAGACGATGGCCGGGGTGTTGTCCTTGGTGTTGGTGCGCTTGCCGGCTGGATCGGCAAGCACCGAGGCGCGCAGGGGGTTGTCCGCGTCAATGTAGGCACGCTTGACGCCTTCGTTGATCATGTCTTGGATGCTCATCGTGGCGTCCGGCCATTGCACGTTCATGCCCACCTTGATGAAGACGAGGCTGATCCCGGTATCCTGGCAGATCGGGCGGTGGCCTTCGGCCGACATGCGCGAGTTGGTCAGGATCTGGGCGATGGCGTCCTTGGCGGCGGGAGACTCCTCGCGCTCGTAGGCTTCGCCCATCGCTTTGATGAAGTCGAGCGGGTGGTAGTAGCTGATGTACTGGAATGCGTCGGCAATGCTCTGGATGAGATCTTCCTGGCGAATGTTGGTCATTTCAGGCTTTCTGTCAGAGGTTGATGGAAATATCCGGTATCTTGGGTATCGTTGTTATTCGTTTGTTCAAGGCAGGCGGTGCTTGCGTTTGAAGCGTCGATCTTAACACCTTCGCGCGCGTCATTCGAGGGCGGCGGTCAATGTCGGTAGGGCATCGAACAGATCGGCGACGAGACCGTAATCGGCGACCTGGAAGATCGGGGCGTCCGGGTCCTTGTTGATGGCGACGATCACCTGGCTTTCGCGCATGCCGGCCAGGTGCTGGATGGCGCCGGAAAGGCCGACGGCGATGTAGAGCTCAGGGGCGACGACCTTGCCCGTCTGCCCGACCTGCCAGTCGTTGGGCGCGTAGCCGGCGTCGACGGCGGCGCGCGTCGCGCCCAGCGCCGCGCCCAGTTTATCGGCCAAAGGTTCGAGCAGCGCGTAGAAATTCTCGCGGCTACCGAGTCCGCGTCCGCCGGCGATGACGGTGCGGGCGTTTCCGAGTTCGTGGCGTGCCGAGGTCGTCAGTTCGCGTTTGAGTACGCGGCTCTTGCCGCAGTCGGCGGCGGCAGGCAATTTTTCGATGGCGGCCGGTGATTCGCTTTCACCGGCATCCGGAAAAGCCGTGGCGCGGACCGTGACGACCTTGATGACGTCGGCCGATTGCACCGTCGCCAGCACGTTGCCGGCGTAGATCTGGTGCACGAAGGTGTCGGGTGCGACGACGTCGACGATCTCGGAAATTTGCGCCACGTCGAGCCGCGCCGCCACGCGCGGCATGAAACTCTTGCCGCTGCTGCTGGAGGCAGCGAGCACATGGCTGTAGCTGCTGACGATACCCGTGACCAGAGCCGTCAGATTTTCCGGCGAGGCGTCGGCGTAGTGCGCGGCGTCGACGAACAGAACCTTGGCGACGCCGTCGATGCGTGCGGCGGCCTCGGCGACCGGCGCGCAATCGTTCCCGGCGACGAGCAGGTGGATGTCGCCGCCGATTCGGCGCGCCGCGCTGACCGCATGGCGCGTCGCTGGTTTGAGCGAAGCGTTGTCGTGTTCGGCAATGACGAGGAGGGTCATCGGATCACCTTAGCCTGGTTCTTGAGTCGATCGACCAGTTCGGCGACGTCGGCGACCCGGATCCCGGGCGGACGCGGCGGCGGCTCGACGACTTTCAGGGTTTTCAGGCGCGGCGCGACATCGACGCCGAGCGCCAGCGGCGTCAACGTGTCGAGCGGCTTCTTGCGCGCCTTCATGATGTTCGGCAGCGTCGCGTAACGCGGCTGG
Organism: uncultured Propionivibrio sp.; assembly: GCA_964575415.1. Lineage (GTDB taxonomy): Bacteria > Pseudomonadota > Gammaproteobacteria > Burkholderiales > Rhodocyclaceae > Propionivibrio. Next base: position 2,384 of record CAZNQL010000017.1, read on the forward strand.
TTGAGGCGCAGGTCGGCGGTGATGACGGCCGGCAGCGCGATGTCGACGGTTTCCAGCCCGCCGTCGATTTCGCGCAGGACTGTCGTCCGGTTTCCGTCGGCCGTGATCGTGATTCCCGAAGCGCAAGTCGCCTGCGGCCAGTCGAGCAACACGGCCAGCATCTGGCCGGTCTGGTGAGCGTCGTCGTCGATGGCCTGTTTGCCGCAGAGGACGAGTTGCGGTTGTTCGCGTTCGCAGATGGCCTTCAACAGTTTGGCTACGGCCAGCGGCTGCAATTCGACATCGGTTTCGATCAATAACCCTCGGTCGGCGCCGAGGGCCAACGCCGTGCGCAAGGTTTCCTGGCAAGTCGCCGGCCCCGCCGAGACGGCAAAGACTTCGGTAGCGATGCCGCCTTCCTTGAGGCGCACCGCCTCCTCGACGGCGATTTCGTCGAAGGGGTTCATCGCCATGCGGGCGTGGGCAATGTCCACGCCGCTGCCGTCCGTTTTCGGGCGGACCTTGATGTTGTAATCGACCGCCCGTTTGACGGCGACGAGGATTTTCAAAGCATGCTCCTACATGTTCGGGTAGTTCGGACCGTCGCCGCCTTGCGGGGGGGTCCATACGATGTTCTGCGTCGGGTCCTTGATGTCGCAGGCTTTGCAGTGTACGCAATTTTGCGCGTTGATTTGCAGGCGCGGATTCTCGTCGGCGGCGTCGCGCAGGATTTCATAGACACCCGCCGGACAGTAGCGCTGCTCCGGAGCGTCGAAGTGCGCCAGATTGACGCGGAGCGGAACGCTCGCGTCTTTGAGCGTGAGATGACAGGGCTGGTTTTCTTCGTGGCGGGTGTGGGAGAGATCGACCGACGACATGCGGTCGAAGCTGATCTGGCCGTCCGGTTTTGGGTAGGCGATTGGCCGGCAATCGGCGGTCTTCAGCAGCCGGGTATGGTCGGCGGCCCGGTGGCGCAGCGTCCACGGCGCCTTGCCCCGAAAGACGTGCTGATCGAGGGCGAACATTACGCTGCCGAGGTACAGCCCCTTGTTCATCCAGGGTTTGAAGTTGCGTCCTCGCTGCAATTCGTCGAAGAGCGGACTGGCGCAGAAGGCGCGCGGGTAGGCGAGCAGCTTGTCGTGGCTACGGCCGGCGGTCAGCGCTTCGAAGCAGGCGTCCGCCGCCAGCCTGCCCGAGTCGATGGCGCCATGTGCCCCCTTGAGGCGTGCGGCATTGAGAAAGCCGGCGTCGTCGCCGATCAGCGCGCCGCCCGGAAAAACCAGCCTGGGCAAAGACTGGACGCCGCCGGCGCTGAGCGTGCGCGCGCCGTAGGCGATGCGGCGACCGCCCTCGAGGGTTTTTCGCAGGGCCGGATGCGTTTTGTAGCGCTGGAATTCCTCGAACGTTGAAAGATAGGGGTTGCGATAGCCGAGGCCGGTGACGAGTCCGACCGCCACTTGGTTGTCCCGTAGGTGGTACAAGAAGCCGCCGCCGTAGGTCTGCGCGTCGAGCGGCCAGCCGACGCTGTGGATGACGCGTCCGGCTTGATGTTTTTCCGGAGGGATTTCCCACAGTTCCTTGATGCCGAGCGCGTAGGTCTGCGGATCGGCGTGTTCGCGCAGGCGGAACCGGTCTTCGAGTTGCCGGCCGAGATGGCCGCGGCTGCCTTCGGCGAAAAGCGTGTAGCGCGCGAGCAGCGCCATGCCCGGCTGGTAGTTCGGACCGTGCGAACCGTTCTTGAGCACGCCAAGGTCGCCGGTGGCGATGCCGACGACCGCGCCGTCTTCGTCGTAAAGAATCTCGCTGCCGGCGAATCCGGGGTAGATTTCGACGCCTAGCGTTTCTGCCTGCCGGCCAAGCCAGCGGCACAGTTCGGCGAGGCTGACGACGTGATTGCCCCGGTTGAGAAAGCAGTCCGGCAGCAGCCAGTCTGGAACCGCGATGCTGCCGCTTTCGTCGAGCAACAGGAAACGGTCTTCGACGACCGGCGTATCGACGGGCGCGCCTTGCGCTTGCCAGTCCGGGAGCAGACGGTTCAGCGCGGACGGGTCGAGTATGGCCCCGGAGAGGATGTGACCGCCGATTTCCGCCGCTTTTTCGATCAGGCAGACATTGACGTCGGCACTCTTTTCGCCGGCGAGCTGCTTGAGACGGATCGCAGCGGCCAGCCCGGCCGGGCCGCCGCCGACGATCACCACATCGAATTCTATCGATTCTCTTTGCATTCACCAGAGCCTTGAAAGCTTACGCGCCGGTTCGGGAACATCCCGGCGTCGGCGCAGTATACGGCATCGTTCGTTTGCGGTTGTACCGTTGCCGGCGAAGTTGTCGGTATTGTGTTTGTCGCTTTTGCGACAAGGCGTCGGCTTTGTCGTATGCCTGTAATGTTCAACGCGTTGTTAATAAAAGAAAAACGGGCTGGCACCGGAATTGCTCACATGAGGTCAGGAGGCCTTATGTCACAAGCCGGACAGTCATTCATCGTCATCAACGATACGACGCTACGCGACGGCGAGCAATCGGCCGGGGTCGCTTTCACCCTCGACGAAAAGCTGGCCATCGCACGCCATCTTGCCGCGCTGGGCGTGCCCGAACTCGAAGTCGGCATTCCGGCGATGGGCGAGGCCGAGCGCGAGAGCATCCGCGCCGTGGCCGCTCTGGGACTGTCGTCGCGCCTGATGGTGTGGAGCCGCATGCACGAGAGCGACATCGCCGCCTGCTGCGGACTGGGGGCGCACCTGATCGACATTTCTGTGCCTTCGTCGGATCAACACCTCGCCCACAAGTTGCGCCGTGACCGCGCCTGGTTGCTGTCGCGCATCGGCTACCACATTTCGCTTGCCCTCGACGCCGGCTTCGAAGTCTGCATCGGCGCCGAGGATGCCTCGCGCGCCGATCCGGATTTCCTTGCACAAATCGCCGAAGCGGCACAGCGTGCCGGGGCGCGGCGGATTCGCTTCGCCGATACGCTCGGCGTGCTCGATCCGTTCGCCGTCGCCGAGCGCATCGCGCGTCTGCGTGCGACAACCGACCTCGAAATCGAAATGCACGCCCACGACGACCTCGGTCTGGCGACGGCCAACACGCTGGCGGCGGTGCGTGCTGGCGCCACGCATGTCAATACCACGGTCAACGGCCTCGGCGAGCGTGCCGGCAACGCCGCGCTCGAAGAAGTCGTGCATGGATTGCACCAGTGCTACGGCATCGAAACCGGCGTCGATCTGCGCCAGTTCCCGGAAGTGTCGGCGCTGGTCGCGCAGGCGTCTGGACGGCCGGTGGCCTGGCAGAAGAGCCTCGTCGGTGAGGGGGTGTTCACGCACGAAGCCGGCATCCATGTCGACGGCCTCCTGAAACATCCCGACAACTATCAGGGTTTCGACCCGCGCCTCGTCGGCCGCGACCACCGCGTCGTCCTCGGCAAGCATTCGGGCAAAGGCGGTGTGCAGGCCGTGTTTTCGATGCTCGGCAAGACGGTCGGCGATGAAGAGGCAGAAACGCTGGTCGGCGAAATTCGCGACTTCGTCAATCGTTGCAAGCGACCGTCGTCGCCGGAAGAGTTGTTGTTCATGCTGGCGGAGCAGCAATCGAAGGCCCGCGGCCAATTGTCCCCACTGATTTCAACCGAGAAGGAATGCACCATGAGCCTCGATGCCACCGACTTTGAGCAGGAAGTTGCCGAACTGGAATCCGCCGAGGATTTTCTCGAATATTTCAACATCGAATACGACCCAGCGGTCGTCCAGGTCAACCGGCTGCATATCCTGCAGCGTTTCCACGACTACCTGGCCCGGCGCGCTGAAACGCAGACGCTGACCTACGCCGAATACCGGACAAGCCTCGGCATGGCTTATGAGGATTTCGTCCGTTCCGATGCGGTGACCGAGAAAGTGTTCAAGGTCTTCAAACGGGCGTCGGGCATCGCAACCGTTCCGCTGTCCGCCATCGGCCGCGCGACGAGGCACTGATGCAAACGCAATTCGATCTCGGCGATTCGGTGCGTGTCGTGCGCAATGTGCGCAACGACGGCACCTATCCCGGCGCGGCCATGGGCGATCTCCTGGTGCGTCTCGGCAGCGTCGGCACCGTTGTCGATATCGGCACCTTCCTCATGGATCAGATCATCTATACCGTGCACTTTCTCGATGACGACAAGATGGTCGGTTGCCGCGAGGAAGAAGTGATCGGCGCCGACGATCCCTGGGTGCCCAGCCTGTTCGAATCGCGCGAAAAAGTACGCGCGGGCAAGTTGCTCAAGCTCAGCGAGGATGCGCAAATACCGATCGGCGCCATCGGCGAAGTCCTGAAAGTCCTGCGCGACGAGGCCTCGGCTACCGTTCTTTACCATATGCATTTCGACTGCCTGCCGGGCCGCACGCTGGCCGTGCCCGAGTCGGCGCTTTCACCCCTGAGGGACGACCGTGCAGACTGAAAGGAAAGCTGTGGATACCCCATCCTTATCTCCGCCTCAAGCTGGCGCAGGAGCTGTTCCGGAAAGCGCCCGACAAGCTCGAACCGGAGGAATGTAAACGCGTCGACGACGTCGTTGCGCGGCAGTTGCAGATCGAACGGCGCATCCTGTCCACGCCGGAAGCGGCGCAGGTCGTCCTGCCGTCGTCGTCGGTCGAGCAATCGCTGGGCGAGATTCGTCAGCGTTATCTGACCGACGAGGAATTCGTCGCCGATCTCAACGTCTCCGGGCTGGACCCGGTCAGCCTCGCCGATGCGATCCGACGCGACTTGACCGTCGACGCCGTGCTCGACCGCATCGCCAGCCGGGTTGCCGAAGTGACGGAAACCGACGTCGAAATCTTCTACCTGATGCACCGCGAACGCTTCAAGCGCCCGGAATTCCGCCGCTTCAAGCACATTCTCGTCACCATCAACGAAAACATGGCCGGTAGCGATCGCCAGTCGGCGCGCGAAAAGATCGACGCCATCCGCGAACGGCTGCTCAAATCGCCCGGACGCTTTGCCGAGCAGGCACTGAAACATTCCGAATGTCCGACGGCAACGAACGGCGGCGAGTTGGGCACGGTCAAGCGCGGCCAGTTGTTTCCAGAACTCGAACCGGCTGCCTTTGCGCTCGACGTTGAAGCGCTGTCGGAAGTGCTCGAATCGCCGATCGGTTTTCACCTGATGTGCTGCGAGGCCATCGAAGAAGCCCGCGAACTGCCGCTACCGGATGTGCGGGCAAAAATCCGCCAGCAATTGAGCGAAACGCGCCGCCGCTCGGTGCAGAAAACCTGGGTCGCCAGATTGTTCAAGCAGGAAGGTTGATCAGGTTGCAGAGGCTAGCTGCGTGTAAGGTGTTTTGGCCGTCGGTCTGGGTGAGAAGGACAGAAAACGACCCTCAATAGCCATCCATTGACCCAACGCCGAGCGACCGCTGCTTGACCAATGCTGCCAATAAATAACGTTCAGCGCGATGCAGAGGTGGCTATCTTTGCTGCTAAACCAAGTAGCACTACTCCAACGACTCGGTCAAACCAAACCAAGCGGGATCCGAGCCAATCAAGGACGCGACGTGATGAAAACATAGCCGACACGATGCCGAACCAGAGGAAAGATTCCCCAACTAGCAGGACCCAGAGAAGCGCCGTATCAACGGTCCCCAGCTCTGGGGTAAGAACCTGCGAGAGAATCGAGCCGAAATAGAGCATTGCTTTTGGGTTCAATAGGTTGGTCAGGAACCCTGAAACGAATGCTTTTCCGACTTGACCGCGTGATTGCATCTCCGGCAATTGCCCCTTGGAGCGCAAACACTGAATGCCCAGCCACGCCAGATACATTGCACCAGTCACGGACAATAAAGTGGAAAGCCCTGGCAATGCCGCCAAGACCAAAGACAGTCCGAACGCGCAGACCAATATATAGACTCCGATTGCGGCTGCAACACCTGCTGCTGCCCAGAGGCCAGTCTGGCGACCGGATACGATCGAGAGGCGAGTGACAATTGCGAAGTCAGGTCCGGGTGAAATCAAGGCGACTGCATGGATAGCCAGCACAAGGGTTAGAGCTTCCCAAGACATGTTGATTCTCTGAATAACAAGGAGCGGGTATTTTGAACGCTTCGGGGTGAAATAGGCAAAACAGTCATCGAAGCACGTGGCATTCTGTGGTCAGCATCAGTCAAAAACCTGCCTTTGCTACACGCTAGCAAAGATGGCTGGAATTGGCCTATTTCACGACTGTATCGCTACCGGCGCAGAAATGCCATAACAATAACAAGGCGCGCAACGGTTTGCTGGCCGTGCGTCTTTTGAATTAAGCCGGACTACGGGGTACGCTTACTATTTCGCCGCGTGCCTGACGGATGACGCTGATCGACGCCGAAATGGCCAGTGACGCAATGATGACGGCAACAAGCAGATCGGGCCACGCCGATGCGGTGCCGAAGACACCGATTGCTGCGAGGGCGATCGCGACGTTGACGATGGCGTCGTTGCGGCTGCACAGCCAGACGGAACGCATGTTGGCGTCGCCAGCGCGGAAGGCGTAAAGCATCAGCGCCACGCTGAGGTCGGCGACCAGCGCCACGAGGGCGATGGAGCCCATGGTGAAGGGTTCCGGCGGCACGCCGGAGAGTGAAGCCCAGCCGGTTTTGACCAGTACGAAGCCGCCGTAGAGGCCCATGGTCCAGCCTTTGACCAGCGCGGCGCGGGCACGCCACAAGAGTCCTCTGGAAAGGACGGCCAGGGAGAGGCCGTAGTTGGCCGCGTCGCCAGCGAAATCGACGGCGTCAGCGAGCAGGGATACCGAGCCCGATTTCAGGCCGCCGACGATTTCCACCGCGAACATCAGGGTGTTGATGACCAAGGCGACCCAGAGCGCCTTGCGAAAGCGTGGGTCGATTGCACTCTTGGCGGAAGAACAGCTTCCTGAACAGCAAGCGGACATGGCATTTCTCCGTATTTGATAATTGCATTGAAAACCCTGGAGCGACTCCAGTGTCAACGCTCATAATGTATGGCGAAAAGGAGTGGGTATGCGTATTGGCGAATTGGCGCGGAAAACCGGACTCGGTATCGATACTATCCGTTACTACGAAAAATCCGGATTGCTCACCGCACCGCCGAGACGTGGCAACGGGTACAGGGAGTATGGAGGCGATCATCTCGAACGATTGGCCTTCATCCGTCATTGCCGGGCGCTAGATATGCCGCTGGCCGATGTGCGGCGTTTGATCGATTTTCTGACCTGTCCCGAGGCGGATTGCGGCGACATCAATCGATTGATCGATAGTCAGTTGGCCTGTGTCAGAAAGAGGCTCGATAGTTTGCGGGCCCTGGAAAAGCAACTCATGGCGCTACGCGCTCAGTGCGGTGAAAATTCGGTCGCACGTAAGTGCGGCATCCTGCGCGAGCTGACTTCGCCCTGAGTATTGGGCAAGGAACAGAAAATTAGGTCCGAAATCCGCACCGGGCGTCCATCCGGAATTGGCTGTTGCTGATTTCTGGTTGCCATCCCATAAATGGATGAATGTTTTTTGAATCGGTCGAGTTCTGTCTGAAAGGGAGAGATATTGGCCAAGCGCAGGACCATGTTGCTCTGGCGCAGTGCCTTGACCTTCATGTTTCGGGAACTTCATTCATTCCTGTTCCGCACTCGAACTCTCATTGCGGACACTTTCATCAATCTCGTACTACATTTCTCCTGACCGCGCACAGGGAATCTTACGGTCGATCGATTTAACCGACGCTTATGGCAATGAGAAGCCTTTGTGCGCTTCCTGCATTATCCGTTCAGTGCGCTCTTTGGTTCCCTGTGAATGCTTATTTGACTCGTTCCTGGCAGCATTCTCTCAGGTCGTGGCGCACCCCGGATTTTTAGGGTGATTCGGGGTTAAGTTCTTGTTGGCATTAATAAAATAGAGGTCTATAGTAGTAACAAGGATGAGGGAACGAGTAGGTATGTAAGAGTTGGTATTGATGTGGAAAGAGGAGGATATTTCTGCGCTAAGACTTGGTATTTAAGCGTAGGAGGTATTTGGAATGAGCCAAAAGTTATCAGACAGTAAGACGAGCGTGGTGAGTAGTGAGCTCGTGCCGTTTATAGACCGACGAAGCGGGATTGATAGGCGTCATGCCGCTGATGCGGCGGCGGGTGGCGTTTCGCCGTGGGCAGATAGAAGAAAGGGTGACCGGCGGAAATCCACGTTGGGAGCGGCGATTTTATGTGTCTCGGCACTTTTTGTTTCAGATTTGGCAGTCAGTCCAGCTAGGGCGACCGAGAGAGTGAGTATTCCCGCTACGGAGGCTTTTACATCTGACAACGTGGTGTTGCGGGGCGATATTAGCAAGCCTGAAGGGGATGGTCCTTTCCCGGCGGTGGTGTTAATGCATGGGTGCGGTGGGTGGCAGCCAGCCGTTCGTTATGCCATGAAGGCATATGCAGACTACTTGGTGAGGCACGGTTTCGTTGTCCTTGATCTCGATAGTTTTGGTCCGAGACATCTAGGGGGGGGTAAAGTGTGCGAAAGTCTCGGGAAATTGCGGGATGCCCGGGATTACCGTACGTATGATGCCTATGATGCTTTGAGGTATTTGCGGACGCAGAAATTCGTAGATGCGGCGAACGTATTCCTGATGGGGCAGAGTAATGGCGGAAGTGTCGCTATTAACGTCGCTAAGGGGGATGTGTCACAGAAAGTAAAAGAGAAGGATGGCGGTTTCCGTGCTGTCGCGGCTTATTATCCGTGGTGTGGTACGTTTGGCAGTCGAAAGATCGAACTGGAGTCGCCGTTGATCGTTTTTGCCGGTGGACAGGATGACTGGACGCCTGCGAGTGAGTGCAATGGGGTTAAGTCAACAGGGGCAGAGCTGACGGTTAAGACCTACCCGCAAGCCGCTCACTCCTTTGATCTGAAATACCGTGGGTTCTGACGTGAATACGAGTCCGATGCTTCTTGCGAAGAACGAAAGCAAAGCACGTACGGAATCTCGCTAGAGCGGCTTTATTCCTCAAACATTTTGCATGACCGTTATCAGCGATAGCTGATAACGTGCCATAATTGACAGGCATATTCCCTTGTTCGCCTTTTTTTTGTAGTTTTGGCTGAGGCTCATGCTTGCTTGGCTACGATTGTCTGTTTTAACGATTTTTCGGTCTGTGTCGAAACACGTTTGTGTTTGTTGTACACGCCGGCTTCTGCTAGAATGCGCCCTCTTCTGGAGAGGTGGATGAGTGGTTTAAGTCGCACGCCTGGAAAGCGTGTGTAGGATAATATCCTACCGCGGGTTCGAATCCCGCCCTCTCCGCCAGATACTTTGCAAAACGGCCCTCTCGGGCCGTTTTGCATTTCAGGCTTGCCAATATCGCAAATTCAGCGCCGAGCAATGGCTTATGGTTAGAGTACGGTTAATTTCAATTAGGTGTCATTTGTAATCTTTATGTAATCAGGGTGTAACAAGGCTTGGGTAAATTTGAATTGCTTAGTGCCTGAAATTGGCCGATTAATCGCGATCCATGCATGTCCCGGATTGGCTGTTGGGAGTTCAAGGTGACGCTCAAGGGGAGTTCCTGATGTCTGCAAAACCAGCAGAAGAGTACGTGGCAAAGGCTTTACGTTTGACGAGCGAAGAGGTCGATATTTTGTTGGCGAGAATGCAAGTACATTATTCGCGCCGGATGCAGGATGCGCGACTCTCCAAGATCGAAGCGCTGGCTTTGCAACTTCAATTCGAGGATGAAGATTTGTTGTCCTGGCGTACTGTGATGGCGGAACTGCGAGCCAAGAGCGACGCACTGTGAGCCGTTTCTCTCACATCTATTAATTGTCTCGTATTTCTTCGATGCCAACGCTATAGAGGAGGCGCGGGCCTGTACTGAATTTTGTGTAAACGGACTATTGGCTGGAAACTGCCGGGTTCTCTTGGGGCCTAATATCGCTTCTTGGCTTCCGGTCGGGGGCAGGCGATGGCGACCTTGATGTAAGCGGCTGCTATACTTCCCGCCGTTCGCGGCTAAGGAAAACAGACATGGCAATGAAATACCAGATTATCCCGGTTACTCCGTTCGAGCAGAACTGTACCCTTTTGTGGTGTGATGAGACGTTGCGCGCAGCGGTGGTCGATCCGGGCGGCGATGTTTCCCGCATCCTCAATGCGGTGAAGAAGGTTGGCGTCGAATTGGAGAAAATCCTCGTGACGCACGGCCATATCGACCATGCTGGGGGTGTTGCCGAGCTTTCGGATCAACTCTCGCTACCGGTCGAAGGGCCGCAGCGCGAGGATCAGTTCTGGATCGATGGGATGCCGAAACAAAGTGTGATGTACGGTTTCCCGAATGTGCGCAGCTTTACGCCGGATCGCTGGCTGGAGCAGGGCGATTACGTGAATTTCGGCAATGTCGAGCTCGAGGTCCTGCATTGTCCGGGGCATACGCCCGGACATGTCGTGTTTTTTAATCGGACGGCGCGGCTGGCGCTCGTCGGGGACGTTCTGTTCAAGGGGTCGATCGGCCGGACCGATTTTCCGAAGGGCGATTTCGATACCTTGATATCTTCGATCCGCAATCGTCTCTGGCCTCTGGGCGACGATGTGGCGTTCATTTCAGGCCACGGGCCGATGTCGACTTTCGGGGCCGAGCGGCGCAGCAATCCCTTCTGTGGCGATTGATTCTGCCGCCCCGAGAACCTATCAGTTGCTGATCGAAGTGACCGGGCCACTTCGCTTGCGCGTCGGGCGTCTCGGGGCCTTTGATTTTCCTGCCGGGTTGTACCTTTATACAGGCAGCGCGTTACGCAATTTCGAGGCGAGAGTTCGTCGTCATCTTGCAATAAGCAAGAAATTGCACTGGCACATCGATTATCTCCTCTCTGCGCCGGGGGTCAGGGTGGTTGACGTGCTGCGACATAACGAGGCTGAATGCGACGTGAATCGGCGAGTCGATGGCGAGGTCGTGGTGCCTGGTTTCGGTGCAAGCGATTGCCGCGCCGGCTGTGGTAGTCACCTGAAACGAATTTCTTGCAGGGACGGCGGGACGCGGAAAGCGTCTTGAAATGCCGCGAGCGGGATGGGTTCGTGGGCGGGTGAGGTGCCTACAGCCAATCAAGTAAAGCAAGCTACTTGCGTCAAACAAGCCAAAATGGAAATCGCCGCAAACTCTGCGGCGATTGCTTAATCCTGGTGCTCGACGTTGATATGGCTGGCCCAGTAGAACGAGTCGACCTGCGCCTTGGCGAACGTTTCCGGGGAAATGTTCAGGCGGGTGAGCGTCTCTATAGCCGAGCCGAAGTTGCCTGCCTCGCCGGCCGCAATCGCTGCCAGCAACTGGCTGAGAATTCCGCCCTGACCTGGCGTGAGTAGTGCCTCGACCACATCCTCGTGCATGGGCAATTCCTTGACGATCTCTTTCATCGGCAAATTGATCAGCACATCGAGTAGCGAAAAGAGTCCGGTCAGGAATGCATGATCCTTGAGTTCGGAATCTTTCGACGCAGGATCGATCTGGGCGGAAAGCAGTTCGAGCAGGTGACCGCGGGCCGCGGCAAGCTGCATCAAGGGATTCGGAGTATTGGCGTCGGCCAGGTTGTTGGCGTAAACCAGCAATTGCAGCCAGCGTTGCAATTGCCGGCGACCGAGAATGGCGATCGCCTGCGAGAAGTTGCTGATCTTGGTCCGGGCGCCGACGGCAACGGAATTGACGAGCCGCAAAAGGTTATACGAAAGTTTCGGTTCTTCACGGAAGATCGCCTCGATTTCGCGCGTGTCGCCGTCGTCCTTGACCAAGTTGAGCAGCTTGAGCAGTTTGAGTCGGGCAAGATCGGGATCTTTGCCCTGGAGTGAGTGGTGCGCCTTAAGGAACTGGCTGTCGCAGAGATCAAAGCTTTTTTCCGACAGCCAGTGGAACATGTCGTGTGATCCGACTTTTGACGCAATTTTTCCGAAACCGGCATCTTGGGCATAAGCAAGGTCAGATGCCTCGATATCCTGGTAGATGCAAGCGGCATCGAAACGCAAAAAATCGAAGACGGCAAAGGGGACGTTCCTGATCGTTTGCGATTTGTCGATATGCACGCCGAAGCGGTAGCCTTGGCTGTGATGGAATTTGCACCGCTCAATAACCTGTGCATCTACTAAGCAACTGGCCGGGAGGATAAAGATGACCTGACCGGCTTCGTAGGCGTCCACAACCCCTCCCTGGGTGAACCACTCGGGTTCGGCTGTAACGACCAGTTGGAGGTTTTTCGCCAGAAGGCTGGCATTGGCGCCCGAAAAACAGCGGGCAAAATCAATATGCCCGGTCTTCGGATTTTCCGATTGCCAGGCCATTGCCGCCCAGCTTTGATCAGCTGCCACCAGCGGACGAAAGAAGAAATAAGGTGAGGTCATTAAATTATGGGCACTGAAGCTGTATTTCTGCGGTGCTGCAGTCGGTGATCCGGAATGTTAGATGTAGCTAACGATTGTCTGGGGCGTATTCTACATTAGTTTACAGTCTAGTTTCTTCGTTTGGCAGCAGTGATGGACATGTATTCCATTTTTAATCAATACACTAGTCAATATATTCATGTTTTGGAAATGCGGTAGATAATCTTTCCAAGGCGATCCAGAGTAAAATCCGTCCTTATGAGTTACCAAGTACTGGCACGCAAATGGCGGCCGCGAACATTTGAGAGCCTTGTCGGGCAGGAGCATGTCGTGCGTGCCCTGACCCATGCCCTGACTGAAAAGCGTCTGCATCATGCCTACCTGTTTACGGGGACTCGTGGTGTCGGCAAGACTACCCTGGCGAGAATCCTCGCGAAGTCGTTCAACTGCGAAACGGGCGTTACGGCCAAACCTTGCGGCGTTTGTTCCGCCTGTACCGAGATCGATTCCGGGCGATTTGTCGATCTCCTCGAGGTCGATGCCGCGACCAATACCAAGGTCGACGAGATGCGTCAGCTCCTCGAGAATGCCGTCTATGCGCCAACAAGGGGGCGTTACAAGGTCTATGTGATCGACGAGGTCCATATGCTCTCGAATTCAGCGTTCAACGCAATGCTGAAGACGCTCGAAGAGCCGCCGGAGCACGTCAAATTCATCCTGGCAACGACCGATCCGCAAAAAATTCCGGTCACCGTGCTTTCGCGTTGTTTGCAGTTCAATCTCAAGCAGATGACGCCGCCGCTGATCGCCGGGCATCTGAAGCATATTCTCGAGGTGGAGTCGATCGATGCCGAGCCCGCCGCGCTCAATCTGCTTTCGCGGTCGGCATCGGGCAGCATGCGTGATGCGCTTTCCTTGCTTGATCAGGCCATCGCGCATGGGGCAGGGCGGGTCGAGGAAGCGCAAGTGCGTGAAATGCTTGGCACCGTTGATCTCGATTACCTGTTTTCGATTCTCGATGCTTTGTTGGCTGGCGATGTTGTCGGCATGCTGCGGGTTGCCGACAACATGGCCTTGCGCAGTTTGTCGTTCGATACCGCATTGCAGGGACTGGCCAGTCTGCTGACGCGTTTGCAAGTTGCCCAAATGGCACCGAGTGCGATTGCCGACGACTTGCCGGAGCGCAAGCGTCTCTTGGACTTGGCTGGCCGGCTCGATCCCGAATTTGTGCAACTGGCCTATCAGATCGCCGTGCAGGGGCGCAAGGAATTGACGCTGGCACCCGATGAGCAGGCTGGATTCGTTATGACCCTGCTGCGGCTGCATGCCTTTCGTCCGGCGCAAACCGGCGATTTTCCGGCATGGGGGCCGGACGTTGCGACGAGTCGCCCGGCCAGTGAAGTCATCGAATCTCCTGCGCAATTTCAAGCGCCCAATAAGGAAGCTGCTTCAGCGCGCGCCGAAGAACCCCCGCAGGCTGATCCGGTGGTAATGGCGGAAACAGGGGGAGGCGCGACTGCCGTTGATGCTGGAACAATGCCTTCTTCAGAAGTCGACTGGCATGATCTGTTGGCTTCGCTGAAGCTGGGCGGTATGGCTCGCGAACTCGGTCAGCATTGTCTCTTGCGTCGCATTCAGGGGGCTCAAGTCGTTCTTTGCTTATCGCCGACCCACCGCCATTTGTTGATGAAACCGGCGCAGGACAAGCTGCAGCAGGCGCTTTCGGAGCGTTTCGGTCGGGCGGTGCAACTGTCGGTCGAACTGGAAGCGGTCAGCGGAGAAACACCAGCCGCCGCTGCAGAGCAACGCCGGAAAGAGCGTCAGGATCATGCTGTCGCTGCTGTCGAACAGGACGAGTTCGTGCGAGAAGTTATCGACCTGTTTGATGCCACATTGATTGAATCATCGATTAAACCCATTTAATCCCCAAGAAGAGGAAAGCAACATGATGAAAGGCGGAATCGCCGGCCTGATGAAGCAGGCGCAGCAAATGCAGGAGAACATGAAGAAGGCGCAGGAGCAGCTTGCTCAAGTTGAGGTCGAAGGCCAATCCGGTGCGGGCATGGTCAAGGTGATGATGACCTGTGCTCACGATGTTCGTCGGGTGACGATCGATCCGTCCGTGATGGACGACAAGGAAATGCTCGAAGACCTTCTCGCCGCCGCCGTCAACGATGCGGTGCGTCGTGCTGCGCAGGTTTCGCAGGAACGGATGGCCGGCTTCACGGCGGGGCTCAATCTGCCGGCTGGGATGAAACTGCCGTTCTGATGTCGACGCCATCGAGCCTCGAATCCCTGATCGAGGCATTGCGTTGTCTGCCGGGTATTGGTCCGAAGTCGGCACAGCGTATGGCTTACTACCTGATGCAGCATGATCGGCCAGGCGCTTCCCGCTTGGCCGATGCCTTGCAATGCGCGCTAGGCGCACTTCGCCATTGCCAGCGTTGCAATACCTTTACCGAAAAGGAGATCTGTGAGCGTTGTTTGTCGACCAAACGTGACGCTAGCCTGCTTTGCGTCGTGGAAACGCCGGTCGACATGAATATGATGGAACAAACTCACGCTTACTCTGGTCTCTATTACGTTTTGATGGGACGGGTCTCTCCGCTCGACGGGATTGGGCCGCGTGAGTTGCGCCTTGACCAATTGCTGGCGCGTGCCTGCGATGGCCTTGTCAAGGAAGTGATTTTGGCGACCAATTTCACCAATGAAGGCGAAGTGACCGCCCATTACCTGATGGAAATGCTGCGAAGCCGCGGTGTCAATGTTTCACGCATCGCGCGCGGTGTGCCGGTTGGCGGCGAACTCGAATATGTTGATTCGGGAACGTTGGCCCAAGCGGTTCGTGAGCGGAAGCTGCTTGAAAAATAGACATCAAGATTGTTTTGCCTAAATCGGGGGGTGGTCTTGGAATACGGTTCCGTATATTTGAATCCGGCATCGGTCAATGGGGCCAGGGAGGTTCTGGGATGAGCGATGCGATCAAGATGGATTGCGGCAGGCGGCGGTTGATCGTCGCTACGGCCGCGGTTGGTGGTGCCGGAGCCGTGACGGCCATGGTGCCTTTCCTGTCCAGCATGTTGCCTTCCGAGCGAGCTAAAGCCGCGGGGGCGCCGGTCGAAGTCGACATCAGCAACTTGGCGCCTGGTCAGCTGATTACCGTCGAGTGGCGTGGCAAGCCGGTCTGGATCTTCAACCGCAGTGAAGAAATGCTCGGATCGTTGGCAAAGCTCGATTCGGCCGTGGCTGACCCGGGTTCCGAGGTCAAAAATCAACCTGCGTCATGCAAGAACGAGACGCGTTCGATCAAGCCAAACGTCTTGGTCGTTGTCGGTATTTGCATGCATCTAGGGTGTTCGCCGGGTCCTAAATTCAAAAAAGGTTCGGAGGAGAGCATGCCCGCTGACTGGCAAGGCGGTTTTCTGTGCCCGTGCCACGGTTCGACATTCGACTTTGCTGGCCGCGTGTTCAAGAACAAGCCGGCGCCCTCTAATCTTGTGGTGCCGCCGCACATGTATTTGTCTGATACGCGCATCCTGATCGGCGAAGAGACGAAGGGGGCTTGAACATGGCGAACAACAGCGTTTTCGAAAAGTACAAGTCCGACGGTTCGCGTCTCGGAAACTTGCTCGAATGGTTCGACGCCCGTTTTCCGGCGACTTCAATGTGGCGCGGGCATTTGTCCGAATACTACGCACCGAAGAATTTCAACTTCTGGTACTTCTTCGGTTCCCTGGCCATCGTGGTGCTCGCTATCCAGATCATTACCGGGATTTTTCTGGTGATGTTCTACAAGCCGGATGCGGCACTCAATGCCAGCGGCGTGCCGGTGGCCTTTGCCAGCGTCGAGTACATCATGCGCGACGTGTCGTGGGGTTGGCTGATCCGCTACATGCATTCGACCGGCGCCTCGGCGTTCTTCGCCGTGGTCTATCTGCATATGTTCCGCGGTATGCTCTATGGTTCTTATCGCAAGCCGAGGGAACTGATCTGGGTTTTCGGCACCGTCCTTTTTGTCGTGCTGATGGCGGAAGCGTTCATGGGCTATCTGCTGCCTTGGGGGCAGATGTCCTACTGGGGGGCGCAGGTCATCGTCAATCTATTCTCGGCCATTCCGTTTGTTGGCGAACCGCTGACTATCTGGATACGCGGCGATTACGTGGTCGGCGACGCAACCCTGAACCGATTCTTCTCCTTCCACGTGATTGCCGTTCCGCTGGCCTTGATGGGCCTCGTGGTAGCGCACATCCTGGCCTTGCATGAAGTTGGTTCGAACAATCCGGACGGGATCGAGATCAAGAAGAAGCTTGACGCCAACGGCATTCCGCTTGACGGCATTCCTTTTCATCCTTACTACACCGTGAAGGATATCGTCGGCGTCGTCGGTTTCCTGATCGTATTTTTCGCTGTTGTCTTTTTCGCGCCCGAGGGCGGCGGCTACTTTCTGGAGTACAACAACTTTTTTCCGGCCGATCCGCTCAAGACGCCGCAGCATATCGCTCCGGTCTGGTATTTCACACCGTTCTACTCGATGCTGCGCGCCATGGTTTGGCCTCTTTTCGGGCTCGATGCAAAACTCTGGGGCGTCATGGTGATGGGGGCGGGGGTCGTTATCCTCGGATTCCTTCCTTGGCTGGACCGCAGTCCGGTTAAGTCGATTCGCTATCGGGGGCCGATTTTCAAGACCCTGTTGACGCTTTTTGTCATTTCCTTTCTCCTGCTCGGCTTCTTGGGAACGAAACCGCCCGAGTATGCCTTCTTCGGTCTGATCCCGGGCGCCTTGGTTGCTCAGATGATGACGGCTTACTACTTCCTGTTCTTTCTTACCATGCCCTGGTGGTCGAGAATCGACAAGTGCAAACCGGAACCGGAAAGGGTGACCTACAAATGAAAGCGATTCTCTTGAGGAAAATCCTGCTGGTTTTCTTGTGGGCGCCGCTCGCCGTTTTCGGGTCGGGGTCAGTTCATTTGGAGACGGCACCCGATCGGCAGGGAGACCAGGTGGCGTTGCAAAACGGGGCGCGGTTATTCGTCAATTACTGTTTAAGTTGCCACGGTTTGAGCTTTGTCCGTTACAATCGCCTGACTGAACTTGGCTTGACCGATCAACAAGTTCGGGACAATCTGATGTTCACCGCCGATAAAATCGGTGAACCGATGCGTATCGCGGCGCGTCCGGCGGACCAGAAAAAATGGTTTGGTGTGATGCCGCCCGATCTGTCGCTGGTTGCCCGGGCACGTGCTTCTGCCGATGGCAGCGGTGCCGACTGGTTGTATACTTACCTGCGCTCGTTCTATCGCGACGACAGTCGACAAACCGGCTGGAATAATACGATATTTCCGAATGTCGGTATGCCGCATGTTCTCTGGCAGTTGCAAGGGCAGCAGAGTTTGGATTCTGGGGCGAACAAGCTGGAAGTTGCCGTTCCTGGGCAGTTGTCGTTATCGGAGTACGATAGCCAAGTGGCCGATTTGGTCGGGTTCCTGGTCTGGGCGGGTGAGCCGGGGGCGGGTTTCCGGAAGCTGTTGGGTTTTGGCGTTTTGGCGTTTCTTCTGATTCTGTTCGGCGTGTCCTATGCGTTGAAAAAGGAATACTGGAAAGACGTCAAGAAGAATTAGAAGCAGTAACTGCCTGTTTTTTCGGGTATCGGCATCGCCGCCGCTATGTGCGCCAGATTAGACGCATGGCCTTCGCGATGCCGGTCAGTTTTTTGGGGTATTGATTATGATGAACCTTTATTCGGGCACGACTTGCCCGTTCAGCCACCGTTGCCGTATCGTCCTGTACGAGAAGGGCATGGATTTTCAGGTGATCGATGTCGATCTTTTCGCCAAGCAGGAAGACATTGCCGTTATCAATCCCTATGGCCGTGTTCCGGTTCTGGTCGAGCGCGATCTGATCCTGTATGAACCGAACATCATCAACGAATACATTGACGAGCGTTTCCCGCATCCGCAATTGATGCCGCCGGATCCGATCATGCGCGCCCGAGCCCGTCAGTTGCTGATTACGATGGAGCGTGAGGTCTTTTCACACATTGAAGCGTTGGAAAAGAATCTCAAAACGGCCGACAAAGCGCGCCAGACCATCCGTGAGCGGCTGACTGAGATGGCATCGATTTTTGTCAAGCAAAAACATATGCTGTGCGAGGATTTTTCGATGCTTGATGTAGCGATTGCCCCGCTCTTGTGGCGTCTTGATCACTATGAAATCGAATTGCCGAAGTCCGCAGCGCCTTTGATGAAGTATGCCGAGCGCATTTTCAGCCGCCAAGGCTTTATCGATGCGATGACGCCTTCCGAAAAGGCGATGCGCCGTTAAACCTGATGGACGCGTGCCGCCTTTCCCGGCGGTACGCGCATTGAAGATACCGGGGAATGACCGTGGATTTGCCTTCGACCCGACCCTACCTGATCCGTGCCTGGCACGAATGGTGTTGTGACAACGGTTTCACTTCCCACATTGCCGTGGTTGTCGACCAATGGACGCGAGTGCCTCGCGAATTCGTGCGCGATGGGCAGATCGTTCTTAACATCGGTTACGAGGCGACAGGCCATTTGAAGATCGGTAACGATCTGATTACTTTCCAGGCCCGTTTCGGCGGTGTAGCGAAAGAAATATCGGTGCCGATCGGCAACGTAGTGGCGATTTATGCCCGGGAAAACGGGGCCGGCATGTCGTTCGAGCTGGAAAAGACTGCGCCGTCGATTGAGGCGGAAAATTTTACACCCGACGAGAATGGCGACGACACCGTGCCGCCACCTGCACCGCCAACTGGGCGACCCAAGTTACAGCGCATCAAGTAAAGCCGCCCATTCTTGAAGCATGACTTTCGGGCTTTGCACCAACTTGAAGCGATTTTATACTGACGGCATGCTTTTGTTCGTGTAACTTCTTGTTTTTTATGTGTGGCACGTCTGTTGCTCAATTGAAGCAAGAGAAGATGCCATGAAGAAACCATTCCATTCGTTTGATCCCTGCGGTAGGGAATATGGGTTTCCCGGTGTGTTTGTTTGTTTAATTCACATCGGGAACCTTGGACGCGTTCGTCAACAGCATTCCTTCTGTCCTCATGCTGCCTCGGTAAGGCGGCGTGTGTTTTCTATCCGGGAGGTGGCATGAGTTTCGGGCATTTGATCCGTGAAATCGGGCGGGGAGCGCAAGGCGCCCGCGACATGAATTTCGACGAGGCGCGGCAACTCTACGGTGCGATGCTCGACGGCGGCGTCCCCGAACTCGAACTCGGCGCGATCGTCATGGCCTTACGCATAAAAGGCGAGTCCGTCGCTGAAATGTCGGGCTTCCTGGCGGCGACCCATGATCGGATGTATACGTTGCGGCGGCCTGCCGGGCGCTTTTTGCCCGTCGTCATTCCATCTTACAACGGCGCTCGCAAGGGCGCTAACTTGGCCCCTTTGCTGGCGATGTTGCTGAAACGCTTCGGCATTCCCGTGTTGATCCACGGTTTGATCGAAGGTTTCGGGCGGGTGACGACGGCGCAGGTTCTGCGCGAATTCGGGATGGCGCCGTGTGTCAGCTTGTCGCAAGCGCAGCAACAACTCGACGAGAACGGACTCGTTTATGTGCCGCTCTCGGTGATCTCGCCGGGGTTAAGCGATCAGCTCTCTTTGCGCAGCCGTCTTGGGTTGCGCAACAGTGCACATAGTCTGGTCAAGATGCTCGATCCTTTTCGCGGTGAGAGTTTATTGCTCGGTGCGGCGACCCATCCGGAGTATCTGGATATGATGCGTGAGGTGTATTGCTCACATGGCGTGCATGCTTTGCTGTTCAGGGCGAGCGAAGGTGAGGCGTTTGCCAATCCGAGAAAACGGCCGCGAATCGAACATCTGCGCGATGGCGCCTGTGAAATTCTGTTCGAAGCTGAGCACGAGAGTATCAAGGTCTTGCCGCATCTTCCCGAAGCTTGTGATGCGAAGACCACGGCAGACTGGACGCGTAGCGTTCTGGCCGGTGAGTTTACTCTGCCTTCGCCAATCGCCAACCAGGTCGCCTGCTGTCTGTATGCGACGGGGTATGCCGACGACTTCAACCAAGCCAAGGCGATCGTCGCTGTTGAGGGTTCCGGTCTGTCCAGTTTGCCGTGATATCGTCATTGCTGAAGATTTTTAACGCCATAACAATCAGACGCTTAGCGCATAAATGCGGAGTGCCGCTATAATCCGAAAATTGCTCGTTTCGGCAATGGTTTTTCAGGCGGACTGAATGGAATTTTTATCGCTTTTGACTAGCTTCGAGGTTTGGGTCGCTTTTTTCACCCTGACTGCGCTGGAGTTAGTGCTGGGCATTGATAACATCATTTTTATTTCCATCTTAGTCGGGCGTTTGCCACGCCATAATCGTGAAAAAGCGCGGCGCATCGTCCTGTTTTTTGCCATGTTCATGCGTATCGGCCTGCTGGTTGTCCTCTCCCTGATCGTCGGGGCGACGACCCCCTTGTTTAGCATTCTTGGCAAGGAAATTTCGCCTCGCGACATTGTATTGATTCTCGGTGGGCTTTTCCTGATCTGGAAAAGTACCCAGGAAATCCACCAGTTGCTGGAAGGCGAGAGTGAAGACCCAAGCAATGTGGTCCGGGTGTCGTTTACGGCGATCATTCTTCAGATCATCATCATCGATCTGGTTTTCTCGCTCGATTCCATCATCACGGCTGTTGGCATGGTCAGGAACATTCCGGTGATGATCGCCGCCGTCGTCGCCTCGGTCGCCCTGATGATGCTCTTCGCCAAGGCGATCGGCGACTTCGTGACCGAGCATCCGACAATCAAGATGCTCGCGCTGTCTTTCCTGCTGGTGGTCGGGGTGGTTCTCGTCGCCGAAGGTTTCGGGCACGCAGTACCGAAGGGGTACATCTATTTCGCAATGGCGTTCTCGGTGACCGTCGAAATGCTCAATCTCCGGATGCGCAAGAAGCGCGTCGAACCGGTGCAATTTCACGAACCTTACAGTCGCAAGGTGCCCGATTGACGTGGTTTGGATGGCATCACGCGGCGTCGATCCTTTTTTACCGATAACCCGGTGATGTAGATCTTAATGGACGTTGTATTTCTCCTCTTGCTCATTCTGCTTAACGGCGCGCTCGCCATGTCGGAGATCGCGCTTGTCTCCTCGCGCAAGACACGCCTTCAGAAGCTGGCTGAGGATGGGAGCGTCGGCGCGCGTTCGGCGCTGGAACTGAGCAACGAGCCCTCCGCTTTTCTATCGACCGTGCAGGTCGGGATCACGACAGTCGGGATTCTCAGCGGCGCCATCGGCGAGAATGCATTGGCTGATCCGCTCAGCGAATGGTTGTCCGGATTCCATTGGCTGGAACCGTACGCGAGGGGCTTGTCGCTGACCATCGTCGTTGTCGGGTTGACCTACTTCTCTGTGGTGGTCGGGGAATTGGTGCCGAAACGCCTTGGGCTGCTGGCACCGGAAGCCATCGCATCGTTGATCGCCGCGCCGATGAATTTCCTGGCCAGGATAGCGCGTCCCATGGTCTGGCTCTTGTCTTCGTCGTCTTCGTTGGTGTTACGGGTGATTGGGGCGCGCCAGCGCGGCGAAGCACCGGTATCCAATGATGAAATCCACATTTTGATGGAGCAAGGAGCCGAAGCGGGCGTGTTCCATCAGAGCGAGCAGGCGATCGTGTCGAACGTGTTGCGTCTCGACGAGCAGCGCATCAGCGCGATCATGACGCACCGCAACGATATTTACGTTCTCGATCTCGATCAGCCCGAAGCTGCGATACGCCAATGTATTGCCGATTGCCCGCATGCCCGGATCGTTGTTTGTCGCGATGGTTTGGAGCATATCGTCGGGGTTTTGCGTACAGCCGATTTATTGAAGACGGCGTTAGCCGGGGAAAAACTCAACGTCGAAAGCTCTCTGCGCCCGCCGCTTTACGTTCCGGAGGGCGTGACGACGACGCATCTGCTCGAGAATTTCCGGAAGGCACGCCAGCAATGCGCATTGGTCATCGACGAATACGGTGAGCTGCAGGGGCTGGTGACGCTGACGGACGTGCTGATCGCCATTGTTGGCGATCTTCCTTCCTCCGACGTTGCCGAGGAGCAGGATATGGTCGAGCGCGCCGACGGCTCCTGGCTGATCGACGGCAGCGTCGCCATCGACCGCGTCAAATCGGTCATGAAGATCGAAGACGATTTCCCCGGCGAGGACGAGAACGCGTTCAATACCTTGGGCGGTCTGGTGATGTATATCCTTGGTCGTATCCCGCAGGTCGCAGACAATTTCGTGGCCGCCGGCTGCCGCATCGAAGTCGTTGATATGGACAGAAATCGCGTTGACAAGGTCCTGATCTTGAAACTTCCGGATGCTGATGATGTCGAGGCTTGATTCAATATGGCGAACGGAATTTTGAGGTAATTTGATGGATTCACATGTTGTTGATATTTCGCGGGTCATCCAGCTTGCTGTGGCGCCGGTTTTCCTCCTGACCGCCATCGCTACCATGATCAATGCGATGAACACCCGGCTTGGGCGGATTGTCGACCGGCGGCGCAAAGTTTCAGAACGGCTCAACGATCCCAATGAGGAAGTGGCATTCGAGGCCAAAAGCGAATTGCGTTCCCTTTTCCGCCGCATCCGGCTGGCTTATATCAGCATTCTTTTCTCGGTGCTGTCGGGGCTTCTGATTTGCCTGGTGATTGCTGGCGCTTTCATTGGCGCCCTGGTCTCCGTAGATTTGGCCCGGGTTGTCGCGGTGACCTTCGTGCTTGCCATGTTCTCCATGGTGATTTCACTCGGCATGTTCCTGCGCGAGGTCTATCTTGCGGTCAGCTCCGGTTCGCACAAAATTAGTTAACCTTTGAGAGGTCTCATGTCTAAAACTGCACTCATCCTCATTGCCCATGGTTCGCGCGATCCCGAATGGGCCGCACCTTTCAAGAAGGTTTGCCGCGTGGTCGGGGAGAAGTCCCCGCAATTGCGTCTTGAACTGGCTTTCATGGAATTGATGTCGCCGGGTTTGGCAGAGAGCGCCGACAAGCTTGTCGGCGAAGGCTTCGAACGCATCGTCGTGTTACCGATGTTCCTTGCCCAGGGCGGACATCTCAAGGAAGACATCCCGCAGCTGCTCAACGAGGTGCGCGAGCGTCACCCGCAAACCTGCTTCGAACTGACCTCCGCGCTGGGTGATTCGGAAGACATCGTGCAGGCAATGGCCGTACATGTCCTGGCGCTGGCGGCCGGATAAGACCGCTTCTCAGATTATCAACCGATTCCGGATCAAGGTTCCCGCATTCTGCAGCCTTGGAATGGTCGAGGCCAGATTGAGCCCGGTTTCCTGGAATAAGCGTTCGGTCCGGGCGATCAATTCCTCGAGCGAGACGTCAACCGGTTCACCGCCGTTGGCGAAGGCGATGCGGTTGCCGCTATCCACCGACGGAAAGACCAGCGCGCGGTCATCAAAGGCCGCGGCGATGCGTTCCGAGCTGGCCTCGAAGCCCGCCGAGCGGCCGAGCAGATTGATCGACAGCAGTCCCTCGTCGCTCAGGCGGGAGCGGCAGGCCTGGTAGAAGGGCAAGGTGTCGAGCACGCCGGCGCGCCCTTCCTTGTCGAAACCATCGACGAGGATGTAATCGTAGGATTTTCCGTCCTTGAGCATGTATTCCGCGCCGTCGCCGATGACGATTCGCAACCGGCGCGGGTCGTCCGGCAGCTTGAAGTGGAGCAGGGCGACGGTCTCGACCTTGGGGTCGATTTCGACGACGGTGATCCGGGTGTCGGGAAACTTGTGATAAATGAATTTCGCCAGCGAGCCGGCACCGAGGCCGATGAGCAGAGCTTCGCGCGGCCAGGGCGGATCGCGCAGCAGCAGGCCGGCCATCATTTCGCGGGTATAGGCCAGTTCCAGATCGACCGGGCGCTGGATGCGCATCGCGCCCTGGATCCAGTCGCGGCTGAAGTGCAGATAACGGACTCCGGATTTCTCACTGATGTCGATGGCGTTGTCGGACATGCGGCAGGGCTGGCTTCGAATAGAGATAAAGACGAATCTTAACGCCTGCGCGCGCCATCCGGAATACTTGCGCGGCATGTCGTTGTTTCCGGTGTATCCTGCGCGGATGACGAAAACGACGCCCACGACAACTTCTGCCACTCCCTTTGCCAGCCTGACGCCCGATTCCATGCTCGATGCCCTGGAGAGCATCGGACTGACTCCCGATGGCCGTCTGCTTGCGCTCAACAGTTACGAGAACCGCGTTTATCAGGTGTTCATGGACGACGGCCGGCCGCTGATCGTCAAGTTCTACCGCGCCGGGCGCTGGTCGGACGCGGCGATCCTCGAAGAGCATGCGTTTACGACCGAGCTTGCCGAGCGGGAATTGCCGGTCGTCGCGCCACGGCCGATCAACGGGCAGACCCTGCATCATTTTGGCGACTTGCGTTTCGCCGTTTTCCCCCGGCAGGGCGGGCGCCCGAATTCGACCGCGCCAGCAGCTTCGCCACGCTACGCCTGCATGGCGATTGCCACGCCGGCAACGTCCTCTGGCAGGAGGAGAGTGGCCCCTGCTTCGTCGACTTCGACGATGCGCGCATGGGGCCGGCGGTGCAGGACCTGTGGATGCTGCTCTCCGGCGAACGTGCGGATCAGGTTCGCCAGTTGGCCGACGTACTCGCCGGCTACGAGGACTTTTTCGAGTTCGACGCACGCGAACTGCATCTCGTCGAAGCCTTGCGCACGCTGCGCCTGATTCACTACGCCGGCTGGCTGGCGCGGCGCTGGGACGATCCGGCGTTCCCCGCCGCTTTCCCCTGGTTCAACACCCAGCGCTATTGGCAGGACCGCATCCTCGAATTGCGTGAACAGATCGCCCTGATGGACGAACCGCCGCTGTGGGTGGGGTGAACGGGCTGGATTTCGGCCAAAGCTGCCGGTAGCCTTCCCAATGAAAGATGGCCGGTTCTGATACCAGACCGGCCATTTGCTTTGTAAGAGAGGTTTCAATCAAGCTACGTCGACTTCTGACCCCCAAGAGCCTTCATCGTCTTGATGGCTGTGCGGCAAGTGTCCCGCATTCAGCATCCCTTGCCATTCATATGGCGCCACATTGCGGAGTTGATTGCACGACTTTCCATGTGCAGAACTAATCATTCAATCCCCATTCTTGCTGTGGGTCAAGACTAGACATTTTCGGCAGGAGGAGTAGTCTATGACCGTGCCTGATGCGTAGTAGATCGGGCCACCCAGTAACAACGCGACTGGAGGCAAGATGGTCGAATGTCCGCCGCAGTGCGTGATGATTGCGTAGTACCCAAACGGCGAATGCCGAATACCTTGGTCAATCGCTACGAGGTCAAGGATTTACGAAGCCCATGTCCGACCGGCATGGGCTTCACGCATTATGCGTCCCCGAATTGAAGCGGAACGTCCGCTTCACAAGTCAGCAAACTCACACACACGACCCTGATCCGACCTTCAGAGTTTGTAAAAGCGGACAATCAACTCTGAAAAATGATCGAAAAACCGCGTAACATGAGGAAGGCATGCGCTATGACTGCCGACATCGACCCTAGCACCACCAACTCACTCCTTTAAACGAATACATCAATGAAAAAGCAACTATTTAACTACGCACTAATTTGCATATTGCTTACGTTTGCCTCGGTGTCAAAAGCAGAAGACATCGACTACCCCCCGGCAATTCAGAGGCTCAAAGATTATAATGGCATGTCGATTATAAAAAAATTTCCTGCGGTTAGTGGACTAACTGGATGGGTTGTCAAAGATAACGAAACAAACAAGTATGCCATTATGTATTTCACACAGGACGGTCAAAGTATAGTCGCAGGCATGCTTGTCGACATTAAAGGCAATAATTTAACGAAAACATACGCGGATAAATATTTAACAAAACTACGGAGTGAATGACTGTGCCCTGATGGACAAAGCACAGCTACACTCCGATAGTTTTTAGTTTGCTCAGGACAATGTCTGCTTTTTTTTTGGGCGAGTAAGCAAGTGTCCGCTCGTGGCCGATTGTACGCATTCGGCATCCGAAGGGAAAGCTGCCTTTGCACTTTAGGTGAAAAATCAGACTCCGATTAACAAAGAAGGAGTCTGTCATGGAATCAAATAGATACCGCGAACCCTGGAATAAAAGAAAGTTGGTCGGTCAGAAGCCCCCGTTAAAGCCAAAAGACATCTGGGCGATCCGGATCAATCTGCAAAACACAGGCCAGATAAGAGGCCTAGCCATGTTCAATCTGGCGATTGACAGCAAGCTTCGTGGTTGTGACCTCGTCAGTCTCCGCGTTCGTGACATAACCCACGGTAACCAAGTCTTGACCCGTGCGATGGTCGTCCAAAGGAAAACACAGCGGCCTGTTCAGTTTGAGCTGACCGAACCGACACGGGCATCGGTTACAGCGTGGATCGAAAAAGCCAAGCTGAGGCAGGATCAATACCTTTTCCCCTGCCGCCTCTCAAAATCACCGCACGTCTCTACAAGGCAATATGCACGAATAGTCCATCAGTGGGTTGCTGCTGCGGGTCTTGATCCCAGTGTTTATGGTACGCACACAATGGGCCGAACCAAGGCCACGTTAATCTATAAGCGTACTAAGAACCTGAGGGCAGTACAGATTCTGCTGGGGCACACAAAGCTTGAGAGCACCGTTCGATACCTTGGAATCGAGGTTGATGACGCGCTTGAAATCTCTGAACAAACTGAGATTTAGCGTCCTGAATCACGGTCGCGCGCAGGATACGACATTTTCTTCGTGCGACCGCTTTCCGGCAAGATTCCAAATGCGTACAATCGGCCAATTCCAGCCATTCAGAATATTTCTCGTAAGCGGACGTCAGCCTCCTGTACGCATTATTAACAATTACTTGACAATTCTGCTTCCGATCAACTGTAGGTAATTATTATTCACAAAGCGAGGGTTTATGATTGAACAACAAGAAATGAAGCGACTCACCACTGGCAACATCTTCAAATTGCTTCTGCTTGGAACTTCTTGCTCAATTATTCCCTTTTCTCTGGTAATGGGCATTCTCAGCATTTTTGGGGCATCAACAGTTACATGGAATGATCAGCCTTTAACTGGAGTTACAGGCCTAATCGCGTCCCCCTTTATCGGGGCGTTTATTGCCTTGCTGCTTTCTGGAATATTTGGCCTCTTTATCGCATTAGGGCTATGGTTCTACTCCCGCTTCAAACCTCTAACCGTTCAATATTGGTGTGTTGATTCTCAAGCTGAGAGCAAGGTCACCACCTAACATGGCGGTTAAGGACGCTCTCTCTGGTCGCCGGGACTCGCTGCAAGTGGAGCGTCCCTCACCTTGACCGTTGAAGGTCCGTTTTACTCACTGGTGACAGACTGCCTTTGGTCGAAAGTATGCATTGACGGTATTTGGAAGCCGCCGTTAGACTGATGGAATACAGCCCAAAGCTGAAACCGGTCAGAAGCAGCCATATCGCCAATTCTTCTTAAGCTGCCATTTCAACGTTATTTAGTTCATCCATAAACGCCAAAAAGGATGTGTAAGCTCGGCCATGAAAAAAACTCTCCTTACTTTGCTTGCCTTACTTCCTCTTACCTTCGTAGCCAAAGAAGCAACCTCAGGAACAATGCCACCTGAATGGTGTGAGGAAAAATGGCAAGCCGAGACGTCTGCGCTTTACCCTGAGACGGGACAGTCTGTAAATGTTGCTGAGACGTGGCTGAAATACAAAGACCAGTGCGAAGGAACTGTTACGTTCGAGAGCAGGCTTGCAATTGCATATGCAATGAATGGTCAATTCGATAACGCAAGGAATGTTTCCCAGTCAATAACAGCCAAGGATAGCAAGTATGAATACTTGGCAACCTTTTCAGGTATAGCTATCGACTACTTTGGGATTATGCACAAAGACCGAATTTCTGAATTTGATGTAAGAACCATAAAAGACAAGTTGGTTGCCTATGTCGGCAAATATCCAGATTTTCCTGACGCAAATGGACTGCTTGGCGGGCTGTATTCTATGTTGGGCGAACATCAAGCAGCTATTGCATCTTTAGAGCGCGCTAAAGATACAAAAATGGACGCTAGTGGCGTTTATAGAAATTTAACAATCAGTCTAACTGAGGTTGGTAGATACCAAGAAGCCATAAATGCAGGAAATACTGCTTATCGTTTGAAGAAAGCTGTTACTTCTGATCAGTATTTTGCTTATGCAATAGCGAAAGCGGATGCTGGCATAGGGGACTTCAAGTCTGCCATAACTGCATTGCAAGTAATTGCTCATAAGAAGCCAGAAGTACGGTCTGATCCGGAATTTAAGGCAACAGTTGATTTTGTGAAAAATAAACACAATACCGCCAAATAAAAATTGAATATGGTCGGGGAAAGCGGTCCGAGAATGCGAAGGGAAACGTTGGAGATGGACGTCTGCTTTTCTGCTAGCTGACTGACCGAAATGGGTCGATAGCCGAAGTAGCCAGCCAAAGAAGCTGACTTTTCACCGTTTAAAGTTCAAATGGCCGGTCTATATGTCGAACCGGCCATTTTTCATTGATGACGTATCTGGCCGCAAAGGCCGAGAACCGGACGCAAACGCGCCGTTAGCGTCTCCAAATACCTTGAAGCGCATTCTTTTCTGGGATGAAAAGCAAAAAGCTAAGCTCAGATAGGCTGGCTTTGACGTGGAAGCATACCCTTGCCAAACGGCAAAGTGATGGTTGCAGGAATAGGCGCCTACGGGTAAGCGTGCGATTCGAAGCGGAAGAGCGCCGGTTCGTCGGTGTCGATGATGACCTTGATCCATCCCATCCACGGGTAGCCGAAGGTTTCGAGGCGGGTGAAGTTGGCGATCGGGCCTTGGCCGTCGGGGCGGCGCAGAGGATGGTCGATGCGGTGCCAGTGCGTGTCGCCATGCACGAGCAGCACCTGGCCGGGGAAGTCGAGCGTTTCCTGGCGCAGGGTTTCGAGCAGGTCGCGGAATCCGTTCTTGGCGAGGCCGGCGGCGAACAGCTTGAAGATAGGGTCGGCCTGCATGACGACGACGATGCCGGGCGCATGCTCTCGTCGCGCCAGCGCGAAGCCCTGCCGCAGCCAGTCGAGGATCGCCGGGTTGCGCGCCGCAAACTCCGGGCTGGGTTGTTTTCGGATGCCGTGATTGTTGTTCGGGCCGGGGACGTTGATCGTCAGGAAACGTACCGGTCCGAGCCGCCAGCGCAGGTTTTCCGGAAAGTCAGCGGACTGGCGTTCGACGGCGATTTTCCGTTGCCCCAGAGACTGCGGCTCGGCGAAGAAGATTTCCCGCAGCCGGTTCAGGCGTTCGACCGGGTCGTAATCACCGGCGACGAGTACCTTGCAGTCCGTCCATTCGTTGTCGCCGGGCGTGTACAGGAAAGGCACGCGCGACGAATCGAAGAGGGCCTTGCGGTCGAGCAGAATTTCGTCGCTGCATTTCGCCGAGCTGCGCTTGATGTCGCCGGCATGGACGATGAATTCCGGCTGCTCATTCTCGATCAGCCTGAGCAGGGACGGCATTTCCCGGCGTTCGTAGTCGCTGTAGGGAACGTCGCCGATGACGGCGAACTTCCAGGTCTCGGCCTGCGCCGTGGCGGCCAGCAGCAGGCAGCACGCGGCGAGCAGCGTTTTCATACTGCCCCCCCTTGTTTAACCACAGCGGCCACGGCGAGAATCCTGATTTTTCGGCCAGTTTTTGCAGTCACCCATCGGGTGATCAATCAAGCCGGCATAAGCTCTTGGATTTTCGCCGTGTTCTCTGCGCTCGCGGTGGTTATCTGCTTTTTCCAGGTTCATTTTTGCAGGCGCTTCAACTCGTAAAGGGCTTCGAGCGCCTGTTTCGGCGTCAGCTCGTCGGGGTCGATGGCGTCCAGGTGTTCGAGTGCCGGATGCGCTTCGACGTCCTCGGGTTCCGGTGTGACGGGCAGCGCGGGGGCAAACAAGTCCGGCTGCGGGGAACTGGTTGCGGCGCGTTGTTCGAGTTCGCGCAATTGCCGACGCGCCGCCTTGACGACGGAGGTCGGGATGCCGGCCAGCGCCGCGACCTGGATACCGTAGCTCTGGTTGGCCGGGCCTTCCTCGACCGCGTGCAGGAAGACGATCTTCTCGCCATGCTCGACGGCGCCGAGGTGCACGTTGGCCAGTTCGGGGTATTCGCCGGCGAGCAGCGTGAGTTCGAAGTAATGCGTGGCGAACAGTGTCAGCGCGCGGTTTTTCTCGACGAGATGGCGGCAGATGGCGAAGGCCAGCGCCAGGCCGTCGAAGGTCGAGGTGCCGCGCCCGATCTCGTCCATCAGCACCAGGCTGTTGGCGGTCGCGTGGTGCAGGATCGCCGCCGACTCGGTCATTTCGACCATGAAGGTCGAACGCCCGGAGGCGAGGTCATCGGAGGCGCCGATACGCGTGAAGATCTGGTCGAGCGGGCCGAGGACGACGCGGTTGGCCGGCACGAAGCTGCCGACGTGGGCCATCAGGGCGATCAGTGCCGTCTGCCGCATGTAGGTCGATTTACCGCCCATGTTCGGGCCGGTGATGAGCAGCAGGCGGCGGCCATCGCCCAAGCGGGTGTCGTTGGCGATGAACGATTCGCCGCCGGCCAGTTCGTTCTCGACGACTGGGTGGCGGCCGCCTTCGATCAGCAGGCCGGGCTCCGGGGAAAACTGCGGCCGGCAGTAATTGCGCGCCAGCGCCACGTCGGCGAAGGCGGCGAGCAGATCGACCTGCGCGACGGCGCGGGCGATTTCCTGCAGGCGCGGCAAATCGTCCTGCAGGGCGGCGAGCACGCCTTCGTAGAGGATCTTCTCGCGCGCCAGTGCGCGATCCTGTGCCGAGAGCGCCTTGTCTTCGAAGCTTTTCAGCTCCGGCGTGATGTAGCGCTCGGCGTTCTTCAGCGTCTGCCGGCGGCGGTAGTCGTCCGGCACCTTGTCGGCGTTGGCGTGGGTGACCTCGATGTAGAAGCCATGCACGCGGTTGTATTCGACCTTGAGGTTGGCGATGCCGGTGCGCTCGCGTTCGCGGGTTTCGAGATCGACGAGGAAGGCGCCGCAGTTGTCGTTGATGTTGCGCAGTTCGTCGAGTTCGGCGTCGAAGCCGGCGGCGATCACGTTGCCGTCGCGGATCAGCGCGTTCGGCTCGTGCAGGATGGCGCGGCCGAGCAGATCAAGCGCCGCTGCCGGGGTGTCCAGCGCGGCGATCAATTCGTCGAGCAACGGCGACGGCGAGCCGGTCAGCGGCATGCGCAGGTCGTCCAGACGATGCAAACTTTCGCGCAGGCTGGAGAGGTCGCGCGGACGCGCGGAAAAGAGCGCGATGCGGCCGGCAATACGTTCGATATCGGCAATGCCGCGCAGGGCTTGGCGGACATCGCGCTGGCGGCCGGCGCCGTCGTCGAGCAGGGCTTCGACGGCGGCTTGGCGCGCCGCCGGAATTGCCGGGTCGCGCAAGGGATGGTGCAGGGCATGGCGCAGCGCGCGCGAGCCCATCGCGGTGACGCAGGTGTCGAGCAGGCTGCACAGCGTCGGCGCCGGTTGGCCGCGCAGGGTCTCGGTGAGTTCGAGATTGCGCCGCGTGGCCGGGTCGAGGCCGAGGAAGGTCGCGTCGCGTTCGACGCTCATGGCGCGCACGTGGGGCAGGGCGCGCGCCTGGGTCGCCTGCGCGTAGCGTAGCAGGGCGCCAGCGGCGGCAATGCCGGGGCGCAGGCCGTCGGCGCCAAAGCCGGAGAGCGAGGCCGTCTTGAAGTGCGCGCACAATTCGCGTTCCGCGGCCTCGGCGTCGAAGTGCCAGTCGGGGCGGCGTGTCAGGGCTGCTTCCGGTGTGAAAGACAGTTCGAGGCTTTCTGGGAGGACGATTTCCGACGGGCGGATACGCTCGATGGTTGCCGCGAGTTTGTCGGCGCCGACCTCGCTGACGCGGAAATCGCCACTCGCTAGGTTGAGCCAGGCGAGGCCGCAGTTCTGCCGCGTGACGGCGATGGCGAGCAGCAGCACGTCGCGCTTGTCGTCGAGCAGCGCCGCGTCGGTCAGCGTGCCGGGGGTGACGATGCGCGCCACGGCGCGTTCGACCGGCCCCTTGCTCGTCGCCGGATCGCCGACCTGCTCACAGATCACCACCGATTCGCCCAGCTTGACGAGGCGGGCGATGTACTGCTCTGCGGCGTGGTACGGCACGCCGGCCATCTTGATCGGCACGCCGGCACTCTGGCCGCGCGTCGTCAGCGTGATGTCGAGCAGGCGCGCGGCCTTCTCGGCGTCCTCATAGAACAGCTCGTAGAAATCCCCCATCCGGTAGAAGAGCAGGAGGTCCGGATGCTGGGCCTTGAGGCCGAGATACTGGCGCATCATCGGGGTGTGCTTGTCCAGCCCGTCGTCGATTGGGGATGAGGTCTTCTGCATTATTTTTCGGTGTGTATTGGCAGCGGGAATGCCGCGCCACGCGTTTTCGGGAAGGGGGCTATCTTACCAGCAGGCGCCGCCGGTGAGCTTACCGCATAGTCTCGTTTGTTAGCGGCGATGGGGCATCCTAGCACTAGCAAGGGGTGATTTCTATCTGGTGGCTTGCTTAATGGCTTCTCCTTGTCATTGCTGCTAGTTGTAAACGCTGGCGCGCTTGGCTCGCAATTTTCGGTGAGCGAACTATATTACCTACTTGCATTGATCATTTTTCGTGCATCAGAAAGCGGCTGTCCCCAGCAAGAAAGGAGTTCCGCATGTTCATCTCATCGAGTGCTTTTCCGCCAGGAGGAACGATTCCGATGGTGAATACCTGCGAGGGCGCCAATGTTTCGCCGCCGCTGGCGTGGGGCGATGTACCGGCTGGTGCCAAGAGCTTGGTGCTGATTGTCGATGATCCCGACGCGCCGGATCCCGGCGCGCCGCAGATGACCTGGGTGCATTGGGTGTTGTACAACCTGCCGGCCAATTGCCGGGAATTGCCGGAGGCGGTTCAGACTTTGCCTGCGGGAACCTTAGAAGGGGTGAGCGATTGGAAGCGCACCGGCTACGGCGGGCCGTGTCCGCCCATCGGGCGGCACCGCTATTTCCACAAGCTCTATGCACTCGACGTTGTCTTGCCTGATCTGCATAGGCCTGACAAGAAGCGGCTGGAGCTGGCCATGCGCGGGCATGTGCTGGCCGAGGCGCAACTGGTGGGTACATACCAGAATGCGTTGTAATTTCAGCCGGTCGCTGGTTTTGTGTGGGAGATGAAAGGTGGCAGTGCTGAGAAATTCGGTCGAGCTGCGTTTCTACGCCGAGCTGGCGGATTTTCTTCCTCCCGTCTTGCGCGGCCGAAGTTTCACGCACGCCGTCGCACCGCATGAATCGGTTAAACACGTCATCGAAGCGCTGGGGGTGCCGCATACTGAAGTTGGCATCCTGCTCGTCAATGGCGAGATGGCGGACATGGGGCGTCGCTTGCAGGCGGACGACCGGGTTGCAGTACTGCCGGCGTTGCGGCGCTTGCTGCCGCGTGCTGGGGTGGCGCCGCGCTTCGCTGCCGACGCGCATCTCGGGCGTCTGGCGCGTTATTTGCGCTTTGCCGGATTCGATACGCTCTGGGATAACGCCTGGGACGATGCCGATCTCGTCGCCGCTGCTTCGGTCGAGGCGCGTGTCGTCCTGACCCGCGACCGGGCGTTGCTGATGCACCGCGCCTTGCAGGAAGGCTGCTATTTGCGCGACATGGCGCCGCTGGCGCAATTGGCCGATGTCGCGACGCGTTACACGCTCGATCTCGATACTGTTCGTCCGGGGCGTTGTCTCGCATGCAACGTCGTGCTCGAAGCCATTGCCAAACGCGAGGTCGCAGACCGCCTGTTACCAGGGACACTCGCCGGTTTCGACGACTTCTGGCGTTGCCGTCGTTGCGGTGGCGTGTTCTGGCGCGGTGCGCACTGGAAACGCATGCGCGACGCCATGACGCGAGTCATGGCGTATTCTCGTGGGGCATGACAAATTACCGGCTTTTGTCCGGCCGCTCATCCTGTTCGGCGCGTTCGATCGCCATAATTTCGGCGATCTGCTCCTCGGCGAAATTGCCGCCGCGCTGATCCGTCCGCAGCCGGTTACGTTCGCCGGCTTGGTCGAACGGGATATGTCGGCCTATGGTGCCAGGCGAGTGAGAGCGATTACGGCACTGGCCCGCGAGTGGGCGGGCGATGTCGCCGACGTCGTGCACGTCGGCGGCGAACTGCTGACTTGTACCCTTTATGAAGCGGCGGTAATGCTGCAAACCGATGACGAAGCGCAAGCCGTCATCGCTCGTTACGATGCCGATCCGCAACGCGGCCATGCTTGGGCGGCGCGCCAGCTCGGGCTCGATCAGGCGGTTGCTTATTTGGTGCACCGGGATTTTTTCCGGCGTTCCGGCGTTTTTACCTATCTCGGCGTCGGCGGCGTCGAACTCGATCGGTTGCCGGAAGCGGCGCGCGCACAGGTCCATGCTGGCCTCGCGGCGGCGAATTTTGTCTGGGTGCGGGACCGGGAAACTGCTCGTCACTTGCAAATGGCCGGCGTGCCGGCGCTGCTGGCCCCTGATCCGGCCGAAATGACGTCGGCGCTATTCGGCACCGTCGTCCGCGAGCAGGCATCGTGTGCGCGGTAGGCGGCGATTCATGAGCGCTTTCCCGGCGGGTATCTGGCGGTGCAGTTCAGCGCCTATTTCGGTGACGACGCGACGCTTGATGTCATCGGCCGGCAACTGGTGCAGATTCACCGCGAGCAGGGCTTGGGCATCGTCCTTTTTTGTGCCGGCGCGGCGCCTTGGTACGACCGCTTGGACGTCTATCGAAGGCTTGTGCAAGGAACGGCCGGACTCGGCGCCGTTATTTTCGAGGCGTTGGATATCTGGGAGATTTGCGCGCTTCTTGCCGGTAGCTGCGGCACTATCGGATCGAGCCTGCACGCGCGCATCGTCGCCGAAGCTTTCGGGTGCCCGGCCGCGAGTTTGGTGCGGAATAGCAGCGAGCGGTCGAAGGTCGGGGCCTATGTGGCGACCTGGATTCCCGGCGCGCTGGCGACGGTCGTGTCGCCGGAGGAAATGGTTTCCGCCTGGCGGCGGGCGTTGACGTTCGAACCCGGCAACAGCCGACAATTGCAACAGGCCATCGCCGCCGCGAATATCTTCCGTGAGGCGCGAGGTTTGCCGCCGCTCTAGAACCAGCTTTCCACTTTTTCCCGGCTCGGTACGCCGCCGGAATGCACGACGGTGCCGTCGATCACGACGCCGGGCGTCGACATGACGCCGTAGGCGGCAATCGACGGGAAGTCCTCGACTTTGTCGATGCTGATGGCGACGTTTTTCTCCTTGGCGACGGCTTCGACGAGGGCGTAGGTGTTGCGGCAGTTGGCGCAGCCGCTGCCGAGAATCTTGATGTTTTTCATCTGTATGCTCTCCTTTGAAATTGAATGGCTGTTGTCGCTCAAAACACTGCGTTGAAGACGTATCCCACCATCAGGATGCCGGCGGCGACGACGCCGGCGAAGATGGCGATCAGGCGCGGCTTCAACACCTTACGCAGGATGATCATTTCCGGCGCCGAGAGGGCGATCACCGCCATCATGAAAGCCAGCACGGTTCCCAGCGCCGCGCCCTTGCCGATGAGCGCTTCGATGACGGGGACGATGCCGGCGGCGTTGGAGTACATCGGTACACCGAGCAGCACGGCTGCCGGCACCGTCCACCAAGCGTCACGACCTATGAGCGATGCCATGAAATCTTCAGGGACGTAGCCATGAATGGCGGCGCCCAGACCGATGCCAGCCAGGAGATAGGGAAAGACCTTGCCGACGATTTGCCTGACGTGTGCCCAGCCTGATTCGAAGCGCTCAATCCATGACATCGAAAAGCCGTTGTGGGGATGCGCCTCGCCGGTTTGAAGTGCGCGGACCAACTCTTCAAGGTGCTTCTCCATGCCGAGCGCGCCAATGACCAGGCCGGATAGGATGGCGACCAGCAGCCCCAAGGCGAGGTACAGTCCGGCGACTTTCCAGCCGAACATGCCAAAGAGCAGTACCAGCGCCACTTCATTGACCATCGGCGCTGAAATCAGGAAGGAAAACGTCACGCCCAACGGTACGTCGGCCGAGAGGAAGCCGATGAACAGGGGCACGGCGGAACACGAGCAGAAGGGCGTCACGATGCCGAGCGTCGCGGCGAGAACATTGCCGATCCCGAGGCGCTTGCCCGACAACAGCGCGCGGGTCCGTTCCGGCACGAAGAAGGTCTGGACGATGCCCATCACGAAGACGATGCCGATCAGGAGCATGAGGACTTTGGGTGTGTCGTAGCTGAAGAAGTGGATCGCTTCACCGAGCCGCGTGTTCCGCGTCAGTCCGAGCGCGCCGATCACGGCGTCCGCGAAATCGGTCAGATGGCTATAGATTGCAATCCAGGCGAATGAAGTCAGGACGAGAATACCCGTCCAGCCGAATACGCTGGATTTGGTCCTTTGAGCGGGCGAAACGGAAACCTCCGACATGCAAAACTCCGGGTGATCGGTCTGTTCGAAAAGGTGGACGAAGCGGCGCGAAAAAGGATGCCGTATTTCCGGAAAATTTATTCTTGATTGCGATTGCCCACGGCGAGCGGCGGTCGCGGCACGAAACAGCAGACTTCTCCCCGGTCGCCAAATTCGACCTGGCAGGCTTCGACCAGGCGGGACTGCAAGCGGCGTCTGGCGCGCTGCACGCGCGATTTCGCTGCCGGAAGCGAAATTTTTAGACGATCCGCGAATTCCTGCTGGGTCAGCCCTTTCAGGTCGCAGAGGGTGATGGCTTCGCGATCCTCGGCGGAGAGTTCGGACAGGACGCGCGGCAGGCATTGCGCCAATGCGTCTACCGTGTCCGATTGCGGTTCGTCCTCGGCGCGCAAGTCATCGGGCAAGGGAACTTGTTCGCGGCTGAGCCGGAAACGGTCGATCAATAGATTCCGGGCGACACGGAATAACCAGGCACGCGGATTGTCGAGCTCGCAGAACGCCCGGTCGAGAAGCAGTGCTTTCAGAAAAACCTCTTGCAACAGATCATCCGCTTCCGCCTTGTCGGCGACACGTCCGGCCAGAAAGTTGCCGATCTCGGCCTTGTGGGCTCGCCAGGCGCGATTAAGGCAGGTGAAGGCGGTTACCGCGTTCATGCGCCTGCCGCTTCGGCTTGTTGTTACGCTTTCTGATGCTTCTCGATGACCTGCAGCAATTGGGCAAAAACCTTGGGCGAGCCACCGACGATGTTGCCGGTCTTCATGTAGGTTTGGCCGCCGGAGAGGTCACTGACCAGGCCGCCGGCTTCGGTGATGAGCAGGCATCCCGCCGCCATGTCCCAAGGGGACAGGCCGAATTCCCAGAAGCCGTCGAGGCGTCCGCAGGCGACGTAGGCAAGATCGAGTGAAGCGGCGCCGGGGCGGCGTAGCCCCGCCGCGCCTTGCGCCAGATCCTTGAAGATGCTCATGTAGGAATCGAGCTGGTTGAAGACGCGGTAGGGGAAGCCGGTGCCGATCAGCGCGTCTTCGAGCTTGAGGCATTTGCTGACGCGGATGCGGCGCTCGTTGAGGAAAGCACCGCCGCCCTTGCTGGCCGTAAACATCTCGTTACGCAGGGTGTCGTAGACGACGGCCTGGTTCATTTGCCCTTTATAGGCCAAACCGATCGAGACGGCGTATTGCGGGAAGCCGTGGATGAAATTGGTCGTGCCGTCGAGCGGGTCGATGATCCATTGGTAGTTGTTGCCGTCCCCTGTGCCCGGGGTTTCGCCGGACTCTTCTGCTAGAATCCCGTAATCGGGATACGCTTCGCGCAGAACTTCGATGATGGCTGCTTCGGCGGCTCTGTCGACTTCGGTGACGAAATCGCTCTGCTGCTTGCGGGTGATTTTGAGGTGCTCGATGTCCTGCGAGGCGCGGTTGATGATCTGGCTGGCGCGGCGCGCGGCCTTGACCATGATGTTCAGTGCTGGATGCATGGCGTGTCTTTATAAAATCCGACGGGCGGCCAGTGGATGCTGGTTCCGCCCGATTCGTTTGTGGAATCGCGTATTTTAATATGAACCAGCCCTCGGCGTCTCCTTCTCCACGGTTGTCTCCCGAGGAATTGCTCGGCAGAATTCGCATCGTGCTTTCCCATCCCAGTCATCCGGGCAATATCGGCGCGGCGGCGCGGGCGATGAAAACGATGGGGCTCTCCCGTCTTTGTCTTGTCAATCCCAAGCTGTTCCCAGATGCCGAGGCGACGGCGCGCGCGGCGGGAGCGGCGGGAGCGGATGACATTCTCGAGCAAGCGGTGATTTGTTCGAGCCTGGACGAGGCGTTGGCCGGGACGATATTCGCTGTCGCTTTGTCAGCACGGCACCGCAATCTCGGTCCGACGCCGTTACCGGCGCGCGAAGCGGCACCAGAAATCCGGACGTTGGCGGCACAAGGGGATGTCGCCCTGGTGTTCGGCAACGAGACCAAGGGCTTGTCCAATGAGGAAGTGCAACGCTGTCGGCGTACGGTGTTCATTGCAGCCAATCCGGAATACACCTCGCTCAACCTGGGCGCGGCGGTCCAGCTCTTGTGCTATGAGCTGCGTCTCGCTGTGTTCGGCGGCACGCCGCCGGTGCAGACCAAAGCCGTCGCTTTTTCCTCGCCCCTGGCGACCAGCGACGATGTCGAGCGCTTCTATTCTCATCTGGAACGAGTGATGGTCGCGACCGGCTTTCTCGATCCGCAGCAGCCCAAGCGGCTGATGCCGAAACTGCGCCGGCTTTTCGGGCGCACTGAATTGGAACGGGATGAAATCAACATCCTGCGTGGCATTCTCGATGCCGTCGATAAGAATTTGCCTGGGCGATGATGTGTTCAGGAAACTTGTCTGAATAATGTTGATAGAAACAGTCGGGTATTCTAGAATTAGCCCCAAGGACTTAATGGAGATTCACTTTCATGTTTAGTCGCTTGCGTGATGACATCAATTCGGTATTTGCCAGAGATCCGGCCGCTCGGACGCGCTGGGAAATCCTGACCTGCTACCCCGGCATTCATGCGGCGCAGATGCATCGTCTCGCGCACTGGTTCTGGATGCACAGAATGCGTTGGCTCGGTCGTTTCGTATCACACATTTCGCGTTTCCTGACCGGCATCGAAATTCACCCGGGCGCGACTATCGGCCGCCGCTTTTTCATCGATCACGGGATGGGGGTGGTGATCGGGGAAACAGCAGTCATCGGTGACGACGTCACGCTCTATCACGGCGTGACGCTGGGCGGAACGTCATGGGCGAAAGGCAAACGCCATCCGACACTCGAAGATGGTGTCGTGATTGGCGCCGGCGCACAGGTCCTCGGTCCGATCACGATCGGCGCAGGCGCCAAAGTCGGTTCAAACGCCGTTGTCGTCAAGCCGGTGCCGCCGGGAACGACCGCAGTGGGCAATCCGGCGCGCATCATCGATACGGCGCAGGCCGAGAAGCGCGAGGAAAAGGCCGGACAGATGGGGTTTTCAGCCTATGCGCTTGGCGGCAAGCAAGACGACCCGCTGGCCAAGGCGATCCACGGCTTGCTGGATCATGCCGTGGAAACCGACCGCCGAATCGAGTTGCTCCGCAAGAAACTTGAAAATTCGGGGGTTTCGGTTGAGGATGAACTGGCGACGGCTGACAAGTTTGACCCGAAATACCTGAGTAAAATTGTTGACTAATTGGCGGTGTTTTCTTTATAGTTGATGAAAATAGTCAGGTACTGATAAGGAGCAACCATGCGACTGACCACCAAAGGTCGTTTCGCCGTGACTGCGATGATTGATCTTGGATTGCGCGGTACGGACGGGCCGGTCACTCTGGCGGGCATCAGCGAACGCCAAAAAATTTCGTTGTCTTATCTGGAGCAATTGTTCGGTAAATTGCGTCACCGACACTTGGTCGATAGCGTGCGCGGGCCCGGGGGCGGCTATTGCCTGGCGCGGCCGGCGGAGCAGATCAGCGTTGCCGATATCGTGCGTGCGGTCGACGAGGCGCTCGATGCGACGCAATGCGGCGGTCACGAGAATTGCAAGCGCGAGGAGCGCTGCATGAACCACGATCTGTGGACAAACCTGAACGCCAGGATGTACGAGTATCTGGATTCGGTCAGCCTGCACGATCTTGTGGATCAGCAGTTGCGCAAGGCGAGTGGCGAACAGGCCGTGCTTGTTGACGAGCGAAAGACGGTTTCGGGTTCGAAGACGAATTCGATGAGCGCCATTGTCTGACCACGATGTTTGCCCCGGTCTTTTTCGATCACAACGCGACAACGCCGTTGCGGCCGCAGGTGCTGGACGCGATGCTGCCTTGGTTGAGCGAGCACTTCGGCAATGCGTCGAGCCGCCACGAGTACGGTCGCGCCGCGCGACGGGCGATCGACGAGGCGCGCGGGCAAGTGGCGGCGGCTGTCGGGGCGCATCCGACAGAGGTGGTTTTTACCAGCGGCGGCAGCGAGGCCAACAACCTCTTTCTCAAGGGTGCAGCGGCTTGCCTGAAGCCCGGTTTGCTGGCGGTTGGTGCCATCGAGCATCCGTGCGTGATCAAGCCGGCGGAACAACTGGCGCGTCGAGGTTGGATGCTGGAGAAGCTGGCTGTCGATGGTGAAGGGCGGATCGATACGGCGAATTTCGAGGCGGTCATGGCGCGCAAGCCGAAGCTGGTTTCGGTGATGACGGCCAACAACGAAACGGGCGTCTTGCAGGACATCGAGGTGCTGGCTGGGCTAGCGAAACCTTCCAACGCCTGGTTTCACACCGATGCCGTGCAGGCGTTGGGCAAGGAGGCGGTCGATTTTCGCCGCTGGAATGCGGCTGGCGTGCATGGCATGACGATCTCGGCGCACAAGATCGGCGGACCGAAGGGCACAGCAGCTTTGTTGCTGGATAAGCGCGTCGAACTTGAACCTTTGATCGCTGGCGGCGGTCATGAACGTGGGTTGCGTTCGGGGACCGAGAATGTTGCCGCCATCGTTGGCTTTGGTCGGGCGTGCGAATTGGCGGTGAAGGAGTTGGCCGATTACCGCATGCAGCTGCCGGCCTTACGTGAGCGTTTGGAGCGCGGTCTCGTTGAAATGGGGGCGACGCTGTTTTCGTCCGAAACCTCGCGTTTGCCGAATACGGTGTATTTCGCCTGGCCCGATCTGGGCGGCGAGACGCTGGTTGGCCAACTTGACCGGGCCGGATTTGCGGTCGCCAGCGGCGCGGCGTGTTCGAGTGCGAATCCCGAACCTTCGCATGTCCTGCAGGCGATGGGTGTGCCGTCACAATTGGCGCGCGGTGCTGTGCGCGTCAGTCTTGGCATGGCCAATACGGTAGAACAGATTGACGAATTTTTATCGACGCTGCAGAGCACGGTGTCGAAACTGCAACACATGATCGCGATGGCGGTCTGATTGAATCTCACCATGGAGTACGTGAAATGCTGAAACTGCCGATTTATCTCGATTATTCGGCGACCACGCCGGTCGATCCCCGCGTGGCGGAGAAAATGATTCCCTACCTCGTCGAAAATTTCGGCAATCCCGC
Source organism: uncultured Propionivibrio sp. (assembly GCA_964575415.1). Lineage (GTDB taxonomy): Bacteria > Pseudomonadota > Gammaproteobacteria > Burkholderiales > Rhodocyclaceae > Propionivibrio. The sequence goes on from CAZNQL010000017.1 coordinate 44,169, forward strand.
GTCTCGTTCGCACAGCTTCGGCTGGAAGGCCGAAGCCGCCGTCGAGGAAGCACGGGAGGAAGTTGCGAAGCTCGTTAATGCCGATTCCAAGGAAATCGTCTGGACCTCCGGGGCGACGGAGTCCAACAACCTGGCGATCAAGGGCGCGGCGCATTTCTATTCCGGCAAGGGCAAGCATCTGGTGACGGTCAAGACCGAGCATAAGGCAGTCCTCGATACCTGTCGCGAACTGGAGCGCCAGGGGTTCGAGGTCACCTATCTCGACGTGCAGGAGAACGGTCTGATCGACCTCGAAGCGTTCAAGGCTGCACTGCGCTCGGATACCATCCTGGCCTCGGTGATGTTCGTGAACAACGAAATTGGCGTCATTCAGCCGGTTGCCGAAATCGGGGAAATCTGTCGCGAGAAAGGCATCATTTTTCATGTCGATGCGGCGCAGGCGACGGGCAAGGTCGATATCGATCTCGGAGCACTCAAGGTCGACCTGATGAGTTTTTCGGCACACAAGACCTACGGTCCGAAGGGCATCGGCGCCTTGTACATCCGGCGCAAGCCACGCGTTCGCCTGGAGGCGCTGATGCACGGCGGCGGTCATGAGCGCGGTTTCCGTTCCGGGACGCTGCCAACGCATCAGATTGTCGGTATGGGCGAGGCCTTCCGCATTGCCCGCGAGGAAATGGCGGAAGAGAACCTGCGCATCGGTAAGCTGCGCGACAAGTTGCTGAAGGGCCTCACCGATATCGAACAGGTGTACATCAACGGCGACATGGAACACCGCGTTCCGCACAACCTGAACATCAGTTTCGCCTATGTCGAGGGCGAGTCGATGTTGATGGCGATCAAGGATCTGGCGGTATCGTCCGGCTCGGCTTGTACCTCGGCCTCGCTTGAGCCTTCGTATGTGCTGCGCGCGCTTGGTCGTGACGATGAATTGGCGCACAGTTCGATCCGGTTTACATTGGGTCGCTTCACTACTGAAGAGGAAATCGACTACGCGATCAAGTTGTTACATGAAAAAATCGGCAAGCTGCGCGAACTTTCGCCGTTGTGGGAAATGGTGCAGGAAGGTGTCGACCTCTCCACGGTCCAGTGGGCCGCGCATTAAGTCAGGATTAAAGGAGTAATCACTATGTCATATAGCGAAAAAGTGCTGGATCATTATGAAAACCCGCGTAACGTCGGTTCTTTCGGCAAGGAAGAAGAGGGCGTGGCGACCGGCATGGTCGGGGCGCCGGCTTGCGGCGACGTGATGAAGCTGCAGATCAAGGTCGGCAAGGATGGCGTTATCGAAGACGCCAAGTTCAAGACCTATGGCTGCGGGTCGGCGATCGCCTCGTCGTCGCTGGTCACGGAGTGGGTGAAGGGCAAGACGATCGAACAGGTGCTGGAGATCAAAAATACGCAGATCGCCGAGGAGCTGGCCTTGCCGCCCGTGAAAATCCATTGCTCGATTCTTGCGGAAGACGCCATCAAGGCGGCGGTCGCCGATTACAAGAAAAAGCAGGGCAGCGAATAATCCGCCTAGAGGGCTATGAAGGAGAAACTGAAATGGCGGTGACGCTTACCGAAAAGGCTGCAAAGCATGTGGCCAACTATATGGCCAAGCGCGGCAAGGGGATCGGCCTGCGGCTCGGCGTGCGTACGAGCGGCTGTTCCGGTGTCGCGTACAAGTTGGAGTTCGTCGATGTTCTGGAGTCGGACGATCTGGAGTTCGAGTCGCATGGCGTCAAGGTTATGGTCGACAGCAAGAGCTTGCCTTACCTCGACGGCACCGAACTCGATTATGCGCGTGAGGGTTTGAATGAGGGGTTCAAGTTCAACAACCCGAACGTCAAGGACGCTTGCGGTTGCGGCGAGAGCTTCAGCGTTTAGTTGACTTGCCTTGATAGACAATGACGACGATGGATTTCAACGCTGACCATTTTGCGCTGTTTCAGCAGCCGTGCCGGTTTAGACAGGACGTTGCCCTGCTCGACAAGCGTTATATCGACGCTCAGGCGCAAGTGCACCCGGACCGCTTCGCGCATGCTGGCGAGGCCGAACGCCGGCTTTCGCTGCAATGGGCGACTCGTGTTAACGAGGCCTACCAGACGCTGAAGAAGCCGTTGACGCGTGCAAAGTATCTGCTCATGCTCGCTGGCCACGATTTGGGCGAAGAGAACAATACGGCGATGCCCGCAGATTTCCTGATGGAGCAGATGGAATGGCGCGAAGCCTTGGAGGAAGCCCGAACTGCGGGGAATCATCATGAACTGGAAGCCATGCACCGGCGTATCCGTCAACGCATGAACGACAGTTATGAAGAAATCGCCGTTCTGCTAGATGACAAGGAAGACCATGTGTCTGCGGCGGCATGCGTCCGGCGTCTGATGTTTCTCGAAAAACTCCTGGCGGACATCGATGAGGCTATCGCCTCGCTCGAAGAATAGGCCGCGCTTCCAGTCAAGCGACGCGCGAAGAAATCGACTCAACAAGGGAACAACATTCTGATGTCACTTTTACAGATCGCAGAACCTGGGGAATCGGCGGCGCCGCACCAGCACAAGCTGGCGGTCGGTATCGATCTCGGCACAACCAATTCTCTCGTCGCCACGGTGCGCAGCGGCATGTCGGTCGTCATCAGCGACGAACTGGGGCGCCCCTTGCTGCCTTCGGTCGTGCACTACCGTGCCGACGGTGACAAGATCGTCGGCTACGAGGCCGAGGCTCAGAAGGCGGTCGATCCACGCAACGTCATCGTTTCGGCGAAGCGTTTCATGGGGCGCGGTCTCAAGGACATCGCCCACCGTGAGTCGATGCCCTACGATTTCGAAGACAATCCCGACATGGTTCGCCTGCGCACGGTGGCCGGCGTCAAGAGTCCGGTCGAAGTGTCGGCGGAAATTCTGAACGTCTTGCGCAAGCGCGCCGAGGCTGCGCTTGGCGGTACCCTGGTGGGCGCGGTGATCACCGTTCCGGCTTACTTCGACGATGCCCAGCGCCAAGCGACCAAGGACGCGGCGAAACTGGCCGGCATCAATATGCTGCGCTTGCTCAACGAGCCAACAGCGGCGGCTATCGCTTACGGTCTCGACAATGCGGCGGAGGGTGTCTACGCCGTCTATGACCTCGGTGGCGGAACCTTCGATATTTCGATTCTGCGCTTGTCCCGAGGCGTGTTCGAAGTGTTGTCCACCGGCGGCGATTCGTCGCTCGGCGGTGACGATTTCGATCAGCGGATTTTCTGCTGGATCATCGAGGCGGCCGGACTCAAGCCGCTTTCCGCTGGGGATGCGCGGCTCCTGCTGACAAGCGCGCGCGAGGCCAAGGAATACCTGACGCAGCATGCCGTGGCGCCGATTGCCGCACGACTTGCCAGCGGCGAGGAAGTTGATCTCAAACTGACGACGGAAATTTTCACCGAGATCAGCAAAACGCTGGTGACCAAGACCATCCAGCCGGTGCGCAAGGCCTTGCGCGACGCCGGACTGACGGTTGAGGACGTAAAGGGCGTGGTCATGGTCGGCGGGGCAACCCGCATGCCGCAAATTCAGCGTGCGGTCGGCGAGTTCTTTGGTCAGGCACCATTGAATAATCTTGATCCGGACAAGGTGGTCGCCCTCGGTGCCGCAACGCAGGCCAATCTCCTTGCCGGTAATCTGACCGGCGACGACAACTGGTTGCTGCTTGACGTCATTCCCTTGTCGCTCGGTCTGGAAACCATGGGGGGGCTGGTCGAGCGGATTATTCCGCGCAATTCGACAATTCCTGTGGAGCGTGCTCAGGAATTTACGACCTTCAAGGACGGCCAGACCGCGCTTGCGGTTCACGTGATTCAGGGCGAGCGCGATCTGGTGAGCGATTGCCGTTCTCTGGCGCGTTTCGAACTACGCGGGATTCCGCCGATGGTGGCCGGGGCAGCAAGAATCCGGGTAACTTTTCAGGTCGATGCCGATGGCTTGTTGTCGGTCACGGCCCGAGAGATGACGACCGGCGTCGAATCGAGTATTACCGTCAAACCTTCGTACGGGCTTTCCGACGATGAAGTGGCGAGCATGCTCAAGGATTCGATGCTGCATAGCAAGGACGATGCGCTCCGTCGCGCGCTCAAGGAATCCCAGGTCGAGGCACAGCGGCTGATCGAGGCGGTGCAATCGGCGTTGCGCAACGATGGGGAGCTTCTTGCCGACGAGCAGCGCGGCAAGATCGAGGCGGCGATTTCCCGGTTGCAGGACGCTGTGCTTGGCGAGGACAAGCAACAGTTGGGGGTGGCAATGAATGACCTCGAAGCCGAAACGCGCGAATTCGCTGCGAAGCGCATGGATAAGTCGATTCGTACCGTCTTTGCCGGTAAAAATATTGACGAACTGGAAAGTGTCGCAGCATCGGAAAAGTCTTCAGGAGAGAGAGCATGACGCAGATCATTGTTCTTCCGCACATCGAGCTTTGCCCGGAAGGCGCGGTTATTGAGGCTAAGCCGGGGGAATCGATTTGCCATAATCTGCTCGACAATGGAATCCCCATCGAGCATGCCTGTGAAATGTCCTGCGCCTGCACGACCTGTCACGTCATCGTTCGCGAAGGTTTCGAAGCTCTGGAACCTTCGGAAGAGTTGGAGGATGATCTGCTCGACAAGGCTTGGGGGTTGGAGCCGAATTCACGCCTGTCCTGTCAGGCCATCGTCAATGAAACGCCACTGGTAGTCGAGATTCCGCGTTACTCGATCAATATGGCGAAAGAAGGAAAGCACTAGGAGATACCGGGATGAAATGGACCGACGTCAACGATCTTGCCATCGAGCTTTCGGAAACCCATCCCGATGTGGATCCGCTCCGGGTTAATTTCGTCGATTTGATGAACTGGGTCGTCGCCTTGCCCGGTTTCGACGACGATCCGAAGCATTGTGGCGAAAAAATCCTGGAGGCGATCCAGCAGGCGTGGATCGACGAGGTGTCATGAATTGATGGCCAGGCAGCGTTTCTCGCGGATCATGCGTTCGAATTCCGTCGCGGTGACCGGTGGGCTGAACAGGTAGCCCTGCAATTGGTCGCAGCCGAGGTGGCGCATGAAATGCATTTGGGCCTTGGTTTCGACGCCTTCCGCGACGATTTCCTGTCTTAACTGCTTGCCCATGGTGACAATCGCCTGGGCAATCGCGCAGTCGTTTTCATCACCCGGTACACCGACAACAAAACTACGATCGATCTTGAGCGTCGAAATCGGGAAGCGCTTGAGATAGGCGAGGCTGGAGTAGCCGGTACCGAAATCGTCCAGGGACAGGGTGAAACCCATGGCCACCAGTTCGTTCATGATGGGGACGATGATTTCCGGTCCGCGCATCAGCAGACTTTCGGTGATTTCGAGTTTTAGCCATCGACTAGAGATTTGGTGGCGCGCGATGCTTTCCTGCAAACGTTGCGGAAGCATGGGATCGAACTGTTTGGCTGAAAGATTGATAGCCACGGGAACATGTTCGATATTGGCATCTTTCCAGGCGCGAATTTGTCGGCAAGCTTCGTCCAGAATCCAAGCACCCAGTTCATAAATCAATCCCGTTTCTTCGGCGACGGGGATGAATTTCCCCGGCGGGATGAAGCCATGCTGGCGATGGTTCCAGCGGGCGAGGGCTTCGGCGCCAACGATGCGTCCATTGCGCAGGCTGACTTTAGGCTGGTAGTGCAGTTGCAGTTCGCAATTGACCAACGCTTGCCTGAGTTCGCTCTCGAGCGTCCATTGTTCCCAGGCTCGCTCGTTCATTTCCGGGCTGTAGAACAGGTATCCCGGCGCCTTGTTGCCCTTGACCCGTTTTCTTGCCACGTCGGCGCACTGCAATAGCGTCGCGGTGTCGTTCGCGTCCTCAGGGTAAATGGCGATGCCGATGCTGGCGCCGATATGCAGGGCTTGCGAGTCGATGAGGAAGGGAAGCTCCAGAGCAAGGAGAAGTTTATTAGCGACCAAGCCAGCGTGTTCTTTTTTCTGAATGTCGACAAGACCGACGACGAATTCGTCCGAACCAATTCGGGCGAGGATGTCTTCATCGCGCAAGGCTTGCCGAAAGCGCTGGCCAGTCTGGCGCAGCAATTCGTCGCCGGCCGCGTGTCCGAGGGTGTCATTGACCGAAGTGAAGCGATTGAGATTGACGATCATCAGTGCGCCGTGATCGTTTTTACGTCGCGCTTCGAGCAAGGCTTGTTCAATCAGCTGGTGAAACAGGGTGCGGTTGGGGAGCCCGGTCAGACTGTCATAATTGGCGATGCGCTGCATGCGTTGTTCGGCGGCGCGAAGGATGCTGATGTCTGAAAAAATGGAATAGGTGTGCGTGATCATGTTGTCGACGCTGCGAACGACGCCGATGGTGACCGATTGCGGAAACTGTTCCCCGTTTTTCCTTTTGCTGAATATTTCTCCGTGCCAAGCTCCCGATCCTTGCATGGCTTCGCCAATGCGCGCATGCAGATCGGCTTCGTGCCGGCCAGCGCCAAGAAATTCCGGCGTGCGGCCAATGGACTCGCTCGCCGTATAGCCGGTGATGCGGGTAAACGCCATATTGACCGAAACGATTCGTTCCTCTGCATCGGTGATCAGGATGCCTTCGTCACTGTTCTCGATAATCAGGGCGTGCAATTTCCTCTTTTCTTCCGCTGACAGGCGGTCCGGCACTTCGGTCAGGCGAGCGATCATGCCAATCGAAATATTGTCATCATCTATGACGTGCGATAACGACAGGTTGGCGCGAAAGATCTCGCCGGATTTCTTGCGTCGACGCACTTCAATGATCGAGCTGCCGTGGTCAAGGAAGAGTTCATTGACGTCACCGTTAAGATCATTCGGTTCATCGGCATAGAGGAAAAGAATATGCTGTCCGATGGCCTCATTTTGCGCGTAACCGAAGAGTATCTCTGCGCCCCGATTCCATTCGGTAATGTAGCCGGCCATATCCATGGTGATGACGGGCTCGTATTGCAGGGAAGAAACGCCGAGTGATCGTTCGGCGTGCGATGACTTCAAGCGGACGAGCTCATTCTTCAACTCGTCGAGCAGGCGCGGGCGATCGGTGTCGCTTGCCGTTTGGGACCGGACGCAGAGGTCGAGGCATCGATCAAGGTGCAAATCAGGCATCGACGGCTTCCCGTTTGTTTTGCACGACGGCCAGCATCCATTGATGTGACTCAAAAACGATCTGGTTACAGTTCTCGGTATCCACGGCAATTTGTGTTTGCAATTCCTCAATGACGGAGGCGTCGCCGTTTTCCAGTTTTTCGCTCGCTTGAAGCAGAAATCCAAGTTCGCCTTCGCGATGCAGCACAGCGTCTGTCAATCCATCAGCCAGTTTTAGCGGCGGCAGGATTTCGGGAAGCGGCATGCCGAAGAGCACACCAAGAAGCGAGAACATGCCGGCCATGAACGCGAGTTCCTGCGTGGAGCGATCAAGTCCGGCCGATTTTGCCAGCAGTTCCATGAGGCGGGCGCGAACGGTCACGCGGGCTAGCAGCATGCCGGAGCGGTAATCATCGCGGTTGGCGGCGAAAAGCATCAGATTCAACCAGCGTTTGAGCTGTTGCCGACCGAGGATGAGGATGGCCTGGGAAAAACTGGAAATATGCCGTCCCATGCCGACCCCAAGGGAATTGACCAGGCGTAACAGGTGGTAGGCGAGAACGGGGTCCTGGCGGAAGATTGTCTCGATTTCGCAGGTGTCGGCGTCGGTCGCGACTAGGTGCAGGAGTTTCAACGCCAGAATCCGGGAGGCGGCTTGGCTGTGCGATTTATGTTGCGGCGGACCGAGATACCAGTCGCCAGAGAGCCACTGCGTGGCGTCGTTGAGGACGGGACGGAAGGTTGCATCAAGTGTTGCACCGATGTGGCAGGAGCGAAAGCACCGCCCGCATTCAGGAAGGCGTCAATCGATTCTTGTGAGAGTTCTGGTGCGAGGCCCTGATCCGCAAGCCAGGGAAAGCCATCGTGGCGTTCCGGGAACAACGGGTCTTGCAGAAACGGTAGCACAGCCTCGATTCCGTCTGGCCCTGAACGGAGTCTGATGGCTCCGGGGTTCAGGTTTCGATCGGCAAGAATTTCAAGGAGCAATGGTTTTTGCATAGTCGTGTCGTCGTTGCCGACTGGTTGGCTTTTCTCGTTTTCGCTCATTCGGCAAACGAACGTTCGGTTTTTGCAAACTGGGTACATTACCGATGCCTGGTGACGTCTATTTGTTTTGATCGATGGCGCAAGTCGACCGGTCCAGAATATAACCCGTAACCGGGTTTACGACTACTTTGTCGCTCCGGGAACCGGGTTTTTCTGACCTGGAGCGGCGGTTGCTCGTCATGGAATAGATGGATCAAATGTTTCAGTGGCTTCTAGCTGATTTCCGGGTCGAGGCAGAAGCGGTTGCGACCGGTTTTCTTGGCGTTGAGTAACAGGGACTGGCAGCGCTCGAGTAGTGCGGCTGAGGTTTCTCCAGCATATCCGGCAATACCACCGCTGATGGTGATCGCCAGATGATCAATAAATGGATGGGTTTCGATTTGGGAGCGCAGGCGTTCGACGCCAACGACCGCCTCGCTCTGCCGGACGTTGGGCAGGATAACCAGAAACTCATCAACGTCAAGGCGTCCGATCATGTCAATCTCGCGCACGCCTTCGCGGAGGATTTTGCCAACGCTGGCAAGGACCAGGTCGCCGTTAAACCGGCCATGTTTTTCACAGATTTCAGAAAAGTGGTCGATGTCGAGTAATGCAATCGAGAAAGGCGTTCCGTAACGTTGTGCCCGACGAATTTCGTTTTCGAGCAGATGCGAGATTACATCCTTGTTGAACGCGCCGGAGAGGCTGTCGTGCGTGGTCAGTCGGCTGACTTCGCGTTGCAATTGGCGTAGATCGGTGATGTCGTTCAGGGTTAGCAATACCCGGCGAATCTTTCCAGTTTCCGAGAAGACCGGGAGGGCATTGACGCTCAACCAGATGGTTCCGCCAGTTCCATCGTCGACTGTCAGCGTTGTGTCGAAAACCGGTTGCTCGGTCTTGAGTGAGATTTTCTGGGGTAATTCGTCGCGTGGTACGGCTTTGCCGTGATGATCCATCCAATGATGGGGTTTTTCACCCAGCAGGCGGTCGGCAACATTATTGCTCATGCAGGGCAGAGCGTCGATGGAGTAAACGACGAGACCAATGCCGAGGTTGTCCAAGAGCATCGCATAACGCCGGATCTCACTGTCGTCTGCGTTAACGTTCGGAAGTGACGGATAGTAATTGGCAGCTGCGTTCATGGTGATTCGCCTGAAATACCGACGCACTTATCATAGAACAGTAGGATGGTTTGTTGGTAAATAAACCTCCAAGGTGTGCAAAATGGGGGTAAGGCCAACGTCTTGGGCGATGGCCTTGGTGTGAAAGCCGGCCCGGAATTCAGGCGGCTGCCAGTGCCTGATCAAGGTCGGCAATCAGATCGTCGATGTGTTCGATGCCAATCGAGAGGCGGATCATGTCGGCGGAGACGCCGGCCTTGACCATTTCTTCCGGGGTGAGTTGACGATGCGTTATCGATGCCGGATGGCAAGCCAGCGACTTGCTGTCGCCGATGTTGACCAGACGGGTGAAGAGCTTCAGGGCATCCTGGAAGCGGCCGCCGCCCTCGATGCCATTCTTGACGCCGAAGGTAAGTACGCCTGATGCCTTGCCGTCCATGTATTTCTGGACGAGCGCGTGGTCAGCGTGGTCCGTCAGGCCAGCGTAATTGACCCAGAAAACCTTGGCGTGGCTCTTGAGAAATTCAGCGACCTTGACCGAGTTTTCGCAGATGCGGTCCATGCGCAGCGCCAGGGTTTCCAGGCCTTGCAGGATCAGGAAGACGTTGAACGGAGAAATCGCCGCCCCCATGTTACGCAGTGGCACGACACGGGCGCGGCCGATAAAGGCTGCAGCGCCGAGCGCTTCGGTGTAGACAACGCCATGGTAGGAGACATCAGGTTCGTTCAGTCGCTTGAAGCGCGCCTTGTGTTCAGCCCAAGGGAATTTCCCGCTATCGACGATGATGCCGCCGATCAGCGGCACGCCGTGGCGGTGCGCGATCTCGGCCAGCTTTTCGAAGTCGGTGATGTTGCCGAGCGGGTTGCCGATCGATTCGCAATAGATCGCCTTCGTCTTGTTGTAGATCTGTTTTTCGAATGAGGCCGGGTCGCGGTAGTCGGCAAAGCGCACGTTGATACCGTATTGCGGTAGGGTGTGGGCGAAAAGGTTGTAGGTGCCGCCGTAAAGCGTGGATGCCGAAACGATGTTGTCACCGGCCTCGGCAATGGTCATGATCGCGTAGGTGATGGCTGCTTGTCCCGAGGCTAGCGCCAGGGCAGCTATGCCGCCTTCAAGCGCGGCAACACGTTTCTCGAGGACGTCCTGGGTCGGATTCATGATCCGGGTGTAGATGTTGCCCGCCACCTTGAGGTCAAAGAGGTCGGCACCGTGCTGCGTGCTGTCGAAGGAATACGACGTCGTCTGATAAATCGGTACGGCGACCGCCTTGGTCGTCGCTTCGGGGGTGTAGCCGGCATGCAGGGCCAGGGTTTCAAGTTTCATCAAGGGTCTCTCGGTGATCGATTCGGGAAGCCGAAATCTTAGCGGCAATAGAACCAGAATTCATATCCAAATAACCGGTCGCCTTTAACGAAAAAACGCCCCACAGGGCGCTTTTTCGTCTTGGTTCAGATATAAGACTTTTCTGGTCGTGCCCGATGGGCACTTCTTCATTCGTCGCCGAGCGTCTCATTCAGGGCGCACCCCAAGGGCACTTCTTCGTGATACGCCTTGCGGCGTATCACTCAGGGCGCCCCTGAAGGGACTTCCTACGTTCGCTCTTTCGTTACTCACTCCGGTCGCATCTGCGGGAAGAGGATGACGTCGCGGATGTTCGCCGAGTCGGTCAGCAGCATGACCAGGCGATCGATGCCGATGCCGCAGCCGCCGGTCGGCGGCAGGCCGTATTCAAGAGCGCGGATGTAGTCAGCGTCGTAGTACATGGCTTCTTCGTCGCCGGCATCCTTGGCCTTCGCCTGAGCCATGAAACGCTCGGCCTGGTCTTCCGGGTCGTTCAGTTCGGAGAAGCCGTTGGCGATTTCGCGGCCGACGATGAACAGTTCGAAGCGCTCGGTGATGTCCGGGTTGCTGTCGCTGCTGCGCGCCAACGGGCTGATTTCCGTCGGGTAGTCGATAATGAAGGTCGGATCCCAGAGCTTCGCCTCCGTCGATTCCTCGAACATCAGCAGTTGCAGGGTGCCGAGTCCGGTCGTCGGTTTGAACTCGACCTTCATCGCGGTCAGTTTCTGGCGCAGCCATTCGGCGTCTTCAAGTTGCTCGCGGGTGTATTGCGGGCAATATTTCATGATGGCTTCGACCATGGTCAGCCGGTCGAACGGTTTCGAGAGATCAAGCACGCGTCCCTGATACTCGAAAATTTCGGTACCCAGCGCGTTCCGTGCCGAGTGGCGCAGCAGACCCTCGGTGAAATCCATCAGCTTCTTGTATTCGCTGTAGGCTTCGTAGAACTCCATCATCGTGAACTCTGGATTGTGCCGCGGGCTCATGCCTTCGTTGCGGAAATTCCGGTTCATTTCGAAGACTTTTTCGAAGCCGCCGACGACGAGTTTCTTCAGGTACAGCTCGGGAGCGATACGCAGGAACAACTCCATGTCCAGCGCGTTGTGATGCGTCTTGAATGGTTTGGCCGACGCGCCGCCCGGGATCGGATGCATCATCGGCGTTTCGACTTCGAGGAAGCCGTGGTTCGTCATGTAGTTGCGGATCGACTGCATCATGCGGCTGCGCGCCGTGAAGGTAAAGCGCGAGTGCTCGTTCATGATCAGGTCGAGGTAGCGCATGCGGTACTTCTGTTCCTGATCGGTCAGGCCATGGAACTTCTCGGGCAGCGGACGCAGCGATTTGGACAGCAGGCGGATTTCCGTGCTATGGACCGTCAGCTCGCCGGTCTTGGTGCGGAAAAGGGTGCCGACGACGCCAATGATGTCGCCGATGTCCCAGCGCTTGAAGGCGGTGTAGGTTTCCTCGCCGACCTTGTCGCGGGTAATGAACACCTGGATGCGTCCGGAAAGGTCGGAAAGCGTGACGAAGGACGCTTTGCCCATGATGCGCTTGAGCATGATGCGGCCGGCGATCTTGACTTCGACGGGGTTGGCTTCGAGTTCCTCGCCGGATTTCGATTCATAGACTTCGCTGATCTTGCCGGCCGTGTTCTCGCGCGAGAAATCGTTCGGGTAGGCTTTGCCGGTCGCCCGCCATTCGGCGAGCTTGGCACGGCGTTCCGCAATGATGTGGTTTTCATCCTGATCGGAAACGGGGTTCTGGGCGTTGTTTTGCTCGGTCATGATGTTTTCGCAATCCAGTAAAAGGGTGGGGCAGTCGTCAAACGCCTTGCTTCAGGCTGGCTTCGATGAACTGGTCAAGATCACCGTCGAGCACGCTCTGCGTATTGCCGACTTCGACGTTGGTGCGCAGATCCTTGATGCGCGACTGATCGAGCACATAGGAGCGAATTTGATGACCCCAACCGATATCGGTCTTGGCGTCCTCGAGCTTCTGCTGTTCGGCCTGCCGTTTGCGCATTTCGGTTTCATACAGGCGCGATTTCAGCATGGCCATGGCCTCGGCGCGGTTGCGGTGCTGCGAACGGTCGTTCTGGCACTGCACGACGATACCGGACGGAATGTGCGTGATCCGCACTGCCGAGTCCGTCTTGTTGATGTGCTGGCCGCCGGCACCGGAAGCGCGATAGGTGTCGATGCGCAGATCGGCCGGGTTGACCTCGATTTCGAACGAATCGTCGATTTCCGGATAGACGAAGATCGACGCGAAGCTGGTGTGGCGACGTGCGTTCGAGTCGAACGGCGATTTGCGCACCAGGCGATGAATGCCGGTTTCGGAACGCAGCATGCCGAAGCAATATTCTCCGGTTAGTTTGATGGTGGCGGTCTTGATGCCGGCAACGTCGCCTTCGGATTCTTCAAGCACCTCGACGCCGTAGCCCTTGCGCTCGCCGTACTTGACGTACATGCGCAACAACATCGATGCCCAGTCCTGCGCCTCGGTGCCGCCGGCGCCGGCCTGGATGTCGACAAAACAGTTGAGGGGATCGGCGGGGTTGTTGAACATGCGGCGGAATTCGAGACTGGCGACGCGCTTCTCGATACCGTCGATATCGGCGGCGACGGCGTGCAGTGTGTCGTCGTCGTTCTCCTCGCGTGCCATCTCGAACAATTCTTCGGCATCCTTGAGGCCTTCGCCGACTTCGTCAAGCGTGACGACGACGTTTTCCAGCGCCCGTTTTTCCTTGCCGAGTTCCTGCGCGCGCTCGGCGTTGTCCCAGACCTTCGGGTCTTCGAGTTCGCGGCTGACTGCGTTCAGTTGATCCTTCTTCTGATCGTAGTCAAAGATACCTCCGTAGCTCGGAGGCGCGCTGGGCGATGTCCTCGAGCCGGTTGGAGATGCTGTTGAGTTGTTCTGCTTCCATGATGATCCAGGGGGTTGGCGAAACCCTACATTATATATCCTTGACGCCATGCATTCATGGTTTGGTCCGGCGCGCTTGGCGGTTTTTTCGCTAGCCTGCTAAGATGCCGCGCAGGATTATTTGAAACGGATAACGCGATGGCCCGAAAGAAAACGACCTGGATGCCGCAGATCGGCGGCTTGGCGACCTACATCGGGCGTGCCAGCAAACTGGCCAAAGGCGGCTACAACGTGCGGGTGGTCGCGGAAAGCTGTGCCGACCGGATGCTCGTCGAAGCGGTCGGTCGCAGCGGGGCGCCGGTGCGTTTTGCCGTCAAGCGCGAAAACCTGGCGCCATTGCAACCCGGCCTCTTCGACTAGGCCCGGTTTTCTCCGGGCGTTCCGGAAATTTCATCGGCATAACGACGCTTGGCCTGCGCCGAAAGCTTCTTGACGGCGCATTCCGCCTTGAGCGCACTCGAACGGTCCGGGTATTCCCGGCTGGCGAGCAATCTGGCCGGCGGATGCATGCGCGTATAGCGTGCGCTTGTGCCGTTGGCGTGCGCGGCGTAACGCGCCGACACGTTCTTCGCGATTCCCGTGTAGATACTGCCGTCGCGGCACTCGATCAGATACAGGAACCAAGTAGTCGGTTTCGTTTTCCCGTCTTCGTTAGCGACGTCAGTCATGATCCGGCCCGTCCGCTGGCGGAACTCAGATGTCGGCAACCTGTTCCCCGCCCATGGCTTGCAGCAGGTCGTCGAGCAGGCGCGCAACTTCGCCGCTCATCAACGTGAAATCGATATCGAAGCGTTCATCCTCGTTCTCCGCCTGGCCCTCCGACTGCTCCTTGAGGATGTCAAGAAACGCCAGGCGCTTGATTTGCAGGTTCTCGGTGAGCATGAAGGAAATGCGGTCGTTCCAGGTCAGCGCCAGGCGCGTGACGACCTTGCCTTCCGCGATATGCTGGCGGATTTCCTCGCCTTCCAGCGTATGGCGGACGTAGCGCACGGTGGCTTTTTCGGTGGATTTCAGTTCCAGGTCCTGATCGATCGTAAATCCGGCCGGGGCTTCGCCGTCGGCGATCCAGGCGGTCATGGCCGCAGAAGGCGATTGGACCGTTTGCAGGAAACGGGCCGGAAAACCCTCGACGGATCGATGCAGGTGCTCGAGGAATTCATCTGCCTTGGCCGTCGACGCGGCGTCGATGACCAGCCAGCCGTTGACCGGGTCGATCCAGCCGAAGGTCGTGCGGCGGTTGATGAACGCGCGTGGCAACAACTCAAGGCTGACCGCTTCGCGCAGTTCCCGCATCTCGCGGCGGCCGACGTTGCGGGCTTGTGTTTCCTGGATGGTTCGGGCGCGTTCGAAAGCCACCTGTTTGACGACCGACGAAGGCAGTAATTTCTGCTCGACGCCAAGCGCCAGCAGCCATTGGCGGTTGACGGAATGAATCAGGCTGGCGCCATCGCGCGGCGCGATCCAGCCGACGCTCTTCAACTCGGTGGCGCTACAGGATTGAAGCGGAAATGAGGCCAGTTGTGTTTCAAGAGCATCGATCGTGGTCGCCCACTTGCTGGGCAACCGATAAATTTGGAGATTTCTGAACCACATGAATTCGACCCAAAAGCCGAGATTATAGGGCGGAAAATCTTGTTGAAAGTGAGTCAGGAAAACTTTGACATGCTTCTGGGAGTTGAACGAATTGCATCCTCTGGTTCATAATGCGCACATGGATGATTCGCAAACAATTGATCCGCGACGCCGAATCCGGGAATTGATGGCCATTCCCGAGCGGGATCGGACGGACGAGCAATGGGATGAGTTGAACGAACTCGAGATTCGCACGGCGCCTGGTAATCGCGATACCGACCGGCCTTTCGAACGGCACGGCGAAAAGCGGCAAAATCATGGCGGTCAAGGGCGTCGTCCCGATCGAGGGCAGGGGCAAAAGCAGGGTCAAAAAAATACCAACGGTCAGAGGCCGCAGGATGCTAAACCAGCCGAAGGGCGACCGGAGGGGCGGCCGCCGAAGCGTCAGCATCGGCGCCCAAAGCGCCCGCAGGAAACGCCCGGCAACAGCAATTAAGCGCCAAAACCTGTGAATTCCAAAACCCGGGATGTCCCTCTCTCGGGTTTTTTTATGGCTCAATGGTAATTTTCATGGATGTGCGGGATGGGTTTGATAACCCTTGATCTACCGATCCACTAGTTATATAAGGAAAATCGATCATGGCGCGACCGCTGAAAAACCGGCTTGTCAGCTGTGTCCCCGCAGCGAGTTATTTCAAACCGGTGGGGATTCCCATGCGGGATCTGGAAGAAATAGTTCTTGGTTTGGATGAACTCGAGGCCATGCGGCTAACCGATCTCGATGGTTTGTACCAAGCCGAGGCCGCCGTAAAAATGGGGGTTTCCCGTCAGACGATCGGCAACATTCTCAATAGTGCACACCGTAAGCTGGCCGATGCCTTGTTGAACGGCAAAGCACTGAAAATCGGTCCCCACTCCGGAAACCGGGAGGCGGTCGATTGTTCCCCCAAAGCGGTGGAATCCTGATCGGTTATCGCCTCCCGAACCTGCCGGGCGGTCTTGCGGAAAAAGTGGCATATGCTATAAACTTGACGGAGTTGATCATTTTCCGGAAGAGTCTCCCATGAAAATCTGCATTCCCGTGACGTCGCCTGAAGGGCTGGAGTCAGCCGTTGAGCCCCATTTGCCTGATGCCGCACACATCCTGATTTTCGATCTATTGACCCGTCAGTACGAGCAGATCGACCTCGCCGCGCAGAACCCGGCTTCGTCCACACCGGTCCGCATGGACGCCGTTCTTTGCGGTAGCCTCAACCGCATGACCTTGCGTGTGCTGGCGCAGCAGGGCATCAAGATCTACGGCATGGCTGCGGAAACCGTCGCGCAGGCCATCGCCCAGTTCGAGAACGGCGAACTCGAATGCGTCGAAGTTCCGGCGGGGGGCTGCGGTCGGCATGCCGGCGAGCAGGGGTATCACAGAGGCGGCTGTTGCGGCGGCGAAAAACATGACGAGGCTGGCGGCGGTTGTTGCGGCGGTCACGGCCATGAAGGTGAAGCGCAAGGCTGTTGCGGAGAAGGTGGCAGTTGCGAGGGTCACGATCATGGCGACGACGGCGGGTGCGCTCATGGTGGCGAAGGCAAGGCCAACGAAGCGGCACGCAAGCCGGCAGACGAAAAATTCAAGATCGCCGTCTGCAGCCAGAATCGAAAGACCGTCACCGAACACGCTGGCAAGTGCCGCAAATTCTGGGTGTATGACATTGAGCAAGGCCGCGTGGTCGGCAAGAATCTGCTCGAACTTGCCAAGGAACAGTCGTTTCACGAAACCACGCACGGCCAGGAGCACCTGCTCGACGGCGTCGCCATCATGCTGGGCGCTAGCATGGGAGACGGCTTGAAGCGAAAACTCGAGCAGCGCGGCATCCAGGGCGTGTTAACGACCGAGAACGATCCCGATCAGGCCGTGGCTGTCTTGCTGGCGAGCTGGCAGTAACCGGGGCCGCATTAGCAAAGCGCCGGCCACGCGGATTTCAGGCCGGGGGGTCGCAACCGGACTGCGTTCGCGAACTGTAAAACCGGGTTACTGCGCTACGCCATGCTTGAGGATGAGGGCAAGGTAGCCGCCATAGAGCATCAGGAGCAGGACACCCCGGCGGCGGCCGATAAATCCGCTGCCTTCCGGATACGTGAAAACCAAGGCAGCGATGCCGAACGTTAGCGCGATTGCCAGGTCGTGCCAGGGGACGACGATCGGATGGATCATGGCGGCGATACTGACGATGAATAGTCCGTTGAAGATATTGCTGCCCAGGATCGTTCCTAGGCCGACTTCGTCGTGCCCCCGAAACTTGGCAATCATCGTCGTGGCGAGTTCGGGCACGGTCGTGCCGACAGACACGACCGTTGCGGCGATGATGAACTCATCGATGCCGAAGGCCAGAGCGATGCTCTTTGACCCATCAACGATGAAATTGCCGGCGGTTATTAGCAAACCCAGACCGACGATACAGTACAGGGCGATCTGCCACGTTTGATGCACGCCGAGAACCTTTTCGGCGGCGCTGCGTTGTTTTCTGGCTTCCAGAACGGTGGCCGTAAACCAAGCCAGGAACATGCCCATCATCAGGACCCCGTCAAAGCGCGAAAGCTCGCCGTCAAGAAGCAGGAGCCCCGTAAATATTGGCACGGCAAGGGCGACCGGAAAGTCCTGTTTCACACTGGTGCGCGGACACTGGATGCCGGCAACGACAAGCGAGAGGCCGAGAATCAGCGCGACGTTCAGAACGTTGCTGCCGAGCGCATTGCCAAGCGCGATTCTCGGGGTTTCCGCCAGCGCAGCATTGATCGCGACCGATAATTCCGGACTCGATGTGGCGAAGGCGGCCACCGTCGCGCCGATGATGCCTGGCGAAATCCGGAACGAATGCGCGAGGCTCACTGAACCGCGCACAAAAAGCTCGCCACCGATACCCGCGCAGACGATGCCGAGAAGGAAAGTTAGGTAAGGGTTCAATGCGTTCTCGCTTGCTCCGATTCGCTCAATTTACATTGGAACACCAGAAAGTTTTTTTGCAAATGATCACAGGTTGCTTTGCTGTGGTTTGAGCGCATTATGGTCGCAATGCCCCTTGCCGCAATGGAAACAGAAGTTCGAAAATGCCACTTTCCGGGTTCCGCAGGACATGCATTGATCAAAAATTTCGATGCCGCAATGCTGGCAGAAGTTGTCTGTTTCCTTCGTGATCGGTCTTTCGCAACTGGGGCAAATGCCCTTGCCGATTCGAGTTAACGCCTGATCGTACTGAATATCCTTTTTACGTTGGGAGTCAGGCTGTTTTTCCAGATTGCGTTGTTGCTCTATGTAGCGTTGCAGCGCTGCGATAGCGTATTTGCCGGCAACCAGCGTGACCACCACACCAACCGTATAACGGACGTATCCGCCGTAGCTCGGCAGATAAGGCACCAGTTCGACAAAAAATGCGAACAAGCTGAAGAATATGAAACCCCAGACAAAGGGCCAGTACGATTTCTTGCGGTGTTTGATGAACAGATAGGTCGCAACGAGCAGCAGGGGCAAGACGAACATCAGTCGGTAAATGAAGACGCGAAGCTCTATTTTCTTCTGCGTCGATTCGAATTCAGTTCTCGCCGTACTCTCCAGCGTCGCGATTTCCCGGTTGATTTGTGCTTTGGCCTGACGGGTATCGAGCAACTGCTTTTGAATGGCTTCAACGGCGGTCAAGGACTCCCGCTCCCTTTTTCGCAGATTCTCGAGGCTGGCCGTGCGACCGATCAGGTCATTGTTTTGCTCGGCGCGCTGCGTCGCATTTCTGGTGGTGACCCAGGCATCGAAGGCCTGTTTTGATGACTGATAGTCGGCACGTGCGGCCTGGAGCTGCAACTTGGCTTGCTCGAATTTCTCATTCGCGGTGTCTTCTTCCTTTTTCAGGACTTTAAGCTTGTCGGTCAGCAGGGTACGAGCACCCTTGTCCACGAAATTTTCGAGCGAAAGCCTGCTTTCGATTTTCGGAAGGTCACCGACGATGGTGCCGCCCAGGCCGATCAGAAAATAGGCAAACAGAAAAGCAATCAGCCATAAACCCCGGTTGAACCACTTTTCGGATAGTCTCAAGTGATTTGCCATATGGTTTCCCCGTTGTAGATTGTCTTAAGAATGAGTTTCCGATGCCTCGATCACGAGCCAGGTTGTAAGTAGCCGGACAAGCGCATAATGCGCGGCCCTTCCGGAGAGTATCTCCCAAAACGCTCAAGACTACCCATGCCGAAGCCGGCAGACAATGGCCCGCAAGATGGCTCGCCAGGCCCAAAACATTTTACTTACCAAAAGTATGACATGGCCAAGTTCGGTTGAAAGCAATTCCTCTAAACGCTCGAATAAACGCTGGAAATCAGTCAAGCGGCGTGGCTATATCACGGCGCGGCCCCTGAATTATGGGGGCGGATACACTAATTTCGAGGTTTTGTCGCGCATCGTCCGGTATGCGACGCGAACGGGAACTGTAGCCGCAAATCCAGCCTGATAAACCGAGTCAGAATGCCTATATCGAATCTTAACTGGTGTCAGCGCGACGAATGCCTGAACGAAGCGCCAAAGGGGACGGAGTGATTGTAAATTTCAAATGTCTCCTTTGGCGCCGAAATTGACTTATCGAGCGAATTCGGCCAGAAGGGTTCCGAGTCCTCGTCCACGTTCAGCCATGCGCTCGCGCTTACGGTGATTTCTCGGTTTTTCCGTGGCGGTAATGGGCGGTGGCTTCTGAACGGAAATACCTGCGCCGGCATGATAGACCGGCAACATGGGGCCGCCACGCGACCGTTGCCAACTGCCGATGTGAATGCGCAGCTGCGCGATGAGCGCACTCAGATAACCGCTATTCTTGACCGTATTCGGAGATAATCCCGAAAATCGGGCGATGTCGTGGTAATTCAGAGGCCCATAGCGTTCCAGGGTTTCCAGAATCCTCCACATTCCGGGAGCGTCACGGCAATTATCGTCGATCTTCGGCCGGGCAACATCGGGATGATTGCCCAGGCTAAAGAGTGGTGTCGAGAACCGGCCATTGATCTTGCGCCAGCCGCTGACATGAATCAGCCGCTGAGCTTTCATCGCCTTGATGTATCCGCCGCAGGCCAGGGTGGTAACTCCCACAAAAGCCTCCGCCGAAAGGTCGGACACCGACAAGTTGGATTTCTTCTCCAGCACGCGCAATATGCGCTGCATGGCCGGTCTGGCGGAGGCGTCTGGAATCACCATACCCGCATCTGTCAAAGCTTGTAAGCACTGACGATTGCCTGAACTTCCTTAGCAATCCGGTCCAGATCGTTGGCTGCCTGCGCGCTGTTGGCGGCGGCCGCACTGCTTTCTTCCGACATCTGCGCAA